>NZ_JBNAFR010000002.1:0-633572 GCF_049800775.1 Dinoroseobacter sp. S375 | reverse complement strand
TGAGCTACTCCCCAATGTTTGGACAGTTTCCGGCGTGATCTAAGCTACTCTCTGCTCCTGCTGATCGGGTTGGGTTTCGTCTTTTCTCAGCCAATAGACCATGGCTGGCGGTTGGCCGCCAAGGGCGGAATGGGGGCGCTTGCGGTTGTAGAACTCGATCCATTTTCCGACACCCGCCGTCGCCTCTGATCCGGTTTCCCAAGCGTGCAGGTAGACGCATTCGTATTTGAGGCTTCGCCAGAGCCGTTCCACGAAGATGTTGTCGAGGAAGCGTCCCTTGCCATCCATCGAGATGCGCACGCCGGATCGCCGCAGCCGGTCGGTCCAGGCAAACGACGTGAACTGGCTGCCCTGGTCGGTGTTCATGATCTCGGGCGGGCCGAAGCGGTGGATCGCCTCGTTCAGCGCCTCGACGCAGAAGTCTGCTTCCAGCGTGTTGGATATGCGCCAGGCCAGCACCTTGCGGGTGTACCAGTCCATGACCGCCACCAGATACAGGAACCCACGCCGCATCGGCAGATAGGTGATATCTGCGGCCCAGACCTGGTTGGGCCGGGTCACCCGCAAACCGCGCAACAGATAGGGATACGTCTTGTGCCCCTTCGCCGCCTTGCTGGTGTTGGGCTTCTGGTAGATCGGCATGAGCCCCATCAGCCGCATCAATCGGCGGATACGCTTCTCGTTGACCAGATGTCCCTCGTTGCGCAGGTGCCAAGTCATCTGCCGGACACCGAAGAACGGTGTTTCCAGGAACTGCTCGTCGATCTGACGCATCAGCATCAGGTTCATCGCCGTCTCGCCCTTGGGCGTGTAGTAGAATGATGACCGCGAGATCGACAGCAGCCTGCACTGTTTGCCAATCGACAGATCGGTATTGGCTGGTTCAACCATCTTCCGCCTCACTTGCCGGTCCACGGTTTGAGCTTTCGTGACAGAAAATCATTGGCCACAGCCAGCTCCCCGATCTTGGCGTGCAGGTCCTTGACCTGTTCTTCGTCCACTTCCGGCGTCTTTCGGCCACCACGCTCGAGCACGCCAGACGCGCCTTCAAGCAGCGCACGCTTCCAGCTGTGGATCATCGTCGGGTGAACGCCAAACTGGCTTGCCAACTCAGCAACCGTCCGCTCGCCCTTCAATGCCTCAAGCGCAACTTTGGCCTTGAACTCAGGCGAATGGTTCTTCCGTTTCGACATCTCTGATCTCCTCTTCGTCGAAGATCAGCAGACAGCAATTCGTAGCTTACGTCAGTGTCCGAATTTCGGGGGGTAGCTCACACCTCTGTTCTAAAAGCTCTGGAAACCAAGATCGAAAAGCTCGAACGTGAGAAGTTGGTGTTGGTCTCGAAGGCCGAAGAACCCCTCCCGAATGCAGCGAGGTTTGAAGAATGTATGGAACTTTCCTTGCGGTTCCTCTCAAGGCCTTGGGATATATACAAAAATGGGAGCTACGCGGTCCGTCAGACAGTGCTGAGACTGGCTTTTTCAGATCCGCTGACCTACACGCCGGAAGGTGTGTATGGAACTCCAAAAACGACCTTACCTTTCAAGGTGTTAGGAGGGTTATCCGGAAAAAAGCATGAGATGGTGCTGCTGGAGAGAATTGAACTCTCGACCTCTCCCTTACCAAGGGAGTGCTCTACCTCTGAGCTACAGCAGCAGCCTGCGAAGTGGCCTTCGCGATGGGCGGCTGATTACGCCCAAACGCAGAGCGGCGCAAGCGCAATCTGGACCCTTTTTTCCGGCTGCGATAAGACGTCCCCCATGGGGCGAAAAAACTCTGGACATAGCTCGGGCGACAGGCCAACCGAAAAGGATGCGCGCGCAGCGCGTCTCAAGGATGCGCTGAAGGCGAACATGCAGCGGCGAAAGGCGCAGGCCAGGGCGCGCAGAGCGGCAGACCCCGAGGCAGATCAGACTCCGACCGACGAGAATGGCCGGGCATAAGGACAGGCACAGATGGACCAGATTATCATTCGCGGCGGCGCGCCTCTGAGGGGCGCGATCCCGATTGCGGGCGCGAAGAACGCCTGTCTCACCCTGATGCCTGCCACGCTGCTCAGCGATGAGCCCCTGACGCTGACCAATGCCCCGCGGCTGAGCGATATCTCGACGATGACGGCGCTTTTGGGCTCGCTGGGGGCCGAAGTGAGCAGCCTGCAGGAGGGCAAGGTCCTCGCCCTGTCGAGCCATGACATCAACAACCACACCGCCGATTACGACATCGTGCGCAAGATGCGGGCCTCGATCCTCGTCCTCGGGCCCATGCTGGCGCGGGACGGGCATGCGGTCGTGTCCCTGCCCGGCGGCTGCGCGATCGGCGCGCGGCCCGTGGACCTGCATCTCAAGGGTCTTGAGGCGTTGGGGGCCGAGCTCGATCTGCGCGAAGGCTATGTCCATGCAAAGGCCCCCGGCGGGCTCAGGGGCGCGACCTTCGAGTTTCCCTTTGTCTCGGTCGGGGCCACCGAGAACATCCTGATGGCGGCGACCCTCGCCAAGGGCACCACGGTGCTCAAGAACGCGGCGCGCGAGCCCGAGATCGTCGATCTGGCGGCCTGCCTGACCAAGATGGGCGCAAGGATCGACGGGGCCGGAACATCGACTATCACCGTCGAAGGCGTCGACCGGCTCCATGGGGCGACCCATCCGGTAGTCACCGACCGGATCGAGCTGGGCACCTATATGCTGGCCCCGGCCATCACCGGCGGCGAGGTTGAATTGCTGGGCGGGCGCATGGACCTCGTGGCGTCCTTCGCGGAAAAGCTCGATGCGGCAGGCATCAGCGTGACCGAGACCGAGGGCGGGTTGCGCGTGGCCCGTGCCAATGGCCGCGTGCGGGCCGTGGATGTGGTGACCGAGCCCTTCCCGGGCTTTCCCACGGATCTGCAGGCCCAGATGATGGCGTTGCTCTGCACCGCCGAGGGGGTCTCGGTGCTCGAGGAGAAAATCTTCGAGAACCGCTTCATGCATGCGCCGGAACTGATCCGCATGGGGGCGCAGATCGATGTCCATGGCGGCACAGCCACCGTGACCGGGGTCGAGCGCCTCAAGGGTGCGCCGGTCATGGCAACGGATCTGCGCGCCAGTGTCTCGCTGATCCTCGCGGCCCTGGCCGCCGAGGGGGAAACCGTTGTCAGCCGGGTCTATCATCTGGATCGCGGCTATGAACGGGTCGAGGAAAAGCTGAGCGCCTGCGGGGCGAGTATCGAGCGGGTGAAAGAGCAATGAGCCAAGACGCAACCTTCGAAGATGGCGGCGAAAGCCCCCTGCGCCTGATGGCGGAGGATGCCAAGGATCTGGAAGTGATCTCCGCGCTGGTGCAGGACGCCGTGTTCCCGGCCAGCGAGATGAGCTGGCGGAAATCCGAACGGCGCTTTGCCCTGCTGCTCAACCGCTTCCGCTGGGAGGATCGCGACCGCGCCGAGGCGCGGGGCCGCCCGGTCGAGCGGGTGCAAACCATGCTGGTTATCGATGATGCGCTGGCCGTGCGCAGTGCGGGTGTCGTGCGCGGCGATGCGGACACGATCCTGTCGCTGCTGTCGCTGTCCTTTGCCCCTGCTGAGGACGGCGCGGGCACGCTGGAGCTGACGCTGGCGGGGGATGGGGCGATTGCCCTGTCGGTCGAGTGCATCAACGTCACCCTGCAGGATGTGACCCGCCCCTATCTCGCGCCCTCGCGGAAATCCCCCTCGCATCCGTAACGCGCGCGCTTGAGGTGGCTGGCGGCGGCGGCTATGTCTCGCCCCACAAAGGAGAGCCCCATGCCGATGTTCCTGTCCAGCACCGATCCGCAATTCGAAACGCAGGTCGCACAGCTCCTGACGATGAAGCGCGAGGATGCCGTGGATGTGGACGACACGGTGGCCGCGATCATCGCCGATGTGCGCGCCCGGGGCGATGCCGCAGTGCTCGAGCTGACGGCGAAGTTCGACCGACTGGAGCTGACGCCCGAGACGCTGGCCTTCTCTCCCGCCGAGATCGAGGCCGAGATTGCCAAGGTCCCCGCCGATGAACGCGCGGCTTTGGAACTCGCCGCCGAGCGCATCCGCGCCTACCACGCCCGCCAGATGCCCGAAGACGCCCGCTGGACCGAGCCGACCGGGGCTGAGCTGGGCTGGCGCTGGACCCCGGTTTCGGCGGCAGGTCTCTATGTGCCCGGGGGGCTGGCCTCCTACCCGTCTTCGGTGCTGATGAATGCGATCCCCGCTCAGGTGGCCGGGGTGGAACGGCTGGTGATCTGCGCGCCGACCCCGGATGGCGTGGTGAACCCGCTGGTCCTGCTGGCCGCCCGACTGTCGGGGGTCGACACCGTCTACCGGATCGGGGGCGCGCAGGCGATTGCGGCGCTGGCCTATGGCACCGAGACCATCGCGGCCGTGGACAAGATCACCGGGCCGGGCAACGCCTATGTGGCCGCCGCCAAGCGCCGGGTCTTTGGCCGCGTCGGGATCGACATGATCGCCGGCCCGTCAGAGATCCTCGTGATCGCGGATCGCGACAATGACCCGGACTGGATCGCCGTGGACCTGCTGAGCCAGGCCGAGCATGACGAGAGCGCGCAGTCCATCCTGATCACCGATGACGCGGAGTTTGGACGCGCGGTCGCCGCCGCGGTCGAGACCCGGCTCGAAACGCTTGAGCGGCGCGCGATCGCGGGCCCGAGCTGGCGCGATTTCGGCGCCGTGGTCACGGTCCGCGATCTCGACGAGGCCGCCGCCCTGTCGAACCGTGTGGCGCCGGAACATCTCGAACTTTGCGTGGCCGATCCCGATGCGCTGTCGGAAAAGATCACCCACGCCGGTGCGATCTTCCTCGGCGCCTGGACGCCAGAAGCGATCGGCGACTATATCGGTGGCCCGAACCACGTGCTGCCCACGGCACGCTCGGCACGGTTCTCGTCCGGCCTTTCGGTGATGGATTTCGTCAAGCGCACGACGCTTGCCAAGATGACGCCCGAGGCGCTGGCCGAAATCGGCCCCGCCGCCGAACGGCTGGCGATTTCCGAAAGCCTCGAGGCGCACGGCCTCAGCGTCCGCGCCCGCCTCGACCGCCTGAACCGGGGGGAGGCCGCGGAATGAGCTATCTGATCGACATCTCCATTGATGACAGCGCCCTGCCCCCGCCCACGCCCGAGATCGAGCAGGAGCGCAAGGTCGCGATCTTTGATCTTCTCGAAGACAACGCCTTCAAGCTGCCGCCGCGCGAGGATCGCGACGTGCCGCCGGGCCCTTTCCGCCTGCTTCTGGCGATCCGGGAACGGCGGCTGGTCTTTGACCTGTCGGATGCCGAGGCCAAGCAGGTCGCGGAATTTCACCTCTCGCTCGGGCCGTTCCGGCAGGTGGTGAAGGACTATTTCCAAATCTGCGAGAGCTATTTCGACGCGGTCAAACGCCTGCCTCCGAGCCAGATCGAGGCCATCGATATGGCCCGGCGCGGCATCCATAACGAGGGCGCGCGGCTTCTGCTCGAACGGCTCGACGGCAAGGCGGAGGTGGATATCGACACTTCCCGACGCCTGTTCACCCTGATTTGCGTGTTGCATTTCGGGGGCTAGGCCATGCCCTTCCCCTCCTCGGTCCTGTTCTGCTGCGACCACAATGCGATCCGCTCGCCCATGGCGGAGGGGATGATGAAGAAGTTTTACGGCCAGCGCGCCTATATCCAGTCGGCGGGGGTGAAGAACGATCTCGATATCGACGGTTTTGCCGTGGCCGTGTGCAACGAGATCGGCGTGACGCTGGAGGCGCACCGCACGCGGTCCTTCGAGGATATGCACAATTGGGGCGATGACCTGTCCTCTTTCGATCTGATCGTGGCGCTCTCGCCTGCGAGCCAGCGGCAGGCTCTGGAGCTGACCCGGCTGTTTCACCTCGATGTGGAGTACTGGCCGATCATGGATCCAGCCGGGATGTCCGAGACCCGCGAGGCCAAGCTGCGCAGCTATCGCCAGACCCGTGACCAGATCCGCGAGCGAATGCTCGCCCGGTTTGGCCCGCCGGGGCATGTGGTATGAGCCTGCGGTTTCGGACCTTGCGCGGGGCCGAGCTGGCCGAGGCGATTCCGGCATTGGCCGCCCTGCGGATCGCGGTGTTTCGTGACTGGCCCTATCTCTATGACGGGGATGTCGTCTATGAGGCGCACTATCTTGAATGCTACCGCGATTGCCCGCAGTCCGTGGTGATTCTGGCCGAGACCGCAGAGGGTGAGGTTGTCGGGGCGGCCACCGGCATGCCCGCACGGGACCACGCGGATGTCTCCGAGGCCTATGACGCCCTGGCCAAACCGGGGATGGAGATTTTCTATTGCGCGGAATCGGTGCTGCACCCGGCCTATCGCGGACAGGGGGCGGGGCACCGGTTCTTCGATGCGCGCGAGGCCCATGCGCGCGCGCTCGGCGCGACCCATGCCAGTTTCTGCGCGGTCACGCGACCTGTGGATCATCCCGCGCGCCCGGCTGAGGCGCGGGATCTGCACCCGTTCTGGCGCAAACGCGGCTATGCGCCCGTGGACGGGGCCGAGCTGCGGATGCGCTGGCTGGATGTCGGCGCATCAGAGGAAACCGAGAAACCGCTGCAGATCTGGATGCGGGCCCTGTGAGCCGGGGACGCACCAGAGGGTCCGTGGCATGACCATGCGCATCGCCGCAGCCGCCTATCCGGTTGAGGTCCTGCCCGATTGGGACAGCCTGCACCGCAAGATCGCGCAATGGGTGGCCGAGGCGGATGCAGAGCTTGTGGTCTTTCCGGAATATGCGGGGCTCGAGGCGGCGCTGATCGGGGCCACGACCCCGCTCGACACGGCCGAGGAAACCAAACGCGCGGCCGCGGCCGCCCCGCGCTATTGGCAGATGGTCACCGCCATCGCCCGGGCGCACAAGACGACCTTGCTGGCCGGATCTCTGCCCGCGCGCAGCGAGACGGGTGATCTGGTCAACCGGGCCGCTCTGGTGACACCGCATGGCGGGATCGCCTTTGTCGACAAGCGCCAGCTCACCCCGTGGGAGCAGGCCGAGACGCCCCTCCGCCCCGGCACGGCCCTGCCGGTATTCGACCCGCCCGACCTGCCCCGGCTTGGTGTCTTGATCTGCTATGACGGGGAGTTTCCGTCTCAGGCGCGCGCGATCCGGCAGACCGGCGCGCAACTTCTCCTGATGCCCTCGGCGACCGAAGGGGCCACCGGGGCCAGCCGGGTGCGCATCGCCGCCCGGGCCCGCGCCCTCGAGAGCGGCGGACATGTGGCCCTCGCCCAGACCGTGGGCGATTGCGCCCTGTCGTCCTATCTCGACCGCTCCGCCGGGCAGGCCGGGATCTACGTGGCCCCGGACAGCGGCGCGCCCCCCGACGGCATCCTCGCTGAAACCGCCCCCGACACCCCCGGTTGGGCCCGCGCCCCGATCTCTTCGTGCCTCCCGGAGCAGGTTGACATCGCGTCGGCATGGGATGGGCAGCACAATATGGCACAGCTCACGCCCTTTGCGCAGAAACACGCTTGAAAACTTCCGGAAATCCGCGCATATGCTGGCGCGCCCGTCGTTGAGCGGGCAGTTTTAGTTGGAGACACCATGGCCAAGGAAGAATTGCTCGAATTTCCCGGCGTCGTGAAGGAACTCCTGCCGAACGCGACATTCCGGGTCGAGCTTGAGAACGGCCATGAGATTATCGCACATACGGCAGGCAAGATGCGCAAGAACCGCATCCGTGTTCTGGCGGGCGACAAGGTGCAGGTCGAGATGACCCCCTATGATCTGACCAAGGGTCGGATCAACTACCGCTTCAAGTAACGGTGACGCCCCGACCCCGCCTGATCCTGGGATCGGGATCGCCCCGGCGGCTGGAGCTGCTGGCTCAGATCGGGCTGATGCCTGATGCCGTGCGCGCGGCGGATATCGACGAGACGCCCCATGCGGGTGAACGGCCCCTGCCCTATGTGCGGCGCATGGCGCGCGAGAAATCCGAAGCGCTCGAGATTGCGCCGGATGAGGTGCTGCTGACGGCCGACACCACAGTCAGTGTCGGGCTGCGGATCCTCGGCAAGCCCGAAGACCGCGCCGAGGCGGAGGCCTTTCTCACCCTGATGTCCGGACGCCGGCATGCGGTGATCACCGCGATCGCCCTGCGCCATGGCGACCGGCTGGTGAGCCGCGAGGTCAAGACAACCCTGCGCATGCGCCACCTGAGCCCGGCAGATATCGCCACCTATCTCGACAGCGGGGATTGGGTCGGCAAGGCGGGCGGCTACGGCATCCAGGGCGCTGCCGCTGCCTTCATCCCCTGGATCAGCGGCTCTTATACAGCGGTGGTAGGCCTGCCTCTGGCGGAAACCGCCGCGCTTCTCACACATGCCGGTATCGTCGCGCCGGGCCCCTCGGGACATGCGCCCCCAGAAGGACGCGGCACATGAAGGGCTGCATGATCATCCTCGACCACCTGAACGGCCGGCGCGCCGCCGCCCGCATGGTGGAGGGGCAGCTCGACGATTTCACCCTCGACCCGGATGAGGGCGACCCGCCCCTGCCCGGCGCCATCTTCCGCGCCATTGTCGACCGTCCGGTCAAGGGTCAGGGCGGCGCCTTCGTCAAGCTCGGCGGGATGCAGGGCTTCTTGCGCGGCGGCGGGGGACGGAGACCGGGCCAGTCCCTTCTGGTGCAGGTCTCGGGCGTGGCCGAGCCGGGCAAGGCCGTGCCCGTGACGGACCGGGTGCTGTTCAAGAGCCGCTATGTGATCGTCAGCCCGGGCGCCCCCGGCCTCAACATCGCACGCTCGATTCGCGACGAAGAGATCCGCGCCCGCCTGCGGATCCTGGCCGAGGACCTGGCCCCTGCGGATCAGACCGGCATGATCCTGCGTTCGGCCGCCGCAGACGCCCCAGAGGACGAACTGGCCGAGGATATCGCCGAAACCCTGGCGCTGGCCGAGGCGATCACGGCTGAGCGCACAGGTGACGCGCCTGCCCTGCTGATCGACGCGCCCGACGCACATCACCTGGCCTGGCGCGACTGGAGCGATCCCGCCCCGGACGAGATCATCACGCAGCCCGGCGGGTTCGAGGATCTGGGCGTGCTGGACGCGCTGGCGGATCTGGCGGATCCCGAGGCGGATCTGCCCGGGGGCGGCAGCCTCGTTGTCGAGCCGACCCGCGCCCTGATCGCGGTGGATGTGAATACCGGCAATGACACCTCCCCCGCCGCGGGGATGAAGGCCAACATCGCCGCGGCGCGCGCCCTGCCCCGGCAGCTCCGCCTGCGCGGGCTCGGCGGACAGATCACCGTGGATTTCGCCCCGATGCCCAAGAAGGACCGCAAAGCGTTGGAACAGGCCCTGCGCACCGCCTTCCGGCAGGACGCCACCGAGACGTCGCTGGTGGGCTGGACCCCGCTTGGCCATTATGAGCTGCAGCGCAAACGCGACCGCATCCCCCTGCGCCGGAGAGACCTGCCATGAGCTGCCCGATCTGCCAAAAAGACGCCGCAGACCGCTACCGCCCCTTCTGTTCCAAACGCTGTGCAGATGTGGATCTGGGGCGCTGGATGACCGGCGGCTACGCCATCGCCTCGGAGCGGGATGAGGACGTCGAAGAGGCCGAACAGGCCATGGCGCGGCTCGCCGAAACCCCGTCCGACGGTGCGGCAGACCCGGTGTTCCGAGACGCGCAAAAAACGCGACATTGAGACCAAGTTTTTTCCCCAAACCCCTATGGACACTCCCCGTTCTCACGTCTAGAACGCTCGCACCCTGAGACGGCCCAGCCGTCCCGTGCCCGGGTAGCTCAGGGGTAGAGCAGTGGATTGAAAATCCTCGTGTCGGTGGTTCGATTCCGCCCCCGGGCACCATTACAAAAATCACCTGCCATCAAGTCCCTCAATTCTTTCAGAAGCGATGAGACACCGGGGTTTCTGTTACGCTTACTTCGAATGTGTGACGGCGGTGTTGAGCGTGCGCTCTTGCGAGAGATGCAGCGCTTGCATGGTGCCATTGCGCGATGTGGGACAAGAACGCGCGAGGACTTTGTTGGAAAGATCAAAAGGCCGCCTTTATTGTCCCCCGGCTGTTGGGGTTTTTCCCGTCTCTTGGAGGGAGCGGTGGGAGACCAAGCAATGCTTTGAAAAGGTCTCGGCTGCTCGGCTATGACGGCTATGACGTGGAGTGTCTCAGAACAGCGTTGCGAACCATGGGGATAGGCACCTGTCTCCTAGATACAGCGCAATGCTCGAAATCTGTGACGCGCAGGCACACTCCAAAGCTGCATGGACGTCAAGCTCAGCGGGCTCAGAGAATGTTGGAGCATGGCACCGCGGTTCTGCAGACGGCGGAAAGGCCTCCTCACCACGATCGCGCCCACCGCGATGCTCCTCCCGTGGCAGTGAAACCCACCCTTCCATCCGAGTGACCGGAGCTGTCTCCACGCCCCTCGGGCCATGAGGCCTATGTCCTTTTTTGTTTGATTCTCTCGAATTCGTGATAATGGTTAATAGCCCCGCGTGTAGTTGTATTTGGTGTTTGGGAGCTGATCATGAGGCAAAGCCTGCGTGGATTACGACCAGCCAACCGGATCGCGGCAGCATCTCCAGACGACGCGACAGGCCTTCGAGAGGCATCGGACGACCGCGGCGACGCGCTGGATATTTTCATCGTCGATCTCAACAATTTTGCGTCCTTCCCGACGCTCGCAATCGGCTTGTTGACAGCGAGCCTGCGCGAGAACGGGCACAGTGTGAGCGTGCTGTGCCCGCTCGCCTTTGATGCGCCGGCCACGCAACGGGAACGCCGGGAATGGTTGTTTGATCACGTTCGGCGCCGCATCCATCTCACCGATTGGCAGCCTGCTCTGACATTGCGTGACTACGCCCGCCGGAGCCGACAGCGCTATACGGAGCGCCCCCATGCGACGGTTCTGCGAGAAGTCACCAATGCGTTGAAGAAAAAGCCCGATGCCATTCTTCTGTCTGCCTATCTTCATCACCAGACCACCATCCGTGAGATCGGACGACGGGCCAAGGAGCATGGTGTTCCGGTGGTGCTGGGCGGGCCGATGTTCAATCTGCCCGACGTGGCGGCAGCATGGCGAGACCTCCCGGGTTTGTCGGCAATTGTCGGGGCCGAGGTGGATCTGAACCTGCCAGAGATCGTTCGGGCGCTCCATGCTGGTGAAGACCTGCTGCAGTTTCCGGGGGTGCAATTGCCGGATGGGCGATCCTCGGGTCCGGCGCGTCCGCTGCGCCCGCTTGACCAGATCCCTCTGCCCGACTTTTCCGACTTTCCCTGGGACCGCTATCCGGTGCGCATCGTTCCAGTGATGACCGGACGGGGATGCCAATGGGACAAATGTCTGTTCTGCTCTGATGTCATTTCCGCATCGGGCCGCACGTTCCGGACGCGCAGCGTGGAAAACGTCCTCTACGAGATCGAAGAACAGGCGCGGCGGCACGAGACCACCAACTTTCTCTTCCTGGATCTGAAGCTGAACTCCTGGCCCGGCATGCTGCGCGATATCGGAAAGAATATCAGGCGCTATGTCCGCGGCGCGGAATGGGTGGGCACCGTCCATGTCGACACGCGACGGGATAACGGGCTGTCCCGAGCCGATCTGCAATCGGCCGCCGATGGCGGAATGCGGCGCATTTCCTTCGGGCTGGAAAGTGGCAGCCAGACTCTCCTGGATGCGATGCGCAAAGGCAGCTCGGTCGAGCGCAATTCCCAGTTCATCCGCGACGCGCATATGGCAGGCATCTCGGTGCGCTGCACCATGTTCAAGGGGTTTCCCGGCGAGACGGCTCAGGACATGGAAGCGACGGCGGATTTTCTCGACGAGCATGCGCCCTATCTCGGCCGGGTCCGGTTCAATGACTTCACGCTGCATACGGACACGCCGATCTGGCAGGCGATGCAGGACAAGGCCGGGGAAGAGGATCTGCCGCTGCATATTCGTGAGCATCGCCACGCGCGCGCACGTTCGGAGTACCGCTATACGGTGCCGCGCGACCGGGCCTATCGTCGGGCGAAAGCCCGCGCGCTCTCGATCGTCTATGACATCAATCGCAAGGCTCTGAGCGATGCGGCGCGGCAGTTTGATGGGCTGATGTAGATCATGCGCCGAAAGTTCTATGTCCGCTCCGACGCAAGCAGGGGCACATCCCTCCAGCGGCGCATCCGGACGCTGTCGGCGCTGGAACGCAAGGAGGAAGCCAAAGCGTTCCTCAACACGTTTCATGACGCGTCCGGTCACGGGCGCACGCTCCGGCAACGCAGGTGGGCCGAGGTTCGGAGCGACCTGCGCAGGCACGGATATTACGAACACACCCTGGAAGAATTGGCCTTCGGGGCACGGCTTGCCTGGCGCAACACGGGCAAATGCATCGGTCGCCTGCCATGGGAAAGCCTTGAGGTGAATGATTGCCGCAAGCTTACAAGCCCCGATGCCATGGCGGCGCGGATGGTCGATCACCTCAGGGAGGCCGATTCCGGCAAGGGCATTCGGTCGATCATCTCGGTGTTCGCACCAATCCAGGGCGACGCGATACCGACCTGGATCGAAAGCGGGCAGATTTCGCGCTATGCCTGCCACACGCTGGAGAACGGACGCACGTTGGGAGACCGGCAGAACGCGGAATCCACAAAGCTCGCGCGGTCAATGGGCTGGACACCTCCAGAGGAGCCTGGCGCCTTTGATCTGCTGCCCTATTTCATGCGCGACCCCAAGGATCGGCGCATCATGATTGACGCCCCTGTCGAGGCCATCCGGCAGGTCGACATCCGCCATCCGCAATACCCGGATTTCGATGCGTTGGGCTTGCGCTGGTATGCGGTTCCGCTTGTCAGCAACATGATCATGACCATTGGCGGCGTGGACTATCCCTGTGCGCCGTTCAACGGTCACTACATGTGCACAGAGATTGCCTCTCGCAATCTCGCGGATGCCCAACGCTATGACCTGCTGCCGCAAGTGGCGCGCGCGATCGGGATCTCCGAAGGATCCTCCCTTTGGCAGGATGTGGCGCTGACCGAGCTGAACCGCGCGGTGCTGCAATCGTTCCAGACCGCCCGGGCGACGATCATCGATCACCACAAGGCGTCGGAGCAATTCATGACCTTCCACAGCCGTGAACAGGCGCGCGGACGCCGGGTCGCCGGGGATTGGCGCTGGATCGTGCCCCCGCAGGCCGGGTCCGCGCATGACGTCTTTCACCTCAAGATGCGCAACTTTCACCCGGTGCCGAATTTTTACCGCGAGCGGGGAACCGATGGGCTGCGCCTGATGCCCTGGTACGGCGACAATTACCGCAACCGCGTCTCCGGATGGGTGGACCGGGTGCAACGCCGCTGGAAAATCTGGAAAAGGATGGCTTGGTAGATATGCAGGATGTTCCGGTTGAAATTCAGTCCCTGAGGCAGGAGCTCAAGCAGAGAATCCTGTTTCAGAACATGCTGCTGCAAGCTCTCCTCGTCCTGTTTTCAGCCTTTGCCATCGTAGTTGCGGTGATGCCGGAAGCGTCTTCCCTGCTCCATTTCGCGTTTCAGTGCGTTGTGCTGAGTGGGGCCAGCCAATGGTGCCACCACGGTGTGCGCACGGCTCAGATCAAGGCGTATCTTCAGGAAATCAACGCCGATGAGACGCATGGACACTGGGAGAGCTGGCTGCCCGCGCATCGCCCCAAAACCTTCCTTGGGTCGCGTTGGCAGATATCCACCAAAGGCGTGTTTCTCGGTCTCGGACTGGGCATGTTCCTGCTGGACGCTGTGTTCACGGGACCGCCGGAGCTGCTGCCCCTGCTGTGCTCCGCCGCTGTCTGGAGCTTTGCGGCCTATCTTCTGATCTCCAACCCGAAGGAATAGGGATGTCCGCGTCGCCGCCCCCCTTCGGTGTTGTGATGCCGATCCGAAACGAAACCGACGCTCTGCGCAGGACGTTGCCCCCGCTGCTGCGGCAACTGAGCGGACTGCCCGCCAAACTGGTCTGCGTTTGCAACGGGTGCCAGGACGACTCGGCCCAGACCATCCGAGAGCTGGGCGGGGATCGTGTGACCGTGATCGAGCTGCCGCGCCCGGGAAAGACGGGCGCGTTGCAGGCCGGCGATGTCGTCCTTGGCGATCTCTTTCCGCGCTTCTACCTCGACGCGGATGTCGTGCTGCAAGACGGAGCATTCCAAGCGCTTCTGCGCCCGCTATGCGACGGGGAAATGGACCTTGTGGGCGCGCGGCGTGTGCACCGCACCGAAGGGGTCTCCTGGCTCTCCGCCGCGATGGCGCAGACATGGGATGCGTTGCCCCATGCACACCATGCGGGGTTTTTGGGGGCTGTCGGTCTTTCTGAGGCAGGGCGCGGCCAGTGGGGCGCGTGGCCCGAGGTTTCCGGCGACGATATCTTCGCCGCGTCTCACATCCCCGCGGACCGGCGGCTGATCCTCTCGGAGGTGACGGCAAGCACATGTCCTCCGTCTGATTTTGCCGGATGGGTTCGAATGCGCGCCCGTTGGAAACGTGGCGAACGGGAGTTGCTCGCCATGGGGCTGGAGCTCCCGCGCCCGCCCGGCCAGCGCGAGGCGCTCCTGCAGCGTATGACGACCCCCGCCCACGCAGTCGGGGCCTGGGCCTTTGCGGCGGCACGCCTCTGCGCGTCGCTGGTGCCCGATGACAACCAGACCTCCTGGATCCCCGATCGGCAGGGTTGGCGTGAACGGCAATGACGAGACGCCCAAACAAGCCCACATGACTTCCGCTTGATCGACAGGTGAGAGGCACGTTCATCGGCCGGTGTGTTCGTCATGAACCGTCAAAATACCAATTCGGACCCTCCCCCGCCTGTCACCCCAGGGGTCCCAACCACCTTTTGCCCCTCTTCGCCTTGAAGGCGATAAATCCACAGCGCGTGGGCTCTGAACCCTGCGCGGCGCGCCCTCATCTGCTCTCCGGGCACGGGGACAAACCAGAGAGAGCATACAGCAGCCTTGCGACAGGCTTGCGGCACAAGTTTTGTCAAAGACTTCGGCAATCATGCTGCCACACTAGGGTCAGGATCCATTGATTTCTCTGGTGTGTGTCACGGTCGGAAAAACGAGCGGTGAGCATGTCTGATCTGTTCTGGCTCACCGACGCCCAGATGGCGCGTTTTGAGCCCTTCTTTCCCAAAGCACAAGGTAAGCCACGGGTCGATGAACGACGTTTGCTAGGTGGGATTACCTTCATCAATCGCAATGGCTTGCGGTGGCCGGATGCCCCCACCAACTACGGGCCATATAAGACGCTCTACAACCGTTGGACACGATGGAGCGACAAGGGCATCTTCGCGCGAATGATAGCCGGTCTGGCTGCCGAGCACGGTGAGACGAAGACCGTGAAGATCGACGCAGCGTATCTCAAGCCCCACCGAACAGCGACCGGCTTGGGCATGAAAAAGGGGGGCGTTGGCGCCTGCTTGGTCGAACGAAGGGCGGCATGAACCCTTGACCGGCAGGTGATTGGAACAATCACCGAGAGGGGCCAAACTGCACGCCATCTGCGACAGCCAGGGTCGATCGCTCAACCTCTTCGTCACCGCCGGACAAGTCAGCGACTACATCGGCGCACGGGCACTTTTCGGTAGCTTGCTGGATGTCGATTGGTTGCTCGGGAACCGCGGTTATGATGCCGACTGGTTCAGAGAAGCGTTGAAAGACAAGGACATACGCGCCCGCATCCCCGGCCGTAAGCAGTGCAAGAAGCCGGCGAAATACAACACGCGCCGATACAAACGCCGGAACCGGATCGCGATCATATTCGGCCGGCCAAAGGATTGACGACGCGTTGCGACACGATACGACAGATGTCCGAAGGTCTTCCTTTCTGCCATCGCCCTCGCAGCTACCGTCATCTATTGGGTATGTGTCCCGACCCTAGCACGCAAAACCTTCGCGTACTTCTTCTTTGGATGTTTTCGCGTCCTGATGGCGGCCAACGCCTTTCGCTTCGCGTTAGATAAGATGATCCTCCATAAGGGCTTGCCGGATATTTGGATTTTCCTGCCATTGATCGCAATGATTGGGGCGGCATGACCATGCCGCCAGATCACGTGGATTGGGATGAACAGACGGACGAAACCCGGCCGTTTTCGCGCCCTGCGCCCCTGCCCCGGCGCGCCAGAACTGCGACCTTAGCGAAGATCAGATGCGCGGAAACGGCGACGCAACCTCCGCTCCTGCGACCGAGACCGGATACGGGCCACCGGTGTTTGGAAAGCTTCGCGCGATACCCCGCACAGACCTCACTTCGGGTCTCTCGGCCACGCGCGCAGAACCCATGAGCTTTGCCGAACCGTTCCTCTTTGGTTGGATCGCATGGCACGGGCCGGATACGATTTCAGGATCTGATCCGTTTCGGAAGGCACCTTGTCGGTAACCGGCTCCGTACGACGACGTTAAATGCCGACTGTCATGGTGCTTCTTCAAACACCAACTCGGGAACAATCACCTCCCATACATCTCGCTTCAGAAGGTGCAGGAACGCCTCCTCGTTATCGTATCGGTATCGCCGCAGGATGGCGGCGACTTCGCCATGCGCGAAGACGGCCCTCTCCGGGGGCGCGAAGCTCTTCTTTGCCATGCGCCCGAGAATACGCCCCTTGATATCCGCCAGAACCCAGACACCGCTTTCCTGTCGCTCCAACGTGACGGGATCCCCGATCCGGGCCTCGCGAATTGCCGCAAGCGACGGGTTGGTGTTCGCAAGGCGACCGGCAAAGGAAAGGTCGACCATACGCGCCTCGGCAGATTGAAAGAAACGTCTTGGTTTCGGGAATGCATTGATGTCCGGGGCAACGGCCCGGCTCACAATGGCCGGTGACCGCGCCGGCAGGTATTCGTGATTGTCGTTGCTCATCACGATCAGGTTGCGGCGAGCGCGCGTCATGGCGACATAAAACAGGCGCCGCGGGGCATCTTGATCCTCGTTTTTGCCCGGGCGCTCCCAGCCGCCGTCAAGAATGATCACGTCGTCAAATTCGAGACCTTTGGCGCTGTGCGCTGTCACGAGCTTAAGCCCGCGCTGTTCCCCCCATGTCTCGTCCGCCCATTCCGCCAGCCATTCGATGATGTCCTCCGCCGGCAGGGCACGAGTGTTAATCTCCCTTGCAAGAAGTCCGAGGCCTTCTCCAATCCGGTCGGTCCATCGCGAAGACGGGATCTGGTTGAGCCGAGCTGTCAGATCGCCAATGCCGAGAAGCTCACCACGAGAGGCGCGCACCGCCGCGACGAAGTCTTGCATCTCTCGCATCCGCCACAGGCGAGGGAGCCGCTCGCTGGCCAGTTCCACCGGAATGCCCAGAGCCTCTGCATAGTCCCGCACGGGTGCAAGTTTGCGCCAATCGCGTGAGATGATCGCGGTCCGCGCCCAGTTCCAATCCGGAACAAGGGTCGAGAGCCGCCGCAACTCGTCTATGGCCGCCATCGCTTGCGCGTCATTGCCGGGCGGGCATTCCAGGATTTGCACGCGCCCCTGGGCCACGGGGTCGCGCCCGGTCATCTCGCCCCCATGCGGGGCTTGTTGGCGCGCGTCATTGATGACGATGGGATGATCCGCCTTCATGCGGTCAGAGCATTGTCCGATGACGGCATTGGCCGCCGTGATGATGTGTTGCGAAGACCGATAGTTGCTCGTGAGGTAGACCGGTTTCGCGGCGTAATCCTCTTCAAACTGGCGAATGTGGCGGACGGATGCGCCTGAGAAGGAATAGATGTTCTGATCATCATCCCCAACGGCGAAGAGACTGATCCTGAGGTCGGGATCGTCCAAGCTGCGCCCGGCCACTGCGGAGATGAGGGCATATTCCTCGGGACCGACATCCTGATACTCGTCGACCAACAGCCAGCGATATCCCTGCACGAGCGTTTCGCGCAGGGCTTCTGCCGTGCTTCGGTCTGGTCCATCGCCTCGGACGAGCTTGACCGCATCCAGAAGAAGCGTGTCGAAGTCTTGCCGATCGCCGCTGGCGCGACCGGCGAAGCTGGCGCCGACAAGGCGCATGGCGAGGGCATGGATGGTCGATACAGCGACGAAGCGCGCTTCATCGCCAATCAGCTGACGGAGTCGCTCCCGGATTTCCGCAACAGCATGTCGGTTATAGGCCAGAACCAAGATGCCCCTGGGATCCTCTCGCTTGATCTTTACAAGATATGCGATGCGGTGGACGAGAACACGGGTCTTCCCGGACCCCGGCCCCGCCAGAACAAGGACGTTTGTCTGTTCGCGGTTGTCCCTTACAATCTGCTCTTGCGTGGCGTTGTTCAGCGCCGCAACGATCCGGTTCCAGGTTTCGCCCGTCGCCTGCCGACGGAACTCGGTTCCGCGCCCGGGCATCCACCTGCGCATGAAGCGATCGCGGTCCAGATCGAAGTAGTCCAGTGCCAGCCGTTCTGCGTCCGGCATGTTCTCCAAGCCCTTTTCCGCGTAAGTGGCCATGACATGGGTCTGTATGGTCTGTTCCGCGTAGTGCTCTTCAAGCGGCGCGAAATCGTCGACCGTAAAGACACCACCATTCGGATTGAGATGCAGCGTGATTGCAGGGCGGAACACCGACAATCCTTTGCCAAGCGTTGCGACATGCTGCTCGTGAAGCCACAACAGGGCTCGGTCCATCAGCTTGTTGGGGTCATTGACCGAAGCGCGCAGGATCGCGTCGCCGCTGATACCGGCCAGTAGATCCCCCAGAGTGGTCTCGACCGAGACATCCTTTCCACGAACGCCTTTCGGCACCTTGTCGGTCAAATGCGCCAGCAGTCGAGACGCCGCCTGACGCCTCAGCTCCGCAGATTTCTCGACAACATCCCAGGTCCGCTGAAGGCGAACGAAGAGGCTGCCATGCGAAGCGCGACGCACATGGATATTGCCCCGTCCGCCATCCAGATCGCGCCCATCCTGCGCCATTCCATAAAGCAAACTCGACACGATGTCGGGGCGCACTGCTGTGTACCCCTTTTCGCGGAGCGCTTGACAGGTTGCTGCCAGGTTAAAGGGGTAGAGCGCGCCGCTATCCGCGTCCGGGGCCTCCTCCCGCAGGAGTGCGATCAACTCAGCTTCGAGACGCGACGTTGCTTCCAGACGCACGCTCGAGCGGCCCTCGACGCCCACATGCACGAAGACCGTGATATTGGTGTCATCGGTTGCAAGGCCCAGCGCTTCGAGATCGGTGAGCGCCTTGCGCAAAGCCGGGAGTGACAGCCCGCTCGCTCCGCCAAGCTCATCGGTCGAGATGCCTTCTTCCTTTGGCGCATTGATGATGTGGCTGGCGACCCGGAGAAGGTCTGCGCGTCGCGTCTCGGATATCTCTGCGTGGGCCAAAACAGCTTGCGCATCCTCGAGACCCCGAACCGTCAGGGAGGCCGGAAAGACCTGAACCCGGTTTTCCTCCCGCCGAAGAAGCTTTGCCTCTTCAAGCCAGGCAATGGCCGTTTTCATCCGCGTGTCATCAGTCGCGTCATCCCGCTGAAACTCGTGGTCTCGCTCTTCCTTGACGATCTCGCCGGGCGTCGCCACGACCTCTCCGCTGCGGCGTGTGCGGCTATCCAATCGGCGCACAGCCTTCAGAATGGCGCCGATCTCGTGGCACGCAAGCCGGGAACGCGTGCTTAGACTGAATTGACGGTCCACATCCTCGGCGTTGAACAGCAGAACGCAATGGGCAGGTGCTCTGTCACGTCCGGCTCGTCCCGCTTCTTGCAGGTAATTCCCAAGGGATCCGGGCACATCGCCATGAACGACAAGCCGAATATCCGGCTTATCGATCCCCATGCCGAAGGCATTCGTCGCAGCAATAACGCGAAGCTCCCCGATCCGAAACGCTTCTTGAATATCGGTCTTCTCTTCGGCGGTGCGCTTTGCATGGTAATAGTCAGCCGCAAGACCCTGGGCCTTCAGAAACGCGGCCACGTCCTCTGCATTGCTCCTTGTGGCGCCTCAGCCAAGGCAGCAAGCGCTGGCGATGCGGCCACAAGATGGGGCAGATCGTGGCGGAGGATGTTATGCCCAATAACGTGATCGAAATCTCCGCAAAACGCATCAAGGCGTGCGAGTGCTGTGGGGATATCCGCGCGCGCAACCAGTTTGGGACCGTTCGCGTCAAATGCGACCGCCGCGAGCGCAAAGATTTGCGCCGCTTCCGGGTTCACCTCGAGATCGATCGACACGGATCGACGCAAGAGGTTTGACACAGTGATACTCGCAACCGTGTTTATAGCGATGAGTATGATGGGGTCGGACTTAACCTCGCAAGAACAGAGGTTCTTTTGACTTCAACCTGGCGTATGCGGACACGCTGGCCCTTACAGAAGATGCGCGCCGGACCGGTTGCCGTAGCCCGGGTTAACCTGCCTGAAGTAAGATCTCCGGCTGCGGGTCTGTTTGGTCCTGTGCAGCGCCTTGCGGTGGCAACACTCCGAACGGGCCCCGGGATCCGTCCGCAGAGGCGACGCGCCTGCCCTCGGCTGCGAAGGCCGACCGAGAAAAAAGATCATTGTCGGTTGGGGCGGGCATAGGAGACGCGGCGTTGCGGCTATTTGGGGACGGGGCCCGTGCACTCGGGCGCCTCGGCCCCGCCCGCTAGTGCGAGAGCAGGATGGGGATCGGCGCGTCCACCAGGATCCGTGCGGTCACACCGCCAAAGAAATCCTCGCGGAACTTCGAATGCTCGTAGGCACCCATCACCAGGGTCCCGGGCTTATGCTTCCGGCAGTACGCGAGGATCGTCTCGGCGATGCTCTTTTCCACGGCGCGCTCCGCGTGGCTGGCCTCGATCCCGTGGCGCGACAGATGCTGCAGAACCTCATCGATCGGGCGCGCGAGGCTCGGGTTTCCCACCGTGAGCACGTCGATGCGCGTTTGCCCCGTCAGCATGTCCAGCGCATCGGCCATGGCCCGTGCCGCCGCACGGCCACCATCCCAGGCGAGCACTGAGTGGCCCGATTGCCGCTCGGCGCAGCCCTTGGGGATGACCAGCACCGGTCGCCCGCTCATCAGCGCGATGCGGTCATTATGGATCGACACATGGCTGTCCGTCTCGGCGGATTGATCCTGTCCAACGACCAGCACATCGTGAACCTGCGCGCAGTCCGACAGCACCGTATCGACCCTGCCCGGAACCCTGCGAAACTGCAGCCTGTCACCCAGCTCGAGGCCCGGGCGCAGCGCCTCGAACTGCGCCTCGATCCCGTCGAGGAACTCGGCGCTGGCATCGGCGATGATCCGGGTGGCCTCGCGGGGCACCCAGGCCGCATGGCTGTTGAGAGCGTCATGGGTGGCATAGGCCAAAAGCGCCGTCACATGGGCCCCGTGGCCGCGCGCGATTCCGGCGGCATATTGCAGCGCCGAGACGGCGCTTTCGGTGCCGTTGAAGGCGACGAGAATGTTCCTGAGGCTCATGGTTCAACTTCCAAATCCGGGCCAGATCGCGGCGGGGACATAGACATGGCCCTCCGCGAGTTTGCGGGCCGTGCGCACAAGCCCAGCCGCCTGCAGGTCAAAGCCGTCCTCGGCAGAGAATTCCACCAGCACATCAATCGTGCCCGAGGGATGCTCAAGGACAAGCTGCGCCGGACTGGTCTCTGGCGGGGCCATCATGCCATCGGCGATGGTGCCGGGTGTCAGCGCGCAAGAGGCCAGACATTGCGCGCCCGTAACGGCCATGGTCGGGTGGGTCTTCCATGGCATGAAATAGCGCGCGGCGATGGATCCGGACCCGGAGGGCGGCGCCAGCAGGCCGAATTTCGGCGTCACCGAGCTGGAAACATCGCCCATTCCCATGCGGGCCCCGGCCGCGATCCGGATCGCCTCCATCCGGGCGAAAAACGCAGCGTTGTCGTCAAGTTCCTGACAGCTCTCATAGCCGCTGAGCCCGAAATCCTCCGCCCGGGCGAGAACCATGGGCACGGCCACATCCATGCAGGTCACCTCGATCCCGTCGATCCGGTCACGCAGCTGCCCTGTGGGCAGGAAGGCCCCCGTGGCGGCCCCCACGACCCCCATGAAGGTCAGCTCGATCGGCGCGGCCTGCCCCGGTACCCCGGCAATCTTGGTCTCGCCCGCATAGATCAACCGCCCCTCGGGCGTCTGGATCCGCGCCTCGATCCGGGCACCGGTATTGACCGCGTTGATCCGGATCCGCGTGACATCCATGTCCGGCTCCAGGAGCCCCATCTCGATAGCCGCAGGCCCGACCCCCGACAGGATGTTCCCGCAGGTCGGCTTGAAATCCACCAGCTGATCCTCGACCGAGACCTGCGCGAAGAAGTAGTCGATATCCGCCCAGTTATCCTTGGATTTCGACAACATCGCCACCTTGGTGGTCACGGCGGTCCCCCCGCCGATCCCATCGATGTTGAGCGCATGTCCCGACCCCACGGCACTGACCAGCACCTGCGCGAGGGTCTCACGATCCTCGGGCAGATCCTCGCGCCGGAAATAGGGCCCGCGCGAGGTACCGCCGCGCATGAAGACGAAAGGGATCCCCGTCTGTGTCATGTCAGCGGCCAGAGCAGATCGACAAGGCTCTGCAACAGTCCCGGCGGGAAGTCGCGGTTCAGCGCGCCGGCCATGACCAGCATGAACCCGATCCCGCACGCCGCCAGCAGAACCGCCTTGGTCCAGGACACCTGCGCCCGCACCCGGAAGAAGGAGACCGGGAACAGCGCCAGCGCGATGATGAACCCAAAGAGCGCCGAGAGCGCGAGCAGCCCCGCGAACCATGCAAGCGTCGACCAGAGGCCATGGGGCGCATCCGCATCCTCGCCCTGCGCTTCCTTGTCCGCAAAGATCACATCGGCCTCGGGCTTCATCATCATCTGGAACACCAGGATCAGGCAGCAGACCAGCGCAACCGACCCGGCAAAGAGCGGAAAGACCTTGTCAGTAAAGGCGTAGTTCGGAATGAACGACGCGTTGATTACGGCCACGGCCAGATAGGCGGTCACGACCAGCAGGAAAGTGACCGGCGCCCGCTTGGAGCCCGATTTAACATCACCCTCCGCCTGCAGCATCTTGGCCTGACGCAGCCCGAAGAACACCGAGAGCGCGGTAACGATCAGCAGCACGATGACGATCGGGCTGAAGATGTAGTCGATGCCCTCCTCAAAGCTCTTGCGGAAGCGGCTGGCGGCGATCTGGTAGGCCTGGTTGGTGAAGGTCTCGGCCGGGTTGGACAGCACGAAGCCGATCAGGAAGGCCGGGCGCGACCAGTCGAACCGGCGCAGGAAGATCCCGATCAGCCCGATCACGAAGAGGAGCGTCGGCACGAGGCCCCCGCCCTCCTTGGCGTTGTTGGAGCTTTCCGGACCGACAATCCCCCGGATCTCTCCCTTGCCGAACTGGCTCTTGTCCTTGGTGGTCTGCACCGCGTGGCCATAGGAGATCCAGTCGACCACGGATCCGCCGAGGCCGGGGATCACACCGACCATCACCCCGATGATCGAACACCGCATGCTGAGCCAGATATTCCTGAACCAGTCGCGCACGCCCTCCATCCAGCCGCTGCCCAAGGTGGCGCTTTTCGAGATCGAGCTGTCCTGCCGCAGGAGCGAGACGATCTCGGGCACCGCGAAGATGCCGAGACCGACGATGACCAGCTTCAGCCCGTCCGTCAGATAGGGCAGATCGTAAGTGGCCATGCGCAGGCTGCCGCCCGCATCTGCCTCGCCGATGGTCCCCACCATCAGGCCCAACCCGGCCGCCGCAAGCCCTTTCCAGACCACCCGTCCGGCGAGGATCGCCACCATGGACAGGCCCAGAATGGTCACCATCAGCATCTCGGGCAGGCCAAAAGCCAGCACCAGTGGCCGCGCAATCAGGATGAAAACCGTCAGGAAGGTCGCGCCCACAAGTCCGCCAAAGAGTGACGAGGCGAAGGCCGCCGAGAGCGCCCGCGCCGCCTCGCCCTTCTTGGCCATGGGAAAGCCGTCCAGCACCGTCGCCTGCGACGCCGATGAACCCGGGATCCCCATCAGGACCGAGGCGAATGTGTCCGAGGTGGGCACGACGGCCACCATCCCGATCATCAGAGCGAGGCCCAGAACCGGGTCCATCCCGAACATGAACGGCAGCAGCAGGGACAGCCCGGCAATCCCGCCAAGCCCCGGAAAGACCCCGATGGACAGCCCCATCACTACCCCCAGAACGAGGTAGCCGAGCACAATCGGTTGCGAGATCAGTCCGATGGCCTCGCTCAATGCCGGCAACGCGATACTCAACGTCTCCATCCTGCCCCTCCCCTAGAGCTCAAGGATCGAACCCGGCGCGCATGGCGCCGGGCATAAGGATTTTCAAAGGGTTACTTGAGGCGGACGCCGTATTCCTCTTGCAACCAGTTGGTCACAAACGTCTTCGCGCTCTCCGGGACACCCGTGGCCGTGGCCAGTGCATCCTGGGCCCCGCCCCCGACAAAGACCGGGTACTTGCCCACGCGCTTGGTCGAGATCTCGGCGAAATCGGCG
This sequence comes from Dinoroseobacter sp. S375, assembly GCF_049800775.1. Taxonomy (NCBI): domain Bacteria; kingdom Pseudomonadati; phylum Pseudomonadota; class Alphaproteobacteria; order Rhodobacterales; family Roseobacteraceae; genus Dinoroseobacter; species Dinoroseobacter sp. S375. Next base: position 609,134 of record NZ_JBNAFR010000002.1, on the reverse strand, counting down.
CGCTCGGTGACCGCCTCGAAGGCAGCGGTGTAGGTGTCGATCACCTCCTTAGGCGTGCCGGCTGGCAGGAAGGCGAGCTTTTGCACCGGGAACCCGGCAATGAAGAAGGCTTTCCACGCATCCCAGGAATCCCCCGAAGTCTCGCAGCCCTCCGTCGCTTCGCAGACCTCCTTGAAGGTCGGGAGATCCGGGAAGGTCGGGTCACGGACAATATTGCCCTCGGCATCCGGTGCGCCCCAGGACATCATCGGCACAGCGCTGCCATCCTCGACCAGCGGCGCCGATCCCGAGAGATAGCCCGACGAGGTCTGGTAATCGATATTGGCCTCGCCGCGCTCGAACATCAGGCGCCCGTCGCCGCGCCCCTTGATGCCAAAGACCGGCTCCACGGTCATACCCAGCATCTGCCAGGCCAGCAGCGGCACCAGATCAAGGCGTGTCGCGCCCTGGCTGCCATAGACGAAATCGATCTCCTTGAGCTTGTTGGCCGAGCCATCGAACATCGCACCGGCCTCGGCATTCAGATAGGCCACGCAGCCCGTGCCCGAGGCCATCACCGCATGCCAGTCGCCATATTCATAGCGCACCCGCGGATCGCCCAGCAGATAGGGAAACTGGGTCGAGCCGGATGTCCCGAACAGCAGCGTGCCATCCTCGTGCTCTTCGCGCTGGAACCAGTTCGCCCCTTGGTCGACCCCGCACCCGGCATGAATTTCACCACCACGGTCGGCGCGCCCGGCAGGGCCTCGGACAAAAGCGGGGCAAAGAAATTCGCCCATTTGGCGGAGCCGCCCGTTTCGGAAAAGGGGATCACCCATTCCACTGTCTTGCCGGAAAAATCGACCTCTGCCAGCGCGCTGGCAGCGGTCATTCCGGTCACACAAGAGGCGGCCGCAACAAGGCGCACCGCTTTCGCGATTGAATTCATGTTATCCTCCCAGGTCACGGCTTTTGCCGCTTGTTCGTAAATCTGTCGCAGTGCTCGGAGCCCGCGCATGGCGAGCTTACACCAAGTTCCTTTCATCAACTTTTCATGGAACGAACTTGTTGCCGGTTCAGCTTCCGGGCGAATTGCGCAGGGGCAGAGTGATGGCGAACCCGGCCCCGGTGTCGCTCAGCTCCCCGGTGGCGCGGATCTCGCCGCCATGGGCGCGCAGGATCTCGCGCGCGATGGCGAGCCCGAGCCCGCTGCCCCGGCCGAAATCGAGCTGGGTGAACCGCTCGAAGATGATCTCGCGATCGGCCTCCGGGATCCCGCGGCCATCATCGCGCACGGTGATCCGCGCCTCGCCCTCGGCACTGCCAAGGATCAGGGCAATCCCGCGCAGCCCGGGGCCCGCATGGGCCAGTGCATTGTCCAGAAGGTTCTCGATGGCCTCGCCGAAAAGCTCCGGATCCCCCACGAGCGGGGCGGGCTGGTCATCCTGGTCGAACCCGAACTCCACATTGCGGTCCAATGCCCGGTCGCTGAACCGCTGCGCCACATAGAGCAGGCTGTCCGCCGCATCGAAGGGCTCGCGCTTGAAGCTTTCGGGGGAATGACGCAACCGCTCGAGCATCAAAAGCTGCTCGGCCAGTTGCGAGGTATGGCGCGCCTCCGTCAGGGTCTTGGCGACGCGGCGGGTCATCTTGTCGGTGGTCTTCGCATTGAGCGCGGATTCCGCCAAGGCCTGCACCGCAGCGATGGGATTGCGCAGCTGATGGGCGGCGTTGCTGATGAACCGGTCCCGCGCATCGATGGAGTTCTGCACCTCCTGAAACAGATCATTGAGCGTACCCACGAGGGGCTGCACCTCCTCCGGGACGGCCTGGGCATTCGGGCGCAACTCCTGCGGATTGCGTCGGCCCACTGCGCTGCGCAACTGGTTGAGCGGGGCGAGCCCGGAACTGACCCCGAACCAGACAAAGGCGATCACCGCCCCCACCAGCAGCACGATGATCACCGCCGAGGACACCGCCTGTCGGATCGCGAATTGCTGACGGACGGCCTGCTCCTGCCAGACGGTGATGGTGGCGATCCCCTCCAGCCCGGCGGAATTGACCAGCTGCCCGAGGGCCACCGCGCGCACGGGCCGCCCGAGATGGGTCGAGTCGAACAGCTCCGGCGCCGTCGCCCCCGAGAGAGGGGTGACCGCGCTGCGGGGCGGATAGCCGAACCCCGCCACATAGGCGCCGTCGGGGCCGTGGACATGGTAGAAGATCTTGCCACCGCTGGCATCGGTCAGCAAAAGCAGCGTCTCCTGCGACAGAAGCTCCACCCCGGAGGAGGCCAGATCCCGCGCCACAGCCAGAGACACGGCCGTCAGGTTGCGGTCGAAGATCTCCTTGGCGGTCTCGAACACATACCAGGTCCGCCACCCGCCCAGCGCCAGCGCAACCGCAAAGAGCGGCAGCACGATCCGGATCAGCAGGCGCAGCTTGAGCGAGCGCACGGAGTTGCGCGGCGTCAGCACTCCAGACGGTATCCGATGCCACGCGCGGCCTTGATCGAGACCCCATGGGGTCCGATCCGACTGCGCAGGCGCGAGACATAGACCTCGATCGCCGAGGCGCTGACATCCGCGCCCGAGCCATAGACGAAGCTCAACAGCGCCTCCTTGGACACGAGGCGGCCCTTGCTGTTGGCGAGGCATTCGAACACGGCAAGCTCCTTGCGCGGCAGATCCAGAGGCGTGCCCGCCACGCTGAGCGAGCGGCTCTCGCGCTCGAAATCGATGGCGCCAAAGCGCTCGGTCTCGGTGAACTTCACGCTCCGGCGCAACGTCGCCGCCACCCGCGCGACCAGCTCGGCGATCTCGACCGGCTTGCCGATATAGTCGTCGGCCCCAGCATTCAGCCCGGCAATCGCGTCCTTCGTATCGCTCTGGGCCGTCAGGATGATCACCGGCGTGGAATCCCCCCGCGCCCGCATGCGGGTCAGAACCTCGAGCCCGGCAATGCCCGGCAGACCGAGATCAAGGATCACCAGATTGACATCCTCGCGGCTCAGGAACTGGTCCGCATCGTGCCCGTTATGGATCACGTCCACCCCGTGCCCGCCATCGGTGAGAACATCGGCAATCGCCTGCGCCAGCCCTTCATTGTCTTCGACGACCGAGATCAGCATGCCGTAGCCTCCCCCAGAGCACCCCTCTCTCATAGGATAGAGGCTTTCGCTTTCATAATCCTTTCAGGTCGCGCGCCCCCGCAGCGCCCCACGCGGACGGGCCAGATAAAGCGCAGGCGCTTTGGCCATCGCGCGCGGATGCAAGGGGATGTGGTCGTCAGAGCGCGCGCGCGGGCAGGACGCGTCCGCGACAGGGGCCGAACCCGATCTGATAGCCCGCGCCCCGGGCCGCCCCGCGCAGGGTCAGCGTATCACCATCCTCGAGAAAGCGCCGGCATTGGCCATCGGCCAAGGTGATCGGCTCCGCCCCGCCCCAGCTCATCTCAAGCAGCGATCCCCGCGCCTCCGGTCCCGCCCCGGAGATCGTGCCCGATCCCAAAAGGTCCCCGACCCGCATGGGACAGCCCGAGCTCGCATGATGGGCCAATTGCTGTGCGGCGGAATAGTAAAGCTCGCGCGCATTGGTCCGTGCGAGGATCGTTTCGACGCCGTCCTCGGGTGTCAGACCGACCTCCAGCGCGATGTCGTAGAGCATCGGCCCCGGCTCTTCGAGATAGGGCAAGAGCGGCACCTCGCGCGGCGGGGCGGCCACGCGAAACGGCGCGAGCGCGGCGGCGGTGACGATCCAGGGGCTGATCGTGGTCGCGGTTGCCTTGCCCTGAAACGGGCCGAGCGGCTGGTATTCCCAAGCCTGGATATCCCGCGCCGACCAATCATTCAGCAGGACATAGCCAAAGATCGCCGCAAACCCCTCGGCCACGCTGAGAGGCCCCGATGAGGGCTGACCGACAATCGCGCCCAGCTCCAGCTCCAGATCGAACCGGGCCGAGGGCGCAAAGCGTGGCAGCGCATCGTCCGGCCCCTTGATCTGACCATGGGGCCGGATCACATCCGTGCCCGAGACCACCACGGAGGAGGCCCGACCGTTATAGCCGATGGGGATATGCAGCCAGTTCGGCGGCAGGGCGTTGTTGGCGCCGCGAAACATGGTGCCGACATTGGTGGCATGGTGCCGGCTGGCGTAGAAATCCGTGTATTCGCGCACCTCGAAGGGCAGATGCAGCTTGGCGGCGTCCATGGGGACCAGATGGGGGGCAAGCGCTGCGCGCTGGTCCGATCCCTCGGCCAGGGCTGCGGTCAGCGCGGCGCGCAACCGCGCCCAGTCGGCCTGTCCCCGCGCCATGAACCGGTTCCAGCTTGCCTCCGCGAACACGCCGCCAAAGGCCAGCGCCCCCGCAGCCTCCAATCCGGCGAGATCCAGGATCCGGTCGCCGATGGCCACCCCGCAGCGCGGCGGCGTGTTTCCGGTCGAGAAGACCCCGTAGGGCAGATTGTTCAACGGAAAGGGCGTCGCCGCGCTATTCGCGCTCTCGACCCAGCTCCGGCGTAGCTCGCTCATGACATGGCCCCCTCTCCTGTCTCGCGGGGTCTGGCCCCGGGCCGAGCATCCCCCCTGCGCCGGGCTGTTGCAATGGGCGCGTGGATCTCTCGCGCGGATGCGGCTGCCGCTACGTCACCAGACGCATAGCAGCCTTGCCACGCCCCCTCTAACCGGGCCCGGCACACGTCCCCACGTCTGTGGGAAAAGGAGTAGACCGATGCTCGACACTTATGACATGCGCAAAACCGATATGCCCGACGAGATGCGGGTCCTGCTCGACCAGTACCCGCGCGACAGCTGGGCGGCCCATCCCGGCTTTGCCGAGAAAACCCGCCACTGGCTGGGGGCGCATCAGATGTTCCGCCAACTGGCCGAACGGGTCCGGCTGGATGCCGAGGCCTGTCTCGACCGCGACCTGTCCCCCGAGACCCATGCCGAGCGGCTGATGCAGTATGGCGGTGCGCTCGTGGGCAATCTGCATGGTCATCACGGCTGGGAGGATCGTAGCTACTTCCCCGAGCTCTCGGCGGCTGATCCCCGGTTTGATGCCGGGCTCGCAGTGCTGGAACAGGATCATGTGGATCTCGACAAGGTGCTGGCGGAGTTTACCCGACATGCCAACCGGGTCCTGCAGCTGAGCCATCTCGACCCGCCCCAAGCCCGCGAGGAAGTCGCGCAGGTGCACAGCACCAGCGCCGTGATCGAAGCCTTTCTGCAGCGCCATCTCGGCGATGAGGAGGATCTGGCCGTGCCGATCATCCTGCACCACCGCCTGCGCGGCTAAGCCCGCAGTCACAGCACAGGGCCCGCCCGGACACCCTCCGGGCGGGCCATTGCGGTTCAGGCCGTCTCGGCCTTCTCGATTGTCATATCGGGGTCGATCCGACGCGCTACGGCCAGCAGAGCCCGCAATGCAAAGGCCGTGGTGACCGTATCACTTTGCCATGTGATCCGACGCCGGACCCGACCCAGGGCGCGCCCGACCTCCATCTGGATCCACTGGGTGCCGGGCCAACTGCCATCGGGGTTCTGATAGCTCAGCAACAGCTCGACCGCGCGGGCCACGGCCTCTGGCGGCAGACTGTCCGCCAACAGGGCCAGCGCAATGGCGGTATCCAGCGGGACCGCCTCCCACATCCCCCAACCACCCGCTGGATGCACGGCCTTTGCGAGGGCTGCGCGGCCTGCCTCTGCGGCGCGTATATGGCCCGTGGCCACCATCAGCTCTGCACAAAGCGCGGTGCCATAGACCGGTCCGGCATACCACGTGGCCGGCCAAAGCCCGCCGGGCGCTTGCGCCGCGGCGATGGCTGCAGCCCCGCGGGCAATCTCGGGCGCAAACCGCACCGCGTCCATCGCATGCAGGCCGAGAAAGAACCGCGCGCAAACCTCCGGATCCACCGTATCGCCCCAATGCCAGCGCACCCCGCGCCTCATCCGCTTGCGCGCCTTGGGTGGCGCGTCAGGGGCGATGATCCAGGTGCGCGGCAGCCCGCTCGGCTCGGCCCCCGCAAGCGCTATTCTGATCGGATCCTCGATCAAAGGCAGGTGCTCCGGCGCGGCCCGGGCAAAGAGGCGGATCGCCGCCCCAAGGCTGTCGAGGTCCGGTGGCAGTTCTGGCAGGTCCGGGAAATAGCTCCAGCCGCCGGGCCGGTCGGTCAGCCGCGCCCGGGCCACCCGGTCTGCCTGCCTCCGGGCCACCGCGCGCCAGCGCGCCGCCGCGGCCCCTTCGCAAAGATCCGCCGCATCAACCAGCAGATCGGCGATCACCGCCGGGGCAAAGACTTCGGCCACATGCTCCACAGACCCGCCGACGATCCCGGCCCAGCGCGGGAACCTCATGCGGTGATGCGCTTCGGGAAACCCCGCCGCCCCTTCGGCCTCGAGAAACGCCCCAGCCCGGTCGATCGCCGGGCCGAGGGCCGCGCGCAGGCTCACCCGGTCACGGTCAGCGCGTTGACGAGCGTGTGGGACGTGGTGCCGTTGACCACGGTCACATCCCGCTGCCCGGTCGGCGCGGCATTACCCACATCGAAATTCGCCTGGATCTGGGTATCGTTCAGGATCACCACCGAGTTGGTCGATACCCCGATGCCCGAGACATTGACCTGCAGGATGGCCGCGCTTGGGTCAAAGCAGCTGCCGTCGATGTTCAGCACCCCGCTCTCCCCCCGAGCCACCGAATTCGGTGTGACAGCGGTGACCTCGAAACGACGCACCTCGATGGCATTGCCAAAGACCTCGTCCGAGGCGAGAGGCCGCGACAGGATCAGATCGCCCGGCCCGAGATCCGAGGTACCGAGAATATCCACCGAAAGCTTGAGCTCCGTATCCGTGCTCGTCGGCTGGATCGAGATGCTGACCCCGCCGAGCGTGGTGCTTACCGCTGTCACCTGGGCAAGGTTCTGGCCAAACAGGCTGACCGAGACATTGTTCGCCGGGCTTGCAAATCCCCGGCAGAGTACGGTGGGCTCGACCGTGTTGACCACAGGCTTCAGTGCCAGCCCATCGAGACAACCCGGATCGACCAGCGTCTCGAAGGTCAGCGAGCCCGCCGCCCCTGCCGCGCCGATCCCGCCTTCATTGGCGTTCGAGCCAGCGCCCAGGCCCGAGGGCGGGAAGCCGGGATTGCCCGTCTCGCCATTTGAGGCCGCGTCGCATTGGTTGGTCTTGAACCCCGCCTGACCGCCGCCGCCCGGCAGGCCGCCAAAGCCCCCCAGCCCCCCGCTGCCCTCGTTGCCGCCATCATTCACATAGGTGAACTTGCCGCCGACGAAGATGCCCGAGGCGATCACATCCGCGCCGGAGGCGATGGTGATGTTGCCCGCATTTCCGCCATCGCCGCCCTGACCGCCCTTGCCGCCATCGCCGCCGCTGCCACCGTCGCCGCCATGGCCGGGCTGCCGGTCGCAGCCCTCGCCGGGCCAGCTATTGTCGGACTGGCCCTGTCGGCCATTCATGCCCTTGCCGCCCTTGCCGCCATTCTGGCCACGCTGGCCACGGCCGCCGACCTGTCCGTCAAAGTCGATGATCAGGTGACCGTCCAGCCCCTCGAACACGACCTCCAGCGCGATCAGCGCGAAATTCGGCGCGAACCGGCCATTGTCCCCCTTGTTCCCGGGATTGCCATCGGTGCCCGCGCCGCCGGTGACGCCGCTATTGCCCTGACCCTGATCCTGCCAATTGCCGAAATCCTGGCCGTCCGGCGCCTTGAGAGGGTTGGGAATGGGCTGGTCATTCACGATCAGGCGCTGCCGCCATGTGATGACGTTCTTGTTGGTGTACTGGTTGCCTGGATCCTCGGGGCCGCAAGGGTTGAGGGTGATCGGCGCGCCGCCCCCCACCACGACCAGCCGACGGCACACGACCGTGTAATCCCGGCAGTAATCCCCTTCGTTATCGTCGCGCTTCTGGGGTTCGAAGATCAACCGCCCGTTGTTCAGAAAGCGGATCTCGTCGCGGATGAAGCAGCATTCATGGACCGGGAAGTCCCCGGTTATGACCTCTGACTGCCGTGGATCCGAACCGATCAGGGTCTCGATCTCCTGGCGACAGCGGTCGCAGACCAAATCAAGAATGGGCATTATGTGTCTCCTCCTTGTAAGTCTTGGGCGTATTGTGGGGGGATGGGGGTGCCCCGAAGGGCGCCCATGGGGGCAGCTCCGGCAGGCGCAGGCCGCGCGCGGCGAGCACGCCAAGGGTGCGGGCGCGAAACCCCTGCAGATGATCCAGCGCGGCATCGAGCTCGGGCCGCCCGACATCCGGCCCGGCAAGGAGCAGGGCCATGTCCTCGGCCAGATCCGGGCAGAGCCGCGCGAATTCCGGGCCGACCCGTTCGGAGGGCCGCAGGAAGTTCTCGTCCCCGCCCGCCGCGGCCCGCGCCGCCACCAGCGGCAAACGGGTCAGCGCATAGGCGTGAAACCGCAGGTAAAACATCGCCCCCATCAGGTCGCCCCCGGCGGCGAGTTCGCGCGCGATGGCGATGCGCCAGTCGAGCTCGTCGGGGGCCGCGAAATAGCGGTACTCCCATCGGGTCATCTGTCGCATCGCCTCGGGCCAGTCGGGTTCGGGGAAACGGGCATGGAGCTGACCGTGGAAGCGCCGCAGGCGCGCGATCATCCCTTCGAGATCGCCCTCAAGCCGCAACGCCCGGGCCATGCCCGCGCGCTCGTCGCGCCCCAGCACATCATCGACCCGCCGGAGTGTCTCGGTGGGCCGCGTATAGACATTCGGACAGAGCATGCCGAGCCCATCCGCCAGCGCCGCGAGGCAGGCCGAGTGGGCCATGTGCAACCAGAACAAGGCCACTGCCGGGCTGTCCCAGCTCACCCCGATCTCGCGCACCGTGGCGAAGCCCATCTCCAGCAGCCCCGCGACCCGCCGGGCGCGCAGCTCCGGGGTCTCGAACAACCTACCGAGCTCTGCAAGGGCCGGGGCGCAGGTTCCGTCCCGGTCATGCACGAGCCGTGAGCTCAGGATCCGGTGCGGGATCAGGCCCCGCACCGCCAGCGCCGGAAGGTCCTGCAGATCGCGTTGCGGCACCCACATCACATCGATGCGGCGTTCCCCCGGCAGCGTCAGCCGCTCGGGCAGAAAGTCTTCCGCAGCACCGATTGCCAGAAAATCGAGATCCGAGTTCTCGGGGACATCCCGGTCAATGGGCGGGTCCCGCAGAAGGAGTGCATCAGCACGATGGGAGAGACGGTCTTTTGCGGCCGCGACACAGGCACCTATTTGCCCAAACTCCGTGGACATTCCAATAAACATTCAAACCTCAAATCGCCGATCAAATAAGGCACCGCGACAAACACACAGCGTTCGGCAAATAGAAACAATAATTAGATTTATACCATGTTGGCCCTAATCCGACAAGGATCGGCCCGGCCCCATCGGCGCATCTTCGCCAATCTGCACCCAGTGCCGGGCTCTGCCCTTTGGGACATGCGCGCCGGGCCTGCCCCCCTTCTCGGGCCATCCGCGGCTGCCCGCAACGCCCGTCTGCACTGGGTGGTCTAAGCGTTTGAGACAATCTCATCAGGCTCGAATGTCTGCGGCATTGTCCCGAAACACACAACAATACGGCGCCCTGCGCGCGGCCGCGCCCCGAGCTCGCGAAGCCTTCCGAGCGCTGTCGTTCGCCCGGCTTGCCGCACATGCGCATGAATGTGGCACCTGCGGCATTTTCTCAATCCTGCCATGGGGTTTTCCCGAGCCTGTCCGGAACAAAACCATTTAACTACAGGGCTATATCCCGCAGCTTCCCGAATTAAACGAAGTGGGAAAAAGCCTTAATGACCCCTAAAGACCCGAATAAACATCTGCCCGGCTATAGCCAGCCTCCGGGGCCTGTGAATATACTGAAAGGGCAATGGAGAATTGCGTAACGATCAAATCATCCCAAAGGTATTGTTGAGTAGATGCGTGTGTTGGTGACCGGTGGTGCGGGATTTTTGGGCAGCCATTTATGTCGTGCCCTGCTGGGGCGGGGCCATCAGGTTCTCGCGATGGACAACCTGCTGACCGGGCGCATGGAAACGCTCCATGATCTGCTCGACCACAAGGGGTTTTCCTTCCGCAAATGGGATGTCTCGCTGCCCTACGAGGCGGAAGTAGACATCATTTTCAACATGGCATCGGCGGCCTCCCCCCCGAAATATCAGATCGACCCGGTCCACACATTGCGCACAAATGTGCTGGGCGCGGATCACGCGCTGCGCGTGGCGCAGACTTGCGGTGCGGTGATGATCCAGGCCTCCACCTCAGAGATCTACGGCGATCCGGACTGCCACCCGCAGCCCGAGAGCTATATCGGCCAGATCGATCCGCTCAGTCCGCGGGCCTGCTACAACGAGGGCAAGCGCGCGGCCGAGACCCTGTGTTTCGACTATCACCGACGCCACGGGGTGCGCGTCAAGATCATGCGCCTGTTCAACACCTATGGCCCGGCCATGGACATCGAGGATGGCCGGGTCGTCACCAATTTCCTTGCGGCTGCCCTGCGCGATGCGCCGCTCCAGCTCCATGGTGACGGGAGCCAGACGCGCAGTTTCTGCTATGTCAGCGATACGATCGCGGGCATGCTGGCGCTGATGGACAGCGACGATACCCAGACCGGACCCTACAATATCGGCAATCCCGGTGAGATCACCGTGCGCGCCCTGGCCGAGCAGATCAAAGCTCTGACCGGCTCGGACAGCCCGGTCGTGTCTGGTCCTGCGGCGACCGATGATCCGAGGCGGCGCTGCCCGGATATCACGCGCGCCAAGGCGGAGCTCAACTGGGCGCCGTCCGTCCCGCTCGCAGACGGATTGCGGAATACGCTGGACGACATCCGCGCCCGGCTCGCAGCCCGCGCCGCACAAGGGACGGCCGGATGATCTCGCTCATCATCCCCTGCCATAACGAGGAACTCGTGCTCGGGGCGCTCCTGAGCTCACTCGCCGCCCAGAAGGACCTTGCGGCGGATCACCGGATCGAAATTCTGGTGGTGGCCAATGCCTGCAAAGACCGGACCTGCGCCGTGGCCGAAGAGGCCCGCGTGGCGCTTGAGGCGGCCGGCTTCTCCCTTGGGGTCATCGATCTTCCCGAGCCCGGCAAGGCGGGCGCGCTCAACACGGCTGATGCGCGGGCGCAGTTTGCGCCGCGGCTCTACGTGGATGCCGATGTCACGCTCGCGCCCGAGGTCCTCGCGCAGCTCCTCCCCCTGCTTCTGAGCGATGAGGAGATCTATTGCAGTGCCACGATCCAGGTCGCCCCGGCCCGGAGCTGGGTCAGCCGGGCCTATGGCCGCTTCATGCTCGCCATGCCGTTCGTGCGCGACGGCGTGCCCGGCATGGGGCTCTACGGTGTCACGGCGACCGCACGCAGCCGCTGGGGAAGCTTTCCGCTGATCCATTCCGATGACCGCTTCGTGCGTCTGCAATTCGCCCCCGAAGAGCGTCGCAAGGTCCCCGCCCCCTATGTCTGGCCCGTGCCGGACGGTCTGGGCAATCTGATCAAGGTGCGCCTGCGCTGGAATGAGGGCAATCGCGAGTTCGCAGGTCTCTATCCCGAGTTGCTGGTCAATGACGGGGCGCGCAATGATCTGCGCGCCTCGCTGCGCACGCTGCTGGCCCATCCGCTGGACGGGATCGCCTATGTGACGGTCTTTGTCTCGACCGCACTCTGGGCGCGGCTGAAACGCAAGGATAGCGCCGTGGTCTGGCGGCGAGGGCGTCCCACCGCCTGAGCCGCCCGCCCCCAGCGCCTAGCTCTTCTCGCGCCGGGCCGAGGCATAGCGCTCGGAGGCGTCGTAATAGGCGTCAAACCCGATCCGGTCGCGCAGCTCGACGAAATCCATCAGGTCCGGCCGCGCATCGGAGCGCATGGATTTCAGCGTCGTGACCATGGCCTGCATCGCCGCCGCCATCAGGGACAGGGGATAGGCGGCAATGGCATAGCCGATCTCGTGCAGCTCGGCATTCGACAGGTCCGGCGTGTCCCCGCCCTCGACGATATTAGCCATCTTGGGGCCCGGCAGGTTGCGACAGACCTCGCGCATCTCCGCCGCGCTGCGCGGCGCCTCGACAAAGAGGATATCGGCACCGAGCTCGGCGAACCTGCCCGCCCGGTCGATGGCCTCGGCCAGCCCGTGTTCGTGGCGCGCGTCGGTGCGTGCAAGGATCAGGATGTCACCGCCTGCCGCACGCAGGGCCTCGCGCTCATCGACTGCGGCCCGGATCCGGTCAAAGGCCTCGTCGCGCCCGACCACCGCCTTGCCCGGCGTATGGCCGCAGCGCTTGGGCGCGAGCTGATCCTCGATCATCACCGCCGCGCAGCCCGCCTTGGCAAAGCCCGCCACGGTTCGGCGCACATTCATCGCGTTGCCATAGCCCGTATCGCCATCCCCGATGAGCGGGATCGAGATCGCATCGGTGATGTTGCGCGCCTGATCCACCACTTCGCCATAGCTCATCAGCCCCAGATCCGGCGCGCCGATCCGGCTGGCCGAGGCGGCAAAGCCCGACATGAAGGTCAGGTCATAGCCTTCCTGCGCAATCAGCTTGGCCGAGAGCGCATCGAAACAGCAGGGCATCACATGGCAGCGGTCCTGCGCCAGCAGGCTTCGCAAGGTCTGGGCGGGGGTCGTCATCGGGTCACCATTGGAAAGGGATGTAAAGGGCGAGGCCCGGGAACGCATAGAGGATCGCCACCGTCACCAGCATCAGCGCAAGGAAAGGCCAGACCCCGCGCGCCACATTGGACAAGGTGGTGCGCGCGACGGACTGGATCACATAGAGGTTGAGCCCCACGGGCGGCGTGATCAGGGCGCATTCCACCATGATCACCATATAGATCCCGAACCAGATCGGATCGAAGCCCAACCCCATGGCCGCCGGCAGCAGCACCGGTGTCATGATCAGGATCATCGAGAGCGCCTCGAAGACGAGCCCCATCAGCAAGAGCACCAGCGACACCACGATGATGAACATGATCGGTCCGTCGATGACTTGGGCGAGAAAGGCCGAGATATCCTGCGGGATCCGGTACAGCGCGATAGCCTTGCCGAACACCTTCGCCCCCGCGACGATCAGCAGGATCGCGGCGGTGGTGATCGCGCTTTCGCGGATCGCCTCCCAGAAGGTCGCCCAGGTGAGCGTGCGCAGCCAGAGCGTTGTGATCAGCAGGGCTGCGCCAAAGCCCACCGCGGCGGCCTCGGTCGGGGTGAAGGCCCCGGAATAGAGGCCAATGATCACCAGCGCGGCGAGGGCCACCGAGGGCAACGCCCGTTTCGACGCCGCGATCCGCTCGGCCGTGGTGGCTTTGGGCACCGGCGTGTAATGCCCCGAGAGCCGGGCATGGAGCATCGCGAAGAGGACAAAGAGCGTGACCAGCACGAGGCCCGGCCCGATCCCCGCGAGAAAGAGCGCAATCACCGACTGCTCGGTGACGAACCCGTAGACGATCATCGGGATCGAGGGCGGGATCAGGATCCCGAGGGTCCCCCCCGCCGCCAGAAGCCCGTAGACGAATTTCTTTTCATAGCCGCGATTGATCATCTCGGGAATGGCCACGGTCCCGATCGTCGCCGCCGTTGCGACCGACGAGCCCGAGATCGCCGCAAACAGCGCGCAGCTCAGAATTGTCGCCACCGCGAGCCCGCCGGGCCAATGCCCGACCCAGGCCTGCACGGCGGCAAAGAGATCGCGCCCCACGCCCCCTTTCAAGAGCAGGTTCGACATCAGCAGAAAGAGCGGCACCGCCAGCAGGATGAACCCGTCCAGCGTCGACAGGATCGATTGCGGCGCCATCAGGGGCGAGAAGCCTCCGAGGATCAGCATGGCCAGCCCCATGCCCCCCAGGGCAAAGGCCACTGGCACGCCCAGCAGCAAGAGCGCGAAGAGCGCCACGAGGATCAGGATGATGGTCATTCGTGGGTCGCTCCGAGACTGGCGGCATCCCCGTGGCGCATCCGGACCAGCTCGACCACCGCCTGCACCGTCAGCAGGCCAAAGCCCACAGGCACCGAGGCCTCCGCGATCCAGACCGGCAGGTTCAACAGCGAGCCCGTGGTCCGCCCGCGCTCGAAGCTGTCATAGAAGATATCGAACCCGTAAATGGCGACGATGGCCGAAAAGAGGATCACCACCACCAGGGCGACCATCGCGCAGAGCTTCTGCGCGGCGGGCGGCAACAGGCCGGTGACCGCGTTCACGGTGATATGGCGCCGCAAGGTCAGCAGGTGGGCCATGGCCAGAAGGCAGCCCCAGATCAGGCAGAGCTGGCTGAGCTCCGCCGCCCAGATCGTTGGTTTGACAAAGAAATAGCGCGCCACGACCTCATAGGTCAGCATCACGCCGGTGGCGGCCATCAGCACCGCGCCCAAAAGGCAGGCGAGCCGGGAAACAGAGCTTATCAGGGACATGGAGACACCGTTCGGACGGCCCCGAAGGACCGCCCGAGTTCAGGTTTGGCTGACGATCGGCGTCAGGAACCGGAGCCGACACCCAGCGCGTCGAGGATCTTCTGCCCCGCATCGCCGGTTGCCGCCAGATAGCCGTCATAGACCGGCTGGGCCACGGATTGCCACTTGGCAAGCTCCTCGTCGGTGAGCTCGACAATGGTCATGCCATTGGCCTCGGCGGCGGCATAGGCCTCGGCCTCGATGGCGGCCATCCGGTCGCGCACGTCATCCTGAGCCACCTTGGCAGCGGCGTTGATATGGCCCTGGGTCTCGGCATCGAGCCCGTCCCACCACTCGCTGTTCACCACAACGACGAATTCGATATTGGCGTGGTTGGTCTTGGTGATCGTGTCCATCACCTCCCAGAGCTTGCGGGATTTCACACCCGACACGCCCGTCATGCCCACATCGACCGTGCCGCGCTGATAGGCGAGGTACTGCTCGGAGCCCGAGATCAGCGTCGGCGCCCCCCCGGCGGCAGAGACGAAATCGCCCAGCGTCTTGCCGAAGACGCGGGCCTTCTTGCCTTCCATATCCGCAGGTGTGCGGATCGGATCATCCTGGCTGAGCAGGATCGCCCCGCCATAGGCCTGCCAGTAGAGAACCTCGCCGCCGGTCTTGGCGATCTCGGTTTCCAGCACCTCGCGCACGGGCGAGCCCTCGGCCACCGCCGCGCGGACCTTGTCCTCGGTGTTGAACAGGAAGGGCATGTAGAACACATCCACCACCGGCGCGTCGCCCACATAGCGGGTCAGCGATGCAACCCCGGCCTCGATCGCGCCGGAGCCCACCGCGGCGGGCACTTCCTTATCCTTGTAGAGCGTCGCACTGTCATAGATCTCGACATCGATCTTGCCGCCAGTGCGCTCCTCCACCTCTTTTTCAAACAGGGTCAGGTTCTCGCCCAGATGGCTGGTCAGCGGCAGCTGGAGCGAGATCCGCATCTTCTCGGCAGAGATCGCCGCCGAACCCAGTACGGACGCGCACGCGGCCAAGATCAGGGTATTCCTCAACATGACATTCCTCCCAGTCGTCATTTATGTGGGGCTGCCCATGACATTACGTCGCGGCAGGGAATTAGCAACCGCCCGTTTGCCCTAAAGCCACAGCCCCGCGAAACAGAGCGATCCTCCCAGCCCACCCAGGGCAAGCCGGCGCCACCAGGGTCCGCGCCCGATCAGCCCGCGCGAGATCCCGCCAAGCCCCAGTCCGACCATCGCCATGGCCAGCAAGGCCGCGACCGGCTCGGTCGAGACCCGGATCAGCGCGTCATTGGCAATCATCGCCAGCGGGATGATATACAGCCCGACGCCCAGCGCCATCGCCGTCAGCGCCACGCGCAGCCAGTTCTCCTGCACCATGCCCGAGGCGATGAAGACCGCCCCGCAGACCGGCGGGGTTATGGTCGACAAAAGCGCGAACCAGAAAACGAAGAGATGCGCCTGCAAGGGCTCCAGCCCCAGTTCGATCAGGGCGGGCCCGGCCACCGAGACGCAGATGACGTAGGCCGCCGTCGTCGGCACCTCCATCCCCAAAAGCAGGCAGGCCAGAGCTGTCAGCATGAGCGCGGGCCAGAGCGCCCCGCCCGAGCCCGACAGGATGACGGAGGTGATCTTGACCCCCAGCCCGGTGATCCCCAGCACCCCGATGATGATCGAGGCGCAGATGATGATCGAGGCGATCATCGCCACCTGACGCCCGGCATTCAGCATCGCGTCCCCCAGCCGCGCGAGCCCCTGGGCCGGGTTCGGGCGCAGGGACACGTCGATGAACAAGAGCGCGAGCCCGGTGAAGATCGCCAGAGCGGCGGCGTATTGCGGCGTGTAGCCCAGCGCAAACATCGCGATCAGCAGGGTCGAGAACGGCACCATGAAAAATGCCGAGGTGATCAGAACCTGACGGCGCGCGGGGCGGTCCTCTTCGGGGATAGGCTGCAGGTCAAAGCGCGAGGCGAACGCGTTCAACCCTTGCCAGACCGTCGCGAAATAGAGGATGGCGGGCAGAAGTGCCGCGAGCATGATCTCGGAATAGGGCACGCCGGTCAGCTCGACCATGACAAAGGCCCCGGCCCCCATCAGAGGCGGCATGATCTGCCCGCCCGAGGAGGCCACCGCCTCCGTCGCTGCCGCCAGTCGTTTGGGATAGCCAAGCTTGGTCATGGCCGGCAGGGTGATCGCCCCGGTGGAGGCGACATTGGCCGAGGCCGAGCCCGAGATCGACCCGAAGAGCGCCGAGGACAGGACCGAGACCTTGGCCGCACCACCCGTCAGCCGCCCGGCGGCCGCGGCGGCGACATTCATGAAGCCCTGCCCCGCCTCGCCCGCATTCAGCACCGCGCCGAAAATCACGAAGATCGCCACGACCCCCACCGAGACCCCGGTGAGGCTGCCCCAGAGCCCGCCTTCGGCCACGATCAGCGTGCCGAGAAAGCTCTGCAGCGGGGTTCCCGCATGGCCGAACTCGCCGGGAATATGCTGGCCGTGGAGGCCATAGAGCAGGGCGGCCAGCGCCACCAGCGGCAAGGGCCAGCCAATGGCGCGCCGCGCGCCTTCCATGGCGACGCCAAGCAGCAGGATGGCGAGCCCCACCTGAAACTGGTTTTCGAGAAAGCCGTACTGGTTGCGCAACATCTGGTGGTTCAGCGCGATCCAGAGGCAGCCCGCGACCCCGAGCCCGGCCAGGATCGCCCCGCTGGCTCGCAATACTGGTCCCGTGGCCGCGAACAGGAAGACCCAAGGCAGGGTCAGCGCCATATGCAACGGGCGGGCCGCCAGATTGGGGACCAGCCCGTAGAAGATCAGTCCGAGATGAAAGACCGCCGTCAGCGTGCCCAGCGCGATCCAGATCCGTCGCGCCGGGATCTCCCCGTCCGTGCCGATCATCCCGGTGCGCGCTTACATATGCGCGTCGCTGAGGGCTGCGCCGATTTCCTTGTAATAGCGCAGGGCGCCCGGGTGGATCTGACTGGTGATATTGGCCAGCATGTCCACCGAGACCCCGTCCCACCACTTGGCGTCACCCGCCATGTCGGCCTTGGTCTCCCAATAGGTCTTGGTCAGGGCATAGGCCGTGTCCTCATCCATCTTAGAGGTGGTGTAGGCCACCACTGGCAGGGAGGTCGTGGTGATATCCGCGTCCTGACCCGCATAGGTGCCCGCCGGGATCGTCAGCTCGGTCCGCTTGGAGGCCGCCACCTGATCCGGCGTGAGCGAGAGCACCTTGACCCCTGTGGAGGCCGCCGCCTCGATCACATTCGGGGCCGGATAGGACCCGGCGGTGACAAAGCCGTCGATCTGGCCGTTCTTGAGCGCGTTGACCGCGTTGGACAGCTCGCTATCGGCGATCTTCACCTGATCCTTGACGCCGAAAAGGTCGAGATACTTCGCCCCCTCGCGCGCGCCGAAGGACCCGCTGCCGAGCAGAATGGTCTTGCCCGCCATATCCTCGAAACTGTCGACACCGCTGTCGGCGGACATCACGAAATGCATGGTCAAAGACGGGATCGGGAACAGCGCGCGGATCTCGTCGAAGGCCGGGTTGCCCTTGCCCTCGAACATGGCGCGCCCACCCTGGGCCAGCCCTACGAGGGCCGGCGGCGTGGTGAAAACGTAATCGCCGCCCCGCGCGCGCACCTCCATCACGTTCTGGACCGAGCCCTGGCTTTCCTCGACCGTGACCGAGATCTCGCCGCCCGAGCCCTCTTTCATGGCCTCGGCGATCTGCACCGCCATCTGGAAATAGGATGAGCCCGCCTTGGCGGATTTGTAGGTGACCCGGGTCTCGGCCCAGGCCGCGCTGCTCAGCACGCAGGCCGCCGCGGCGGTCACGGTCAGTGTCTTCAGAAATGTCATGACGATCCTCCCAAACGCATTTGCCAGACTGTTGCGCGCCGCCGGGGGGAGTGCAAGTCGATCTGCGCCCACAGGCTCGTGATCCTGTCCCGAGGCATGGGGGCTGGGAGGGCGCGGCGCACGGACTATCTGGTCGCCGGGCGGCCCGTCGCGCCCGTTCGAGGAGACCGCGCCATGCAGATAACCGACCCCGGCCAGACCCGTCATCGCCCCGTTTGGGCCCTGCTGGGGATCGTCGCACTGATGCTCGGGGCCGCGCCGGAGGCCGTCGCGGCGGACCCGAAGATCCAGGTCGTGGGCGACAGTGTCATGACCTGGAATGGGCGCAACGCTATTCCCGAGGTGATCGCACGGGCACTCGGCGAGCCCGTGGACAACAACGCGCGCGCCGGTGCCCGTCTGACCCGCAGCAGCCTGATCGCCCGCTCGGTCGAGGCGCAGTTCCGGCGTGGGAGCTGGGATTGGGTGATCGTGAATGGCGGGGCCAATGACCTGAACCGGAGTTGCGGCTGCAACCGCTGTGACGCCGAGATCGCGGCCATGATCTCGGCCGATGGGCAGCGCGGCACCTGGCCGGACCTGGTGGCGGGCCTGCGGGCGGGCGGCGCGGAGCGGGTGATGATCGTCGGGTATTATGGCCCCACCGGGCGCGGCGGGCGCACGGACCGCTGTGCCGATGAGTTGGCCATCGTGGATGCGCGCCTGTCCCAGCTGGCCGCCGCGCGGGAGGGGGTGTTCTTCGTCGATGCGGATCCGGTGATGGGGCCGCGCACGCCGGAGCTCTTTTCCTCGGACCTGATCCACCCCAATGCGCGGGGCTCGGCGGTGATCGGGGCCCATGTGGCCGAGGCCCTCTCGCGGCTCGATCCGGCGCGCTAGACCGCTTAGGTAAACTTCCGAAAGAGCTTGGTCTGATCGAAGATCTCTTCGAGCTCCTGCATCCGGTCCTTGGTGTCTTCCCAGTTCAGGGTCTGCACCGCGGCGATCATGCTTTCGACGAGCAACATGCAGGTGGCCAGCGAATCCCAGGCCGAGGGCACGATGATCCGGCTCGACAGGCAGATATCCGAGAGCCGGTGCACCGGCGAGCGCCACTGATCCGTGAACAGGATGATCTGCGCCCCGCGATCCCGGGCGATCTCGGCCAGTTTGAGCGTGTTGTTCTCATACCGGCGCATGTCGAAGATCACGAAGACATCCCCCTCCCCCGCGTTGAGCAGGTCATGGGGCCAGGTGTTCGAGGTCGATTGCACATGGATCACATCCGGGCGGATCACCTGCATGTGCAGGAAGAGATACTCGGCCAGGGTATGTGTGATCCGCCCGCCGACGATATAAAGTGCACGGTCGCGATCCGCGACCAACGCGCAGGCCCGGTCGAACTCCGCCGGGTCGATCTGGGCCAGCGAGTTGCGGATATTGTCGATCACGGCTTCGGTGAAGCGGTTCAGGATATGGCCCGAGGGCGCAGCCCCCGCCCAGGTCTCGTGCTTGGCAATGGGGCCCTTGCCGATGGCGCCCAGTTCTTCGCGCAGCTCGGCCTGAAACTCCGGATAGCCCTTGTAGCCAAGCTTTTGCACCATGCGCGCGACGGTCGGGACCGAGACCCCGGCCCCCTTGGCCAAAGCCGCGAGCGGGCCAAGGCCCGAGGCCGGGTAATTCTCAAGCACCGACAGGGCGAGTTGGCGTTCGGCGCGGGTCAGCGTGTCGAGCTGGGCCTGAATGCGGTCCGCGATGGTCTGGGCCGGAGGGGTCATGCTGCCTCTTTCTTGTACAGAAATATCATAGCGCGTCATCGAGTGATAATTATTTCACAATTCTGTTGACAGAACGCAACGCTGGCAAGAGTTTTGTGACGCAGGAGCACAGATGAATCAGCAAGACCACACCAAGCCCGATCACCCGATCGCCGTGCGCAACGCGCCGGGCGACAGTGCCATCGTGGTGGTCTGCGAACATGCCAGCGCCCATATCCCGACGCGGTTTGCCGATCTCGGCCTCGCGCCCGAGGTCCGGCAGAGCCATGCGGTCTGGGATCCGGGGGCTCTGGCCGTGGCAGAAGGTCTGGCCGAGCGCCTGGGGGCGACGCTGGTGGCCGCGACGGTGTCGCGGCTGGTCTATGATTGCAACCGTCCGCCCGACGCCCCCGATGCCATGCCCGCCCGAAGCGAAGTGATCCGGGTGCCCGGCAACGAGGGCCTGAGCGACGCGGAGCGCGCCGAGCGCGCGCACCGCTATTACACCCCGTTCCGCGAGACCCTTCGGGAGGTTGTGGCAGGCAAATCCGCGCCGATCCTCGTCACCATGCACAGTTTCACCCCGATTTATCACGGCCAGACCCGCGCGGTGGAGATCGGGATCCTCCATGACGCGGACACGCGTCTGGCCGATGCCCTGCTGGAGGCGGCGGAGGGCACCACCGCCCTGCAGGTCGCGCGAAATGAACCTTACGGTCCCGAGCATGGCGTCACCCACACCCTGCGCGATCAGGCCCTGCCCCAGGGCCATCCGAATGTGATGATCGAGATCCGCAACGACCTGCTGACCACCCCCGAGGATCAGGACAAGATCGCCGAGCTGCTGGCAGGCTGGCTGCGCGTGGCCTGCGCCCGGATCGGAGAGAGCCCATGCACGGCGTGATGCGCGGCTATATCCGCGGCGTCGATGCCGTGAACTACCGGCTCGGCCGGGTGGTGATGTATGGCATCTTCGTGCTGATGGGGATCCTGCTGTGGTCCTCGGTGTCGAAGACCTTCTTTTTGCCCTCACTCTGGACGCTGGAAATGGCCCAGTTCGTGATGGTGGGCTACTACATCCTCGGCGGGCCCTACTCACTACAGCTCGGCTCGAATGTGCGGATGGATCTGCTCTATGGCGGCTGGTCCATGCGGCGCAAAGCGTGGTTCGACGCGGTCACGGTCCTGTTCCTGATCTTCTATCTCTGCGTGATGATCTATGGCGCGGTGGGCTCGACCGCCTATTCGCTGGGATATTGGAAGACCGAGCCGTTTTCCTATTTCCTCGGCCTCGTGACCGGCAGCGAGGAGGTCGGGCGGCTCGAACGCTCCTCCTCCGCGTGGCGGCCTTATATGTGGCCGGTCAAGGCGGTGATGATCCTCGGCTTCACGCTCATGCTGCTGCAATGCGTCTCGGAGCTCTGCAAGGATATCCTGCGGATCCGGGGTGAGGAGATCTGATGCCCTATGAGCTGATCGCCACCCTGATGTTCTCGACCATGATGCTGATGCTGTTGACCGGACAGCGCGTGTTCGGGGCCATCGGCTTTGTGGCCGTGATCGCCGCGCTTCTGCTCTGGGGGGACCGGGGCGGCTATGACCTGGGCTTCGCGGCGGCGATGAAGCTGATGAAATGGTATCCGCTCCTGACCCTGCCGATGTTCATTTTCATGGGCTACGTGCTGAGCGAGAGCAAGATCGCCGATGACCTCTACCGGATGTTCCATGTCTGGATGGGCGGCCTGCGCGGCGGGCTGGCGATCGGGACGATCGGGCTGATGGTGCTGATCTCGGCCATGAACGGGCTGTCGGTGGCGGGCATGGCCATCGGGGCGACCATCGCCCTGCCGGAGCTGCTCAAGCGCGGCTATGACAAGCGCATGGTCACGGGTGTGATCCAGGCGGGCTCGTCCCTGGGCATCCTCGTGCCGCCCTCGGTGGTGCTGGTGCTCTATGCGATGATCGCACGGCAACCGGTGGGCCAGCTCTGGCTCGCGGGCGTGGTGCCGGGGCTGATGATGGCGGCGATGTTCGTGGCCTATATCGTGATCCGCTGCCGGATGAACCCGAGCCTCGGGCCCGTGCTTGACGACGCGGATCGCGACATCCCGCGCGCCGAGAAACTGCGCCTTCTGCGCGCGGGACTGCTGCCGCTGGTGATCTTCGCGGTGATGATGGTGCCCTTCGTCAATGGCTGGACCTCGCTGGTCGAAAGCTCGGCCATCGGCGCACTTGCGGCCTTCGCGGCGGCGGTCCTGAAGGGGCGGATGACGAAAGAGGTCTTCGAGAACTCCGTGCGCAACACGCTCGGGATCACCTGCATGTTCATGTGGATCATCCTCGCGGCATTGGCCTTTGGCGCGGTGTTTGACGGGCTGGGCGCGGTGAAGGCCATCGAGAGCCTGTTCACCGAAAAGCTGAACCTGAACCCCTGGATGATCCTGATCCTGATGCAGCTGAGCTTCATCCTGATGGGGACCTTCCTCGACGACACGGCCATGCTTGTGATCGTCGCCCCGCTCTATGTGCCGCTGGTCGGCGCGCTCGGCTTTGACTTGATCTGGTACGGGATCCTCTACACGATCACGACGCAGATCGCCTATATGACGCCGCCCTTCGGCTATAACCTCTTCCTGATGCGCGCCATGGCCCCGAAAGAGATCAGCCTGCGCGACATCTACAGCTCGATCACCCCCTTTGTTCTGGTGATGGTGCTGGCCCTCGCGCTCGTCATGGTCTTCCCGGGCCTGGCGACATGGCTGCCCGATTATGTTTACGGAAAATGAAATCACGAAACCGGACCAACCGGTTCACTGCTTTGAAAACAAGGAGAAATGGGATGACCACAAGACGTAAGTTTATCGCCGGGGCCGCAACTGCCCCCGCCGCCCTCGCCGCGCCCGCGCTCGCCCAGAGCACGATCAAGTGGCGGATGCAGACCTATGCGGGGGCCGCCCTTGCCGCCGAGGTGGTGGATCCGGCCATTGCCATGTTCAACAAGATCGCCGGCGACCGGATGCAGATCGAGCTCTTTTACGCCGATCAGCTGGTGCCCACGGGCGAGCTGTTCCAGGCGATGCAGCGCGGCACGATCGATGCGGTGCAATCGGACGACGATTCCATGGCCTCGCCGACCGAGGTGACCGTGTTCGGCGGCTACTTCCCCTTCGGCTCGCGCTATTCGCTGGATGTGCCGGTGCTCTTCAACCGCTATGGCCTGAAAGAGATCTGGGACGAAGAATACAGTGCCGTGGGCGTCAAGCACGTCTCGGCCGGTGCCTGGGATCCGTGCCACTTCGCGACCAAGGACCCGATCCGCTCGCTCGAGGATCTCAAGGGCAAGCGCGTCTTCACCTTCCCCACTGCCGGGCGTTTCCTGAGCCAGTTCGGCGTTGTGCCGGTGAACCTGCCCTGGGAGGATATCGAGGTCGCGGTGCAGACCGGCGAGCTCGACGGGATCGCATGGTCCGGCATCACCGAGGATTACACCGTCGGCTGGGCGGATGTGACCAACTACTTCCTGACCAACAACATCTCGGGCGCGTGGATCGGCCATTTCTTCGCGAATATGGACCGCTGGAACGAGCTGCCGGATGACCTGAAGACGCTGTTCGAAGTGTGCTGTGAGCAGTCGCATTACTACCGTCAGCACTGGTATTGGGGCGGCGAGGCCGACCTGCGCGTCAACGGCACCAAGATGGAGCTGACCTCCATCCCGGACGAGGAATGGGCCACGGTCGAGGCCGCCGGGCGCGAGTTCTGGGAAGAGATCGCCGCCGAGAGCGAGACCAAGCGCAAGGTGGTCGAGATCTTCAAGAAGTATAACGCGGATATGGAAAAGGCCGGACGGCCCTACCGGTATACCTGATCCAACCGGAACGGGGCGCAGTCACGCGCCCCGTCCACATTTTGAGCGGGGACCGACATGGCGCAGTACAAAACACCAGGCGTCTATATCACCGAAAGAAACGCCTTCCCGAGCGCTGTGGTCGAAGTGCCCATGGCGGTCCCTGCCTTTCTTGGTTACACGGCTCAGGCCTCGCGCGGGTCCGAGGATGTCACCGGTGTTCCGGAGCGGATCGCAAGCTATGCCGAGTATCTCGAGGTCTTTGGCGAGGCCCCGGCGCGGCGTTTCGCGATGTCCCGAACAGAGGACGGGGACGTGTTCTTCACCCCCGTCGGGCAGCGCTTTTACCTCGATCTGGCCATGCGGATGTTCTTCGACAACGGCGGTAACGCCTGCTGGGTTATCTCCCTTGGCGGGTTTGAGGCCGAGAGCTATGGCGCGGCGGATGCCAGCGACGCGATCTGGGACGCACTGGCCAAAGAGCCCGAGCCCGCCGCCTATGTCATGCCCGACGCCGTGGCCCTGAGCCGTGACGATCATCGCAAGATCACCGAACGGATGATGCAGGAATGCCAGAAACTGCAAGACCGCATGGCGATCCTCGACATCTATGACGGGCGCGTGCCCGCGGGCATGTCCCCCGCCGAGTTCGACTGGCATGCCGAGGCGATCAACGGTCCCACCGGGTTCCGCGCGATCGATTTGGGCGACAAAGCGAGCTTTGGCGCGGCCTATTTCCCCTGGCTCAATTCAAGCTTGATCTCAGAGCACGAGGTCAGCTTTGCGATGCTCGATGCAGACAGCCGCGCCTCCCTCGCAGCTCAGATCACAGCGGAGCTGACCCCCAAGACAAGCCCCTTGCCCTCCGACACCGAGGCGCTCCTGACGCTCTTGACCAAGTCCGAGATCAGCGCGGAGGACTGCACCAGATGCCACAAAAATCTGTCTAGCGTCTCCAAAACCTACTGGTCGGTGATGTCCGCCCTTGCGGATGAGATCAATATCATTCCGCCGAGCGGCGCAATGGCCGGTGTCTGGAGCAGTACAGACATGGACATCGGCGTTTGGAAAGCCCCGGCCAATACCGCAGTCGCAGGCACGGTCGGTCCCGCGATTACGATCAACGACACCGAGCAGGAAGATCTGAACGTGCCGCTGGACGGGAAGGCCATCAACGCGATCCGCAGTTTCAGGGGCCGGGGAAATGTGGTCTGGGGCGCGCGCACACTCGACGGAAATTCCCAGGACTGGCGCTACGTGAACGTGCGTCGCACGATGATCATGCTGGAGCAGTCCATCGCGAACGCCGCGCAGGCCTGTGTATTCGAGCCCAATACGGCGGACACATGGGGGCTCGTGAGAACGGTGATCGAGAACTTCCTGACCAACCAATGGAAGGCCGGTGCGCTGGCCGGGGCCACCGCGGAGGAAGCCTATCGGGTCAGCGTCGGTCTGGGATCGACCATGACAGGCAACGATATCCTCGATGGCTATATGCGCATTGTGGTCCAGGTCGCGATCACCCGCCCTGCCGAGTTCATCGAGATCCCCTTCCAACTGAAAATGCAGACCTCCTGACATGTCCGGTGAAATCCAAGACACCAATTGGCCCCTGCCGAAATTCTATTTCTCGGTGAAAATCGGCGCGCGCGACGCGATCGCGTTCCAGGAGGTCTCGGGCCTCGACATCGAGACCCAGATCATCGAGTACCGCGCGGGCGGCTCCAAGGTGTTTTCCACCATCAAGACGCCGGGCCTGAGCCAGACGCGCAACGTCACGCTCAAGAAGGGCGTCTGTGTGAAGGATAACCGGTTCTGGGACTGGTTCCAGCAGATCAAGATGAACACGATCAAGCGCGAGCCCGTCGAGATCTCTTTGTTGGACGAAGAGGGGAAGCCCACGATGGTCTGGAAACTGATCAATGCCTGGCCGACGAAGATCACCAGTACAGACCTGAAATCCGACGGCAATGAAGTGGCCATCGAGACACTGGAAATCGCCCATGAGGGCCTGACGATAGAGAATGGATAAGGGACACCGATGACCTTTGAAGAGCTGAAAGAGGCCGTCGCCGCGGGCGAGATCGACACCGTGCTGACCTGCTTTCCCGACATGCAGGGGCGGTTGATGGGCAAGCGCTTCCACGCGGTGAATTTCGTGGAAACGTCGTTCAAGGAGACCCATTGCTGCAACTACCTGCTGGCCACGGATCTCGAGATGGCGACGCCCGATGGCTATGCCTCCAGCAGCTGGTCGCAAGGCTATGGCGATTACATCATGGCCCCGGATCTGAGCACGATCCGCGTGCTCCCCTGGCTGGAGGGGACGGCGATGGTGCTCTGCGATATTCTCGACCACCACACCCATGCGCCCGTGCCCCATGCCCCGCGGCAGGTCCTGAAGGCGCAGATCGCCCGGCTCGAGGCGATGGGTCTGACGGCAATGATGGCCACCGAGTTGGAGTTCTTTCTCTTCGAAAAATCCTTTGACGAGATCCGCAAGGGCGGCTTCCGCGATCTGACGCCGATCTCGGGCTATAACGAGGATTACCACATCCTCCAGACCACCAAGGAAGAGGGCGTGATGCGCCCGATCCGCAACCAGCTTTACGGTGCGGGCCTGCCGATCGAGAACTCCAAGGGCGAGGCCGAGACCGGTCAGGAAGAGCTGAACATTCGTTACGCCGAAGCGCTGGCCTGCGCCGATCACCACACCATCGCCAAGAACGGCATCAAGGAGATCGCATGGCAGCATGGTGTGGCGGCAAGCTTCCTGCCGAAATGGCACCACACGAAAGTGGGCTCGTCCTCCCATGTGCACCAGTCGCTCTGGCGCGATGGGGAGCCCGCGTTTTACGACGCAGACCGGCCCCTGGGCATGTCCGAGCTGATGGAGCATTACATGGCCGGCGTGATCGCCTATGCGCCGGACTATACCGCGTTTCTGGCCCCCTACATCAACAGCTACAAACGCTTCGCCAAGGGTACCTTCGCGCCCACCAAAACCGTCTGGTCCGTGGACAATCGCACGGCGGGCTTCCGGCTCTGTGGCGACGGAACCAAGGGCGTGCGGGTTGAGTGCCGGATCGGCGGCTCGGACCTGAACCCCTATCTCGCCCAGGCCGCCATGCTCGCCGCCGGGATCAAGGGCATCGAGGACAAGATGCAACTCGCCCCGGCCACCACGGGCGATGTCTATGACGCCGCCGAGGCGCAGGACATTCCCCAGACCTTGCGCGCGGCCACAGAGACCCTGCGCGGCTCGGCCATGCTCCGCGCGGCCATGGGGGACGGTGTGATCGACCACTACACCCGCGCCTGCGAATGGGAGCAGGAAGAGTTCGACCGCGTCGTCACCGACTGGGAAATCGCCCGCGGCTTTGAAAGGGCCTGACATGATCCGCTGTATCTCTCCAATCGATGGCTCGGTTTATGCCGAGCGCACGCCCCTGACCGCCGAGGCCGCTCATGCGCAGGTCGCGCAGGCCCGCGCTGCGCAGGCTGACTGGGCCGCCCGTCCGCTTGCCGAACGGATCGCGCTGGTGCGTGCGGGTGTCGCCAATGTGGGTGCGATGAATGACGAGATCGTGCCCGAGCTCGCCCATCAGATGGGTCGACCCATCCGCTATGGCGGCGAGTTCGGCGGGTTTGACGAGCGGGCAAGCTACATGGCCGAGATCGCTGAAGAGGCGCTGGCCGATATCGTCATCGAGGATAGCGATGCGTTTCGCCGGGTGATCAAGCGCGTGCCCCACGGCGTCGTGCTGGTCGTGGCGCCGTGGAACTACCCCTATATGACCGCGATCAACACGGTCGCGCCCGCGCTCATCGCCGGGAATGCGGTGGTGCTGAAACATGCCAGCCAGACCCCACTTGTGGGCGAACGCATGGCGCAGGCGTTTCATGCGGCGGGCGTGCCGGAGGACGTGTTCCAGAACGTGTTTCTCGACCACCAGACCACGTCCGAGCTGATCGCGGCGCGGAGCTTTGGCTTTGTGAACTTCACCGGCTCCGTCCCCGGCGGACAGGCGATGGAACGCGCGGCGGCGGGCACCTTCACCGGTGTCGGGCTGGAGCTGGGCGGCAAGGATCCGGGCTATGTCTGCGACGATGCGGATCTGGACGCGGCGGCCGAGACCCTGATCGATGGGGCGATGTTCAACTCGGGTCAGTGCTGCTGCGGGATCGAGCGGATCTATGTGGCCGAAGCGCTGTTCGAGGCCTTTGTCGAGAAGGCCGTGGCGATTGTCTCGGGCTACAAGCTGGGCAACCCGCTGGATCCGGAAACGACGCTGGGCCCCATGGCCCATGCCCGCTTTGCCGAGACCGTGCGCGGTCAGGTCGCCGAGGCGGTGGCCGCCGGGGCCACGGCCCATATCCCGACCTTTGCCGAGGATGATGGCGGCGCGTATCTCACCCCGCAGATCCTGACGGGGGTCACCCACGGGATGCGCGTGATGCGCGAGGAAAGCTTCGGCCCCGTGGTCGGGATCATGCCCGTCAAGAACGATGCCGAGGCGATTGCCATGATGAATGACAGCGATTTCGGGCTGACCGCCTCGGTCTGGACCCAGGATGCCGCCCGCGCCGAGACCATCGCCGATCAGATCGAGACCGGCACCGTCTTCATGAACCGCGCCGACTATCTGGACCCGGGCCTGTGCTGGACCGGCTGCAAGGATACCGGGCGCGGCGGGGGCCTGTCGCTCATCGGCTATCACAACCTGACCCGACCGAAATCCTACCACCTGAAGAAGGCCTGACGCCCATGTCGCTCACTGCCAACTGGTCCTACCCCACCGCCATCCGGTTCGGGGCGGGCCGTATTTCCGAGATTGCCGAGGCCTGCGCGGCGGCTGGCATCACCAAGCCACTGCTGATCACGGATCGCGGGCTCGCGGAGATGGAGATCACCACCCGTACGCTCGATCTGCTGGAGGCCGCAGGGCTGGGGCGCGCGCTCTTCTCGGATGTGGATCCGAACCCCAACGAGAAGAACGCCGAGGCCGGCGTGCGTGCCTTCAAGGAGGGCGGCCATGACGGGGTCGTGGCCTTTGGCGGCGGGTCCGGGCTCGACCTCGGCAAGCTGGTGGCGTTCTATGCGGGCCAGACGCGACCGCTCTGGGATTTCGAGGATATTGGCGACTGGTGGACCCGCGCGGACCCGGACGCCATCGCGCCCATCGTGGCCGTGCCCACCACCGCCGGGACCGGATCGGAAGTCGGGCGCGCCTCGGTCATCACCAATTCCGAGACCGAAGAGAAGAAGATCATCTTCCATCCGAAATTCCTGCCTGCGCAGGTGATCTGTGATCCCGAACTGACCGTGGGCATGCCGAAGATGATCACGGCGGGCACCGGGCTCGATGCCTTCGCCCATTGTGTCGAGGCGTTCAGCTCGCCCCATTACCACCCCATGTCCCAGGGCATGGCGCTGGAGGGGATGCGGCTGGTCAAGGACTACCTGCCCCGCGCCTATGCGGATGGCACGGATCTGGAGGCGCGGGCGCATATGATGTCGGCGGCGGCCATGGGGGCGACGGCCTTTCAAAAGGGGCTGGGGGCGATCCATGCCCTGTCCCATCCCATCGGCGCGATCTATCACACCCATCATGGCACCACGAATGCGGTCTGCATGCCCGCGGTCCTGCAGTTCAACCGGCCCGCGATCGCGGCGCGGTTCGACAATGCGGCGGCCTATCTCGGCATCGAGGGCGGGTTTGACGGGTTCTGCGCCTTTGTGGATGCGCTGAATGGCGGCCTCGGGATCCCGACCAGCCTGTCCGGGCTGGGGGTGGAAGATCTGGACATGGACCGGGTCGTGGCCGGGGCCCTCGCCGATCCGAGCACGGGCGGCAACCCGATCGAGATGACCGAAGAGAACACGCGCGCTCTGCTGGCGCAGATCCTCTAACGCGCGTTGCCCCGGTTTTCGGTGGCGCGGCCTCTGGCCGCGCGACCCGCACCGCGCTTGGCGTCGTGCGGGTCTTTTCACGTCCTGCCCTAACCTCCGTCCCCCCGTGACGGGCCATGTCTGGCCCGGCTCTGTGTCTGTGCAGAGAGGCGCTGGTGCGGAGGGATGCGACAGAAAATCTATTTCCGACAAAACTTGTCGGATTGACATTCCCTATCGTTTCACTCAAGTTTACGCCAAGTCCAGCCACCCCGGTTGCAGATCAGGGAAGCCCGACACACCCTGTTTGTGAGGACTTCCGCCATGTCTGCTGCCCCGACCCCGCCACCGCCGCCAGATCCGGACGATCTGCCCGCCTTTGACCGGGCCGAGGCGTTTGATCTGATCGAAGAGATCGCCAGCACAGAAGGCCTCCCCATGGAGTGGATGCTGGCCTATCGCGACATGCGCAAGGATCGGGACCAGTGAACCGCGTCCTGCAGAACCAGCCCGTCGCGGGCCCGCTCGGAGACGCGCAATGAGGCGGCAACCCCAGTATGTTCCCGGCGGCGCGCCGATCGGGCTTGTGGCCGATCTCGACCGCCCGGCAGCGACCGCCGTGTGCTATCTGCGGCTCTGGCGCGATGGCCCCGAGGCCCGCGCTCGACTCTGGAATGCCTTGGCCAGCGGCCTCGGTCTCGAGGACGGGCGCCGGGTCATGTCCACTTTCGAGGATCTGGTCAATCTCTGCGCGCGCCATGGTCGTCGCCCGCTGGCCTGCCACGGCGTGAATTGCCGCTGTCTGGGCGCGGACGAGGCCTGTTTCGCCCAGTTCATCACCACCGCCACCGAGGGCGACCGCGAGGACGCGATGCTGATCGCGATCCTCCTGGTGCGCCCGGATGTTGCCCCTCTCATCGCCGCTCTTGCGGCCGATTTCGGCCATGCGCTCAAGCGGATGCATCTCTGCGAGACGCCGGTCGCCCCACGACGCCCCGCCGTCTCTCCGACACTTCACTAACCCAAAGGACACCAGACCAGTGAAACGCCAGGCCCTTCTTTCAACGACCCTCATGTTCGGGTTCGCCGCCCCGGCCCTCGCCGTCGAACCCGGCGCAGTGGTTGCCAACTACGCCGATATTGCCGCTGCCAAATACGAAGACAGCCTGACCACCGCCCAGCGCCTGCTGACGGCTGTGGACGCGCTGGTCGAGACCCCCTCTGCGGAGGCGCTGGAAGCCGCCAAGGCCGCATGGATCGCCGCGCGCGTGCCCTATCAGCAGACCGAGGTCTATCGCTTCGGCAACGCCATCGTCGACGACTGGGAAGGCAAGGTGAATGCCTGGCCCCTCGACGAAGGCCTGATCGATTATGTGGATGCGGGCTATGGCGGCCCGACCGACGAGAACGAGCTCGCAGTGCTCAACGTGGTGGCAACCCCGATGTTCTCGGTCGCCGGAAGCGACGTGGATGCCACCGACATCACGCCCGCCCTGCTGTCAGAGACCCTGCACGAGGCGGACGGGGTCGAGGCGAACGTGGCCACCGGCTATCATGCCATCGAATTTCTCCTTTGGGGTCAGGACCTGAATGGTCACGGCCCCGGTGCAGGTGACCGTCCTTGGACGGATTACGCGGGGGGTGACACCTGCACAGGCGGGAACTGCGCCCGTCGCGCGGCTTATCTCCAGGCAGCA
Organism: Dinoroseobacter sp. S375; assembly: GCF_049800775.1. Taxonomy (NCBI): domain Bacteria; kingdom Pseudomonadati; phylum Pseudomonadota; class Alphaproteobacteria; order Rhodobacterales; family Roseobacteraceae; genus Dinoroseobacter; species Dinoroseobacter sp. S375. The sequence continues at coordinate 577,680 of NZ_JBNAFR010000002.1, read as the reverse complement.
ACGGCGTTGCTTGTTTCGGATCTCGAGTGGATGACCGCGCAATGGCAGGAAGGCGGAGCAGCCCGCAACCAACTCATCGCAGACGAAACCGCAGCGCTTTCGGCCATGCTGACAGGGATGGGCTCGCTCTCCTATGGGGAACAGGCGGGCGAACGGATGCGGCTCGGGCTGATGCTGAACGATCCCGAGGAAGAGCATGACTGCTTCTCCGACAACACCCATAACAGCCACTATTATGACGGGCTGGGCGTGCAGAACGTCTATCTGGGCGAGTATGTCCGTGTGGACGGCTCGCTGGTGGCAGGCCCCTCCCTGCAGGATCTCGTGGCCGCGGCGGATCCGGCGCTCGACACCGAGATGAGCCTGAAGCTGTCGACCACGATGATGGCGCTGGCGCGGATCAAGACCGCCGCCGAAGCCGGGTTCAGCTATGACATGATGCTGGAGCAGGGCAACGCCGCGGGCGAGGCGCTGGTCATGGGCGGTGTGAACGGGCTGGTGGACCAAACCCGTTCCATCGAACGTGTGGTCGCGGCCCTCGGTGTCAGCTCGATCGCGTTCGAAGGCTCCGACAGCCTCGACAATCCCGGCGCTGTCTTCGAGTAGACCGGCCCGCACCGGGGCCCCGGCCCCGCGCGCCCATGATATCCGGTCCGCCCCAAACGGGGCGGTTTTTCCCACATCCGACTGCCCCATACGCGCACGCCCTGTCGATCCGGAGCCTATTTGATGCCACGTTTCGTTCTGATCGCGACCGCGCTGCTCGGCTTGCCGTGCAGCGCCACCGGTCTCGAAACCACCCCGCTGCCCGCCCTTGCGGATCTGCATCTGAACCCCGCGCCCCGCAGCGCGGCAGAAACCGCGCGGATCGAGGCCGTGCTCGCCCCACCGACCCAGTTCGACACCCCGCACCGGTTCGAGGCGATGCCCGCAGGGGCCGCCACCGTGCCCCGTTCCCCCGGGGACGCGGCCTTCTCGCAGCCCTCGGCAAATCTTGCTCATGACGCCAAGATGACCTTCCATCTGGGCGACGCGATGTTTGCCAAGCTCTGGGTCTCGTCGCCCTCCTCGACCCTGGCCTCGGACGGGCTTGGCCCGCTCTACAATGCGCGCTCCTGCCAACGCTGCCATGTGAATGACGGGCGCGGACATGCACCCGAGGGCCCGGAGGATGATGCCACCTCCATGCTGCTGCGCCTGTCGGTCCCGGCCGCGCAGGACGACGCCCTGCCCCCGATCCCCGGGTTTCACGGGGACCAGCCGCACCCGGTCTATGGCGGGCAACTGCAGGATCTCGGCACGCCCGGCCAGGCGGGCGAGTACCGGCTCGAAGTCACCTATACCGAGCAGAGCGTGACCTTGCCCGATGGCGAGGTCGTGCAGCTGCGCCGCCCGGATTACGGTCTTGCGGACCTGCGCTACGGCCCTCTCGGACCCGAGGCGAGGATCAGCCCCCGGGTCGCGCCACAGATGATCGGGCTCGGCTTGCTGGAGGCGATCCCGGCTGCGGATATCCTTGCCCTTGCCGACCCGCAGGATGCCGATGGGGACGGCATCTCAGGGCGTCCGAACATCGTCTGGTCCACAGAATTCGACCAACCCATGCTGGGCCGCTTCGGCCTGAAAGCGGGCATGCCCAGCTTGCGCGCGCAGGTCGCGGACGCGTTCTCCGGCGATATCGGCATCTCCAGCCCCCTGCGGCCGGCCCCCTGGGGGGACTGCACCGCCGCACAGGCGGCCTGCCGTGACGCGCCGCATGGCGACGGGGATGTCCGCAGCTTCGAAATCGCCGCGGATGCGATGGATCTCGTGGTGTTCTACAGCCGCAATCTCGGGGTGCCCGCCCGCCCGGATGCCGGCGACCCGCAGGTGCTGCGCGGCAAGGGCGTGTTCCACGCCGCAGGATGCGCCGCCTGCCACCGCCCGAGTTTCGTCACCCACCGCCTGCCTGACCAACCGGCGCAAAGCTTCCAGCTGATCTGGCCTTATACGGACCTTTTGCTCCATGACATGGGTCCCGGCCTGGCCGACAACCGTCCCGAGGCCCGTGCGACAGGGCGCGAGTGGCGCACGCCGCCGCTTTGGGGTATCGGACTGACACGGCAGGTCAGCGGGCACAGCCAGTTCCTCCATGACGGACGGGCGCGCTCCCTTCCGGAGGCCATCCTGTGGCATGGTGGCGAAGCCGAGCGCGCCCGCGACAGGGTCGCCCGACTGCCCACCGAAGACCGCAACGCACTCATCGCGTTTCTGGAGAGTTTATGACACAGGCCCTGATCGCCGCCGCCCTGCTTGGCGCCACCTTTGCCCTGACCGGCCCCGCCCTGCACGCTGACACGCCCCCGGCCCCACCCGAAGCGCCCATGGCCTCGGTGATGATCGAGGACATCCTGACCGGACATATCCTGCCCCGGGTCGAAAGCCTCGCCACCACCGGCGCGGCGCTCGCCGAGACCGCATCGACCCACTGCGCGCCCGAGGAGCCAGAGCTGCGCGCGGTATTTGCCAGCGCCTTCGACGCCTGGATCGCCATGAGCCATCTGCGCTTTGGCCCCTCCGAGGCCGAGCAACGCGCCTTTGCCCTGGCCTTCTGGCCCGATCCGCGCAGCACCGGGCCGCGCATTTTGGCCGGGCTGCTCGCCGAGGCGGACCCGATCGCCGAGACGGTTACGGACTACGCGCAGGTCTCCATCGCGGCGCGTGGCTTTTATGCGCTGGAACTGTTGCTCTACGACCCGACGCTGATGACCGCCGGGGATCCGGCCTATCATTGCCAGCTGGTCCAGACCATTGCCGCCGATATCGCCGCGACCAGCGCCGCGATGGCCGCCGATTGGCGCGAGCGCTATGCGCAGGCCTTCACCCAGCCCGGCCCGGACGCGATCTATCGCAGCGAGACCGAAGTGCTGCAAGAGGGGTTCAAGGCCCTCTCGACCGGGTTGCAATTCACCTCCGAGACGCGGCTCAGACGGCCCATGGGCACCTTTGAACGCCCCCGCCCCGCGCGCGCCGAGGCGCGGCGCTCGGGCCGCTCAGCCCACCATGTGGCGGTCAGTCTGACCGCGCTTGCGGATCTGGCGGACCGGCTCTCGCGGAACGACCCAAAGCTCAATGCCGATCTCGCGGCCCATTTCGACCGCAGTCTCGCGCGGCTCGCGGCGCTGGAGGATCCGGTCTTTGCGACGGTGGCCGAGCCCTCGGGCCGGTTCCGGGTCGAGGCCCTGCAATACAGCATCGAGGAAATACGCGCCCTCGTCAGCGGATCGCTCGGCCCGACCCTCGGCGTGGCGGCCGGATTCAACGCGCTGGACGGGGACTGATGCCCGGGACGGGCCCGGGTCGCCGCGCCTTTCTGGGCGGGTTGCTCGCCGCAGGGGTGATGCCCGCGCCGAGCTGGTCTGACGCCGGAGCGCCAGCCTATCTCAGCGCGGCGGGTCGGTCCGATGGCCGCTCGGTGCTGTGCGGGTTGAGTGCCGAGCTCGAGATCCTGTTCGAACTGCCCCTGCCCGCCCGGGGCCACGCCGCGGCGGCACATCCGATGCGCCCCGAGGCCGTGGCTTTTGCCCGGCGGCCCGGGACTTTTGCCGAGGTGATCGATTGCCGCTCCGGCCGGGCCATCGCCCGGCTGGACGCGCCCGAGGGGCGGCATTTCTACGGGCACGGGGTGTTCTCCGGCTCAGGGGAGTGGCTTTTCACCACCGAGAATGACTTTGAGGCCGGAACCGGCGCCGTCGGCATCTGGGACGTGGCGGCGGGCTATCGCCGGGCCGGCAGTGTGGCCAGCGGCGGCGTAGGCCCCCATGACATCCGCCGTCTGCCCGGGACCGAGACGCTGGTGGTGGCCAATGGCGGGATCGAGACGCATCCCGACACCGGGCGCACCAAGCTGAACCTGCCGACCATGGCACCGAACCTCAGCTACCTGCGCGCGGGCGAAATCGTCGAAACGGTGACGCTGCCCCAGGAGATGCACCTGAACTCGATCCGCCACATGGCGGTTGCGCAGGACGGGACCGTGGCCTTTGGCATGCAATGGCAAGGGGATGGGCCGAGCCCGGCCCTCGTGGGTCTGCACCGGAGGGGCGCGCAAATCCGGCTCTGCCAGGCGGAGCGGGACGCCCTGCGTGACCTGCGCGGCTATATCGGCAGCATCGCGATCACACCGGACGCTGCGCGCATCGCGGCCACCTCACCGCGTGGGGGGCTGGTGCATGTCTATGATGGGGCCACGGGCCAGTTGGCGGGCACGCGCGCGCTCGCGGATGTCAGCGGGATCGACACCCACCCTGATGGCTTTGCCGTAACGTCGGGGACCGGCGCGTTGCGCACCCTGTCAGGGGGGGGCGTTGCCCAGAGCGCCAACGCCGACGGGCTCGCTTGGGACAATCATCTTATGAGGGTGTAGATCCGCGCGAGGACTAGTGGGTCCAGACCGTCCGGCGGTTGGTTGCGAAGTTATCGCCATAGCCGCCCGGGCGGATATTCACCTTGCGCTTCTTGGGCTCCGTCACCGTGACCTCGATCCCCTTCTCACGGGCATAATCCAGCGCGGCTTCCTTGGTGTCGAACCGCAGCTTCACCTGGCTCTGCGTGTCGTCCGAGCTCGTCCAGCCCATCAGAGGATCGATCTCGCGCGCGCTGTCCGGCGCATGCTCCAGCACCCATCCCTTGGTCTTCGCCTGACCCGAGGACATGGCGGTTTTGGCTGGCTGGTAAACTCGCGCGCGCATAGCGACCCTTTCTCTGCTTGGCCGCACTATCACCATTGGCCCGCTGCGATGCAAGCCACGCGTTCTGCGACGCAGAGCCGCGACAGCATCACTCGGATCCGGATTTGAGGGGGATTACAAGCGACTGCCGATCAGCCTCGAGGGAGCGAGGGGTGGGGTGGGTGGTGCGAGACCGACCGACAGCCATTTGCTGCTTGCAGTAGAAAGTTAGGCGCTCGGTACACTCAATACAATTGAATTTTCTCGCCTTGGTTGAGAGCCCAAACAAAGCCTCGCTCAGGACTCACCTTTAATTATTTGATTTTTTTGTTAAATTTATTCAATTGCGGCATTATGGCCCAAGACCTTGGTCTTAGAGGTTTTTTTCGATGCACGCCACGCATGGGCGATATTATTGATCGCAATCAATAACTCAACCCATAATCTTCGCATCTTGCAACGCGTTGACGCGTCGCGCCCCCTTGCAAGAGAACAAAAACAGATCACCTTAGAGGTCCAGAAAGGAATCGACCCATGGACCAGCCCGTTCTGAATGCCATTGCCGAAGACGTCCGCAGCCGCCCGAAACTCGAGGGCGGCCAGACCTTTCGCATGGAGACCAGCTTTTCCCCCGCGGGCGACCAGCCGACGGCGATTGTCGAGCTGAGCCAGGGCGTACGCGACGGAGAGCGCGATCAGGTTCTGCTGGGCGCCACGGGGACAGGCAAGACCTTCACCATGGCGAAGGTGATCGAAGAGACCCAGCGCCCGGCGATCATCCTTGCCCCCAACAAGACCTTGGCGGCGCAGCTCTATGGGGAGTTCAAGGGCTTCTTTCCCGACAACGCGGTCGAGTATTTCGTCAGCTATTACGACTACTACCAGCCCGAGGCCTATGTCGCCCGTTCGGACACCTATATCGAGAAGGAATCCCAGATCAACGAGCAGATCGACCGCATGCGCCACTCGGCGACGCGGGCGCTTCTGGAACGGGATGACGTGATCATCGTGGCCTCGGTCTCCTGCATCTATGGCATCGGTTCCGTCGAAACCTACGGCGCGATGACCCAAGACCTGATCGCCGGGAACGAATACGACCAGCGCCAGATCATGGCCGATCTCGTGGCCCAGCAATACCGCCGCAACGATGCCGCCTTCCAGCGGGGATCCTTCCGGGTGCGCGGCGACAGCCTCGAGGTCTGGCCTGCCCACCTGGAGGACCGCGCGCTGAAGTTTTCCTTCTTTGGCGAAGAGCTCGAGAGCATCACCGAATTCGACCCGCTCACCGGGGCCAAGGCCGACACGGTGGACCGGATCCGGATCTACGCCAACTCGCATTACGTGACCCCCCGCCCCACCATGCAGCAGGCGATCGTGTCGATCAAAAAGGAGCTGCGGATACGGCTCGACCAACTGGTCGCCGAGGGCAAGCTGCTGGAGGCGCAACGGCTCGAACAACGCACGAATTTCGATATCGAGATGCTGGAGGCCACAGGCGTTTGCAACGGCATCGAGAACTACTCGCGCTACCTGACGGGCCGCGCCCCGGGCGAGCCGCCCCCCACCCTGTTCGAATACATCCCCGACAACGCGATCGTCTTCGCCGATGAAAGCCATGTCTCGGTTCCGCAGATCGGCGGCATGTACAAGGGCGACTTCCGCCGCAAGATGACGCTGGCCGAGCACGGCTTCCGCCTGCCCTCCTGCATGGACAACCGCCCGCTGAAATTCGAGGAATGGGACGCCATGCGCCCGCAATCGGTCTTCGTCTCGGCCACCCCCGCAGCATGGGAGCTGGAACAGACCGGCGGAATATTCACCGAACAGGTGATCCGCCCCACCGGCCTGCTCGACCCTCAGGTCGAGATCCGCCCGGTCGAGATGCAAGTGGATGACCTGCTGGACGAAGTGCGCAAGGTCTCCGCCGACGGGTTCCGCACGCTGGTCACGACCCTGACGAAGCGTATGGCCGAGGACCTGACGGAGTACATGCATGAACAGGGGATCCGCGTCCGCTACATGCATTCCGATATCGACACGCTGGAGCGGATCGAGATCCTGCGCGACCTGCGGCTCGGGGCCTTCGACGTACTGATCGGGATCAACCTGCTGCGCGAGGGGCTCGACATCCCGGAATGCGGGCTGGTGGCGATCCTGGATGCGGATAAGGAAGGGTTCCTGCGCTCGGAAACCTCGCTGGTGCAGACCATCGGTCGTGCCGCGCGGAACGCCGAGGGCCGCGTGATCATGTATGCCGACCGGATCACCGGATCCATGGAGCGCGCGCTGGCCGAAACCAACCGCCGCCGCGCCAAGCAGATCGCCTATAACGAGGAACACGGCATCACCCCGGAGACGGTGAAGAAGAACGTCGAGGACGTGCTGGCCGGGCTCTACGAGGGCGATGTGGACATGAACCGCGTGACCGCCAAGGTCGACAAGCCGCTCCATGGCGGAAACCTGGAGGCCGTTCTGGACGGGCTGCGCACGGATATGCGCAAGGCCGCCGAGAACCTGGAGTTCGAAGAAGCCGCCCGCCTGCGCGACGAGGTCAAACGGCTCGAAGCCGTCGATCTGGCCATCGCCGATGATCCCCTCGCACGCCAGTCAGCCGTTGAGGCCGCCGTTGAAGAAAGCGCCAAGGCCTCGGGCCGAAGCACCGCCGGAAGGCCGGGTCAAAGGGGCGGGAATGTGAAGCGGCGGAAGCGACCCTGAAGACAGTCACGGTTCCAAAATGGACGCTCGGTTTAAAGAAATTGGACACTCAAAGGCATGCATACTGAGATGATAACGGGCTTGGGAGTTTTCCTAGGAATTGTGGCAGGAGTTTTTGTGCAACTACTGGCACATTTTATCATGCTTCACTTCCAGACAAAAAACGCAATTGAAATCTTGAGAAGTGAAGTAGAACTTAACACTAGCGAACTGGAAAACCTCAGAACCCAGCTCCGATTGCTGCGTGGAAGAATTTCAGCTGGTCAAGTTCAAGATTCGGAGCTTTTCATCTCAATGGATTCGTTCAATTACTCGGCGATGGATCCACTCATTCAATCGGGTCATTTCCACAAGTTATTGAAATCTGATGGCGTTCGCCAGTACTTCGGCGCAGTGAGATTCCTTAATACTGAGAACGCTATGCGCCTCGTAACCATGCTCAGGGACGAACACCAAGCAAATAAATCTCTGAACTTTTTGGACTGGCTAGACCATAAGATAGATTTGCATGAAGAAGCATTTAGGAAAACATTGTAACGGATTTAAACTAGTTCCGATATGGTATCTGACACAAACGCCGAAGCGATCACTCCGGGAAATTTTGGCCCACCTAGCCGAGAGATTTTTCCAGTTTCATTTTAGAAATTCGCGTTCGGGTTGAGGTTATTCACTGGTATGGAGATAGCCTCGCAGTACTCTAAGCGACGGTGCTGCTCCCGAAGTCTCTTCGGCAGCCTTTGCTCAATGCACATTCGTTTCTTAAGTCTCCAAATATCCCGGGTAGAGCGCGAGAGGGGCTGGCCCCTCTCGCCGGGGCGACGGGCGCAGCCCGGCGCAAAACCACCTCTCAGAAATCAAACAGCTCCATCAGGAAGCTCTCTTTCTTCTTCCGCCGGGGCGCCCGCCCCCCCGGGTAGTCGTCGTCGAAATCCCGCGTCGGTTTCGGGGCTGACGCCGGAACCGAGCGCTCGATGATCTTGTCGAGCTCGCCGCGATCCAGCCAGACGCCTCGGCAGCTCGGGCAGTAGTCGATCTCGACCCCGCTGCGGTCGGTCATCACAAGCTCGGTTCCGTCGATCGGGCATTTCATGGGCGTTTCTCCGTGTTGCTCCCTCTACAGATGGGGATCAAACGGCGGGTCGCAAGTTCAGGTGAACATCCCCATGATCTCGGCATAGAGCGCATCGACCTCTGCCACCGCCGCGCCCTTGCGGGCGGCTTCCGGCGCGCCGAGCCCTTGGCCCAGCGTCTCGGCATAGACGATCCGGTTCGCAAGCTGCGCCTCCGCCAGATCCGCGCTGGTCTCGGCCGCAGCCTCGGCCACCTCGGCCCCGAGACGCGTCCCCGCCCGCGTCCGGTTCAGAACCAAAAGCGTCGGCTTGCCCACCCGGTCCGCCAGATCGAGCACGCCTTCGGTCGCCCAGAGATCCACATGAGAGGTCGCCACGGGCACCACCACCAGATCCGCCGCCCGGAGCGCCGGTTTCAGGTCGCTATCCACCTTGGGCGGCGTGTCGATGATCACCAGATCGCAGGCCTTGGCGAGCTTGCCCACCTCGTAGCCGACCCCCCAGGCCGACGCGGTGGAAAACTCCATATCGGGTTCCCCGTCCAGAAGCTCGAGCCGGGTCATGAACCAGCGTCCCAGCGAGCCCTGCGGGTCGGTATCGATCACCGCGACGCTCTGCCCCGCGCGCAAACCGGCCACCGCCAGGTTGACCGCCAGCGTGGTCTTGCCCGATCCCCCCTTTTGTTGAGCAATCGTTAAGATTTTACCGGTCATTCTGCCCCCCATGCGCTCTTGCGGTCACAACTTGCGGTGATTCTGAGGGGGGTGCACGCGAAATATGGGGGCAGGCTGGACAGATGCGCTCAATTGTCGGGAATTTAGGCAAGAGATGATCCGACCGCTCCTTCGCCTTCTTGCACGATCCGGTTGCGCCGCGTTTTGCGCGTCTGCGGCCTTGGCGGGTCCGTGGCCGCAGGAGGACGGACTCCTTTTTGTCACCGCCGCGCAGGAAACCGCCGGGGAAGAGGAAGACTGGGTCGCCACGCTTTATGCGGAATACGGTCTGACCGAGAACCTGACCCTCGGCTTTGACGGCAGCGCCACCGCCTTCGTGGCCGAGGGATACGCCTTTGCCCGCTATCCGGTGTTTCAAAACGATGGCCCGCACCGCTTTGCGATCCTGGGCGGCGTCGGCGCGTCGGGCAATCTGGTGCGCCCGCCGAAGCCGCTCTGGGTGATCGGGGCGAGCTGGGGGCGCGGGCTGAGCTACCCTTTCGGCAATGGCTGGACGGCGGTGGATGCCAGCGCGCGTTTTCGGCACAAGGACAGTTTCGGCAGCAGGCGGTTGATCAAGGTCGACGCCACCATCGGCTGGCAGCGCGAGAACAAGCATCTGGTCTATCTGCAACTCCAGACTTCGCAGGAATACGATCAGGACCCGCTCGCCAAGCTTGTGCCGACCTATGTCTGGCACTTCTCGGACCTGTTTCAGGTGGAAACCGCCGTGACCCTGCCGATCCTCGGAGATGAGGACCCGCGGGTCAAATTCGGGATCTGGTCGCGCTTCTAGCGCTCAGTCGAATACCGCGGCCACGTCGTAAAGCACCGGCTCAAAACTCCGGCACAATGCGCTGATCTGGCGGTTGCGGTCGCGCATCTCCGCCGTGCGCAACATGGCCTGGAAGTCTTCGCGCCGGTTCCACTGGCTGTAATTGGCGATCCGGGTCTGGGCGTCATTCACGTGCAACCCGGCAGAGATGAAGCCGGGCTGTTGCGAGATGAAGCTTGCATAGGCATCGGTCAGCGCCTCGAGCAGGTCCTGGCAGGTGCCCGGCGTGACCTCGAACGTGGTCACAACGGTTTGCAGATCGGCGGACTTGGTAATCTGTGGCATGGCGGGGTCTCCTCCCCCGCCATTCTAGCACAGATCTGCCGATCAGGCCCGGCTATCGGATCACATGGACCGAGCACGGCGCATGACGCACCACGCGACCGGCGGTGGACCCCAGGAAGTAGTCCTGGATCCCCGGTTTATGCGAGGTGAGCACGATGCAATCAATCTCCTTGGAAATCGCGTAATCCACCAGTGTCGCGCCGGAATGGCCCGTGACCACCTTGACGGTGATGTCCTCGGGCATGCCCAGTTCGCCGGCCAGAGCGGTTTCGTATTCCTTGATCTGCGCCTTGCCATGATCATCCGGCAGGTATTGCGTCGCATAGCTCGGCAAGGCTTCCAGCACGTAGAGCGCCGTGATCTCCGCCCCTTCGGCGCAGATAGCCCGCGCCAAGGCCAGCGCGTCGCGTCCGGTTTCTGCGTGATCCACGTCGACGGCCACTAAAACGTTCTTGTACATGGGATCGCTCCTTGTCTCATCCTTGGGCTTTCGAGACTGTTCTAGCAAAGCTGACTCGTTCGCACCTTGATTGAAATCATGATCCGGAGACGCCCATGCCCGACAAGATCAATCCGATCCGACCGACCGATGACGACGCGCGCGCGCTTGCCCGCGGGCTGATCCGCGACGCACGGTTTGGCGCGCTGGGGACCGTGGATCCAGAGACCGGCGGCCCCATGGTGACCCGGGTCGCCGTGGGGACCGCGCCGGACGGGCGCCCCCTCACCCTGATCTCGGAGCTCTCCCTGCACACCAAGGCGCTGAGCGCGGATCCCCGTTGCTCGCTGCTCTTGGGGGAGCCGGGGGAGAAAGGCGACCCGCTCACCCATCCCCGCATCACGCTGCAGATGCGCGCGGGCTTCGTGGCCAATGGCACCGCCGATTACGCCGCCCTGCGGGATCACTACCTGACCACGCATCCCAAGGCGCAGCTCTATATCGATTTCACGGATTTCCACTTCGCCCTGTTCGAGGTGCAGGCGGCCGCGCTCAATGGCGGCTTCGGCAAGGCTTTCACGCTGACACCCGGCGATTTGCGCCTCGGCTAGGCGCTACCAGCCGCGCGTGCCTGGCGCGCCCTTGACCGTGCCGCGCAGGTTCGGCGTCACCCAGCCGCCATAGAAGGCACCGGGCTGCTCCGTGACCAGCAGATCGCCAACGAAACAGGCCTCCATCCGCTCAGGGTAGAAGGCCACGTAATCCTTGAGCTCGGCAAAGCGCGCGGTCGGGTCGGCATAGGCCCAAGCGGCCTTGTGGCTTACCATGCCATTCGCCGCGACATCGAAATACTGCGCGGTCCCCTTCCATTCGCAGAACGAGCGTCCCGGCGCGGGCTGCAGCACACCGGGGCGAATATCCGTCGGCGGGAAGTAATAGGTTGGCGCGTGATGGGTCTCAAGCACCCTCAACCCCGCCCGGGTCTCGGCCACCACCGTCCCCGACAGGATCACACGCAGCCGAACGCCCACCGGCTCAAGAGCAGGCGGGCGCGGGTAGTCCTGAACGTTCTCGACCGGTAGGACCGTCATGGACACAATCTCAATGGAGGGGCGCCGTCGAACAGGGCGCAGTGGCAGGGAGCCGATCGCAAAACGATATCAGACCCCCCGCCTCCGAACCAGCCCTCTCGCGGTGGCTCAGACCGGACGATCCGCGCGCACAGTCACATGGACCGTACCCTTGCATTCGTCGGGCCAGTTGAGCCGCACCTGATCCTTGTCCGGACCATGGTTGAAGTTCATGGTCGGCATCGCATAGACCAGTTGCCCGGTCGCCGTGGTGATGTTGCCCTCGGCAATCACCCCGGTGACAAAGCGCGCCCGCCCCTCGAAAGGCAGGTAGCCATCCGTGGACAGAACCCATTGCCGCGCCTCGGTATTCTGCTCCAGCGGCAGGGTCACCGGGTTCACCGTGATCCGATCCACGGCGTTATAGGCATTGGCATCAAAGGTCACGTTGCGCGTCCGGCTCACATCCAGCGGCGCGATGGAACTGTCGACCCCGTCCACCCGCTCGATCGTGCCGTTGATCGACTTGAACACATTGTCCGAGACGCTGAGCCCCTGGATGAAATGTCCCGCGCCATAGGGCTTGATCTGGATGAACCGGAACCACGCGCCCGCATCATTCACGGTGAAGATATTGCCCGTCACCGTCAGCCCGCCAAACGACAGCTCAACACCGAAATCCGGCTCCGCGTCATGCTCATTGGTCCATTCCAGCGTGCTGTTGTCCAGATAATTGCCCGTGAAGGTCGTCTTGACGTTGAGATTGGTCAGAACCACCCCCGCCGTGCGCGGCCCATCCGAAGTGCCATCGCCCTGGAACCAATGGTTCCCGGTGAAGATATGGCCCGCCCCGTGGACCACCATGAAGTGCTTGAACCGCACCGCCCGGTTGTCGCGGATTTTGGCATCATTGGCATTGATGTTGATCCCGATGGAGTTGCGCTCGGACACGTCCAGATCGATCTCCGGCGACAGGAACTGGCAGCGATCCACATGCAGGTTCTGACAACCGACCCCGTGCGAGGTGATGCCACGATCCTTGGGTTTGGTGAAATCGCATTCCTCGACCGCAAAGACATCCCCATCCGGGGCCAGCAGAATACCCGAAGCATGCTCGTTCAGCCGCAGATCGATGTTCTGCAGGGTGAATTTCGCCAACCGCGAGAAGCCGCTGAAATCCAGCGCATACTGGAACTTGCGGAAGGTGAAGGTCTGCGTGCCCTCAGCATCGTACAAGGGCTGGCTCAGGGTCACCCGGGCCGCTCCGACATTGACCTCACGCACATAGACCTCACGCCCGACACCATTGCCCTCCACGAGGCTGCCCGGCACGATCTGCGCGACATTGACCACGCCGCTCAGCTCCAGCGGATTCGAAGTGGCATAGGTCGCCTTCGACGTGGTCTCCACCGTGTCCCAGGCCGGGCTGGCCGAGCAGTTGAACTGCCCATTGCGGATCACGCGGCGGATGGTGAACGTGTCCTGATTGCCCACAGCCGCATGGATGTCGATTGGCTCGGTCAGCTCGATCGAGCGCCCGCAGAGATCCAGCGCGTCATGGTCGGAAAAGTTGAGGTAGCACTGCACAGCCTTCTTGAAGGCCAGAACCTCATCGCCAAACGCGTCGTAATAGGCGTTCAGGTCGAAATTCCGCGTCAGCGACAGCCGCTTGTCATCGGGCATCGACACCGTGCCTTCGAACCGCGTCTCGGCGGTCATGGTGACGTTGCTCGTGAGGCGATAGATCCCCTCGGGCACCAACACGCGACGGCCGTTCGCCGCCGCATCGGCGGCGCGGAAGGCCAGGGTGTCATCGGTGACGCCATCGCCCTTGGCGCCGTAATCCTTCACATCGACCCAATCCATCATCTTGCGCAGATAGACCGTGGTCACATCCTCGATCGTGATGTCATCAATGCGGATCAGACCCCCATTCGCGCCGGTGAAATCCACCCCGAAATGGCCATAGATCGGCGTGGTGCCCCAAACGAGGTCAACCCCGCCCCGGCTGCCACTGCCGACGATGGCGCTGATTTCGAACACCTCGCCATAGGCGTCGAGCGCGACCAGAGGGCCCTCCTCGACGATGCCGCCGACGCTCGAGCCGCCCGCGCCCCCGGCCCAGGAGCCGATCCGCGCATTCGGCAGCGCGCCCGACAGGACCTTCACCCGCGCGGTGATGCGCAGATAGCACCCCGGCAGGATCGGCGTCTCGCCCTTGTAGCGCACGCGCGTCAGGTCATTCTGCTTCTGGATTTCGAGACAGCTGCCGAAATCCGCATCCGCGGGAACAAGGGTGGCGTTGGAGGCACCCTCCCAGGTTGCGGTCGCCGGTGTGCCATTGCCCTGGGACCAGACCTCGAGCCCATCCGCAAATTGCGGCGGCATCAGGTCCAATCCATCCGTGATCGCCTTGTTCATCCGAACCCCTTTCACATGGCAGACAGGCGCAGCGGCCCAGCGCGCCCACGCGCCGGGATCATCAGGGCTGTGCTCTGTCGGAAAATTGCGCCGGATGAGACCGGCATTGCGCGCAGATTACGGGGCGCGTCTTAACGAGTTCGAAACCCTGCGCGCGCTCAGGCCCGGCGCAACACCAGCGATCCGAAGCCCGCCGAGATCAACAATCCGAGACCCAGAAGGGCCAGACCATCGGGCAGATCGCCGAAAAACAGCCAGCCCAGCGCGGTGGCCGCGATCAGCTGAAAATAGACAAAGGGCGCGAGCTGCCCGGCCTCGGCGCGCTGGAACGCCACCACCAGCAGCAGGTTGCCCAGCATCGAGCCTCCGGCGCTCCAGATCACCAGACCCGCCACCGGCGCGCTCAGCTCCGGGATCGTCGCAAGGCCCAGCGGCGCGAGCAAAAGCGCCGCGATCACCAGCTGCGACAAGAGCAGCGCGGGGGACGAGGCCACCCCCGCCACCCAGCGGCTCGCCACCAGAAACAGCCCGTAAAAGACGCCCGCCGCCACCGCAAAGGCCAGCCCCTGCGTCATCCCAAAACCGGGCTTGACGACCAGCAGCACACCAAGAAAACCGATCAGTAACAGAACGGTACGCGATAGGCTCAATCGCTCTCCAAGCAAGAGGCCAGAGAGGAAATAGGACAGGATCGGCCCGACAAAGAACGCGCCAAAGACATTGGCCAGAGGCTCCGTGCGCAGGGCCGACAGGATGCAGGCAACCCCGCCCGCGATCAGCGCGCCGCGCAGCCAGATCTTCGGGTTGCGGTAGAGCCGCAGGTCCAAAGAGCCCGCCAGAAACGGCAGCACCATCAGCGCGCCGAGGGCAAACCGGCTCCAACCGACGAAGAAGGGCGAGACCCCAGAGGCCACAAGGATCTTTCCCGCCGTGTCCCCGAACGGGATCAGGCTCATGGCCAGCAGCATGATGGCGACCGTGCGGGCCATGGCGAATCCAATCTGTCTGAGAGGGGGCGTCCGGGGTGAACCTGCCTTAGGACACAAAGAGTTAACGCATTCAAGCGGACGTCATGTCGCTTGCCCGAAGGGACAGGTTGCGCTTTAGTTGAACCATGACCGGCCCGCACACGTCCCTGACACGACGCGGCATGCTCGGTGGCCTCCTCGCCGCCGGCAGCACGCTCGCGCACCCGGCCCATGCCCTGACCTCCTCGCCCCATCCGGCCCCGCGCCCCACGGGCCTGTGGCGGCGCAGCCTGGCGGAACTTGGCACGCTGGTGCACCGCGCCGGGCTGGGTGGTGAAACCAGCCTGACCGTGATCGACATGGAGACCGGCCAGCCGCTCGAAGGATATGCCAGCGCCACCGCCCTGCCCCCGGCCAGTGTGGCCAAGGCTGCGACCGCGCTCTATGCCCTGCGGGTGCTGGGGCCGTCCCACCGCTTTGCCACCCGGGTGATGGCGGATGGCGTGATCTCCGGGGGGCGGCTCGACGGGGATCTCTACCTCATGGGCGGCGGTGATCCCGTGCTCGACACGGCCGCGCTCGGCGGGCTGGTTGCCCAGCTCCGAGCGGCGGGGATCACCGAAGTGACCGGAGCCCTGCGTGTGGTGGACAGCGCCCTGCCTGCGATCCGCACCATCGATCCCGGCCAACCGGATCACTTGGGCTATTCTCCCGCGATCTCTGGCCTGAACCTGAATTTCAACCGGGTCTATTTCGAATGGCGTCGTCTAGGCAGCGATTATGCCGTGACGATGGATGCCCGCGCGGGCGATCTGCGCCCGCAGGTCCGGGTCTCGTCCATGTCCGTGCAGCCGCGCGACGTCCCGATCTACACCTATGAGCAGCGCGGGACCGAGGACCACTGGACCGTCGCGCGCGGCGCCCTCGGGGTCGAGGGCGGGCGCTGGCTGCCCGTGCGCAACCCGGCGGGCTATGCAGCGGATGTGTTCCAAACCCTCGCAGGCGCACAGGGCCTGCGCCTGACCCTGGGCACCAGCAGCCCTACCCTCCCCGACGGCGCGCAAACCCTCGCCGAACATCTCAGCCCGCCCCTGACCGAGATCGCGCGGGGGATGCTGAAATACTCGACCAACCTGACGGCGGAATGCCTTGGCCTCGCGACCTCGCGCAGCCTCGGCGCGCGCCCCGATAGCCTCGCCGCCTCCGGCGCGCAGATGTCGGCCTGGCACCGCGCCCAACTCCCGATCAGCTCGGAGCTGGGCTTTGTCGACCATTCCGGCCTGGGGGAACAGTCGCGCATCTCCAGCGCGGATATGGCCCTGCTGCTCGCGACCCATGGCAGCGCGCCCGCCCTCGCGCCGCTCCTGAAACCCTATCTGACCCGTGACGCCAAGGGCACGCCGCATGGCCTGCAGCCGGCACGGGTCGTCGCCAAGACCGGCACGCTCAACTTCGTCTCGGGCCTGTCGGGCTATATCACCCCGCCCTCGGGCCGCCCCCTCGCCTTCGCGATCTTCTCTGCCGATCTCGCGCGCCGCGCCCGGCTGACCCGCGCGGAACGGGAGCGTCCGGATGGCGGTCGCGCCTGGGCCCGCCGCGCCCGCAAACTGCAGAACGACCTCGTGCTCCGCTGGAGCCGCCTCGCCAGCAGTTGAGCCTGCCACGACCGCCCGTGCTAGACAGGGGCCATGACGCGCTCGGCCCGCTACAGCTTTCGCACTCTGACCCTCGCGGATGCGCCCCTGCTCGCGCGGTGGCGTGCGCAGCCCCATATCCACCGCTGGTGGGGGGAGGAGCGCCCCTATGACGCCGACGCCCTCCGCGACCCGCGCGTCTCCCGCTGGATCGTGGCGCTGAACACCCGCCCCATGGCCTTTCTGCAGGATTACAGCGTCCATGGCTGGGACGAGGGGCATCATTTCGCCCATCTGCCCGCCGGTGCGCGCGGGATCGACCAGTATATCGGCCCGCCAGAGCTGCTGGGGCGCGGCCATGGACCGGCCTTCATCGCCACGCATCTGCGCAGCCTCCTCGCCCAGGGCGCTCCGCTCATCGCCACGGATCCGCATCCGGAAAACCGCCGCGCAATTGCGGCCTATGGCAAGCTCGGCTTCCGCCCCGCGGGTCCGGTGGAAGAGACAGGCTGGGGCCCGATCCTGCCCATGCACCTGCGCCCGCAGACGCTGCGCAGGCCCAACCCCGACGAGGATACCGACCATGATCACCCCGGATTACGCCCGCCTGATGGCCCGCTATGACCGCTGGCAGAACAGCGCCCTGATCGCCGCCGCCGACAGGCTGGACGATGCGGCACGCTGGCAGGATCGCGGCGCGTTCTTTCGCTCCATCGCCAAAACGCTCAATCATATCCTCTGGGATCACCGGGTCTGGCTGGCGCGCCAGCAAGGCGATGCCGACACCGCGCGCGCATTGAACCAGCGCCACCCCTATGCGGATGGGCCCCGCGACTGGGCGGCCTATAAGGACGCGCGCGCCGCACTGGATGACGAGATCCGCAGCTGGGTCGGCGGGCTGACCGCCACGGAGATCGCGCGCAACGTGACCTGGCAACGGGGGCCCGAGACGGTCGAGACCCCCTTCGCCCTCAACCTGATCCACATGTTCAATCATGCCACACACCACCGGGGGCAGGTCCATGCGATGCTCACCGCTGCCGGGGTGGATCCCGGCGCCACGGATCTGCCCATGCTTCCGGATGAGGTCTAGGCCGCACACGCGCCCGCAGGCGCACGGCTCTGGACCGGTCCGCCCTAGAGCGGTAGACTTCAGCCACCAAAGGAGCGCCCTGCCGATGATCCAGTAAATCCCACCCCACCGCCCATGCGGCATTTGGATTTACTGCAGGAGTGCACCATGCAACCCGTCATCTATGATGTGGCCGTTTCGCTGGTCGGCTTTATTTCCGGTCCCGATGGGGACATTTCTCGGTTCGCCCAAGCCGGCCCGGTGGTCGACGACTACGCCGCCCGGCTCGGCGGCTACGGCACTGCGATCATGGGGCGAAAGACCTATGAGTTTGGCTATGCCTATGGTCTGACCCCGGGCCAAACCCCCTATCCCCACATGGACACGCTGGTTTTCTCGCGGGGCCTCCGCCTCCCCGAAGGCAGCCCGGTCTCGGTGGTCTCAGGGCAGTGGGCCGAGGCCTTGCGCGCTCTGAAGTCCCGCGCAAATCGCCCGATCTATCTCTGCGGAGGCGGCGCTTTCGCGGGCTGGGCGCTGGATCACGGCCTGATCGATCGCCTGATCCTGAAACGCGCGCCGGTTTGCTATGGGGCCGGTGTGCCGCTCTTTGGCGGGGCGACGCAGCCCCGCGACGTCACCCGGCTCAGCGTCCGGACTTATGACAACGGCTACCTGCTCGAGACCTTCGCGCTCGCGTGACAAGCCCGCCAGCCGGGCGCCGGGTCCCGATCTGGCGCGTGGCCTGCCGCGCTTCAGGCCCCGATGCCAGGCATGCGCAGCAGCTGCACGCCGTTGATCCGCCAGTCGCCACCATTTTGCACCATCTGGTACTCCAGCAGGTGCAACCCGCCCTGCCCGTCGCGGATCATTACCTTCTGGTACAGCAATCCACCCCGATCCTCGAGCTCGAGATACTGCACCTCCGCCGGGCGCCAGACCATCGGATAGCCGTTGCGCACCATCATCCCGAACCGCTCGGAATTGCCGAACATGCCCTGAATGTTGGGCGAGGCATAGGAGAACGCCTGCGCGAAATCATCCGCACGGAACGCGTCGATCTGGCTCTGGATCGTGGCGGTGATGCCGTCGCGCTCCTGCGCGGCGGCGGGGCCGGTGCCCAAGAGGAACACCGCCAAAAGTACAGGGGCCAGCAGGCCGGCAAGGATGGGTCGCATTCGGTCTCTCCCGGGGTCTGATCCCGGCAAAACCTAGGCCCGGCCCTTATCCGGTCAACTCACCGGCCAGCGCCGCCTCGATCAGGGCGACGGTCTCGTCCACGCCGTAAAGCGCGATGAACCCGCCAAAGCGCGGCCCCTGCGACGCCCCCAGCAGCACCTCGTAAAGCGCCGTGAACCAGCCGCGCAGCGGATCGAACCGCTCGCGCCCGCAGGCAAAGACCTCCGATTGCAGGGCCTCGGCATCGAGCCCGCCATCCCAGGCCTTGAGCCGGTCGCGCAGATCCTCCAGTGCCTCGCGCTCCAGATCCGTGGGGGCGCGGTAGGATTTCGTGGGCTTCACGAAGTCATTGTAATAGCGCACCGCAAAGCCCGCCGCCGCATCCAGATCCGGATGGGTCTCGGCCGAAGCCTCCGGCGCATAGCGCTGGATGAAGCCCCAGAGCGTCCCCTTATCCTCCGCCGAGGCCACGCTCGCGAGGTTCAACAGCATCGCAAACGGCACATCGAGGTTCGAGGCCGGCACATCCGCGCCATGGATGTGAAACACCGGGTTGTTCAGCTGCGCCTTGGGCTCTTGGCCCGGATAGCCGCGCAATTGCTGGTGGTATTCATCCACCGCCTTGGGGATCACGTCGAAGTAAAGCCGCTTGGCGGTCTTCGGCTTCTGGTACATGAAATACTGCAGGCTCTCGGGGGCGGCATAGGTCAGCCACTCCTCCATGGAGAGCCCATTGCCCTTGGATTTCGAGATCTTCTGCCCCTGCTCGTCATTGAACAGCTCGTAAGACAAGCTCTCCGGCGGGCGCTTGCCCAGCGCGCGGCAGATCTTGCTCGATTGCGTGACACTGTCGATCAGGTCCTTGCCGGACATCTCGTAATCCACGCCCAAGGCGGCCCAGCGCATGGCCCAATCGGGCTTCCACTGCATCTTGACATTGCCGCCCGTCACCGGGATCTCGACCCGCTCGCCATCGGGTTCTTCATAGACGATGGTGCCCTTGGCCACATTCCGCTCCAGCGTCGGAACCTGCAACACATGGCCCGTCTTGGGCGAGACCGGCAGGAAACAGGAATAGGTTGCCTGACGATCCGCGCCCAGCGTCGGCAGCATGATCTTCTGGATGTCGTCAAACCGCTCCAGCGCGACCATCAGCATCTCATCGAACTTGCCGGCGGTGTAATACTCGGTGGCGCTGGCAAACTCGTACTCGAACCCGAAGCTGTCGAGAAACTCGCACAGCCGCGCATTGTTGTGCTGCGCGAACCCGGCATGGGTGCCGAACGGATCGCGCACCTTGGTCAGCGGCAGGTTCAGATCCTGCGCCAGTTCTTCCTGCATGGGCACATTGCCGGGTACCTTGCGGAACCCGTCCATGTCGTCCGAGAAACAGATCAGCTTTGTCGGGATGTCCGACAGCACCTCGAAGGCGCGGCGCACCATGGTCGTGCGCGCCACCTCGCCAAAGGTGCCGATATGCGGCAGACCGCTGGGCCCATACCCTGTCTGGAAAAGCACATAGCCCTTCTCCGGCGCGCCCTTGGCATAGCGTTTGAGCAGCCGCCGCGCCTCTTCGAACGGCCAGGCCTTGGAAGACATGGCAAGATCGCGGGTGTCAGAGGAGTGAGCGGACATGGGGATCGGGTTCCTTGCTTGGCGGGCATTCGAGCGCCCGGACCCGCGCTGCCTATTGCGGGCGCGGCCTCGGGTCAATATCTAGCCCCTAAGCTCTGCGAAAGGACACAGACAGATGACCGCGAACCCGCTTCTCAGCCCACAAGACGCCCTTGTCGCGCTCATGGTCGCCGCCTCCGCCTCGAATGAGGACATCCAGACCTCGGAACTGGTGAAGATCACCCAGATCATCAACCATCTGCCGATCTTTGCGGCCTTCGACGCCGATCGCACGCCGGTCCTGACCCGATTGGTCTTCGACCTCTTTGAGGAGGAGGATGGCCTCGACGCGCTGTTTGGCCTGCTGCGCGACGCGCTGCCCGCCGAGCTGAACGAGACCGCCTATGCCCTGGCCTGCGATGTGGCCGCCGCCGATGGCCAGCTTGACGAGCCCGAATTGCGCTTTCTCGAAGAGATCCGGTTCGAGCTGAATATCGACCGGCTCAGTGCCGCCGCGATCGAGCGGGGCGCCAGCGCGCGTCACCGCACCCTCGACTGACCGGGCCCGGCGACGAACCCCACGATCCGTCCGATGGAACCAATTCGGCCCTTGATGGTTGAGTGTCCAGAACAAGACACTTCGCATCAAAGGAATATGACATGGAATATGGTATCATCGGGCTTCTGATCCTGATCGCGGACATCTATGCGATCTACCGCGTGCTGACGAGCGGCGCATCGACGCTTGAAAAGGTCATCTGGACGGTCGTGATCGTGCTGCTGCCGGTTCTGGGCTTCATCGCCTGGCTGGTGGCCGGTCCCAAGGGCGGCGCTTCGGCCCGCATCTGACCGACACTCCCTTGACGAACCGGAAAACGCCGCGCCCTGTCGCGGCGTTTTTCTTGCGCGGGTCAGCGGCGCGCGGTCCAGTCGCCCGCGGCACGGATCGCGCTCGACGAGGCCCGCAGCATCGGGATCGTGGCAAAGGCCCAGGCCGGGGCCTCGGTCCGGCCCAGACGGTGCATCTCATTCCCGCGCAACCTGGCATGGGCCATGTACCGCGCCGCGGGCGAGGTCAGACCCGCCAGCCGCTGCCCGGGCCGCGCCAGAACCCCCACGGGGACCTGGGCCAGAATATCGCGCCAACGCTCCCAGCGGTGAAACTGCGCGAGATTATCCGCCCCCATCAGCCAGACGAACCGCTGCCCCGGCGCGTGCCGCCTCAGGGCGGTCAGCGTTTCGGCGGTGTAGCGCGTCCCCAGCTGCGCCTCGAGATCGGTGACCGTCACCGCCGGGTGATCCATGATCGCCCGCGCCCGGGCCATCCGCGCCTCAAGGGCCGCAGGCGCATCGGGCTTGAGCGGATTGCCCGGGCTCACCAGCCACCAGACCCGATCCAGCCCGAACCGCCGCAGCGCCTCTTCGGTGATATGCACATGACCCTCGTGCGCCGGGTCAAAGGATCCGCCCAGCAATCCCACGACCTGACCCCGCCCGGCCCAGGGCTGCCCTGACCGCATCTGGCTCTCCTTTTGCCGATGGGTTTCTTGCGGCCTGATCTCGGCGAAGTCAATTCAACTGTCTGGACCGCGCCGCAAGACAGCCTAAACTTGAAATCATGAATTGGTTAAGATCGGCCCTTGTCAGCAGCTTCGCCGCGCTCCTGCTCTGCGCGCCCGCCACAGCCCAGGTCCAGAATGACCGCGATACAGCCCTGCGCAATGCGGTGGTCTCGCTGGGCCGCTGCACGGGGACGCTGATCACGCCCCGGGTGATCCTCACCGCCGCCCATTGCATCCCCGCGGGTCTGCGGGCCGAGGCCCCGGCGACACCGCCCCGGGACCGCTGCCTCGCCCTGCCCCATCAGCACAGCCTCGCCAAATCCCCACACGAGAACCCGTTCGAATGGACCGCGTTCGAGGCCCGCGCCGCGCCCACCGCGCGCTTCGGTGCCGATAGCGGGGCGCGGCGGATCTCCATGCGCGCCGAGGCCTACAGCTTGCCGCGTTGCGCCGACATGGCGCTCTTGCGGCTCGCCCATGACGTGCCCGAGGCCGTGGCCCGCCCCCTGCCCGTGCTGATCCTCGCCCCGCACCGCCAGGTCGCCCCGCCCTGGCGCGACATGACCCTGCGCCATGCCGGCTGGGGCGCGCCCAAAGGCGGCCCCGAGGCAGGCGCCAAACGCCAGACCGGCCCGGTGCGCGGCTTCAGCAAGACCCGCTGCAACCTCGTGGCCCTCCCCCCGGTTCGCCCGAATGGCGAGCGGATCCTCACCGGCGACAGCGGCAGCCCCCTGCTGGCCAAGCTCGAAGGTCCGGACGGCCCCGAGGAGCATGTGATTGCCGTCCTGTTCGCAAGTGGCATCCCCGACCGCGCGGCCTGTGGCGCCCGAGACCTGCGCGTCCCGCGCCGCCACGGCACCTATACGCCCACATGGCGCAAACAGGTGCCGGACACGGATTCCACGGATCTGGGCCTCTGGATCTCCCACCATGCACCCGATGCCGTCCGGATCTGGCCCGAACTGACCCCGCTCGCAGCACCCCCGCAATAGCCCGGACCCACCGAATGTCGCGGACATCATAGCCTCTTGCAGACACTAAACTTTTATGAAATTTGCAAAAAGGCCCAGCCCGTTACTCAGGAGACCCCGGTGAAACCCGTCCTTCTCGCTACGACGACCTGTCTGCTCATGGCGGCAACCGCCGCATCAGCCGCAACACGCCAGATCAATTTCACCGCCGATCCCCTCGGCCAATCCGCACGCAGCGCGCCCTTCGGATTGTCCACCGGTGACAGCGTCAGCGGCAGTTTCACCTTCGACGATTCCAGCTTCTCGGGCGCCGGGACGTACGACCTGCAACCCGTTCTGCTGTCCTTTACCCTGACGACGGGCACCCAATCCTGGTCCCTCGCGGATGTGGAGCCGAACTCCCTTCTGGACAGAATCCAGATCGACGACGCCAATGAGGTGCTCGAATTCGGCTTCATCCTCTCCAGTGGCGCTGGCGAAGTCCGCGGCTCGACGAACAACACCTTCCTTGTGGCCAACCCCGGAAGCTCCCAGTTCATCTTCTGCAACGGATGCGTCAGCTTCGAAGAGGTCCCGGTCGAGGCCATCCCGCTGCCCGCGACCCTGCCTCTGGGCGTTCTGGCGCTCGGCGGGCTCGGCTGGGTCACCCGCAGGCGCGCGCAACGCGCCTGAGCGCGCGGCGGCCCCGGGGTCGGGCCGGGCTGAGCACCGGGCCTGAGGCGCAGGCCTCAGCCCGACTGGGCCGCAGGCACCACATCGACCCCGTCCCCAAGCGCAATCCGCCCCGGCGCCAGCACTTCGGCCACCATGCCGCCATGCCCGCGCACGGCCGCATAGCCGCCATGGCCGAACACCTCCTCCATCCGGGAACAGGGCGCGCAGATCCCCTTGATCCGCAGGACAACCGTCGCACCGATCCGCAGATCCCGATCCCGCAGCGAGAGCAGGTTCAAACCCGAAATCACCAGGTTCCGGCGCAGCAGGTCCGGCGGCACCGGAGCGCGCCCCAGATAGGCCCCAATCGCCGGCAGATGCTCGGCCTGAATGAGGGTCACCGCCCGCTTGCCGGGCTTCGCGCGGTCCCCGTCCAGACCGGAGCCCGTCACCTCGACCGCCTCCACCGGCACCATCCCGACCCGCCGCGCAGGTCGCAGACCGATCCAGTCCAACCGCCCCGCCTGCGCCCGCCGGGCCATCATGTCGCGAAGCTCAGACATGGCCGCCTCCCAGTCCGCTCTGGCGTCCCCGAGCAATGCAACCATGGAGCTGCGCGGGTCCGAGCACGTCCCGACCGGAAAGGAGCGGCCCAGCACCGCCGGTTCTGCGCCGATAGAGACCGATGACCCTGATACCCATGCGCGCCCCCTAAACTCTCTCGACCTTCTGAAACACCTGCCCGTTTACCTCATAGGCCCGCGCACGCACCGGAACGATCTCAAGCTCCGTGAGCCTGGTCCGATCCGACGTCTTTTGCACCGCAACCCTCAGAACCAGCGAGCGCGCGATGGCCTCATGCCCGAACCCCCAGAGCAGGCTGCCGAGCGAATAGGCGATCGGAACGATACGATCCCCGTCCCGTGTTCGGTAAAGCTGCACCGGCTGCGCCACATGCGGGTGGTGGCACACGATCAAATCGGCGCCGCAATCCGCCAGGTCCTGCGCGGCCTCCTGCTGCGCGCGCCGGGGAAACATCTCGAACTCGTATCCCCAATGGATCATCGCCACGATCACATCACAGCCCGATTGCTTCGCCTCGCGGATTTGCTGCTTAAGCAAGCCCGTGTCCGGCGCTTCGTGTTTGGAGGACAGGTTTGCGACCAACACGGCCCGCGCGCTGTCCTTTGGCAGGGAATGCCCGTTGGTCCCGAAGGTGCAGGTCGCAAATCCGACCCTGATGCCGTTCCGGTCCAATGTCTTGATACGCGTCGGATCCGCCCGGTCCTCCTGGATGCCGACCTGCAGAATGCCGCGCGCTTCAATGGCAGATAACGTGGTCTCTACCCCTTCGGCACCCATATCCAGAATGTGATTATTGGCAAGGTTCAGAACGTCGAATGGCCGCCCTCCATAGCTGGTCAGCGCATCGAACTGCGCCTCGGACGCACATTCCGTGGGCGGCCCCGCATCCCCGATGACCTCGTCCACCAAAGGCTGCGTTGTGACGGGCGACTCGTAATTGGCAATGCTGAGATCGCTCCGGAACCAAAGATCCGCCACCTCGGCATAGACCTCATCCCGCGCCACATCGGCCCGGTGACATCGCAGGATATCGCCGACGAAGCTCAGCGTGACGGTTTGCGCCCCATCGCCATCGGCCAATGAAATCTGCGCCTGATCGGAGGTCATGAATTCGGAGGTGTCCAGCTCCGGATCCGGGAGCCGCACGAGGTTCTTGCTCTTGAAGACCCAGTAGAGGTTATCCAACACCCCCATTTGGGTGATGTCACTGGCAGAGCCTGGTCTTGGGGTTTTCCAGAGCCCGAGCTTTTCCGCAGCCCAAAGCAAGACAGGCACGACCGGTTTCAAAACAGGGTTTGTAAATCGCAGGACCTCATAGGGCGTGTTCGGGATCAGCGACATATCGGAGTTTTTCCTCGTCCGGTTGATCAGGGCGGGCGCGCGCCCCTCGAAACGCTGGACCCCACGTCACCGCCCAGCATCCGGCGGATCGAAACACAGACGCAACCACAAAGCCAGACCACCGACCGGGCGCGCGGACCAAAGCCGCGGCACCACAAGGGGGCCGCCCGCGCTCAGGGCCGTTTCGCGCCCTTTCTGTTACGGCGCGGCCATGCGTGGTTCGGCTGAGGAACGCCCCCGCGATGGAGAGGGCCGCCCAGAGGCAAAGCCGCCCCCGATCACCGCGCAATCACCCTCCATTGCCCCGCCCGCCGAGACTGGATAGAACCCGGGAAAACCGGAACCTTCAGGGCGGAGTGACCCATGGCAGCCTATCAATACGTCTACCACATGGATGGCGTCTCCAAGACCTATCCCGGCGGCAAGAAATGCTTCGAGAACATCCGCTTGTCCTTCCTGCCGGGCGTCAAGATCGGCGTCGTGGGCGTCAATGGCGCGGGTAAATCCACCTTGATGAAGATCATGGCCGGGCTCGACAAGGACTTCTCCGGCGAGGCCTGGGCCGCCGAGGGCGCCAAGGTCGGCTATCTGCCCCAGGAGCCGCAGCTCGACGAGACCCTCACCGTCCGCGAGAACGTGATGCTCGGCGTGGCCGAGAAGAAGGCCATCCTCGACCGCTATAACGAGCTGGCCATGAACTATTCCGACGAGACCGCCGAAGAGATGGCGACCCTGCAGGACGAGATCGACGCCCAGAACCTCTGGGATCTCGACGCCCAGATCGACGTCTCCATGGAGGCCCTGCGTTGCCCCCCCGACGAGGCCATGCCCGAGAACCTGTCGGGCGGGGAACGCCGCCGCGTGGCCCTCTGCAAACTGCTGCTCGAAGCGCCCGACATGCTGCTGCTGGACGAACCGACCAACCACCTGGATGCCGAGACCATCGCCTGGCTGCAAAAGCACCTGATCGAGTACAAGGGCACCATCCTGATCGTCACCCACGACCGCTACTTCCTCGACGACATCACCGGCTGGATCCTCGAGCTCGACCGCGGCCGCGGCATCCCCTATGAGGGCAACTACTCCGCCTGGCTCGAACAGAAGGCCAAACGCCTCGAACGCGAAGCCAAGGAAGACAAATCCCGCCAGAAAACCCTCGAACGCGAACTCGAATGGATCCGCGCCGGCGCCAAGGCCCGCCAGGCCAAGCAGAAAGCCCGGATCAACGCCTATGAAGAACTCGCCGGCCAGTCCGAACGCGAGAAACTCAGCCGCGCCCAGATCATCATCCCCAACGGCCCCCGCCTCGGCCAGAAGGTGATCGAGATCGACGGCCTCTCCAAGGCCTATGGCGACAAGCTCCTGATCGAGGACCTCTCCTTCTCCCTCCCCCCCGGCGGCATCGTCGGCGTGATCGGCCCGAACGGGGCGGGCAAATCCACCCTCTTCCGCATGCTCACCGGCCAGGAAGAGCCCGATGGCGGCAGCCTCAGCTACGGCGACACGGTCGAGCTCTCCTATGTCGACCAGTCCCGCGACGCGCTCGACGCCGGCAAAACCGTCTGGGAGGAAATCTCCGACGGCGGCGAGATCATCCAGCTCGGCGACGCCCAGATGAACTCCCGCGCCTATTGCTCGGCCTTCAACTTCAAGGGCGGCGACCAGCAGAAAAAGGTCGGGCTCCTGTCGGGCGGCGAACGCAACCGCGTCCATATGGCGAAACTGCTGAAATCCGGCGGCAACGTGCTGCTCCTCGACGAGCCCACCAACGATCTCGACGTCGAAACCCTCCGCGCCCTCGAAGACGCGCTCGAGGATTTCGCCGGCTGCGCCGTGATCATCAGCCACGACCGCTTCTTCCTCGACCGCCTCTGCACGCATATTTTGGCTTTTGAGGGGGACGCCCATGTGGAATGGTTCGAGGGCAACTTCGAGGCCTATGAAGAGGACAAGGCCCGGAGGCTCGGGCCTGATGCTCTGGAGCCCAAGCGGGTGAAGTATAAGAAATTTACGAGGTGAAACATGATATACTCTGAGTTCGCCGTACAGTCGGAAAACTTCAAAGGAGTTCCAAACGGCTGGAAACTAATTCAACCCGTCAATTTTATAGTTGGTGAAAACTCTGCAGGGAAAACCAGCTTTCTGGATCTGCTCTCGGTACTGGACTCTGCGAATTTTGCACTCACAAATAAAATACTTGGCAGTGTGGACGGATTAGATGATCCGGAGGACATAATCACTCGCTATGGTAACAATAAAACCATTAAGGTTGGATATGTTGGAAAAGTTGAGACTGAGGACGATGGAATTCAGTTTGCTGGTAAGATTGCTTCTTACAAGAAAAAGAGTGACGAACTAGAACTGGAGACTGTTACTATCTTCGACCGAAGATCTGCGTTTAAAACACAACTTCGGGGAAGGACTTACTTCTCGAAAAGATTTGACTTAGACAGTGAGGATCCGAACCTAAGTGACGCATGTGCATTAGCCGATGAAGCACATCATGACTCGGGCAGAGGGTACACAAAGCTTTTGGAGCTTGGCCCTGAAGGCCCTGCACCAGACTATCAAGACTGGTTTCAGGCGACAATGCAATCGCGATTCCAACTTGCAAAAAACTATCAAGGCTCAAGAAAGTTGAGAGCGTTTGCCGCTGTGGAAGGGCAACCACTGAGAATTCTCCGATATGGACCAATCCGGGGAGAAGCAGAGCGACTATTCTTTGGATCAACTGAGAAAGATTTTGATCCGAGCGGAAGTCATTATCCTTTTAGGTTGAAAAGCCTTTCTGATAAGAAGGCCGCATCCCTCGATGCAATTAAAGCTTTTGGAAAGGCTAGTGGGCTGTTCGATGACATTAGGGTTCAACCGCTACGAGGTGGGAAGCAAGGATCTGCGTTCAGCATATTATATAAGAAATATAATACAGAGTTCTATTCTAACGAACTTGGGTATGGTCTAGGGCAGATCATTCCAATTGTAACAGATACAGTAAGCTCGAACGGTGATCGTACCTTTTTAATACAACAGCCTGAAGTACATCTTCATCCTAAAGCGCAAGCCGCTTTCGGAAGCCTCCTCCCGAAGATTTCAGAGAGAGGCGTGACGTTCGTTATCGAAACTCACAGCGACTTCATAATTGATCGATTTAGGATGGAGCGAGCTATCAACAAGTCTAATCACAAAGCTCAAATACTTTTCTTCTATAAGCCAGAAGGTGCCGACCGACCGATATTTGAGACGATCACGATTTCTCAGGATGGCTTGACGGAAGAAATGCCCGAAGAGTATCGCGAATTCTTTGTGAAGGAAGCACTTGCCAAGTTTGAGAGCTTGTAATGCCATCATTTGTTCTTGATGTTTGCATTGACGTGGTGGATGGACAGAAGGAATATATCACAAGTTTTTTTTAAGGATGTCTACAAGTTGAATGGTTGGGTGGTGATGTTCGGTGGCTCGACTATGAGTGGGCAAGTGATTAAGAAGGAGAGCTTTCTTGTGCTTCTCAATCAGCTAAAAGACCGTGGGCGCCTTAAAAGTATTGATAAAAGTGTAGTCGACAAGCGAGAAACTGAAATACGAGAGAGAACAATGGCGAGAATCGGCGCCATGCCAACTGAATGCGATGATCTGCATATTCTTGCGCTATGCGCGGTTACGAAGTGCTCGAACGTAATCACGAAGGATCATCGCCTGAGTTTATGCGCCGACCTGCTTAGGAAGGAGATTGGGCACAATTATTGCCCAAGTATCCGAGTTATTTCTGATGAGAAGACCTATCTCAGCTTAAAGAAGTCAAATAGTCTTTAGCCGTTAGCTGAAGATTAGCTCTTTCGGTTTAATCGCAATTCAAACGCTACCTCGCCAGTCGCTATCGTGTAATCCTTGGTTCGAAAGTGTAGTCAGCCCTTTTGCCGACCTCTGGCTGAACCCGCCCATGGAGCTCCGCGCGTTCGGACCTCGGAGCCTCCACTGGACGTTCCGCCAGCGATGGCTCGGCTTGCGCTCCGCGCGTTCGCGCCTTGAAAGGTCCACTGGACCTTTCACCGCCTCCGGCGGCTCGGCGCTCACTCCCCCGGCAACCTGATCCCGAGGGTTTCCTTGCGGCTCCGGGCGAAGCGCTCCTGTTTATAGACCTCCGCGATCCGCATCTGGGCATAGGTCGCCAGCAGCCGGTTGATCCGTGTCTGGTATCCCGGCCCCATGGCGCGGAAGAACTGCGCGACGCTCGTATCGAGCCGCAGGGTGATCTTCTCCTTTTTCTCGTAGACCGGCACATCCGCTTCCAGCGTGTGCCACGCCTCCGGCACCAGCCGCTGGATCTCGCCCAGCCAGTCATCATCCCGTGACAGCCCATAGAGCGACAGGGTCAGCCGTTCCCGCGCGAGGCGCTGGGTCCGGGTTTCGCCCTTGGCATCGTGCCAGAGCGGGTGGGGAGGCAGGGTCGGCATGGCGTGGTCTCCGGGCCGGATGGCAGGGATGCGGGGCGGGCGCCGCGGGGGATCTGGGCGAAAACCATGCCGCAGAGCGGTTAACAGGGCCTGAGACCACCGCGCGCCCGTGCCCGACACTTGCCCGACACATGTCCGACAGGGGGCCGACACCCCGCCGACAGGGGGGTCAGACCCTAGGGGCACCCGCAGCGCCCCAATGCTCAACGGCCAGCCCTTGCCCCTCCTGCAAAACCACGCCTAAATATGGCCAACACCAACTCGGAGAAGAATCCATGAAGATCAAACCCTTCCTCGCCATCCTGCTCACCGCACCCTTCCTTCTGGCCGCGTGCAACACCGTCGAGGGCGTGGGCGAAGACCTCTCCGACGCAGGCGACGCCATCGCCGAAGCCGCGCAGTAAACGCTCACACCAAACGCACGCACCCTCACATGCGCGCCAGCATCGCGACATAAACGGGCGCGGGGGACGCGCCCGCCCCATATGGGGTCCATCACCATGAAGGACCCTGATATGTCTCGCTTTTCTTCCGCCCTGATCGGGACTGCGCTGGCCGTGGCCCTGCTCGCCCTTGCCAATCAGATCGGCCTGCCCCGCACGCTTGGCGCGCATCCCTTCTGGGCCACGCAGGTGCTCTGGATCGGCGCACCGCTTGGCCTTGTCCTTGCTCTGCTGGCCACCCTGCGCGCCCGCCCCGGGATCGGCGCGCTGACCGGGCTGGCCCTGAGCGGGGCGGCGTTCTGGGCGGCCACCCATGGACGGATCGCCTTCGCCGCCTCCTATGCCGAGGACGCGCTGGCCGGTCAGATGTGGTATTTCGGCTGGATCGCCCTGGCCGCCGGAGCCGCCCTCACCCTCGCCACCCTCCCCGCCCTCCTGCGCCCCCACCGCCCTGCCCGCGCTTAACGCGGGTCAAAAACAGCCAAAAAGCCCAAAAATAGGTCGCCAAAAGCGTGAAATGCGCAGGAATTCGCCTTGCCTTTTGCCCCGCGCAGCCACACATGTCGTGGGCGAATGAGGCGCACTCGACCCACTGTCTCCCTACCGGCTTCAGTTTCGACCTGCACGACATGACGCCGAGGCTGCCGCAGATCCGCGGGCAGCATTCTTTGAGGAGACAAGCGGATGGCCACTGGCACCGTGAAATGGTTCAATGAAACGAAGGGCTACGGCTTTATCGCACCCGATGGGGCGAGCAAGGATGTGTTCGTGCATATCTCTGCAGTCGAGCGCGCCGGTCTGACCGGCCTGAAGGACAACCAGAAGGTGACCTTCGACATCGAAGCTGGCCGTGACGGCCGGGAGAGCGCGACGAACCTCGCTCTGGCGTAAGCCACCCCACACCAAGTTCCGGGCGCGCAGCAATGTCGCGCCCTTTTCTCCCGGGAGACCCGGGTCTATATCTCCCACATGTTTGCTGATCTGCTCAAACGTCTGACGACGCCCGCAACCGAGCCCTTTCCGGAACCGGATGCCAAGCTGGCCATGGCGGCCCTGCTGGTGCGCATCGCCCGGTCCGATGGTGATTATGCCGAGGCCGAGATCGCGCGGATCGACAAGATCCTCGCCACGCGCCACGGACTGTCACCCTTTGAGGCCGCAAAGATGCGCGGCGATGCGGAAACCCTCGAATCCCAGGCACCCGACACGGTCCGGTTCACCCGGGCCATAAAGGATGGCGTGATCTACGAAGAGCGGATCGAGGTGATCGAGGCGCTCTGGGGCGTGGTTCTCGCCGATGGCGTGCGCGATCCCGAAGAGAACTCGCTCCTGCGGCTGACTGCGAACCTGCTCGGGGTGAATGATCGCGACAGCGCGCTGGCGCGTCAGCGAGTCGAAGCCAAGAGCTAGCTCAGAGGCGCGGGCCAATCCCCGTGACCGGGCAGAATATTGCCCATGATCGAAGCATTCGCATCGAAATCCATCGCTTTCCCGTACGTCAGACCCCGCGCCCGCTTGCAATCCGGCGTGTTCTTCGCCCTACTTTTGCAAATTATGAAGAGAGGCGCGGCGTGACAGACACAACAGCCCCCGTGATTGAAATCCGGAACCTACACAAGGCCTATGGGGCGCTCGAAGTGCTCAAAGGGGTCAGCATCCGGGCGGAACGGGGGGATGTGGTGTCGCTGATCGGGTCTTCGGGCTCCGGTAAGTCCACTCTTTTGCGGTGTTGCAACCTGCTCGAACACAGCCAGCAGGGCGAGGTGCATTTCTGCGGCGAGCCCGTGAGCTGGGCCGGGACCGGGGGCGCGCGGGAGCCGGCGGACAAAAAACAGGTGATCCGCATCCGCACGAACCTCTCCATGGTGTTTCAGCAGTTCAACCTGTGGTCGCACATGACGATCCTGCAGAACGTGATGGAGGCCCCGGTCACCGTGCTGGGTCAGGACCCGGCCGAGGTCGAGGCCCGCGCCCGGATGCTGCTCGACAAGGTCGGGATCGGCGACAAATGCGAGGTCTATCCGGCCCAACTGTCGGGCGGGCAGCAACAGCGCGCCGCGATTGCGCGTGGCCTGGCGATGGAGCCCAAGGCGCTGCTCTTTGACGAGCCGACCTCGGCGCTCGACCCGGAACTGGAACAGGAAGTGGTCAAGGTCATCAAGGATCTGGCCGTCGAGGGCCGCACCATGCTCATCGTGACCCATGACATGCGGCTCGCGGCCGATGTCTCGGACCATGTGGTCTTTCTCCACCAGGGTCTGATCGAGGAAGAAGGGCCGCCCGATGCGCTCTTTGGCAATCCACAATCCGCGCGGCTCAAACAGTTTCTGAGCGCCACCGTTTCACACTGACACACCGGGTAAAAACCCATCCACCTAAGGGGAGACTTCACATGAGAAACCTGTTCCTCGGCACAGCTTTGCTGGCGATCACCGCAGGCGCGGCGTTCGCAGCAGGCCACGGCACGACCGTCCGCATGGGCACTGAGGGCGCCTATCCTCCGTATAACTTCATCAATGATGCCGGTGAGGTTGACGGTCTGGAACGCGAGGTTGGCGACGAGGTATGCGCACGGGCCGAGCTGACCTGCGAATGGGTCACCAATGACTGGGACTCGATCATCCCGAACCTCGTCTCGGGCAATTACGACACGATTATCGCGGGCATGTCGATCACGGCCGAGCGGGATGAAGTGATCGACTTCACCCAGAACTACGTGCCGCCCGTGTCCTCCGCCTATCTCGGCAGCTCCGAGGATCTCGACCTCTCGGGCGCTGTGATTGCCGCGCAGACCGGCACGATCCAGGCCGCTCATGTTGCGCAATCCGGTGCGACCCTGCTGGAATTTGCCACTCCGGACGAGACCATTGCCGCCGTCACCAACGGCGAAGTGGACGCGGTGCTGGCGGATAAGGACTTCCTCGTTCCCTTCGCAGAGGAATCCGATACGCTGATGTTCATTGGCGAGGACGTCCCCCTCGGCGGCGGCATCGGGATCGGGGTCCGCGAGAGCGACCCCGAGCTCAAGGCCAAGCTCGACGCGGCGATCCAGTCCATGAAGGAGGACGGATCCTTGAACGAACTGATCAAAAAATGGCTGCCGGGCTCACCGCTGTTCTGATCGGAAACAATCGAAACGGTTTCGGGGGCGCAACTTGACAGGTTGCGCCCCTTTTTGCTGATTTGGTTAACAGGAGTACGATTTTGAGGGAGAGAGATCATGAAAAAAGTCATTCTCAGCGTTCTGTTCGCCATCTTGGCCACGACCGGCCACGCCGCCACATTTTCGGCCACCGGCGCGAGCGCTTCGAGCGAATTCAGCTCGCAATATGTTGCTGAGAACACGATCGACGGCTCCGGGCTGTCTGCGCCGGGTGATCCGGGCGCGAGTCATGCGGATTACGCGGTCAACAATCACTGGACCACGGCGCGCAACACCGTAGCGGAAGATGCCTCGATCGAGTGGAGCTTCGCCGGGCCGTCCGATCTCGGCGGGATCTATATCTGGAACCACCGCTCCAACGTCATCTCCAGCAATGATGGTTACGAGCCGGTGCTGTTCGACCTGACGCTTCTGAACGGCACAACGGTGATCGAGAGCTTTGACGATGTCGCGCTGTCGCCGGATACGGACAAAGCCCAGGCCTTCACCTTCGATGCCGTGGTCAGCAACGTGACCAGTGTCCTCTTCGAGGTTGAGGCCGTGCAAAGCTCAAACAACTACACCGGTCTGGCCGAGGTGCTCTTCGACGACGCGTTGATCGCCGGGGCGACCCTGCTCAGCAATGCCCCCAGCCCGACACCGGTGCCCCTGCCCGCGGGCGGTCTGCTTCTACTCAGCGGAGTGGCAGGGATCGCAGCCATGCGGAGAAAACGGCGCTAGGCCTGCGGGATTTGTTGTAATCCCCCGCAAGCTGGAACATCGTGACAGACGGGGCGCGGCACCTTGCGCCCCGGAACAAACGGGGCCTGATGTTTTCCTACTGCACTGATCCGTCGACGCTCTCGGGACTGACCTGGCTGTCCTGCTACCTGACCACCGGAAAGCATATGGCCTTCTACGCCAGTTTCGGGACGGTCATGATCCTGTTGGCGGTGACGGCCCCGGCGGCCCTGCTGTTCGGGTTCGGCGGCGCGGTGGCGGCGCGGTCCACCCTCGCGCCCCTGCGCTGGATCGGGAAGGGCTACACCTCGATGGTGCGCGGCATCCCCGATATCGCGTTCTTCCTGTTCGTGCCGATCGCGCTGGATCAGGGGCTGGAATACCTGCGACACCACGCAAAATGCCCCGACTGGACCGAGGCCATCCGGCAAGGCAGCGATTTCGTGGTCTGTGCCGAGGCCAAGCTGCCGCTCTCGACCAGCCCGCAATGGGTGCATGAGGTCTATGGCTTCTCGCTGGCCGTGCTGGCCTTTGCGATCGTGTTCGGTGCCTTTGCGGCCAATGTGCTCTTTGGCGCGATGCAGGCCGTGCCCCGCGCTCAGATGGAGACCGCCGAAGCCTATGGCATGACCCGGCGCCAGAGCTTCTGGCGCGTCATGGTTCCGCAGATGTGGCTCTTTGCTCTGCCCGGCCTGTCGAACCTGTGGCAGATCCTGGTGAAGGCGACGCCGCTACTGTTCCTGCTGGGGGTTGAGGATATCGTCTATTGGGCGCGCGAGCTGGGCGGGTCCAAGACAGCGCGGTTCACCGACTACCCGCACGGGGATTGGCGGCTCTATTACTTCCTCGGCTTGCTGGTCTTCTACCTGTTCCTGACATCGATCTCGGAGCGTCTCTTTGGCAAGCTGATGCAGCGGCTCAGTCATGGACAGGCGACCATGGCCGGTGAGGCTCAGCGCAAGGCGGCCCCGGCATGAGCTGTTGGCAGACCATTCAGGACTACGCGTTTCGGTCCATCGGCTATGGGGAGCGTTTGCTGCCCCGCTCGGATTTCACCCTGTGCGAGCAGTTCACCCTGATCGGCTCAGGCCTGATCTGGAACATCTATTTCGGGGCCTGCGCGCTGGCGCTGGGGTTCTTCCTCGCCACACTGGTGGCCATGGGCAAGGCCTCGGACAAACCGTGGATCCAGCGCCCGGCGGATTGGTTCATCTTCGTGTTCCGGGGCTCTCCGCTCTTCATCCAGTTCTTTCTGGCCTATTTCTTCTTCATCCAACTCAAATCCGTCTCAGGTTTCTTTGACCCCTTCACATCCGCCTGGGCCGGAGCGCTGGTGGTGCTCTTTTTCAACACCTCCGCCTATGCGGGCGAGATCTTCTACGGCGCGTTGCGCTCGGTTCCCAAGGGCGATCTAGAGGCTGCGGATGCCTATGGCCTTGCCGGCTGGACAAAGTTCAGGCGGGTGACATGGCCGACCATGCTGCGGCTGGCATGGCCCTCTTATACGAACGAGGCGATCTTTCTGTTTCACGCCACGACGTTGGTCTTCTTCGCGGGCTTTCCCGCCTTTCAACAGCGGGGCGATGCGCTCTACTACGCGAATTATTTCGCCACCAAGACCTTCAACCCGTTCATCCCCTACCCGATCGTGGCCTTCTATTTCATCCTGCTGACCCTCGCGGTCATCATGGGCTTTGGCCTCGTGAACCGCCGTCTCAACCGGCATCTGGCCCCGCAACAGCGCCCAAAACTGAAATATCGGCCTCAGCTTATCCGTTAACCTTTCGACCACGCTTGCGGCACTAGGATTAATGCGACTAGGCTGACGCAGGGAAACACTAGGTCACGATGGATATCGGCATTCTGCAATGCGGTGAGCCTCCGGAGGAGGTGCGGTCTCGCCATGGCGGATACGAGACCCTTTACCCGCAGCTTCTCGCAGGGGCGGGCATGCGGTTCACGACCTATGATGTCGAGAATATGGCCTTCCCCAGCGCCCCCACCGATCAGCAGGGCTGGCTCGTCTCCGGCTCGCGCCATGGGGCCTATGAAAGCCACGATTTCATTCCGGCGCTGGAACGGTTCATCCGCGCCGCCTATGCCGCCCATATCCCGATGGTCGGGATCTGTTTCGGCCACCAGGTCATTGCCCAGGCCTTGGGCGGGCGGGTCGAACCCTTTGCCGGGGGCTGGGCCGTGGGGCGGCAGGGCTATTATTCCGAGACGCTCGGTACGCTCTATCTCAACGCCTGGCACCGCGATCAGGTGGTCGAGGCCCCGCCCAGCGCCGAGACCTTCGTCTCCAGCGCCTTCTGCGCCCATGCCGGGCTGGTCTATGACACCCGCGCCTGGAGCGTGCAGGCCCATCCGGAATTCACGCCGGAGGTGCTGAGCACGCTGATCACCTCGCGCCGGGCCATCGACAACGTGCCCGCCAGCCAGCTTGACACGGCGGCGCTCCAAGTGGATCAACCGGTGGACAATGCAAAGATCGCCGACGCGATTGCCGCCTTTTTCCATTTGGACAGGACCCCGGATCATGGCCGAAACGCCGCTTGAGCGGATGCTCACCGCCGTCCCCGAGACGGCACGGGACTACCTTGATGGCAGACGACTGGACGAGGTGGAGTGCATCGTCTCGGACCTCGCCGGTGTGGCGCGGGGCAAGGCGATGCCTGCGGGCAAGTTCGCGCGGCAGATGTCCTTCTTCCTGCCGAACTCGATCTTCTTTCAGACCATCACCGGCAGCTGGGCCGAGGCTGCGCTGGACGGGTTCACCGAGCCGGACATGGTGCTGAAACCGGATCTGAGCACGGCCATGCCCGCGCCCTGGACCGCGGATTGGACCCTGCAGATCATCCACGACATCGAGGATCAGACCGGTGCGCCCATGCCCGTCGCGCCGCGCAACGTGCTCAAGCGGGTGATCGGGCTCTATGAGGCGCGGGGCTGGACCCCGGTGGTCGCCCCCGAGATGGAATTCTACCTGACCGCGCGCAACGTCGACCCGGCCATTGCGATCCAGCCGCCCATGGGCCGCACGGGGCGCCGGGCCGCCGCCCGGCAGGCCTATTCCATGTCCGCCGTGGACGAATACGGCCCAGTGATCGACGACATCTATGATTTCGCCGAGGCGCAGGGGCTCGAGATTGATGGCATCACCCAAGAGGGCGGCGCCGGGCAAATCGAGATCAACCTGCGCCATGGCGACCCGCTGCGGCTGGCCGACGAGGTGTTCTATTTCAAACGGCTGATCCGCGAAGCCGCCCTGCGCCATGACTGTTTCGCGACCTTCATGGCCAAGCCGATCCAGGACGAGCCGGGCTCGGCCATGCATATCCACCATTCGGTGATCGACGCGGTCACTGGTGCGAATATCTTCACCGCCCAGGACGGCTCTGAAACCCCGGCCTTTCAGCATTTCATCGCCGGGCTGCAGCGGCATCTGGCCAGCGTGGTACCGCTTTATGCGCCTTATGTGAACAGCTACCGCCGCTATGTCCCGGACAATGCCGCACCGATCAATCTCGAATGGGCGCGCGACAACCGGACCGCCGGGCTGCGCGTGCCCGTGGCCACCCCCGCGGCGCGGCGGGTGGAGAACCGGCTGGCGGGCATGGATTGCAACCCCTATCTCGGGATCGCGGCCTCGCTGGCCTGCGGCTATCTCGGGCTTGTGGCCCAGACCGATCCCAAGCCGCAATATATCGGCGATGCCTATTCCGGCTCCGATGATTTGCCGCCCGAACTGGGCGCGGCTCTGGACCTCTTTGCCGAGGCCGGAGAGCTGCGCGAGGTGCTCGGGCCAGAGTTTTGCCGGGTCTACGAGATCGTCAAACGCCATGAATATGGCGAGTTCCTGCAGGTCATCTCACCATGGGAGCGGGAGCATCTGCTTCTGAACGTCTGAGGTGAACCTGCTCGACGTCAATGACAGCCCCGGGACCTACCCCCCGAGCTACTACGCCGAGACCACCCCGCCCCTCGCCCCCTTCCCCGGCGCGCAAGGCCACCTGCACACGGATGTCTGCGTGGTGGGCGGCGGCTATACGGGCCTATCGGCGGCGCTGCATCTGGCGCGGCGCGGCTATGATGTTCTGGTGCTCGAGGCGCAGCGCTTCGGTTTTGGCGCCTCGGGGCGCAATGGCGGTCAGGTGGGCTCGGGCCAACGGCTCGAACAGGAAGTGCTCGAAGCCCGCTACGGGGCGGAGCCTGCGCGGTTTCTCTGGGACAGCGCGCAGGAGGCACGCGCCTTGGTGGACAGCCTCGTGGCCGAAGGGATCGACTGCGATCTGACCCCCGGCGTGATCTATGCCACCGAACGGAGCGGCGATATCGGCCCGGCCCAAGACAGCGCCGCGCATCTGGCCGACCGCTATGGCTATGTCACCACCCCGCTGGATCGCTCCGAGGTTCAGGCCCTGACCGGCAGCCCGGCCTATTGCGGCGGCGTTCTGGATCCCGGTGCGGCCCATCTCAACCCATTCAAGCTGGTCCTTGGCCTTGCAAGGCAGGCGCAGAATGCGGGCGCGCAGCTTTGCGAGGGCAGTCGCGTTACCGGGATCGCCGATGACGGCCCCCATGTGCAGATCGCCACGGCGGAGGCCAATATCACCGCCGAGCATGTGGTCCTCGCCGGGAATGGCTATCTGGGGGAGCTGGACCCGCGCACCGCCGCCCATGTCATGCCGATCAACTCCTATATGATCGCGACCGCGCCACTGGGCGATCTGGCGGACGAGATCCTGCCGCAACGCCACGCGGTTGCCGACAGCCGCTTCGTGGTGAACTATTTCCGCCTGTCACCGGACCGCCGGCTGCTGTTTGGCGGTGGCGAGAGTTACAGCTACCGCTTTCCGAAGGATATCGCGGCGAAGGTGCGCCGTCCGCTGGCACAGATCTTTCCGCAACTGGCGCAGGTCGAGATCGACTACGCTTGGGGGGGCACGCTGGGCATCACCCGCAGCCGCCTGCCCTATGCCACCCGTCCCAGCCCGCGCGTGCTGAGCGCGGGGGGGTATTCCGGGCATGGCGTGGCCTTGTCGATCTGGCTCGGGCGCGCCATGGCGCAGGCCATCGATGGCGATGATCGACGGTTCGCGCGCTTCGCCGAGCTGCCGGTCCGGGCCTTTCCCGGGGGGCCTGCCCTGCGCGGTCCGCTCCTCTTTGGCGCGATGAGCGCGGCGGCCTTGAGCGATCGCCTGCCCCTCTGACGAAAAAAGCCGCGCCGGCCCACTGGGCAAACGCGGCCTGTTCGCATCGGGCAAAGCCCCTTGGATCAGCTCATGCCGGAGAGCTTCTTTTGCAGATCCGCGAGCTGGCGCTTGATATCGTCAATATCCGACGTCTCCTCGGTCGGAGCTTCCTCGCCCTCGGCGCCGGGCACGGTGCCGGGCGTTTTCCAGCCCCCCATCATGGTCTCCAGAAAGGCGCGTTGCTGCTTCTGCATCTGATCGAACCCGGGCACGGCGGCCATGGGATTGGGCATCCCTCCGAGGTTGTTGATCATCTTCTCCTGGCTGTCGCGCAGCATTTCGAAGGACGCGGCGAGGAACTGCGGCACCACGGATGTGGACTGCCCCGCATAGCTGCGGACCAGATCCGTCAGCACGGAGATCGGCAGCACATTCTCGCCGCGGCTCTCATGTTCCGCAATGATTTGAAGCAGGTACTGGCGGGTCAGGTTGTCACCACTCTTGAGGTCGACAATCTGGACCTCACGGCCATCCCGGATGAACCGCGCGATATCTTCCAATGTGACGTAGTCACTCGTCTCGGTGTTATAGAGACGCCGGCTCGCATAACGCTTGATCAGCAGCGGTTTATCAGTTTCTGCCACAAGACCCCTCCTTCTTTTGGCGGTGCAGCGAAGCTTAGGGCAGCGCTGCAGAAAAAGAAAGAGGGGGTGAGCCAATCCCGGGGCGCGATCGGTTCAGCGCCCCGGATCCGGAAACAATCGACCGTTTACTTGGTCTTCCGGCGCGGTGCGGCCTTTTTCTTGGCGGCCGGTTTCGGCGTGCTGACTGCGGAGGCGATCTCCTCCTGCATGTCCTTGGTCGCGCCCATCATCAGCTCGACCGTCTCCATCTGCACCTTCTTGGCGATTTCGGCATAGGCCGACATCATCTCGGCGGACATCTCTGCCTGCGCCGCGGCGAACTCGCTCATCGCCTTGGTGTAGTCGGCCGGATCCGACTTGGAGGTCGTCACGTCGCCCATCTTGCTGAGCGTGTCCTTGGCCCATTGCGCGGAGACTTCATTGGCGCGCTCCGCCGCTTCGAGAGCGACTTGGGACATCTTGTCGGCCAGCTCGGCGGAATTCTTGAACGCACCGGTCATGGCGCTGTTATCCATTTTATACGCCGCCAGCATGTCCGTGATGTATTTGGTGAAATCGTCGTTCTTGACCATGTTCTTTTCCTCAGATGTGTCCGTGCAGGACATTAACAGACCGCGCAACGACTGTACGGAAAGACCGCTTGGTCCTCCAACAGGATTCTTCTGCAGTGCAGCGTTATGCCCCAGCCTCCATAAAAAAAAAAGAGGTGAGCCTTGCGGCCCACCCCTTCTAACGGAACACCTGATTGGGAGGAGGAAGGTGTTCTGTTACAAGCGCTTACTTTGCAGCAGCGACTTTCTTGGCTGCGGAAGTGGCTTCAGCAGTTGCTTTCTTGACAGCGGCGGTGGTCTCTTCCTGGACTTCCTTGCCAGCGGCCAGCATCAGCTCGACGGTTTCCATCTGAACTTTCTTGGCAACTTCAGCGAAGGCAGCCATGTTCTCGGACGCCATTTCAGCCTGTGCGGAGGCGAAATCGGTCATCGCTTTGGTGTAGTCGGTCGGCTCGGTCTTGGCGGCGGTGACGTCGCCCAGCTTCGAGATGGTCTCTTTGGTCCACTTGGTGGAGATCTCGGTCGACTTGTCAGCGGCTTCCAGAGCCACTTTCGACAGCTTCTCGCTCAGAGCGGCGGAGTTCTTGAAGGCGTCCGTCATGGCGGATGTGTCCATCGGGAACGAAGCCATCAGGTCGGACATGTATTTGGTGAAGTCTTCAGCTTTAGCCATTGTTTCTCTCCTCGGCGCTTCCACCCGACCGCCGGGTGTCTTCTGCGTCTGGAAAGATATATACGTGCTGCACCGCAGCAAATCAAGTCCAGATTGCTGCGGTGCAGTATTTTTTAAATTGCGAATTATCAGTCGCTTGGCGTGGAAACCACGTAATTCCCTGGCGCCGCAGCGAGAACAGGGTGAGTCGCATCGCCCGGTTCACGCGCCGGGATCTGTGCCCCGGAGCGCCGCTTGAGCCAATCCGACCAGCGCGGCCACCAGGAGCCCTCGTGGAACTCGGCCTCTGCCAGCCAGGTCTCATCCTCGCCCATGGGGCCGTCATTGGTGTAGTGCCCGTATTTCATCTTGCTCGGCGGGTTCACGATCCCGGCGATATGGCCGGATTCCGAGACCACGAAGGTCTTGTCACGGCTGCCGAACTGCTTGAACCCGGCATAGGCCCCTTTCCAATGGGCGATATGATCGGTCTCGCAGGCGATGGAATAGGCCGGGGTTTTCACATCCGACAGGGACAGGGTTTCACCGCAGAGCTCGAACTCCCCCTTGGCGAGCTTGTTGCCTTGGCACAGGTCGCGCAGATACTGCACCACCATCTTGCCCGGAAGGTTCGTGCTATCGCCATTCCAATGCAGCAGGTCGAAGGCAGGCGGCGCCTCCCCCATCATGTAGCTGCGGATCGCGGGACCATAGACCAGGTCATTGGCCCGCAGATACGAGAAAGTCCGGGACATGAAGAAGGAGTGCAGGTAGCCCTTGTTGGCCACCTCGCGCTCGATCCCGTCCACGAAGTCATCGTCGAGGAACACGGCCATCTCGCCCGCATCCTCGAAATCCGTGAGCGTGGTAAAGAAGGTCGCCGAGCGCACGGATTTGTCGCCGCGCTTGTTCATCAGGGCCAGCACCGAGGTCAGCGTGGTCCCGGCGATGCAATACCCCACTGCATTGACCTGCTTCTCGCCGGTGATCTTCTTCACCTCCTCGATCGCCGTCAGGTAGCCCTCTTCGACATAGGTATCGAGGCTGACATCCGCATAGCGGTCATCCGGATTCACCCAGCTCACCACGAAAAGGGTATAGCCCTGCTCCACGATCCATTTGATCAGCGAGTTCTTGGGCTTCAGGTCGAGGATGTAGAACTTGTTGATCCAGGGCGGGAAGAGGATGAGCGGCGTCTTGCAGACCGTCTCCGTCTTGGGCGCGTACTGGATCAGTTCGAACATGCGGTTTCGGAAGACGACCGAACCTTCGGTGGTCGCGAGATCCTGACCCACATGGAACGCCTCCGGATCCGACAGGGTCACCAGATGCTCGCCGTGATTGGACTCTATGTCGCGGACCAGGTTCTCCATGCCCCGGACGAGGGACTCGCCATTGGTCTCGACCGCCTTCTCCAGCGCGTCCGGATTGGTCGACAGGAAGTTCGCCGGCGAGAACAGATCCACGATCTGCTTGGAGAAGAACTCCACCCGTTTCTTGTCGTTCGGCTCCAGATGATCAAGGTCCGCCACGGCCTTTTCGATGGTCTCGGCAGAGATCAGATACTGCTGTTTTACAAAGTTAAAATAAGGATGGGTGTCCCAGAGCGGGTTCTTGAACCGCCGGTCGCCCGTGTGCTCGTCATGGGGGGCGGCAAGCTTGCCCTTGGCCAGCATTTGCTGCGCCTCCACCACGTGTTTCAATGTCTTGCCCCAGTACTGGACCTGGTGCTCCATCAGCTTCGCCGGATTGTTCAGAACCTCCGTCACATAGGCCGATGCGGCCTTCATGTAGACGTCCGTTCCCGGCCCCTGAAGGCCGGTATCATGGGACTCACGCTGAGAGATGGCTCGGACCAATCGTTGCGAAAGATCTTCCATTCTCGCAACATTCGCATTCAATTTCTCTAAGTTTTCGCCCATATCTTCGCCTGCGACGCTGCGCTCCTTCGACTCGGTTGTCATACCACCACTTTCCCCGTATGTTCCGCGACCTGAGACTATCGTCGCCTGCACGGGGGGGCAAAGCGACGAATTGATCCGGGCAACCGGGAGTGAAGGAGACGTCGTGAAGTACCTCGTGACATACGATCTGATGGAAAGTGCGCGAAATACGAATGAGTGGCTGGGGGCGACCGCTCGTGCAATGGCCTCCTACCCGGCCACGGGCATGATCCCGAACCCGTTCTTCAAGGTGATGGCCGGCTGGGGCGAAGTGACCGAACGGACCTTCGCGCGCATGGTCGCGAAGCCCGACTGGGGCATCCGGTCCGTGGTGGCCGAGGACGGCCGCGACCACCTGGTCGAGACCGAGATCGTGGTGCCGCGGCCCTTCGGAGATCTCATTCGTTTCAATGTGTTGGGCCGTCCGAAGAAGCGCCGCAAGGTGCTGCTCGTGGCGCCCATGTCCGGGCATTACGCG
The DNA here is from genome assembly GCF_049800775.1 of Dinoroseobacter sp. S375. Lineage (NCBI taxonomy): Bacteria > Pseudomonadati > Pseudomonadota > Alphaproteobacteria > Rhodobacterales > Roseobacteraceae > Dinoroseobacter > Dinoroseobacter sp. S375. The sequence continues at coordinate 533,606 of NZ_JBNAFR010000002.1, read as the reverse complement.
ACCCTGCTGCGCTCCACCGTGCTGAGCCTGCTGCCCGATTGCGAAGTCTATATCACAGACTGGCACAACGCCCGGGACATCCCGGTCTCCGAGGGCAAGTTCGATGTGGAGGATTACACCCTCTACCTCGTGGACTTCCTCAAGGAGATGGGCCCCGACACCCATGTCATCGCCGTCTGTCAGCCTGCCCCGCTGACCCTTGCAGCGACTGCATACCTGGCAGGCGAGGAGCCGGATGCTCAGCCCCGCTCCCTGACCCTGATCGGCGGTCCCATCGACCCGGACGCCACCCCGACCGAGGTGACCGATTTCGGCAACCGGGTGACCATGGGCCAGCTGGAACAGACGATGATCCAGCGGGTCGGCTTCAAATACGCGGGGGTGGGCCGGCTGGTCTATCCCGGCCTGCTGCAGCTGGCGTCCTTCATGTCGATGAATGCCGAGCGGCACTCCAAGGCCTTCACGGATCAGGTGGTCCGCGTTGCCAAGGGCGAGGCCACGGATCACGACGCCCATAACCGCTTCTATGACGAGTATCTGGCGGTCATGGACATGACGGCGGAATTCTACCTCTCGACGGTGGAGCGGGTCTTCAAGAACCGCGAGATTGCCAAGAATGTCTTCACCGTGAACGGCGTGCAGGTGGATCTGGGCAAGATCACCACCGTGGCCGTGAAGACGGTCGAAGGCATGGATGACGACATCTCGGCCCCGGGCCAATGCGTCGCGGCACTCGACCTCTGCACCGGCCTGCCGCAATCGAAAAAGGCAAGCCATCTGGAGCCGGGCGCAGGCCATTATGGCATCTTCGCGGGCCGCTCTTGGCGCAATAACATCCGGCCGCTGGTGCTGGAGTTCATCGACGCCAATAGCGATCTCGAGCCGAAGGCGGCCAACACCAATGCGGGCACGGCCGCCAACTGAGCGCCCCCAAATAATGACGCAAAATGCCGCCCCTTTGGGCGGCATTTTTCATTTTAACTCAGGCGACTGAAGACAGAAGCGAATGTAACGCTTCACCCCAGGCGATCCGACGCGCGCCGCGCACCTTCCGACAAGGCGGCAAGCTTGGCATAGGCGATATCCGGGTCCACAGCGCCGAACCCGGCAAAGGTCCCGAAACCGCAATCGGATCCCGCGATGACCCGCTCCGCCCCGACGATCCCGGCAAAGGTCTCGATCCGCTGCGCCACCAGTTCGGGGTGTTCAACGAAGTTCGTGGTGCTGTCCACCACGCCCGGCACCAGGATCTTGTCCTCGGGGATCTCTGCCTTGCGGTCGCGGAACACGGTCCATTCATGGGCATGCCGCGGGTTGGAGGTTTCAAACAAGATTTGTTGTGCCCCCACCCCCATCAGCGTGCTGAATACCTTGTCCATATCGATGTCGCAGACATGGGGACCCTCGTAATTGCCCCAGCAGATATGGACCCGCACCCGCGACGGATCGATCCCCGACAGCGCATGGTTCAGCGCCTCCACATGGCTGGCCGCGATCTTGAGGAATTCGTCATCGGACAGATCAGTGAAGAGCATGTGCCGCGACAGGGCCAGATCCGGGCAGTCGAGCTGCAGGTAGAGTCCGGCATCGACAATCGTGCGGTACTCCTCGGCCATCGCATCGGCCAGCGCCGCGAGATAGGCCTCGCGCGTCGGATAGAAGTCGTTTTGCAGAAAGAGCGAGATCACCCCCGGCGAGGCCGCGTTCATGAATCCCTCCGAGGCGCCCTCCGCCGCCATGGCCGCCTTGAGGTTGGCAATGTCGATCTCCAGCTCGCCCTGCCCCTTGGAGCGTACCTCGCCCACGCACATGGGCCGCGCATAGGTCGGGGTCCCGCCATCATCCTTCAGCCGTTCCAGAAAGGCCGGAAACATCTTCAGATCCGCAGGCGCGTTGCGTTTGCTGTCCCCGGCAAAGCCCGTGTAGCGGTCCTTCACATAGGTGGCATAGCTGATCTTCGAGGTCTCGCCATCGCTCACGATGTCGATCCCCGCCGCAACCTGCTTGGCCACCGTCTCGGCACTGCCCTTGGTCATGGCCGCCGCAAAGGCGTCGGCGTCATAGGCTGCCTCCTGCTCGCGGGCGAAGATGAAATCCACCACCTCCTGGCTGCGGGGCAGGCTGCCCACATGGGTTGTTCTGATAGCCACCGATGTTCCTCCTCACTCGGATCGTCTCCGCCGCCCCGATCGGCGCGGCGTGGTCGTCGGTCGCCCCGGGGGGCGTGGGCGCGGGCCCCTAGCCCGTCGCCAGCAGGATCTGTTTCCAGATCGCTGTCTCGTCATAGATCGTATAGTCGCGCCGGACCTTGGGTTCGGCGGCGCCAAGGCTGCCGAATTCCAAATGGGTGATCCCCAGGATATAGACCTCGGCCCCGGTCGGCGCCCCAAAGGCCCCCCAGCCATCGTGCCGCCCGTGGAGCGACCAGCGCAGGGCCGCGCGGGGCGGCATCAACGGGTCGTCGCGACCGATCAGGTGATCGATCTGGAACGTCGCCGAGGGAAAAGCCGCGCGCAACTGCATCCAGAACCGGTCCACCGCCTCGTGGGAATGCCCGGTCAGCCCGCCCGGGTACTCGACCTGACAGGCCCGGTCATAGGTCTCGGGGATGACGGCCATATCCGCCCCCATGATCCGGGTCAGGATCTCGGCAGCCCGGTCGCCCCAACGACTGGCATTGCCGCGCCCCTTATAGGGCCCCGGTCGATCCACTGCCGGGCTGAGCGGACGCGGACAGAGCTCTGGCCCGCCCTCACGGGCGATCTGATCCGCGGCAAAGGCTTTGGGATCCCAGCCCATCTGCCGCACGATGGCGCCCTGATCGCGGATCAGCCATTCATCATCGATCCGGTTCTCGCGCGCATGGCAATCGGCCATGATCCGATAGGTCAGCCGCTTGCCCGTGGCCGCCCCATACGCCCCGTCGCCCAGATGGGTCGCGGTGCTCAGCAACCGGTGCGAGCTGAGCATCCCGGTCTCCGGTGTCCCGGACCAGATGACGTCTTCGCCCAGCAGCGTGCGATCGGGGAACTCCGCCAGGGTCGCCATCGTCGCCGCGATCACCCCCTCATTCCCGATCACCACCGAGGTCGGCGAGCGCACGACGATATCCGGCGCATAGTATTGGTGGAGGGTCGCGATCCCGCGATCCTCCCAGATCTCCTTGGTGATCCCGATGATATAGTCGGGGAAATCCTGAAACTTGGGGTCAAAGCCCTGCATCTGGCCATCCTTCCGGCACGCGTGCGGAGGCGCGCAGAACGAGCCTCCCGGTGATTTCTTTCTTCTCGGGCGGGCGGTCCGGGTCTTCGATCAGGCCGAGCATCAGCTCCACCGCCTCCGATACCATGCGGTTCGAGGGTTGCCGCCAAGTGGTCAGCTGATAAGCGCCCCATTCCGCAAGCGGGACGTCATCATATCCCACGACCGAGACATCCTCGGGGACGCGCAGGCCGAGCGGCCCCCGCAACGCGTCGAGCACGGAAAACGCCATATGGTCATTGCCGACAAAGATCGCATCCGGCGGATCGTCCGTCGCGAACAGAGCTTTGGCGGCCTCCGCAGCCTCATGGCGTCGGTAGTGGCCGTCGAGCACGGCACAGGGCGCGCGGCCCAGATCCGCCAGCCCCGCGAGGAAGCCCGTCTCGCGGTCCCGACCCGTGCTGGAGCCGGTCCAGCCGGTGATATGGGCAATCCGCCCATGCCCCCCCGCCACCAGAAAGCGCGCCACTTCGCGCGCGCCGTTGAAATTGTCCGAGGTGACAGAGGACAGGCGCGGATCATCCTGCCCGCGATTGAACAGCACGACCGGAATCCCCGCCGCCTCGCAGCGCGCGGTGATCTCGTCGGACATGCCCACCGAGGCGGTGATGATCCCGTCCACCTGATAATCCAGCAGCTCGCCAATCACCTTGTCCACCTGCGCGCCGGTGCCCGAGGCCATGAAGATCAGGATGTGATAGCCCTTGTCCTGCAGGGCGGTGGACAGACGCTCCAGAGCATCGGGATAGAACTGGTTGTCGAGATAGGCGACCACGAGGCCGATGATCTTGGACCGCCCGGTGATCAGCGACCGCGCGAGGACGTTGGGCCGGTAGCCCAGTTGATCCGCCGCATCCCGCACCTTGCGCGCCGTCTTGGGCGAGACCGAGGCCCCCGGCGTGAAGACCCGGCTCACCGCCGACTGGCTGACGCCCGCCGCGCGCGCCACATCGGTCGAGGTGATCCTGTCGCGGGCCATGGTCAGCCGCTGGTCCAGCCGCCATCGACCAAGAGGCCGGTGCCCGTCACCATGGCGCTGGCCGGCGCGCAGAGGAACACGACCGCGCCCATGATATCCTCGACCTGGGCCACCCGGGGCAGCTTGATCTTGCTCATGATCCAGGCGCGTTTCTCCGGGTCGGCAAAGGTCGGCTCCGTCAGGGGGGTGCGGATGAAGGTCGGGCAGAGCGTGTTGACGCGGATGCCGCGCGGTCCGAACTCCTGCGCCATGGCCTTGGTCATCCCCTCGACCCCGTGCTTGGAGGCACAATAGACCGCCCGGTCGAGCCCGCCCACATGGCCCATCTGACTGCTGATCTGCACGATGCTGCCGCCCTCGGGCATGTCCCGGGCCGCATTGGTCGCAAGGAAATAGGCCGCGCGCAGGTTCACGGACATCACCGCGTCGAAATCCGCCGGATCCGTGTCGAGCGCCGCCGAATGGCGCGCCAGCCCTGCCGAATTCACGAGGCAATCAAAGGGCGCCTGCGCGTCAAAGAACGCGCTCTGCGCCGCCAGATCGGTGACGTCCAGCGCCTTGGCCTCAACCGACCAGCCTTCGGCCTGCATCTCGGCCACCACGTCATTGAGTGTCTCGGCACCGCGCGCGGCAAGCACCACATGGGCCCCGGCCTCGGCCAGCGCCACGGCGCAGCCCAGTCCGATCCCGCGCGAGGCACCGGTGACGAGGGCCCGGCGGCCATCGAGACGAAAGGAAGGAGTACGGGGAAGGGTCATCGGGGCTCTGCGTTCTTGCAATCCTATGCAAGCCCAAGTGCTAGCCTGCCATCTGTACCCTGTCGAGGCTCAGTCCGGATATTTTATGGCGCGAAACGGCGGAAAATCCCCGTAGCGTTCGGCCCGGTCCGGGGGTGGCGGATGCCGGGCCGAGGCCAGCAGCCCCTTGGGGCGGATATAGGACAGGATCCGTTTGCGCGGTGCCTCGCGCCAGGTCAGGTTGAAGGCCGCCGTCTTGGGAAAGAAGTACACCTCGTGGAAATCCAGGTGATCCCAGAGCCACCAGGCCAGATCGCGCCAATCGCGCCCCTCGGCATAGCGCCGCGCGAACCACGGGATCGAGAGGCTGGTGCAGGCCCCCATCCGCCCCTTGGCATCCCGCCGGTCCCAGATATGGCCCGCGTAGTTCTTCGGGTTGGCCGCGCATTTCTGCGGGCGCACCGAGCTGGCCCCGAAATGGTTCAGCTCCGGCGCGCGATAGGCCGAGCGGATATCGATCGGCCCGAAGGTTTCGACAAGCGGATCCAGCAAATTTACCGCCAAGGCCCGGCCAGCCGCGATCGCCAGGGCCGGATCGTCAGGAATATTCGATATCTGATAGAAATTCCCGATTTCAGAGCCCAGAAAGTCGCGAAATGCGAAATATCTGCTGAGGCGCACGCGACCCAAATCCTCCAATCCGACATAGGTGCCGGGCTTTTTGCGGGGGATGCGGGTCGGATCCCGGCTCATCGCAAGGCGATCCCGCCCCGGGGTGGCAGCTCCCGCATCCGCGCCATCACATCGACGCCGATCTGGCGGTAAAGGTCGAGCAGATCGACCAGCACCCAGTTTTCCCGGATCAGCCCGTCCTCGAGCCGCCAGAAATCGAGCGAGCGGAGGGTGACCTCCTGCCCCGCGGGCGCGATCCCAAGCCAGCCATCGCCGGTGATCGTCTGGGCCATGTTGGGCCAACCGGTCACGCCGACAAACGCGCCCTCGCCGAAGAAGTGATGCGTGACCCGTTCCGGATAGGCACCGCGATCGGGCATGGCCTTGAGGAACGGGATCTGGTGGTGTTGGCGAAATCCGACAGTCCCGCGCCCGGTGCCGATCCCGGCCGGGCCGTACCACATCATCTTCGGGTGCCAGAACCGGTCGAGTTCCATCACTTCGGGGCCGCCTTGCCCGGGATGCCGGATCATCGCCTCCAGCATGGCCACCACATGGGCGCAGGAGGCCGCCCCCTCATCCCCATGTGGCCCCTGCCCGCTGCCATCGGCTGGGCCGGGGATGCACCAGTCGCGCCCGAGGCTCGGCGCCATGGGCCAGGCGCCCGCCTGCATCATCAGCTCCGGCAGGTCCCAGATCGCCTGCATCTCGACGATCCGGCCTGCCTCGACGCGAAAGAACTCGTGGAAGCGCATATGGGCGACGCGGTGGGTCGGCGGAATGTCGAGGAAGGGCGCGATGAAGCTGCCGAGATAGAGACCAGCGCTGCCGATCCAGAGGGCCCCGTCATGATCCTCTCCGGCGATCCGGATGTAGTCCCGCCGCTCCGCATCGGGCATGGCCGCGGCCAGCGGGGCGAGCGCCCCGGACCAGAGCCCATCCCAGCCGGTCAGATCCCCCAGCGGGTGACAGAGACGGATCGCGGCCCCCTCGGCAAAGGCCGCGCGCCCGGCCTCGGCCCCGCCTGCCAGATCATGGTAGAGCGCTTGCTGGAGCCCGGCGATGGCCCCGGTCGGGTCATGGGATTGGTGCATGCCTGCCCTCCGTCAGGCGGCTGCGGCTTGCGCCAACACGTCCTCGACCGTGTCCGCGATCAGCGCCAGACAGCGGTCTTCGGAAAACCGGTGATCCGCCCCATCCACGAGGGTCAGGCGCATATCAGGCCCCTGCGCATGATCGAGCAGCCGCAGGGCCAGCCGCGTGGACACGGTCTCGTCCCCGGTCCCATGGAGGAACCGCGTCACCATCGGCAAGGGCAGCGGGTCGCGCAGCACGAGGTTCTGACGGCCATCCTCGATGAACTTGCGGGTGATGATATAGTCGCTGTCCTCGTAATCCGACGGCCGGGCAATGAAGCCATCCCGGTCCATCTGCGCCTTTTCGGCCTCGGACATGCCCTCCCACCATTCATCCTCGGTGAAATCCGGCGCGGCGGCGACGGTCACGAGCCCGACCACCCGCTCGGGCAGCGCGCGCGCCATCCGCAAGGAAATCCAGCCGCCCATCGAGGACCCGACCAGCACGAGCGGCCCTTCGGTGCGCGCTGCGAGCATTTCAGCGGCGTCCTCGCTCCACTCGCCGATGCAGCCCTCGGCGAAGACGCCGCTGCTCTGGCCGTGGCCGGAATAGTCGAACCGCAGAAAGGCGCGCCCAGTCCGTTGCGCCCAGTCCTCAAGATGGAGCGCCTTGGAGCCGTCCATGTCGGATTTCAGCCCGCCGAGAAAGACCACCATGGGCCCCTGCCCCTCGGTGGCATGATAGGCGAGGCGGCGGCCCTGCGAGGTCTCGAGATAGGATGGGCTGGGGGCGGACATGGGCAGCTATGCTCCTTGGACAGGTCTCGTCACAGGGTTAGACAGCGATCCGGCAACGCGCAACCACCCTCACGCCAGCGCCAGTTCCGGGTCCCGGGCCAGATGCAGGCGCAGAGCCGCCGTGCGCGCGAACCGTCGGGTCAACGCAGTGCGCCTCGCCCCGGCCAGCTTGTGCTCGGCGGGCATGCGCTGGATCTCGGCGTCATAGGCATCGGCCAGAATCAGCCCGGTATCCTCGGGCAAGAGATCACAGGGAAAGGCCCCGTCCACAGCCCAGAAATAGCGGTCGCACCAATCGAGATAGCCGCCCCATTTCGCATCCGAGGTAAAATCCGCGCGGCTCGACTTGCATTCCACCACCCAAAGCTCGCCCTTGGGGCCGAGCGCCATGACATCCACGCGCAGCCCGCGTTCGGGCACGAATTCCTCGAGACAGGCGAAATCGAGGCTGCGCAGATGGCGGCTGACACCGCGGGCCAGTTTCTGGCCGGGCTGGAGGTCGTTGGGCATACTAGAAAATATGAACAAGTCATGAACATCTGTCCAGACGTTTCGCGCTTGTTCGGGGCAGGTGCAGGCCCTATGTACCCAAGAAGGCGGGTACTGCCGTACTCGACATGGGCCAAATTCCGGTGGCCTTAAGCAACTCCGAGGGAGCTGGCTCTGTTTGGACCGTGGTCCACTTACCTGGCGCCCACCTGTATATACAGGTCCTCGGGAATTCAACGCCTCCCCGGTACAGGGTGGTCCCGCCGCTTGCCCGTCAGACCAGATGCCGCTCTTGCAGATCCGGACCGCGCTTACGCGGACGGCGCACGACCGGAATCGGGCTGGGCTGCAGGCGCGGCGTGCGCGCACGGGTCCCGCCACGGGGCGTGTCCTTATCCTCGGGCTCGGCCATGCGCATGATGGCGATGGCAAACTGCACCCCGCAGAAGACCACCGCATTCGAGATGACGAGCATCGCGGTGACGAGCACCGCCTCATCCGAATGGGACACCAGCGACCAGAGCCCGCCGATATCGAAGGCATAGAGCATGCCGACAAAGGCGATCGCGATGCCAAAGCCGATGAAGCACTGGCGGATATAAAGACGAATGAGTTCGGGCATTGGGGCACTCCCTTTCCCTGCTAGAAATAGCATCCCCAACGCGCTTTGCCAGAGCCACCGACCGGGGGCGCGCGCGCATTGGCCCCTCTGCCGAAGAAATGGGCCGAATACCGCCCGGATGCGGGATTTGCGCCAATATGGACGCGGCCGGAGCGCGCACTAGCTGTCCCTCAGCCATAGGAGACACAGTATGCCCTTTCCCCGATCCGCCCGCATCCCCGCCCTCGGCCTCGCCGCGCTCAGCCTGTCCGGCAGCCTTGCCCTGGCGGATGTCTCGATCGCCTTTGACGAGGGCGCGCCCAAGGACCGGTTCATGATCGTCTATACCGGCGAATGCCCGCTGGGCCCGACGGATGTGATCGTCGATCTCGAAGGCTCGGACGGGGCTTTGATCTTTGATGTGGCCGAAGGCGGCGCCGGGGTCGAAGTCTTTCAACCCATTGATGTCATTCTGGGTGCCGAAGACATCGCCGGGGTCAGCGAGTTGCGCGACGGGGATCGCAGCGTCACCATCCGCTTCGACCGGATGATGCCGATGCAGCACGCCGCCTTCACCGTCGATGTGGATGACAGCGCAGGCAGCCGTCCCACCGTGGTCTCGGGCGCCGAGATCCGTGGCGCCAAGGCGCGTGTGGCACAATCCGGGGCCGGCGTGCTCGAAGGGACCTTCGATGACAGCGCCCGCGCGCTGGTCCGCGTTCCGGGCTGCATGAGCTGAGCACAGCCCCCGAAACGACCCCATCTTGCCCGCGTTTCCGGCGCGACTATTTCGCGGGCAAGGTGCATTCTGCTTGCGCAATCAGGGTTTTTCTATAGGTCGGGTCTGCGAGGTAATGCGGATGGACAATGACCTTTCAGACAACACTGGCATCGCCAGCCCCCGTAGAGCGTAGCGCACAGGACTGGGTCCGTGTTCTGGCCGCGTATCGAACCCCCAACACAGCCCGGAGCGTCTTTGAGCTCCTTGTGACCCTGGCCGGGTTTCTCGGCATGTGGGCGCTGGCGGTCTGGGCCCTGCAGAGCAGCGTGCTCGCCGCGGTGGCCATTGCGATGATAAACGGGATCTTTCTGGTCCGGCTGTTCATCATCCAGCATGATTGCGGACATGGATCCTACCTGCAGAACCGCAAGGTCGCGGACTGGCTCGGGCGCAGCATCGGTGTTCTGACCCTGACGCCCTATGATTACTGGCGCCGGACCCATGCGATCCATCACAACTCTTCGGGCAACCTGGATGCGCGCGGGCTGGGCGATGTGACGACCCTGACGGTGGCGGAATACAATGCCCGCGACTGGCTCGGGAAGCTGCGCTACCGCGCTTACCGGCATCCGCTGACCCTGTTCGCGATCGGTCCGGTCTATCAGTTCTTCATCCAGCACCGCCTGCCCATCGGCCTGATGCGGGCTGGTGCGCGCTACTGGATCAGCGCCATGGGCACGAACCTGGCGCTCGCCTGCCTGATCGCGACGATCTGGTATCTCGGCGGCTCCTCGGTCGTGCTGGCGATCTATGTGCCCACCGGAGCGGCCGCGGCAGCCATGGGCGTCTGGCTCTTCTACGTCCAGCACCAGTTCGAAACGACCCATTGGGACGAGGCCGAGGACTGGCAACTGCATGAAGCCGCGCTGGCCGGCAGCTCCCATTACGATCTGCCCAAGCCCCTGCGCTGGCTGACCGGGAATATCGGGATCCACCATGTGCACCACCTCTATAGCCGGATCCCGTTCTATCGGTTGACCGAGGTCTTGCGGGATCACGGATCGCTGGTGGAGATCAGCCGCCTGACCCTGTGGGAAAGCTTTGCCTGCGCCCGCTTGCATCTGTGGGACGAAGGCAGCCGACGGCTGGTATCCTTCCGTCAGGCACGTGCGCTCTAGGCCGCGCATCAGCGGCCACAGATGGACAGGGATGTCCGCGACGACATGGGCCCCACGCGGGGCCCATTTGCGTTAGGCGAAGTCTTCGGGGCGCGCTTCGCGTGCCATATGGTCGAGCACGGCGTTGACGAAACGCGGCTCTTTGCCTTCGGGAAAGAAGGCGCGCGCCACATCCACATACTCGGTGATCACCACCTTGGGCGGTGTCCCCGCATCCGACAGCTCGGCCCCCGCCGCGCGAAAGAGCGCGCGCAAGGTCGGGTCGATCCGGTCGATGGGCCAGGCCGAGGCCAGCGCCCGGTCGGTCATCTGGTCGATCTTCGCCTGCAGGTTCACCGCATCGCGCACGATCCGGCGAAAGAGGTCCACATGGCCCTCGACCATCTCGACCTCGTCATAGGTCGCACCGAACCGGTGATCTTCGAACTCGCGGATCACGTCATCGGTCATCTGCCCCGAGACTTCCATCTGGAACAGGGCCTGCACACCGTAGAGGCGCGCGGCGGATTTCGCCTGCCGCTTGGCGGCGAGTTTGGCCGGTACCTTGCTCATGCGGTGGTCGTTCCTTCGCCACGGCCCGCCACCAGAATGGTCTCGGATTTGGGCTTGAAGCCGACGCCCTTGGTCTCGCTGGCATAAGAGCGCGACAGGGCGATCAGATGCAGCGCCGCCGCCGCGGCCCCGCCGCCCTTGTTCTGCCCCTCGGGATCGGCGCGCACGAGGGCTTGCTGCGCATTCTCCACCGTCAGGATACCATTGCCGAGGCAGGCCCCCTGCAGACCGAGCAGCATCAGCCCGTGCGAGCTGTCATTGCAGACGGTCTCGTAATGGGTGGTCTCGCCCCGGATCACGCAGCCCAGCGCCACATAGCCATCATAGTTCGACTGCACATGGGCGATCCGGATCGCGGGCGGGATCTCCAGCGCGCCGGGCATCTGGACCACGTCATAGCTGGCCCCGGCCGCGTCGAGCACGGCCTTGGCGCCGGTCAGAAGCCCCTCGGCGATCTCCTTGTAATAGGGCGATTGCACGATGAGCAGCTTCACCGGCTTGTCAAACTGCGGCGTCGGCAGCTCGGTATGAGCGTCTGTCTGGGCCATGATTATCTCTGCATCGGTATTTTGCGGGTGCCCAGGATCGTGAGGCCATAAGCCTCGAGGCCGATCACCTTGGGCGACGGGGAATTGGTCAGAAGGATAAGCTCCGACAGGCCGAGCGAGGACAGGATCTGTGCCCCCAGCCCGTATTGGCGCAGGGTCTGCGGCGAGACCTCTTCATCGGCGACCAGCTTCATGGTCGTATCACGCAGCAGGACCACGACACCGCGCCCCTCTTCGGCGACACAGCGCATGGCATCGCCGAACTCACCGGCGCGCCCGGCCCCGCCGGTGCCCACGATGTCGAGCATCGGGTCGAGCGCGTGCATCCGCACCAGCACCGGCTCCGGCGTGGTGATATCGCCCTTGATCAGCGCGATATGCTCGGCGCCCTGGGTCTCGTCGGTGTAGATCTTCAGCGACCACTCGCCGCCAAATTCCGAGGTGAGCGTGCTTTCCTTGGTCACCTTCACGAGATTGTCGTTGCGGCGGCGATAGGCGATCAGGTCCGAGATCGTCCCGATCTTGAGGTTGTGCCGCTGGGCGAAGGCCACAAGATCCGGCAGCCGCGCCATGGAGCCGTCATCATTCATGATCTCGCAGATCACGCCCGACGGGTTCAAACCGGCCAGACGGCTCACATCGACCGCGGCCTCGGTATGGCCCGCACGCACGAGCACACCGCCATCGCGGGCGCGCAGCGGGAAGACGTGGCCCGGGGTTGCGATATCCGAGGCGCCCTTGGAGCCGTCGATCGCCACGGCGACGGTCAAGGCCCGGTCAGCCGCCGAGATCCCCGTCGAGACGCCCTCGCGGGCTTCGATCGAGACGGTGAAGGCGGTCTCGTGGCGCGAAGAGTTATGCGACGCCATCAGCGGCAGACCCAGCTGGTCGATCCGCTCGCCGGTCAGGGTCAGGCAAATCAGGCCCCGGCCATAGGTCGCCATGAAGTTGACCGCATCCGGTGTCGCCATCTGGGCCGGGATCACCAGATCCCCTTCATTCTCGCGGTCCTCATGGTCCACAAGGATGAACATCCGGCCATTGCGCGCGTCTTCGATGATCTCATCAACGCTGGAAATCGCGTCAGAGAAGTCCGTCTCAAGTGTCTCGGCCATCGTCGCTCCTATCGTGCTGCGCGCCAGATACCTCAGCCATTCGGGAAGCGCCAGAGCGACCGGACGTCTCTTGGCGGGCGCGCGGCCTCTGGTTCGCGGGTCAGCCCCAGTCCTTGAGCCGCGCGACATAGCGCGCGAGGGTATCGATCTCGAGATTGATGCGGTCGCCGACGGCGACATCACCCCAGGTCGTGGCGGATTTGGTATGCGGGATGAAGTTGATCCCGAACTCCGCGCCCTCGACCTCGTTCACGGTCAGCGAGGTGCCATCCAGCGCGACCGAGCCCTTGGGCGCCACGAATTTGGCCAGCGCATCGGGCGCACGGAAAGTGACGCGGGTGCTGTCGCCCTCGTCGCGCATCCGGGTGACCACGGCGACCCCGTCCACATGGCCCGACACGATATGCCCGCCCAGCTCGTCCCCGACCTTGAGCGCGCGTTCCAGGTTCAGCCTGTGACCGAGGGTCCAGTCGCCGATATTGGTCTTGTCCACACTCTCGGCGCTGATCTGCACATCAAACCATGGGCCGGTCTCGGGATCTGCGCCCGTTTCGATCACCGTCAGGCAGACGCCATTGCAGGCAATCGACGCGCCCAGATCGATCCCCGCCGGGTCGTAGGAGCACCCGATGCGCGCACGCAGATCGCCCGCCTGTTCCAGCGCGCGGATGGTGCCGATATCCGTGATGATTCCCGTGAACATGAACCCAAGTCTCCCGATGGTCTGCGCGTAGGGCACAGCTAGCGGGCCGGGCGAGCCCCGGCAAGACTTCGCTGCAAACCGGCAGAGCATCGGGCGGTAGTTTACTTAATGGAAACCATTCTATTCCTTCTTGGATACGGTAACCACGCTCAGAGCAGTCACGGACAATCCCCGGTGCACCCGACCGAGATCACATCGCCAAGCCAGCGGCGCTTCCTGTTCCTGCAGGGGCCCCATGGCCCGTTCTTTGCGCAGCTCGCCAGTCTGCTGACCCAATCGGGCGCGCGCTGCTGGCGCGTGGGGTTCAACGCAGGGGATGCCCGGTTCTGGACCGATCGCAGCAGCTATCTGCCCTATGACGGGCGGCCCGAAGACTGGCCCGCCGCCTGTGCCCGGATCCTGACCGAACACGCGATCACCGATCTGGTGCTTTACGGCGATGTGCGGGGCATCCACCGGGCCGCGATCCGCGCGGCGGAGCGTCGGGGCCTGCGGATCCATGTCTTTGAAGAGGGCTATCTCCGGCCCTCCTGGGTGACCTATGAACGGGATGGCACGAATGGTCATTCGCGGCTGATGTCTCTCGGCATCGACGAGATGACGCAGACCCTCAACGGCCACATGCCCGAGCTGCCCGCAGCGCCCGCGCGCTGGGGCGACATGCGCCAGCACATGTTCTATGGCGCGCTCTATCATTTTCACGTGCTGTTCCGGAATGCGGATTACGCCGCTTTCAAGCCCCATCGCGCCCTGAGCGTGCGGCGGGAGTTTCTGTTATACCTCAAGCTGTTGCTGAGGCTTCCTGCCACCATGGTCGAGCGCTGGCTGGCCACGCGCCGCGTGCGGGTTGGCGGATACCCCTATCACCTCTTCCTGCTGCAGCTCGACCATGACAGCGCCTTTCAGGCCCATAGTGACTACGACACGATGACCGAAGTGCTGGTCGAGGTGATGGCGGCCTTCGCCAGCGCGGCGCCGCGCCACCATCACCTCGTGTTCAAGGCCCACCCGCTGGAGGATGGCCGCGCCCATATCCGCGCGCAGATCCGGCGCATTGCCCGGCGCTACAAGGTGTCGGACCGGGTGCATTACGTACCGGGTGGCAAGTTGGCGCGGATCCTCGATCAGGCGCGTTCGGTCCTGACGGTGAATTCCACCGCCGCGCAGCAGGCGCTCTGGCGCGGCCTGCCGGTGAAATGTCTCGGCCAGGCGATTTACGGCAAGCCGGAGCTTGTCTCGTCGCAGACCCTGCCCGCGTTTTTCCGCGACCCGTCCCCGCCGGATATGCGCGCCTATCGCGATTTCCGGCACTTCCTGCTCGAAAGCAGCCAGGTGACCGGGGGGTTCTATTCGGCCGAGGGTCGGCGTCACCTGCTGCGGCAGGTCACGGATATGATCCTGTCGGCCAAAGACCCCTATGAGGCGCTCGAAACCGGGTCGCCGCGCCGTCGCCACCCCCTACGCGTTGTCAAATAACCACGGTTCTGCTGCTGTTTGGCGCAGGGGCGGCGTTCCTGCTTTTCAAAGCCAGACCAGATACCTAGGGTTTTGGGAAAAATGTACGCAATGCGTCTCGAGGAGCAGAAACATCATGTTCGGCAGAACAAGTCTCATTGCCCGCATCAGCCGGGCAAGCATGGTGCTGGTCATCGCTGGAGCGGTCGCAGCCTGTGGGCTACCGCGCAGCGGCCCGGTCAAAAACGAACTGTTTGACGCATCCGTCACGGAGTTGGGCGACGCCTATATCGTCCCCGTGAATGATGCGGTGGCACAGCAGACGGTGCTCCGGGACCAGCTCGGCTTTTCGAGCAACTTCCTGAGTGCTGGCACCGTAAGCCCCGACGCGATCCGTCCCGGTGACACGCTGGGACTGACCATCTGGGAAAACGTGGTCGAGGGTCTTCTGGCCCGCGGCGGGGCCGCCGCCTCGGTGATCGACGAGGTCCAGGTGGACAGTGCCGGGTTCATCTTCGTGCCCTATGCGGGCCGGATCATGGCCGCGGGCAACACCCCCGAAGCCCTGCGCGGGATCATCACACGCCAGCTTGAAACCCAGACGCCGGACCCGCAGGTCAGCGTGCGCCGCATCGCCGGCGACGGCGCGACCGTCACCGTGGTGGGCAATGTCAACGGTCAGGGCGTCTACACGATTGAGCGTCCGACCCGGACCCTGTCCTCGATGATCGCACGCGCCGGTGGCGTGAATGCCGAGTTCGCCGATTACGAGCAGGTTCTCGTCCGCGTGATCCGCCAGGGTCAGATGGGCACGATCTGGCTCACCGATCTCTACAGCAACCCCGAGCTCGACATCGCCCTGCGGGGCGGCGACCGCATCGTGATCGAGCAGGATCCGCGCAGCTTCATCGCTCTTGGTGCGACGCGCGGCCAGACACGGGTGCGCTTCGACTCCCAAGACCTGACGGCGCTGGAAGCCCTGGCGCAGGTCGGTGGTCTGGACCCCAATCTCGCGGACCCCACCGGCGTATTCATCCTGCGGGATGAAAACGAGGAAGTGGCCCGCCGCGTTCTGGGTCGCCCCGAGTTGCAGGGCGAACAGCGCGTCGTCTACATCCTCGACCTGACCCAACCGACCGGGCTCTTCGTGGCCGAGGACTTCCTCGTGAAGGACAGCGACACGCTCTACGTGACCGAAGCGCCGATCGCCCGTTGGAACAAGACTGTCAGCCTGCTGCTGGGTGCTGTGGTTCAGCCCGCAGCCAATATCGAAACGCTGACAAGCAACTGACGCGGGACAGCGACAGACAGGAGGGCGTGCGCGGAGACCCGCGCGCGCCCTTTTTGCGTCCCGGAACCCCGGTCTACCTGTCTTCGCTCAGTCACCTGACCGACCGAAACCTGCGCCGGATCCTCGCGCTCAAGGGTTTGGAGCCGCGTCTGGGCTGGCCCAAGCCCGGCGGGCATGTGGCGATCTGGGGGCGCTCTGCGCGCACTGGGGCCCGGGGCGAGACCCTCGCCCGTCGCAGCGGTGCCAAACCGCTCTATCTCGAGGATGCGTTTCTGCGTTCAGTGCTGCCGGGCAAGGCAGGTGGGCCGCGCCACGGGATCACCCTCGATCGGCAACGGCCCTATTACGACGCGACGGGTCCCAGCGATCTTGAGGATCTGCTCGCCACCCACCCGCTGCAGGACATAGCCCGCGGAGAAGCCCTGATCGTCGCACTGCAGGAGGCAGGGCTCAGCAAGTACAACGCCACCACGGCCCCGCCCCCCGCAATCGCCCCGGGCTATGTGCTGGTGGTCGACCAGCTCCGCGATGACGCGTCGATCCGCTATGGCGGCGCAGATGCCGCCCGGTTTGACGCCATGCTGCAGGCCGCGCGCGACGAGAACCCCGGGCGCGAAATCCTGATCAAGGGGCACCCGGCGGCGCGGTCGGACCGTCCCGGACATCTGGGGCCCGATGGCTGCGGCCCTTGTGCGATCTGGCCCCTGCTCGCGGGTGCTGCGCGGGTCTACACCGTCAGCTCGCAGGTTGGGTTCGAGGCCATCCTTTCTGGCCACCGGCCCCATGTCTTTGGCCAGCCATTCTATGCCGGATGGGGCCTCAGCGAGGATCGCGCGCCCCTGCCCCGACGCCAGCGCGTGCTGAGCGCGGCGCAGCTGGCCCTCGGCGCCCTCGCGCTCTACCCGGTCTGGTACGACCCCTTTCGCGACCGGCTCTGCGAGGTCGAAGAGGTCATCGCCCAACTCGCCAGCCGCGCGCGGGCCTGGCGGGAGGATCACCAGGGCTATGTCGCCCATGGCATGCGCCTGTGGAAGCGCCCGACGATCCGCAAGGTCTTTGGCAGTGGCGGGCTGAGTTTCCCGCGCGATCCGGGCCGCGCAGCGCAGGCGACCGGGCGCCCCATCCTGAGCTGGGCACAGGCAGTACGTCCCGAGATGGCCGAAGGACGCGCGCCGCTTTACCGGGTGGAGGACGGCTTCCTGCGCTCCAAAGGGCTGGGCGCAGCGCTCGTGCCCCCCCTGTCTTTGGTGCGCGATGGCACGGGGATCTACTACGATCCGTCGGGCCCCAGCGATCTGGAGGATTGTATCACCCGCGCCGCTGCGCGCGGGGCCTCGCCCCGGGGTCGCGCGCTGCTTGCGCGGCTGCGCGCGGGCGGGCTGACGAAGTATAATATGGGTGGGCGGGCGCCCGACCCCGCACCCGTCGGCGCGAGGAAACTTCTCGTTATCGGACAGGTTGCGGATGATGCCTCGGTCACGCTCGGCCACGAGGGCGAGATCCGGGACATGGAGGCCTTGCTCACAGCCGCCCGCGCCGCCAATCCCGCCGCACATATCCTCTACAAGCCCCACCCGGATGTGGAGGCGGGCCTACGCCCCGGCCTCACGGAGACCCCGCTGGCCGACAGTATCGCGCGCGGGGCGGATCCGGTGGCCTGTGTGATGGCGGCGGATGAGGTCTGGACGCTGTCCTCTCTTCTCGGGTTCGAAGCACTGATCCGGGGCCGCCCGGTGACCTGTGCCGGACTGCCATTCTATGCGGGCTGGGGGCTGACCCGGGATCTGGCTCAGGATCTGAGCTTGCCCCCTCATCCCGCCTTTGCGCGACGGGCGGCACGTCCGGATCTGGCCGCACTGGTCGAGGCGGTCTTGATCGACTACCCGCGCTACCACGATCCGGTGACGGACCTGCCCTGCCCTGTCGAGGTTATCCTCGACCGGTTGGAGAGCGGCCCGCCGACCCCGGCCCCGCCCCTGCGGCTATTGTCCAAACTGCAAGGGGTGCTTGCATCGCAGAGCTGGCTCTGGCGCTAGCGGCGGCGCCATTCCGTCAAGACATCCGCCCCCAGAACCGCGCTCCGCACCCTGTCGAAACGCGGCGCCTCCGCCAGCCGGTCGAGCCCCATGGGACCGAGCCCGGCACGGCCATCCGCACCGATCGCGCAACCGGCGTGGAACACGGCGAGCCGGTCCACCAGTCCCGCGCGCATGAGCGCTGCGCCGAGCGCACCACCGCCTTCGCAGTAGACGCGGGTCACGCCTTGCGCGCCGAGGACCTGCAACAACCCCTCCGGGTCGAGCCCATCCGGGCCCTCCAGCGTTTCGAGGCAGGTCAGGCCATGCGCCTCTGCCGCGGCAATCCGCGCCGCGGGCGCATCCTCGCCATGGCAGATCCAGACTGGTGCTGCGTCGCTGGCCGTTTCGCTGAGCCGTGAGGGCAAGGGAATATCAAGGCCCCGCGCCGCCACGATCCGCACCGGTTGCTGCGCAACCCCCATGTCCCGGACGGTCAGCGTCGGGTCATCCGCCCGGGCCGTGCCTGCGCCGATCAGCACCGCATCATGGCGCGCCCGCATCGCGTGCCCCGCACGGCGTGCCTCGGGCCCGGTGATCCACTGGCTTTCCCCGCGCGCGGTGGCAAGCCGTCCGTCCAGTGTCAGCGCGAGCTTCAGTGTCAGCATGGGGCGACCCAGGGTCGCCCTGATCAGAAAGCCCTCGTGATCGCTCCGGGCCTGATCCGCGCCGACCCCTTCGGTGACCGCAATCCCCCCCTTGCGCAGGATGTCATGTCCGCCGCCGGAGACGCGGGGATCGGGGTCTTGCAAGGCGGAGACGACCCGGGCGATCCCGGCCCGGCTCAGGGCTTCGGCGCAGGGGCCGGTCTTGCCGTGATGGGCGCAAGGTTCCAGCGTGACATAGGCCGTCGCCCCTCGGGCCGCATCCCCGGCCTGCCGCAGGGCCATCACTTCGGCATGGGGACGCCCACCAAGTTGGGTCCAGCCGCGCCCGACCACGCGCCCTTCGGGGCTGACAATCACGCAGCCCACCGCCGGGTTGGGCCAGGTCCGGCCCATCCCGCGGCGTCCGAGGGTCAGCGCAACCTGCATCCAGCGCAGGTCTGCGGTCATGGCTCAGTTGTCCGGGCTGGTCGGGGGACGCAGTTCGCTGACGAACTTGTCGAAGTCATCCGCCGCCTGGAAGTTCTTGTAAACGCTTGCGAAACGCACATAGCCGACCGTGTCGATCCGGGCCAGCGCCTCCATCACGATCTCGCCGATCGTGGCCGAGGGAATATCCGTCTCCCCCATGCTTTCGAGCCGCCGGACAATCCCCGAGATCATCTGATCCAGACGGTCCGGCTCCACCGGGCGTTTCTGCATCGCGATACGGATCGAACGCTCCAGCTTGTCGCGGTCGAAATCCTCGCGCTTGCCCGAGGATTTGATGACGATCAGATCCCTGAGCTGCACCCGTTCATAAGTGGTGAACCGCCCGCCGCAAGCCGGACAGAACCGACGCCGCCGGATGGCGACATGGTCTTCCGCCGGGCGCGAGTCTTTCACCTGCGTATCGACATTTCCGCAAAATGGGCAGCGCATGGTTGCTCCCTCGTGTTCCTGCTCTTGGGGTTGGCCCCCAGTTATCCACAGGCACTATAGGTAGCTCTCTATGGCTTGGGTAGAGGGCAATTGGACAGGGCTTATCTTGGGGCGGAACCTGAGTCCGGAATGCCGCACTCACCGGGCAAGGCTCAGCGCAAAAGCGCCACAACCCGCCGATCATGGGGGCGATCCCGATGTTCCACCAGATAGATCCCCTGCCAGGTGCCCAGCGCCATCCGCCCCGCCATCACCGGGATCTGGAGCGATGTGGGCAGCAAGGCCGCCTTGATATGGCCCGGCATGTCATCGGGCCCTTCATAGGTATGGGTGAGATAGGCCATGGTCGGGTCGGTGGTGGGCGGCACCAGCCGGTGAAAGAAGGCCTGCAGGTCCGTCTGCACCTCGGGATCCGCGTTTTCCTGAATCAGCAGAGACGCCGAAGTATGCTGGATATGCAGGGTCAGCAGCGCCTCGTCCGGGCCCTGTTCCGCGACCCAGCGGGATACGTCTCGGGTCATCTCCGTAAGGCCCGGCCCGCGTGTCGCGACTGTGAAGATCCTATGCGCCATGGGGCGAAGTGTTCTCCGCCGACACTGTCAGGGCAAGTCGAAACTGCGCGCATGTCTTAGCGCCCGGCCCCCGGGCCGGACGCAAGAGGGGTCACAAGTGCCGTTGGATCAGGCCGCCGCCCGTTTGCGGCGCAGGACCACGAGACCACCGAGCCCCCCCAGCAGCAGAAGACCCGCCGCCGGAAGCGGAACCGGGGCAACCGAGGCGGTCAGACGGACATTGTCGATTATCACCCCCTGATTATCGGTCCCCTCATGGGAGAAGATGATCGCGGCGTTTAACGTGCTCTGCCCGGTGAAGGTCGCACTGGCCGAGGCATAGGGGTTCGACGGTCCTGTGACCACCAGCGTCTCGCTGAGCGTGGCCAGCCCCCAGTTCAGCGTGTTCGTGCCGTTGCCATTGTTCGTATAATCAAAGGACAGCGTGTAGGTCGTCTGCGCGTCCAGATCGAACGTCGCCAGCGAGTTGATAGCGCCCGCCGCGTTCGAGGATCCGTCCAGATCAACGCAATTCGTACCGTTGCTGCAAAAGCCCCCGAAAACCCCGCCGCCGAGCACATCCACTGTGCCGCTGATCAGGGCCCAGTTTGACGGCGTTGTATTCAGACCCTGCGCAGAGCTCTCGAAATCATCGAAGAACAAAGTGGTATCCGCGCTGGCCGCGCTGGTCAGCCCGAGAGCGGTGAAAAGGCAGACGACGAATTTACGCATGATGAGGCCCCATCCTCTGGTTGCGCCCAGAGTAACGAGGGGCAGCCCGGTGGTCTGTGAACCAGTTACGGTCTGCGTCGCAAAAGAGCCGCGCGCGTCCCTCAGCCTCGGAACAGGCCATCGCCGATCTGGTCTATGAGCATCCTGGCCTTGGTGAGCGCAGCCGCATTGGCCTCATCCGCGCTGGCGAAATGGTCGGCGCGGATCAACTCGTGCGACTTGCCATCCTTCTCGATCAGCGCCGTCAGCCGGTATTGCCCACCCTCCTTCACGCTTTGCGGCGTGATGGTGAAGCCCTTATGGGTTTCCGATGGGGCCCCGGCGGGCTCGGATTTGCCAAAGAGTTTTGAAAGAAATGGCATCGCGCCCCCCTGTGATCTGACCCTCATGTCATGGCGGGCGCGCAACGGCGATGCGTCCTGCCCTGCACCTTATCTAGTCGTCATCGCGACGGCGATCCACGGGCCTGCAAAAGGATTTGCCGGAATTGACGCTTCTGTTCTCGCCCACGCGCCGTGGGCTAAGGGTGACGCCCCCCGATGGCAGGCCCTGCGCCTCGGCGCGCGGGACGATGTCGAACAAGACGCTGGTGGCCCCATTCCGCGTCGTGCTGGGCCCCTCGGCGCGTGTGATGACAAGCCGGTCGCTGGGCTGGGCCCGCAGGAAGCGTTGCGCGAATTCCGCTGCCGCGCAGAAATACTTCATCCCGGAGGCGCTCGGCTTGGCATAAACCTCAAGCACGGCGCCCTCCTCGGCGCTGAGGATCACCCCGAACTCGTTGAGCGCACGATAGGGAGATGTCGGCGTATACCGCTCCGACAGGCTGCGCGCCTCGGCGGATACGGTCGTGAGGATCATGAGACCGGCCACCAGACAGGCGGAGGTCATGCGGGTGAGCCCATGAAAGCCGGGTCGAGACATCATGAAACACGCTCCTGTGGATTTGCGGATAAGGGCCGACACTGCGGATGGTCGGGGTCGCAGCAGCCTACGCCCGGATCGAGCGGCTGCACAATAACGGTCCCGTGTGTCGCCCGTGGCGGGTCTAGGGAAAGACAACCGCGGCGGCCATTAAAACCATACAGGCACCCAGAAGGCAAAGCAGTCGAACAGATTGTGTCATGGTCACTCCCCCAAGTGTGCCTCTCCTACGGAGCCTAGCCAGCTGACCGGTGGATGCCAGCGAGAAGCCAAAACAATCCTGACACAAACGGTGAGATTAGGCGCAAAACCGCCGAGATACGAGGATAGACCGGGACTCTCCGGGCTGGTCTATGACCGGTGCCCGATTATTGGGCGCTGTTGAATCGCCCAGCTCAGTGGCGCCGACCAACTCGAAGCCCACGGCGCGGCGATTGTCCCGCACCTGGCTCGGACCGAAGGCTGTGGTCACCCGGAGATGATCCGTGGGCTCGGCCCGCAGAACCGCCTCGGCATATTTCGCAGCGGCACAGAAATAGTCCCGCCCGATGGCGCCGGGGCGGTCCCACACCTCGAACTGCTCGGACCCTTGTTCCAGCGGCGCGACCTTGTGGCCATTCGGCGCGGAATAGGGTCGCTTGGCGCTGACAGTCGGGCTCGGGATGCGATCGCGGAAGACATAGGCGCAGAACACCACCAGCGCGACGCCGAGGACGAAAATGATAAACTTGCTGCTCATGCGGGGAACGGGCGGTCCGGGCGCGCCGAGACGGCACGCCCGAGGCGCTTACTGGTCCAGGAAACTGCGCAGCTTGCGGCTGCGGCTCGGGTGCTTGAGCTTACGCAGCGCCTTGGCTTCGATCTGACGGATCCGCTCGCGGGTCACGCTGAACTGCTGACCCACCTCTTCGAGCGTGTGGTCGGTGTTCATCCCGATCCCGAAGCGCATGCGCAGCACGCGTTCCTCGCGCGGCGTGAGCGAGGCCAGAACCCGGGTCGTGGTTTCCTTGAGGTTCTCCTGGATCGCGCTGTCGAGGGGCAGAACGGCGTTCTTGTCCTCGATGAAATCGCCCAGCTGGCTGTCTTCCTCGTCGCCAATCGGCGTCTCGAGCGAGATCGGCTCCTTGGCGATCTTCATCACCTTGCGCACCTTCTCGAGCGGCATCTGGAGCTTCTCGGCCAACTCTTCCGGTGTCGGCTCGCGGCCGATCTCGTGCAGCATCTGCCGCCCGGTCCGCACCAGCTTGTTGATCGTCTCGATCATGTGCACCGGGATCCGGATCGTGCGCGCCTGATCCGCGATGGAGCGGGTGATCGCCTGCCGGATCCACCAGGTCGCATAGGTCGAGAACTTGTAGCCGCGGCGGTATTCGAACTTATCGACCGCCTTCATCAGGCCGATATTGCCTTCCTGGATCAGGTCGAGGAATTGCAGCCCGCGATTGGTGTATTTCTTGGCGATCGAGATCACGAGGCGCAGGTTGGCCTCGACCATCTCTTTCTTGGCCTGCCGGGCTTCTTTCTCGCCCTTCTGGACCTGCTGCACGATGCGGCGGAACTCGGTGATATCGACGCCCACATAGGTGCCGACCTGCGCCATGTCGGCGCGCAGTTCCTCGATCTTCGTGCTGGAACGCTCGATGAAAGCCTGCCAGCCGCGTCCGGGCTTTGCGGACATCCGCTCGACCCAGGTCGGGTCAAGCTCGTAACCGCGATAGGCCTCGACGAATTCGCGCCGGTTGATCCGCGCCTGATCCGCCAGCTTCACCATGTTCGAGTCGATGGACATGATGCGCCGGTTGATCCCGTAGAGCTGGTCGATCAGCGCCTCGATCCGGTTGTTGTGCAGATGCAGCTCATTGACCAGCAGCACGATCTCGGCGCGCAGTTTCTGGTAATTCGCCTCATCCTCGATCGAGAAGCTTTCATCCTCGTTCAGGGTCGCGGAAATCCGCAGATCCTGCATATCGCTGAGCTGGGTGTAATCCCGCGCGATCAGGTCCAGCGTCTCAAGCACCTTGGGCTTGAGCGCGGCCTCCATCGCGGCCAGCGACATGTTGGCCTGATCGTCCTCGTCATCCTCGTCCTCGGTCTTGGCAATTGGGTTGCCATCGGCGTCGAGCTCGGGCTCGGCGGTCTTTTCCGAGGGGGCGGTCGGGCTGTTCGCGGCCATCTCGACGACCGAGGAGCTTTCCTCGTCATCTTCCATCGCCCCGCCCATGGTCGCCTCGAGGTCGATCACGTCGCGCAGCAGGATGTCCTCGGACAGAAGTTCGTCGCGCCAGATCGTGATCGCCTGAAAGGTCAGCGGGCTCTCGCAAAGACCGGCAATCATCGTGTTGCGCCCGGCTTCGATCCGCTTGGCGATGGCGATCTCGCCCTCGCGGCTCAGCAATTCGACCGAGCCCATTTCGCGCAGATACATCCGCACCGGGTCATCGGTGCGGTCCAACGCCTCCGACGACGTGGTAGACACAGCCACTTCGCGCGAGCCGGAGGCCTCCACCACCTGCGTGGAATTGGAGGCGGACGACTCGCCCTCTTCGGCCTCGTCTTCCTCGATGATGTTGATCCCCATCTCGGACAGCATCGACATCACGTCTTCGATCTGTTCGGAGCTGACCTGGTCCGGGGGAAGGACCTGGTTGAGCTGATCGTAGGTGATGTAGCCGCGCGCACGCGCCTCGGCGATCATCTTCTTGACCGCCGCTTGGCTCATGTCGAGCATGGCTTCGGCTTCTTGGTCGTCGGTCTTGCGGTCGTCAGTGTCTTTGGCGGCCATTCAGGTTTCCTTGATTAAAGGGGAGCGTGCCGGTTCATCGTCGTGTTCCACCCCGTATGCGAATCAGGTCGTAAGTGATTCGCGCTTCCCGCTTTTATCCGTGTTTACTTAACTTTCCGTGCGGGGTCAGCCCCCGTTTGTCTGTCCTTTGCCAAAGCTGATGCCGTTGAGCAAGTCGTCAAAGGCGCTGCGTTCGTCCCGACTGATTCGCGCACCGTTATCGGCAATGTCGTATTCGGTCTTGTCATCCTGGGCGACACGGCCCGCGGAATTGCGGGCTTCGGCGGCCTGCCCCAGCCGCCAGGTGAGTTCTTCGTTCGAGGCCGAGGCGAAATCTTCGATGGCCTCTTCCAGTTCCCGCTGCCATCCCACCTGCGCCGAAAGCTTGGCAAACGCCGCCGCGACCGAGAGCCGGGCGACCTCCTCGTCGCAGCCCGGGCGCAGGGATGGGGCAATCTGCACATGGCGTTCGCGCAGGATGAGATCAAGGGTCTCGCTGCAATCCCTGTCCTCGAAGGTGATCGGTGTGCTGCGGGCCTCCGGGTCCGTGGCCGTCAGGGCCAGGGCGATCTGCCCGTAGCCCGTCGACCCGAACCGGTGATCCAGCAGGGCGGTTTCGAACTCGTCGATCAGGGCCGGATGGGTACAGAGCGTGGCGAGGATCAACGCCTCCTGCAGCTGCTCATCCGCCTCCGAGGTGACCAGTGCCGAGGCCTTGAGGTTCGCCGTCGGGCGTTCGGGCCCCTTGGATTTCCAGCCTCCCCCGCCCCGGCCCGGCCCGCGCCCGCCCGAGGGGCCGGACCGAACCGCCTCGCCACCGCCATAGCCGAACAGCGTATCGAGCCGGGCTTTGATCTCCTGCCCGTAATGCTGCTTGATCGAGGGATCCTTGATCTTCGCCACCGACATCCGCAGCGCCTTGCCCAGGGCGGCCTTGCGCTCAGGGCTGTCAAAGGCGCGCCCCTCGGTCTCGCGCTGCCAGATCAGGGTCAGCATGGGCTGGGCGTCCCGCAACAGCGCGCCCATCGCCTCGGCCCCGTCCTGTCGGATGACGTCATCGGGGTCCTTCTTTTCCGGCAGGATGCAGAAGCGCAGAGATTTGCCCGCCTCGATCAACGGCAGGGCCAGATCGACGACCCGCTGCCCGGCCTGCAGGCCCGCACGGTCCCCATCCAGCGCAAAGATCGGCTCGGGCGAAATCCGCCAGAGCAGCTCCAGCTGTGGCTCGGTGACAGCCGTGCCCAGAGGCGCGACCGCCGCCGGGAACCCCGCCTCCGAGAGCGCGATCACATCCATATAGCCCTCGGCCACGACCAGCATATCGGACTTGCCCGCCGCCTCACGCGCGCGCGCATGGTTGAACAGCACCCGCGACTTGTCGAAGAGCTCGGTCTCGGGCGAGTTGAGGTATTTCGCGCCATCCTCCGGGTCCATGGCCCGCCCGCCAAACGCAATCGCCCGCCCCCGCGCATCGCGGATCGGGAACATGATGCGGTTGCGGAACACGTCATAGGGCCGCCCGCCCTCCTTGCGCGAGGGCTTGGCGAGCCCGGCCCCGAGGATCAGCTCCTCGGCCACGCCCTTGCCGCGCAGATGATCCCAGAGATGCTGCCAGCCTTCGGGGGCAAAGCCGATTTCCCAGCGTTCGCAGGCGGCCTCGGACAGGCCGCGCCCGGCCAGATAGGCCCGCGCATCCCGGGCCGCGCCGGTCTTGAGGTTGAGCCGGAAGAACTGCACCGCTTGTTCGGCGACCACGCTGAGCTGGGTGCGCCGGTCCGCCTTGGCCGCGGCCTGCGGATCGCGCGCGGGCATGGTCATGCCCGCCTCGGCGGCGAGGATCTCCACTGCTTCCATGAAGCCGACATTCTCGGTTTCGCGCACGAAGGAGATCGCATCGCCCTTCGCGTGACAGCCAAAGCAGTAATAATACCCTTTGCGATCATCCACATGGAAGGAGGCGGTCTTTTCCTGATGGAACGGGCACGGGGCCCACATATCGCCCTTGCCCTGCTGGGACTTGCGCATATCCCAGACAAGCTTGCGCCCCGCCACCTGTGCCATGGACACGCGACCGCGCAATTCGTCAAGGAAACCGGGTGGCAGACTCATCTGTGAAATATCGGTGCCCTGCCCCGCGAAGTCCAGCACTCGCGGGCAGAGTCTTTGCCTAGCGGCCCTGCGGCGGCGAGACGCGGTGGCGCGCGGCGAGCTGGGTCATGTCCCGCCGCAGATGCGCCAGAGCCGTCTCCGCATAGGAGCGCATGACCCAAAGCTCGACCGCCGAGGACAGGCGCACCAGCAGGACCGCCATGTGATGCCACTCGGTACGCGCGGTGGCATGGACCGCAAAAGCGCTCGGACGCAGGTCAAGCGGGGTGCCCCGCGCCAGCACGTCCTCCCAGCCCGGGCCGGCGAGGCGCAGCCGCGCCCAGCCATCGGACAGCTCGGTCACCATCGCGCAGTCCGGCGGGATCGCCCCCGGGGGTAACGCCCCGACCGCCAGGATCTGGTCCCGCCCGGCCCAGAGGCAGCGCAGATGCGGGCTCTCTACCGATTGGCCCGGGCCGGGCAGCCCCAGCCCGGTGACCGCGCGCAAGGCGTCGGAGGCTTCGGCGTGCGCCCCCGGAAGGGGCAGGATCGCATGGACCGGCTCCGGCGCGGGCTCGGTCAGAACCCAAGGCCCGATCTGCACCGGTTTCAGGGTCGCGAAGGGCGTTTCAGCATGCAGGTCAGCCACGGGCGCGCCCTCCATCCGGGTCATAGGCCACCGGATCCGTGACCACGCAATCGGTCGCCACCCCGCGCAGGTGATCCACCAGCCGCACCGTCTCGCCATGCCGCCCGCGCCCCGCGCGCAGGAACCCCAGCGCCAGGGGCGTCCCGAGGGTCGGGGAATAGCAACTGCTGCTCACATGGCCTTGACTGGTTTGCGGCGTCAGATCCGCGCCCGCCGGGAAGAGATGCGCCCCTGCGGGCAGCTCTGTTCGCCCGTCGCGCGGGCGCAGCCCCACAAGCTGGGGCCGATCCGGGTCCGTCAGTCCGGGGCGCGCGGCGGCGGTGTGCCCGATATGGTCCTGGCCCGCAGCCATCATCCTGCCCAGCCCGAGATCCGCCGCCGTGGTACGGCCATCAATCTCTGCATGGGTGAGAAAGCCCTTCTCGATCCGCAGGATATTCAGCGCCTCCATCCCATAGGCCCCGCCGCCCAGCGCCTCGGCCCGCGCGACCAGCGCATCGTAGAGCGCGGCCCCGAAGCGCGCAGGCACTGCCAGCTCGAAGCCCAGCTCGCCGGAGAAAGAGATCCGATAGAGCCGCCCCTCCACCGCCTGAACCGCCACGGGCCCACAGGACATGAACGGGAAGCGGGCCGCCTCGGGCGCCGTGCCCAGCACCCCGCCCAGCAACGCGCGGGCCTGTGGACCTGCAATCGCGAATTGTGCCCAGTGCTCGGTCACCGACAGAAACCGCAGACGCAGCTCGGGGCGCAGGCATTGCTGCACGAAGTCCAGATGCTGCATCACCTGCCCGGCCGCAGCGGTCGTGGTGGTGATCAGGTAGCGATCCGGCCCGAGACAGGCCACGGTCCCGTCATCCATCACATGCCCGTCCTCGCGCAGCATGATCCCATAGCGGCACCGCCCGGGCTTCAGGGTGGAGATCCGGTTGGCATAGACAAAATCAAGGAAGGCCGCCGCATCCGGCCCACTAAGCTCGATCTTGCCGAGGGTCGAGACATCGCAGACGCCCACCGTCTCGCGGACAAAGCGGACCTCCCGCGCGCAGGCGATGCGCCAGTCCCGCTCGCCCGGGCGCGGGAAATGGCTCGGGCGGTACCAGAGCCCGGCCTCCAGCATGGGCGCGCCCGCCTCGGTTGCCGCCCGGTGCGCGGTCGTGCGCCGCTCGGGCGCAAAGCCCTTGCCCTGCGCCCCTGCCCCGATCGCGGCCAGCGAGACGGGGGTATAGGGCGGGCGGTAGGTGGTCGTGCCGGTCTCGGGGATGCCGCGCCCGGTCGCATCGGCCAGCACTGCCAGCGCCAAAAGGTTCGAGCTCTTGCCCTGATCCGTGGCCATGCCCTGGGTGGTGTAGCGTTTCATATGCTCGACGCTGGTCATGTTCTCGGCGGCGGCCTGCCGGACATCCTTGACCGTGACGTCATTCTGCAGGTCGAGCCAGGCGCGATCCTTGCCCGGGCGCAGCCCCTCCACCGCATAGATCGGGGCGAGGGCATAGGGCGCATCCTCCGCCTCGGGCAGCGGGATCTCGGGCGCGCGGAGCTCCAGCTCGGCCAGAGCCCGCTGCGCCCCCTCGGACCCCGAGCGCAACGCGCCATGGGTAGAAAACACGCCCGCTGCCGCCCCCACCGCCGCGAGGCCGGGCACCGCGTCCGGTCGCGGCACAAAGGCTGCCAGATCCGGGTCCCAAACGGGGCGGCCATTCATGTGGCAGGTCAGGTGGAGCGTCGGGTTCCAGCCGCCGGAAACGCCCAGCGCGTCAACCTGCAACCTCTCCAGCCCGGACGGGGTGCGGACCGTGATCTCCCGCAGGCCGAGCCGCCCCTTGGTGCCGACCACCTGTGCCGCGCGCAGCACAGGGTAGTTGCCGGACGGCCCCTCCGGACGGGTGTCGATCATCGCAACGACCGTGACCCCGGCAGCCTGCAGGTCCCGCGCCGTGCGATGCGCGTCATCACTGTTCCCGAAGACCGCAACCCGCGGCCCCGGCGCGGTGGCATAGCGATTGGCGTAGCTGCGCAGCGCTGCCGCGGACAGGATCCCGGGGCGGTCATTCATCGGAAAGGCGATGGGCCGCTCAAGCGCGCCGGAGGCGAGGATCGCCCGGCGTGCGGTGATCCGCCAGAAACACTCCCGCGGCAGGGCTTCGGGCGGCTGCGCCAGATGCAACCCCACCCGCTCGAGCGCGCCAAACACGCCGCCGTCATAGGCACCGGTCACCGTGGTCCGCATCATGACGCGCACCCGCCCCGTCGCCTCCAACTTGCGGACCATCTCTGCGGCCCAGACAGGCCCGGGCTGGCCATCCACCGCCTCGCACTCGGACAGAAGCCGCCCGCCGCAACGCATATCCTCCTCGGCGAGGATCACATCCGCCCCGGCCCGCGCCGCCGTGAGCGCCGCCATCAACCCGGCAGGGCCCGCGCCGATGACCAGCAGGTCGCAATGGACAAAGGCCTTCTCGTAGGTCTCGGTATTGGCCTGCCCCGACAGCGCGCCAAGCCCCGCCGCCCGGCGGATCGCGGGCTCATAGACCCGTTCCCAGAACCGGCGCGGCCACATGAAGGTCTTGTAATAGAACCCCGCGCCGAGAAACCGCGCGGCGAGGTCCGTCACCTCCATCAGGTCAAACCGCAGGGACGGCCAGCGGTTCTGGCTGCGGGCGTACAGGCCCTGAGAGAGCTCGATCTGCGTGGCCCGCACATTTGGGACCTGCCGCGCGAACTGCCCAATCTGCATCAGGGCGTTGGGCTCGTCGGACCCGGCGGACCAGAGCCCACGCGGGCGGTGATACTTGAACGACCGCCCCAGCACCCCGACGCCGTTTGCCATCAGGGCGGAGGCGAGCGTGTCCCCGGCAAACCCGCCCATCCAGGCATCATCGAACTGAAACCGCAGAGGCGCGTCGCGGTCGATCAGGCCGCCCCGGTCGAGCCTCATGCCCCGGCCTCCGCAGCGGGCAGCGCCACCTCGATGATCTCATGGGTTCGGGTGTCGCGCCGCACAACCAGCCAG
The DNA here is from genome assembly GCF_049800775.1 of Dinoroseobacter sp. S375. Classification (NCBI taxonomy): domain Bacteria; kingdom Pseudomonadati; phylum Pseudomonadota; class Alphaproteobacteria; order Rhodobacterales; family Roseobacteraceae; genus Dinoroseobacter; species Dinoroseobacter sp. S375. The sequence continues at coordinate 503,096 of NZ_JBNAFR010000002.1, read as the reverse complement.
CTCCCGCATCCCGCGCCGTGATACCAGAGCTCACGCACCACACCGGCCGGGTTGTCGCGCAGATGCAGATAGCCGTCATAGCCCGCCGCATCGCCGGGCGCGGGCCGGGCCAGATAGGTCTCATCGCCGCGATAGGTGAACTCGCGCAGGTCGCGCGGGCCGCAAAGGGGACAGGGAATGCGCAGGTCGGACGCCTTTCTATGGAACCTCGGCCTCACTAAAGCCGCCCGATCCGCGCCTGACAACACATCCGCGACGCGCTGTGTCTCGGTTTGCGACGCCCGGCGGGGAAACCGCGCGCAGCCCTTCTGACCAATCGATGACGAAAGGCTCACGGTGGGCGCGCAAGACTTCGGGCATCTTCACCTCAAAGCTACAGGATCACACATGCCATTTTTGACTGCGCTTGCCTCCGACCAGCAAATCCCATCCCGGTCGTTTCGCCGGTTCAGCACCCTGAGCGCCGGATGCGCAGCGATTGCCATTCTGAGCGCGTGCGGAACCGGAACGACCACCGGATCGCCGACACCCACGGATAATGAACTGCGGGAAGGCGATCTGTCCGGAACGGTTGTGCGGGACGAAATCATCCCGTTTTCGGCAACCTTCATCAGTGGCGGCAGCGGGAACGAAGACCTCTCCATCACGGGCGAGGTTCAGGACCGCGTTGTCCGACTGGACTCCGATGGCACCCTGGTGTTCGCACCGCGCATCCGCAACGTCACGGCGGTCTTGTCCGAGTGGAGCGTCATCGGCATCGAGGACGTGACCTCAACCGGCTTCGGCCTTCAGGATGTCGCTCTGTCTTACCGCACCGATGGCCTCGGCACGGTCCAACCCGCGACCTTCACCCGGTCGCCCGACGGCGACAGGATCACCCATACGTTCAACCTGAATCGCGAAGAGACGACACTGGGCGCCGTCGGCCCCCCGGGCTCGGAACGGCAACCGGAGGATATGCGGTTCATGTGGATCGAAACAGGGGCCACCGAATTCACGACCGATGGGACGATGACGATCAATGCGTGGTCACAATCCTTCAACGGACGGCGCGAGCAGGTGATCGTCCTGACGGGCATGGCCGCACCGACCCTTCCGGACGCGCCCTGAGGCGGTTTGGGGTCGGTGCTAGTGCAGGTTGTGCTGGCTGCCGGTCGCCTCTTCGTCGATCAGATGGCCCGTCCGGAACCGGTCCAGCCGGAAGCGACGGGCCACCTCATGGGGCTGGTCGGTGGCCATCAGATGGGCAAGACACCAGCCCGAGGCCGGCACCGCCTTGAACCCGCCATAGCACCAGCCCGCACTGACATAGAGCCCGGCGACCGGGCTGTGATCGATGATCGGTGAGCCATCTGGGGTCATGTCCATGATCCCGCCCCAGGAGCGGAGCATCTTGGCTTTGCCGATCATCGGCATCAGGGTCATGCCCGCCTCGACCACATGCTCGGCCATGGGCAGATTGCCCCGCTGGGCATAGGAGGCGTAGAAATCCAGATCGCCGCCAAAGACCAGCCCGCCCTTGTCGGACTGGCTGATATAGAAATGCCCCATCCCGTAGGTGATGACCTGGTCGATGCAGGGCTTGAGCCCCTCGGTCACGAAAGCCTGGAGCACATGGCTCTCGATCGGAAGGCGAAAGCCGGCCATCTCGGCCACCTGGCTGGAACGTCCCGCCACGACCATGGCGACCTTGGGCGCGGATATGGGCCCGCGCGTGGTCTCAACCCCCTTGACCGCGCCGCCCTCGATCCGAAAGCCGGTGACCTCGCAATTCTGGATCAGATCCACGCCCAGCCGGTCCGCTGCCCGAGCATAACCCCAGGCCACCGCATCATGGCGCGCGGTCCCGCCCCGCTTGTGCCAGAGCCCGCCATAGATCGGGAACCGCGTCTGGTCATAGTCGAGATAGGACACCATCCGACGCAGCGCGTCCCGATCCAGCAGCACCGCGTCGTCGCCCTGGGTGATCATGGCGTTGCCCCGGCGCGCCGCCGCGTCGCGTTGGCCGTCGGAGTGGAACAGGTTGATGATCCCGCGCTGGGAGTGCATCGCGTTGAAGTTGAGGTCCGCCTCCATCCCCTCCCAGAGCTTCAGGGAATGGGAATAGAACTCTGAATTCCCCGGCAACAGGTAGTTCGCCCGCACGATCGTCGTGTTCCGGCCCACATTGCCGCCGCCGAGATAGCCTTTTTCCAGCACCGCGATCCGCGTCATGCCGTGGTTGCGCGCCAGGTAATACGCCGTCGAGAGCCCGTGACCGCCGCCCCCGATGATGATCGCGTCATACGCCGCTTGCGGCTCCGGGCGGCGCCACAGGGCCGGCCAGCCGCGATTGCCGCGCAAGCCCTGTTTGAGAAGTTCAAAAGCCGAATAGCGCATGGCTCTCCCGTGTTCGATCTCGCGTCCAGGCCCTTGCCCGCAGCTTAGCAAAGCCGCGGCACCTTGCACGCCCTTGATTTCACCGCTTTCCAGTCTGGTTGCGACGCCCGGCCCGGGGCGTTTAACGCGCCCTTCATTCAATGCACGGCATAAGAGCGCGCAGATGCCGGAGCGCGGAAACCCCCTGCATTTGACAGGCATGTCCCGGTTCCTGACCAGCTTTGCCCGATTTCTGCCGCAATATCGCAGAGACTGGCGGGGCGGATTTGCGTTCCGTGGAACGTGTGAAAGTAGGTGTGTGATGAGTACGGGCAAAAGCGAAAGCCACGACCCAAGGGCACGCGCAACCCCCTTGCGCGCAGTGGTAGCGTTCTGGCGCGACGAGGCCGGGGTTCTGACCGGGTTTTCCCTCTATATCTTCATCCTGATGATGATGATCGCGGGTCTGACCATCGACGTCATGCGCTACGAAGCCGTGCGCACACGGCTGCAGGCCACCTCCGATCGCGCGGTTCTCGCGGCGGCGGATCTCGACCAGACAACCGACGCCGTCGCCGTGGTTGAGGATTACTTCGCGAAAGCCGGCATGGCCGACTATCTCGAAGGGGTGCAGGTCTCCAAGGGCCTGAACTACAAGGAGGTCGAGGCCCGCGTGAGTGCGGAAATCCCGACCTGGTTCATGAACATGTCCGGCATCGACACCCTGAACGCCTTCGCCCGCAGCAAGGCGGAGGAGCGGATCCAGAACATCGAGGTCTCGCTGGTCGTGGACATCTCAGGCTCCATGGGCAGCAACAGCAAGATCCAGAACCTGCGCACGGCGGCGGACAAGTTCGTGCGCACGATGATGGCCGCGAATGACAACATCACCGCCGACGGCACCGGCCTGACCTCGGTCTCGATCATTCCCTATCACGCGGTGGTCAGCCTGCCCGACTACCTGATCGCGAAATACAATGTCTCGACCCAGCAGGAGGTCAGCAATTGCGTGCGCTTTGCCCCCAGCGATTTCCAGTCGATCTCGCTCAGCACCACCGATCCCCTGGATCGGCTGGCCCATTTCGACCGCAATAACAGCAATCTCTACACCCAGAATGGGGATCGCAAGATCAAACGTCCCTGGTGTCAGGTCGGCGATTACGGCGCGATCCTGCCCCTGTCCACGAGTCTCACGGACCTGACCGCCAAGGTCGCCTCCCTCGGGGCCAGCGGCAACACGGCGACGGATCTGGGCATGAAATGGGCGGCCGCACTCCTTGACCCCGGCACCCAGAGTGTTGTCACCGACCTGATCACCGAAGGACATCTGGACGGCGCGCTCGCCGGTCGGCCCGTGGCCTATGAGGATACCGAGACGATCAAGGTCGTGGTGCTCATGACCGACGGGGAAAACACCTCGCAATACGATCTGAAGGACAGTTTCAAGGGGACCATGTCGCCGGTCTGGTGGCATGAGCCGAGCGACGAGTTCTTCGTCTATTTCCAGAACCGCGCGAACCAGAACAAGCAACCCTGGTGGGATGTGGGCCGCACACCGGAGAGCGATACGAACGGCAATGACGCCAAATACGGCGATGGTGACTGGGATCCGGCAATCGAACGCCCGGATGCCCGCCAGCTCAGCCATGCAGAGCTCTTCGGGACCTTCAGCGTACGTTATATTTCGGAATATTTCTTCCGGGTCGAGAATGACAGCCAGTCCAGCACGCGCAGCACCTATCGCAACGCGGTGACGCGCTATACCGGCGATGGCACTGCCGACGACTACACCGAGGCGCTCTGCGACAAGCTCAAGGCCAAGGACGTGGTGATCTTCACCATCGGCTTCGAAGCCCCGGCCCGCGGTCAGACCTTGATGAAGTACTGCGCCTCCTCGTCCGGGCATTACTTCGACGTGAAGGGCGTCGAGATCTCGCAGGCCTTCAGCTCCATCGCGAATACGATTCAGCAGCTGAGGTTGTCCCTGTGATCCACGCCCTGCGGAAGTTTCTACGACATGACGAGCGGGGCACGGCCACGATCGAATTCGTGATCGTGTTTCCGCTGATCATCGCCGTATTCATGTCGACCTTCGAGGCCGCCATGCTGACGGCGAAATACACCATGATGGAGCGCGCACTGGACCTGACGATCCGCGAGCTGCGGCTGAATGCCGACACCCCGCTCAGCGAGAGCGATGTGAAGGACATGATCTGTCAGGAAACCCTGCTGATCTCCGATTGCCGCTCCACCATCGTGGTCGAGATGAGCGAGATCAATCCGCCGGTCTGGACCTGGCCCGCGACCCGCGCGGCCTGTGCGGACCGGATCAACGACACCCTGCCCGTGGTCACCTACACGCAAGCCCAGGCCAACAAGCTTGTGCTGGTGCGCCTCTGTACCATCGTGGATCCCTGGTTCCCCCTCACAGGTCTGGGGCTCGCGCTGTCGAAGGACGAGAGCGGCGGCTACCAGATGACCACGGCCTCGGCCTTTGTGGCAGAGCCTTGAGGAGCGTGGCATGAAAGCCTTCCGGATCCGGCCCCTCGCCAAGCGCTTTACCCGCGATGAAGACGGTCTCGTCATCACCGAGTTCCTCTTTGCCATGTGCTGGCTGTGCTGGTGGTACGTGGCGAGCTTCGCGATCTTTGACGGGTTCCGCCAGTACAACGCCTCGATCAAGGCGACCTACACGGTGGGCGATATCCTCTCGCGGCAGATGGTCGAGATCGATGACAGTTTCCTCAACGGCCTGCAGGGGCTCTATGAGTACCTCATCAAATTCGGCAGCGATGCCGAGCTGCGCTTTACCTCGCTGAAATGGGTCGCCGCGCAGTCCCGCTATGAAGTCGACTGGTCCTATGCGACCGGCGAGCGGGACAGTCTGACAACCGCGGATCTGGCGGGCATGAGTGATCGTCTGCCCGTTCTGGTGGATGGGGAGCATGTCTTACTGGTGGAAAGCTGGTCGACCTACAACACGCTGTTTTCCGTCGGCGTGTCCCAGGGGCTCGAGTTTCACAATTACATGGTGACCTCGCCGCGCTTCGCGCCGCGGGTCGTCTACCCGCCCCAGAGCTAGTCTTTGCCCTGGCTCGATAGGGTCAGCGCAATGGTCTCGGCGATCATGTCGCCCTGGGCTTTGTGGGTGACACCGCCGACCCCGACAAACCGTCCCAGCCGCCAATAGAGCCCCGGCATCCAGGCCCGGTCCCGCGGCTCGGCCAGACGCAGCAGGAACCCGTTTGACGGCTTGAAGGCAAAGGCCCCCCGGTTCACCGAGACGATTTCAGAAAGCAGGCAGATCACCTCGCCATCGGCGCGGTAGAGCCCGTCCGCCCGCAACTCCAGCCCCTGAGGGCGCGCCTGAGCCATGGAGATCCCGAGCCAGCCCGCCCCGGCGGTCATGACACCAAGGAACGCCATCCACCCGAAGGACGCGGGCGGATGCGCAAGCAGCACGTAGCCCAGCAGGAAAGCCAGCAAAAACAGCATCGCAGCCGACACACCGCGCTTGAAGGGCGCGGGCGTCAGGTGCAGCACGGGCCGCTCCGGCAGCTCGAACTCCTCAGGGTCGCTCATAGAGGCACCGCGAGGGGCTCGACCCGCTCCGTCGCCCCGTCACTGACCATCTGACGGACCATGGTGAGATAGATCCGCTCGATCTCGGCCCGGTCCAACCGCCCGTCATCCCGGTACCACGTGGTCAACCCGGTCAGCATGGCGATGAGCGCCATGGTCGCGAGTTTCGTGTCCGGCACCGCGAAGCGTCCGGCCGCCTTGCCGCGTTTCAGGATGGTCTCCAGCAGCGTCTCGTATTGCAGGCGCAGATCCGCGATATGGGCGAAATTCTCGGGCGTCAGGTTGCGCAGTTCCATATACGAGATGAACACCGCCTCGGCCCGGTCCAGGTGAAATGTGATGTGAAAGCGCGCAAAGGTCTCCAGCGCGTCCTGCGGCGGCCCGCTCAGGTCGAGCGCGGCCACGGCCTCCATCAACTCCTCCATATGCACCCGCATCAGATCGAACAGCAGCGTCTGCTTGTCTGGCGTATAAAGATAGAGCGCCCCGGCCTGCACCCCGACCTCGCGGGCAATCTGGCGCATGGAGACCGCCGCGAACCCATCGCGCGCGATCAGCTGCTGTGCCGCCGCCCGGACCTTGGGTCCGGTGATGTCAGAATGGGATCCAGTTTTCCGCGCCATGGGCCGAGCCTAAGTGAACGATCGTTCAATTGACAGCGGCTTTTTTCACTTTAGCGCCCCGCTGTGCCGACATAAGCTGCCACCATGCGTCGACCCCTCCTTTCCATCGCGGCCATGGCCCTGCTGTTTGCGGGTTGCACGGACCTGACATTTCTCGACGCGGCGGTGACCGAGGCCGGACGCACGGAGCCTGCGCCGGAATTGCTGCCGCGCGCGCAGCTTGACCTGCCGACCGCGGAGGATGCCGAACCCAGCGAGGAGACCGAGCGTCTTCTGAACCGGGGCGCGGCCCTGCAGCGTCGCGCCGCGGCCGCGCAATAGAGCTACCGCGTTGCATGCGGCGATCTGATTGATTACGAGAACGCCAGTTCTGTTTGCTCATCGCTCACCCTCGGAGGCAGCCCCATGACGTCCCCTCTTCGCCTAGGCATCGCCGGGCTCGGCACGGTTGGTGCCGGTGTCGTCAAAATCGTAGCCGGCAAGGCCGAGTTGCTGAGTGCCCGTGCAGGCCGCCCGGTGGTGGTCACCGCCGTCTCCGCACGCAGCCGCGACAAGGATCGCGGCGTCGATCTGAGCGGTTATGCCTGGGAAGACGATCCGGTAGCGCTGGCCACCCGCGATGACGTGGATGTCTTTGTCGAGCTGATGGGGGGCGAGGCCGGAGCGGCCAAGGCCGCAACCGAAGCCGCGCTGCAAGCGGGCAAGGATGTGGTCACCGCGAACAAGGCGATGCTCGCGATCCATGGGCAGGCGCTGGCCGAGATGGCCGAAGCCGCAGGCCATGTGATCCGCTTCGAGGCCGCCGTGGCCGGGGGGATTCCGGTGGTCAAAGGCCTGACCGAGGGGCTCGCTGGCAACGAGATCCTGCGCGTCATGGGCGTGATGAATGGCACCTGCAACTACATCCTCACCCGGATGGAGGCCGAGGGCCTGGGCTACAACATCCTCTTCGAAGAAGCGGGCAAGCTCGGCTATCTCGAAGCCGATCCGACGCTCGATGTGGGCGGGATCGACGCGGGCCACAAGCTGGCCCTGCTGGCCTCCATCGCCTTTGGCACCAAGGTGGATTTCGAGGGCGTCGAGCTGGAGGGGATCGATCGCGTTACCCTCGACGATATCCGCCATGCGGCCGATATGGGCTTTCGGATCAAGCTGCTGGGTGTCGCCCAGCGCAGCGGTCGCGGGCTCGAGCAACGCATGCGCCCCTGCCTCGTTCCGGCGACATCGCCCCTTGGTCAGCTTGAGGGCGGCACGAATATGGTGGTCATCGAGGGCGATGAGGTCGGCCAGATCGTGCTGCGCGGCGCGGGGGCTGGCGAAGGCCCGACCGCCTCGGCGGTCCTGTCGGACGTCATGGATATCGCGCGCGGCGACCGGATCTCGACCTTCGGGCAACCGGCCACCGCGCTGGTTACCCCGATCCGCGCGCAATCCGCCGTGGCGGCGCCCTATTACCTGCGGCTCGAGCTGGAGGACAAACCCGGCGCCCTCGCCAAGGTCGCCAGCGTGCTCGGCGATGCCGGCGTCTCCATCGACCGGATGCGTCAATACGGCCACGAGGATGCCTCGGCCCCGGTGCTGATCGTGACGCACAAGGCCGCGCGCAACGCCATCGATGCCGCCCTTGAGGCCCTGCCCAAGACCGGCGTGGTCCTGGGAGACCCCGTCGCCCTGCGCATCGAGGCCGACTGACCGGCCTATTTGCCGCTGTGACGAAAGCGCCATTCCGCCCAGCTCTCTCAGGCGCAGGGTTTTCTTTGCAGTGCAGCATCGGTATCCATACGCCAGCGACTTTTTCTGCTGACAAGGACACTCCATGACCGCCCCTGCCGATTTTAACGACCGTTTGCTTTCCCTGGGCCTGGCCCGTGTCGCCGAGCAGGCTGCCCTCGCCTCCGCCAGCCTGATCGGGCGCGGTGACGAGAAGGCGGCGGATCAGGCCGCCGTGAACGCCATGCGCGACCAGCTGAACATGCTCGACATCAACGGCGTGGTGGTGATCGGCGAAGGCGAGCGGGACGAAGCCCCGATGCTCTATATCGGCGAAGAGGTGGGCACCGGGACCGGCCCCGCGGTGGATATCGCGCTGGACCCGCTGGAGGGGACGACTCTGACCGCCAAGGACATGCCGAATGCCCTGACGGTGATCGCCATGGGGCCGCGCGGCTCGATGCTGCATGCGCCGGACGTCTACATGGACAAGCTGGCGATCGGGCCGGGCTATCCGACCGACACCGTGACCCTCGACATGAGCCCGTCCGAGCGGGTCCATGCCTTGGCCAAGGCCAAGGGCGGGTCCGCCGAGGACGTGACCGTCTGCGTTCTGGAACGCCCGCGTCATGAAGAGACCATTGCCGAGATCCGCAAGACCGGCGCCGCGATCCGCCTGATCACCGATGGGGATGTGGCCGGGGTCATCCACTGCGCCGAGGCCGCGATCACCGGGATCGATATGTATATGGGCTCCGGCGGCGCACCCGAGGGTGTTCTGGCCGCGGCAGCCCTGAAATGCATGGGCGGGCAGATGTATGGCAAACTGCTCTTCCGGAATGACGACGAGATCGGCCGCGCCCGCAAGGCCGGGATCGAGGATCTCGACCGGATCTATACCCGTGACGAGCTGGTGACCGCCGATGTGATCTTTGCCGCCACGGGCGTGACCGATGGATCGGTCGTGTCGGGCATCAAGCGGGAGGTCGGCTACCTGACCACCGAGACGATCCTGATGCGGTCCAAGACCGGCTCCGTGCGGCGCATGATCTATCGGAACCCCACATCCGCCGCCTGACATGACCACGCCCCCTGCGTTTCTGGGGGTCCAGACGTCGATCACGGGTCGGCGGTGGACAGGTCTGTCCGCGGATCAGGATCGCGCATCGGAACATCTGGTGCAGATGACCGGGTTGCCCGACGCGCTCTGCCGCGTTCTGGCCCGGCGCGGCGTCGCCCCGGAGCAGGTGGAGGCTTTTCTCGCGCCTACCCTTCGGGATCTCCTGCCTGATCCGCGCGCCCTCCGGGATATGGAGGCCGCCGCAGCCCGGCTGAACGCCGCCGTCACGGGGAACGAGCGCATCGCGATCTTTGCGGATTACGATGTGGACGGGGGATCGTCCGCAGCATTGCTGCTGTCATGGCTGCGTGCCCTCGGGCGACATGCGACGCTCTATATTCCCGACCGGATCGACGAGGGTTATGGCCCGAACACGCCCGCCATGACCAAACTTGCGGCGGCGCATGACCTCATCCTCTGCGTCGATTGCGGGACATTGTCCTTCGAGCCGATTGCCGCGGTCGAGGGGGCCGATGTCATCGTGCTCGACCACCATCTGGGCGCCGAAGAGCTGCCAGCCGCCCTCGCCGTGGTGAACCCGAACCGGCAGGACGAGGATGGCGCGCTTGCCCATCTTTGTGCGGCGGCAGTGGTGTTTCTCGCCTTGGTCGAGGCCAACCGGCAATTGCGTGCCGCCGGACAGCAGACGCCCGACCTGATGGGCCTGCTGGATCTGGTGGCGCTGGCCACGGTGGCCGATGTCGCGCCGCTGACAGGGGTGAACCGCGCCTTCGTGCGGCAGGGGCTGTCGGTGATGGGGCGGCGCGCGCGTCCGGGCCTGACGGCGCTGGCGGATGTGGCGCGGCTCGACACGGCGCCTTCGGCCTACCATCTGGGCTTCGTGCTGGGGCCGCGCGTGAATGCCGGGGGCCGGATTGGCGCGGCGGATCTCGGCGCGCGGCTCTTGTCCACGGATGATCCGCACGAGGCCGCCGCCCTGGCCGAACGCCTCGATGCGCTCAACACCGAGCGACGCGAGATAGAGGCTAGCGTCCGCGCCCAGGCGCTCGACCAGGCCGAGGCGCGCGGTCTCGACAAGCCGCTGGCCTGGGCTGCTGGCGACGGGTGGCATCCCGGCGTGGTGGGCATCGTTGCCTCGCGCCTGAAGGAGACCGCCCAGCGCCCGGCCATCGTCATCGGATTCGATGGCGATGACGGCAAGGGGTCGGGCCGGTCGGTCCCTGGAATCGATCTTGGCGCCGCGATCCAGCGTCTGTCCCAGGAGGGGCTGATCGCGAAAGGGGGCGGACACAAGATGGCGGCGGGCCTGTCCCTGAGCCGTGCGCAGCTCGACCCGGCCATGGCGCGCCTGACGGAATTGCTCGCGCAGCAGGGCGCGGATGCGCTGGGGCCGAGCGCGCTGAAGCTCGACGGCCTGCTCGCCCCGGCGGCGATCACGCCCGAGCTCATCACCCAGATCGAGGCGGCGGGTCCCTTCGGCGCTGCCGCCCCTGCCCCGCGCTTTGCCTTCCCGAATGTCCGGATCAGCTTTGCCAAACGGGTGGGGGAAAGCCATCTGCGCGTGACCTTTGCAGGCCCCTGCGGCACGCGGATGAACGCCATCGCCTTTGGCGCATTTGACGGTCCGCTCGGCCCGGTTCTATCCGCCACGAACGCGCCGCCGATGCATCTCGCAGGCCGGGTGGAGATCAACACATGGGGTGGTCGCCAGACGCCACAACTGCGGATCGAGGACGCGGCCGAGGCCACCTAAAGCGCGGCAAAATTTGCCACGCAAATTCGTGCATTTTCCGCTTGCGCGCGTGGCAGGCTTTGCCTAGTAACCTCTCCACGATCTGAGTGGCCCGTTCGTCTATCGGTTAGGACGCCAGGTTTTCAACCTGGAAAGAGGGGTTCGATTCCCCTACGGGCTGCCATTTTCTGATCGTATCGCGTTGATCCTGAACGCGCTTTCCCACACAGACAAGACGATGACACAGAACGCGAAGCGCAGCGCTGTTCGACGCCACAAGGCAGGTGACTCGCGCACCCGCTCCAGCCAGGCCCCGTCATGCGCCACCCCAGCACTGCGCGCGGTTTCAGGCCAGCAGGCCGCGAATCTCCGTCAGGAGCGGCGTGTTCACCGCCCGCACCCCGGGATCGCGCCGCGCGGCATGGCGCTTGGCCCCGGGCAGGCGCGCGCCTTCGATACCGTCATAGACCGCGACAAAGCGCTCGGTCTGCGCGGCCCAATCCGCGTCGGAAAACACCGCCGGCGACATGGCGAGGATGAACTGTCCGCCCTGCGCCGGGCCGCCATCGCCATTGTCGCGCGCCTGCGCCTCAAAGGAGAAGGCCTCCCCCACCATGGGACCGGCCAGAAGCTCGATCATCAGGGCGAGCGCCGAGCCCTTGTGCCCGCCAAAGGGCAAGAGCACCCCCTTCGCAATCTCCGCCGCATCGGTTGTCAGCTCCCCACTGGGGGAGAGGCCAGTGCCAAGGGGCACCGCCTGCCCTTCACGGGCGGCGATCTGCACTTCGCCCATGGCCATGGCCGCCGTGGCCATGTCGATCACGATGGGATCGCGCCCCGGGCGTGGCCAGGCAAAGCCGAACGGGTTGGTGCCAAAGATCGGCACCTGCCCGCCATGGGGCGCCACCCAGGGCAGGTAGGACACGCAGGTGATGCCCACGAGCCCGGCCTCGGCGAGGGTTTCGATCTCGGGCCAGAGGGCTGCGAAATGATGGCAGCGCTGGATCGAAACACCGGCAAGACCAAAGGTCTGCGCAGCTTCGATCAGCGGCGGCAGGCAGGTCTTGTGCGCCATGGGGGCAAAGGCGTTGCCCCCATCGCAGCGCATGACCGCCGGGGTCGCCGCGTTCAGCACGGGACGGGCATCGCCCTTCACCTTGCCGCTTTGCAGTGCCTTCACGTAACCCGGCACCCGGAACAGCCCGTGGGACAGTGCCCGGTCGCGCTCGGCTCGGGTGACGGTCTCGGCCACCGCCGCGGCATTGGCCTCGTCAGCGCCATGGGCCTGCAAGACGGCGAGGACGAGCGCGTGGATCTCGTCGAGGTACAGGTCGGTGGTGGGCTCTATGGGACTGCTCCTACATTTTCCTGAATCGCTGCCTTGTAAAGCGCCCGGATCCGCGCGGTCATCGGGCGCTCTCCGGTGCCGATGGGCTTGCCGTCGATCTCGCTCACCGGGGTCTGCGCGCCGAAAGTGCCGGTCAGGAAGGCCTCCTCAGCGCCGTAAGCCTCGTAGAGCGAATAGTTCTTCTCAAAGACCGGAATGTCATCGGCCCGGCAGAGGTCGATGACCTTCTGACGGGTCACGCCGTTCATACAGTAATCCCCGGTCGAGGTCCAAACCTCGCCCCGGCGCACGATGAAGAAGTTGCAGGCATTGGTGGTGTTCACGAAGCCATGGGGATCCAGCATCAGCCCCTCATCCGCCCCGGCCTGCTCGGCCTGCAGGCAGGCGATCACGCAGTTCAGCTTGGAATGACTGTTATACTTGGCGTCCTGGGTCATGGGCAGCCCGCGCGCCTGAGGCACGGTGGCCAGACGGATCCCCCGGCTTTGCAGGGCCTCGACCGGGCGCGAATGCTCCATGATGATCACGAGGGTCGGGCCCGAGCGGCTGAGCGAAGGGTGCTGGAACGGTTTGTCCTTGATCCCCCGGGTCAGCATCATCCGGCAATGGGCGTTGTCGGTCATCCCGTTCGCCTCGGCGGTCATGGTCAGCGCCTCGAGGATCCCGTCCGCATCCATCCCCACATCCAGCGAGACCGCTTTGCAGGAGTTGAAGAACCGGTCCATATGCTCGTCGAAGAACGCCCATTTCCCGTTATAGAGGCGCATCCCCTCCCACATCCCGTCGCCCAGCATGAAGCCCGCATCATAGACCGAGACCTTGGCCTCATCGCGATGCAGGAGTGCGCCGTTCACATAGATCTTGATGTCGCGATTGCGGATATCGTCTTCGGCGCTGTGGGTGGTGTGCGTGTCCTGGCTCATCGGCGCGGATCTTTCTCAGTCATAGGGTTTCGCATGGGGTACGGGATCGGTGTCATCGATCCGCGCGTTTCGCGCGGTGTTCGAGATAGGCACCGTAGCGCGACAGTCCAAAGGCAAAGGCGAAGTAGATCGCGCCGACAAAGACGTAGACCTCGATGAACTGGCCACTCCAGTCGCCGCGCCCGATAGCCGCGTTGGCCGAGGCCATGATCTCGAAAAAGCCGATGATCGTCACGATGGAGGTTTCCTTGAAGGTGATCACCACCTGGTTGATCGTCGCCGGCAACGCATTGCGGAAGGCCTGCGGCAGCAGGATCAGGAAGACCACACCGAAATAATGCAGGCCGAGGGCGGCGCCCGCCTCCTCCTGGCCTTCGGGGATGGCCTGCAGGCCGGCGCGGATGATCTCGGCCTGATAGGCGGAAAAGAAGATGGTGAAGGCGATGATGACCCGCACGAGCTTGTCGCCCTGGGCCCAGTCCGGCACCACGAATGGCACCACCACCGCCGCCGCAAAGAGCAGGGTCAGCAGGGGCAGCGACCGAATGGTGTCGATGAACAGCCCGACCACCTTGCGGATCACCGGCAGTTTCGACCGCCGCAGAAGCGCGAGACAGATCGCCAGGGGCATCCCGAAGACAAGCGCCGAGGCAAAGAGCAGCACCGTCAGGGACAGCCCGCCCCATTTCTCGGTCGTGACCACCTCAAGCCCAAGGAACCCACCATACATCAGCGCAAGGAAGGTGCCAAACCCCAGCACCCAGAGGAGCGCCAGACGGCTCATCCGCCAGAACCACGGGATGCAGGAACAGACCGCCACGATGATGATGGCGAGGCAGGCCAGCGCCGAGCGCCAGTGTTCCTCAAAGGGATAGAGCCCGAACAGGATAAGCCGGCCGCGCGCGTTGATCACCGCCCAGCAGGCCCCGCTCACCTCGCGGCAGGCGGCACCGGACTCGGCCTCGAGTACCGTGTCGACCAGTGCCCATTCCAGCACCTGCCACAGCCCCCAAGCCACGCCGATGCCGAAGAGCAGCGTCACGATCCCGTCGAACCAAGTCGCGAACAGGCGTTTACGGATCCAGCTCAGCAGGCCAAGCCGCACGGGCGGGGCCATGGGGGTGTCGGTCATCATCGCCATCACTCAGCCTCCCGTCCCTTGATCGCCAAACGCTTGTTGATGATGTTCATCACCGTCCCGATGGACAGGTTGATCAGCAGAAAGCCCGCCATCAGAAGGCCCAGAAGCTCCATGGTCTGGCCGCTCTGGTTGATCGAGGTCGATACGATCATGAAGTAATCCGGGAAGCCGATGGCGATCCCGATCGTCGTCGCCTTCATCAGCCAGATATACTGGTTCGACAGCGCCGGCAGCACCGCGCGGATCGCCAGCGGGATCCGTATCAGCCGGTTGACCTGCCACGGGGAAAGGCCCAGCGCCATGGCGGCCTCGGTCTTGCCCACATCCACGGACAGGAAGCCGCCGCGAAAGATCTCGCCCACATAGGCCGCCCCGAAAACCGTGATCGCGATCAGCAGGGCCGAAAATTCGGGTTTGATGGCGAAGCCGCCGACAAAGCGCAGCCCCTTGAGTTCCGGGATCGAGACGAGGGCCGCGTCAGGTGTCCGCCCGGTCAGGAGCAGCACGAGAAAGAGGAGCGCGCCGATCCCCACAAGGCTCGGCCAGAACAGGGTCGGACGCAGCCGTCCCTGCTGGATCAGCCACCGCAGCCCGACCCAGAGAAGCCCCAGCCCCGCCACCAGCAGCACCAGATCCCAGAGCCCGAAATCCAGCCCCGGCAGCATGATGCCCCGGTTCGAGATATACCCAAACCCGCCCAGCGAGATCGCCTCGCGCGGGCGCGGCAGATGGGTCATGACCGCGTACCAGAAAAACGCCTGCAGGATCAGCGGGACGTTCCGGAATACCTCGACATAGACCGTGCCGATCAGGTTCAACACCGCGTTGTTCGAGATCCGGGCAAGGGCCAGAACCACCCCGAACAGGGTGGCGAAAAACAGCCCCAGCAGCCCGACCACCAGGGTGTTGAGCAGGCCCGCGCTCAGCATCCGCGCATAGCTTGACCGGTCCGAGACCTCGATCAGGGCGAAATTGATGGGCCAGCCCGTGCTCCGCTCCAGAAAGCCGAAGCCGGTGGCGATGCCCTGTGAGAGCAGGTTGTCACGGGCAATCACCGTGAAGCTGACCACCACCCCGATCACGGCCACCAGAAAGGTGCCCTGGATCAGCCAGTGCTTGACGTTGATGCGTTTCGGAGCGGTTTGAGCCATGGTGCATGGTGGATGCAGGCGACCCGAGGCCGCCCGCACCCGTCTCCCTTAGTCGAGGACCAGCGGGTAGAGCATACCGCCATTGGTCCACAGGTGGTTCTTGCCGCGCGGCAGTTTGTAGGGGCTGTTCTCGCCCACCGTGCGGTCATAGATCTCGCCGTAATTCCCGACGGCCTTGATCATGTTATAGGCCCAGTCATCGGACAGGCCGAGGCGCTCGCCCACACCCGGGCTGACGCCCAGAAGCCGCTCGATGGAGGCCGAGGGCGGATTGGCGCGGATCTCGTCCACATTGGCCATGGTGATGCCGTTCTGCTCGGCCATGAGCAGGGCCGAGACCATCCAGTTGATGATGTCGATGAAGCCGTCATCGCCTTCGCGGGCGGCAATGCCCTCGGGCTCAAGTGCGAGCACCTCGTCGAGAATGGTGAAATCCTCGGCATTGGGTGCGTTGAACCGCGTCGCCGCAAGGAACGGCCCGAAACCCGCCAGCGCGTCACAACGCCCGGCATAAAGAGCCGCGCGGAGCTCTTCGCCCTTCTCGAAGTTCAGCGCCTCGTAGGAGATCCCGCGCGCGCCCATGTAATCGGCCACGATCCGCTCGATCGAGGTGCCCGCATTGATGCAGAACACACCGCCTTCGAGATCCGCCGTGCTCTCGGCGCCCAGATCCGACCGCACCAGCACATTGGTCGGCCCGATGAAATAGGTCCGCCCGTATTGCAGGCCAAGCTCGGTATCGCGGCTCTGGGTCCAGCCGGTCACCTTGATGATGACGTCGATATCGCCCGATTGCAGTGCCGGGAACCGCTGGGCCCAGCTGACCGGGATGATCTGCAGCGCGTCGGGCGAGCCGAGGATGGTGGTGGCCAGCGCCTTGCAGAACTCGATATCGAAGCCGGTCCATTCGCCCTGGTCGTCGACCTCGGCAAACCCAAGATAACTGCCGTTATGGCCGGTGCAGAGCAGCGTCCCGCGCTCCTTGATCGCGGTGACGGTCGGGCCGGGATCGGCGGCCTGGGCCGGCGTGGCCATGCCGAACGCCACAGCGGTCGCGGTCAGGCGTGTGAATAGGTTTCCAATCATTTGGTCCTCCTGAAGTTGGACAGGTTAAGCTTCAATCGATGGCTGAAGGTCTGGAACGGGGGCGGTGCCCTCATGGTTGAGGGTCGCGTGATGGGTGAGCTGATCGAGCGGCGGCGCCATCCCGATGCCGGGCTGCATCGGCAGGGCAAACGCCCCTCCGACCGGTTGGGCGCTCAGCTGGTCGAAGAAGACATGGTGGACATAGTGGTATTCCACATGGGCGATCTGCGGATAGGCCGCCGCCATATGCGCCGCCGCGACAAAGGCATGGGCCGTCGAGGACACCTCGAGCGACAGATCCACAGGCGTCCCCGCCACCAGATCGCACAAGGCCCTAATCCGCGACACGCCCCCCACGGCGATGGGCGCGACCTGCAGGAAGCGCACACACCCCTCTTCCACAAGCTGCGCCTGCAGCTTGGGGCGGTATTCGGCCTCCACCGCCATGACCGGTACGCCCGCCGCAGTCAGGGCGCGCATCCCCGCAAGGTCCGAGGCGGGCACGGGCGACTGGAAGGCCAGGATCCGGTCCTGCGGCAGACATGCGTAGAAGGCGCGAGCCTCCACCGCGGTATAGCTGTAGACCCCGTCGATGATCAGGCTGCGCCCCGGGGGCAAGGCCGTCAGCGCGGCTTCGACACGGAGGCGATCCTCGTCCGGGCTCAGGGCCCCGACCTTCATCTTGGCGATGCCGTGGCCCGACGCGACCATGCCCGCCATCTCGTCCCGCAGATCCGCCGGGGTCTTGTCGACCCCGTAGAGCCCGCCGCTGCCATAGACCGGCGCGCGGCCCGTGCCCGCAGGGTTGAGCAGCTGCCACAGGGGACGTCCCGCATGGCGCGCCCGCAGATCCCAGATCGCCAGATCCAGCCCCGACAGGGCCGAGCTCAGGATCCCGTGCCGGGCGGTCAGCGTCGCCTTGTCGAGCATGGCGCGCGCGATCTCTTCCATGGCTGCGAGCGGCGCGCCCAGAAACTGCGGCACGACCTCGGTGCGCAAGAAGGCCATCAAGGCATCCGGCGCCGCGTCAAAGCACCAGCATTCCCCGATGCCGACCTGCCCCGCCGTGTCCCGCACGACCACGAAGACCGCGAATTTGTCGGACCAGCGGATCGCCGGGTTCCAGACCTTGCCGCCCAGCGCGTTGCAATGGGCATAGAGTTCCACGCGCGCGATCCGGGTCATGGCCTCTCCTCTGGCCAGAGGTCGAGCGCCATCAGCCGCTTTTCGGGCTGGTGCTGCAGCGCCTTGAGAAAGCGGTCATGGAACTGCATCGTATGGGCATGGGCCAACTTGTCGGCGAGCAGGACATCCTGCGCCTCGATCGCATCCACGATGTCGAAATGCTGATCCCGCAGCAGCGAGCGATCCCGCTTCGTGTCGAGATAGTCGATGTGAATATGCAGAAGTCGCCGGGTCTCGGAGAGCAGCTCGCCATATTGCCGCTGCACCACCTTGTTCCGGCTGGCCGCGCCCACCGCCGCGTGGAACTCGTAATTGGCATGGATGATCGCAAGCCCGCCCCCGGCAATCGCATGCTCGTTATAGGCCGTCGCCAGAGCGCGCAAACGGGTCAGATCATCCTCGGTCCGGTGCTGGGCCGCGAGCCGCGTGGCAAAGCGCTGCTGCACGTCGAAGGCCTGGATGAATTGCGGAAAATTGCGCAGGTCGATTGGTGCTACCACGGTGGAGCGGTTCGGCAGGGTCTGCACCAGC
The DNA here is from genome assembly GCF_049800775.1 of Dinoroseobacter sp. S375. Classification (NCBI taxonomy): domain Bacteria; kingdom Pseudomonadati; phylum Pseudomonadota; class Alphaproteobacteria; order Rhodobacterales; family Roseobacteraceae; genus Dinoroseobacter; species Dinoroseobacter sp. S375. The sequence continues at coordinate 484,645 of NZ_JBNAFR010000002.1, read as the reverse complement.
CGCTCGACCAGCAAGCGGTTCAGCGCTTCGCGGATCGGCGAGCGGGACACCCCGAACCGCTCGGAGAGGGCCGTCTCGTCCAGCGGGCTCCCGGGCGCCAGCTGGAGCGTCAGGATCTCCGTGCGCAGACGGTCGCAGATCTCCGTCCCGGCGGATCCTCGTCGATACTTCGTGCGCTCCATTCACGGCCCTCATGCGAGTTGCCCGAGCGTTGCATACAGCCTGTCGACAAATCAAGGGAAACGACGGCGCCTCCCGAACTTCGCGCAAGCTGCTGTTCGAATGCGCATTTCTGAATTGCGCATCGGACGCTGCACCGGGCTTGGCGCACGTTCTGTGGGCAAACCGTATCCTAGAAGCCGGTTTCCTTCACCGATTCCATCGCCACATAGGTCGATGAGTTCGACACGTAAGGCAGGGTCGAGATCCGCTCCCCCAGCACACGGCGATACTCCAGAATATCCTTCGAGCGGACCTTCAGCAGATAGTCGAACGGCCCGGCGATCATATGGCATTGCTCGACCTCCGGCAGCTCCCTGACCGCCTCGTTGAAGGCGCGCAGTGCGGCCTCCTTGGTGTCGCTGAGCTTGACCTCGACAAAGGCGACATGGCTGCGGTCCAGCTTCACCGGATTGGTCACCGCCCGAAATCCAAGGATGTAACCGTCCCGGATCAGACGGTTCAGGCGCACGGTGCAGGGGGTCTTGGACAGCCCCAACCGCTGCGCCAGTTGCGTGATGGTCATGCGGCCATCCACCGACAGTTCGTCGATGATCCGACGATCAATACGGTCAAGTTCACTATCCAGGTCGATTTTGATAGTCATTTCTTCCCAATTGAGACCCAAAATAAGCTGAACCACCTTCAAAAATCGAAAACTAAGTGAAATCGACTTCGCGGTCAATGGTACCCTCTATGGCAGGCACCAAGGAGCGTGAGAATGAGCCAGCTGTCAGACCTCAGAACCCGGATCCGGCACCTGCACAGGGCCGAGGAAACGACCACCCTTGCGGCACTGGCCGCAGCCCATGGCCCCGATACCTCGACGCGTGCGGCCGCCTGCGCCGCGGCCGAGGGCTTGATCCGGGACATCCGCGCCAGTGGAACGCCCGGCCTGATGGAGGTGTTTCTCGCCGAATACGGCCTGTCGAGCGATGAGGGCGTCGCCCTGATGTGCCTTGCCGAAGCGCTGTTGCGGGTGCCGGATGCCCAAACCATCGACGAGCTGATCGAGGACAAGATCGCGCCCTCGGCATGGGGCGCACATCTGGGACAGTCGAGCTCGTCGCTGGTCAATGCCTCGACCTGGGCGCTGATGCTGACGGGCAAGGTCCTGCAAGAGCCCGGTGCCCACGGGCTGGCCGACACCCTGCGCAGCGCGGTCAAGCGCCTGGGTGAGCCGGTCATCCGCACCGCCGTCAAGCGCGCCATGAAGGAAATGGGGCATCAGTTCGTGCTCGGCCAGACCACGCAGGAGGCCATCACCCGCGGCAAGGGCATGGAGAAGAAGGGCTTCACCTATTCCTACGACATGCTGGGCGAGGCCGCGCTGACGGCACGGGATGCCAAGGTCTATTACGACGCCTATGCGGATGCGATCACGCAGCTCGGAGCCCATGCCGCACACGCGGACACACGGCGCAACCCCGGCATCTCGATCAAGCTTTCGGCGCTGCACCCGCGTTACGAATTGAGCCAGAGCGCGCGGGTCATGGCCGAGCTGGTGCCGCGGGTGACCGAGCTGGCGCTCATGGCCAAGGCGGCGCAGATGGGCCTCAATATCGACGCCGAAGAGGCCGACCGGCTCGACCTCTCGCTCGACGTGATCGAGGCCGTGCTGCGCGATGACCGCCTTGCGGGCTGGGACGGATTCGGCGTGGTGGTGCAGGCCTATGGCAAGCGCGCCCCGGCGGTGATCGACTGGCTCGCGGAACTGGCCACCGAACTGGATCGCAAGATCATGGTGCGGCTGGTGAAGGGCGCCTATTGGGACACCGAGATCAAGCAGGCCCAAGTGGACGGGGTGGCCGATTTCCCGGTCTATACCCGCAAACCGGCGACGGATGTCTCGTATATCTGCTGCGCGCGCAAGCTGCTGGACCATGCGGACCGGATCTATCCGCAATTCGCCACCCATAACGCCCATACGGTCTGCGCCATTCTGGAGATGGGCGCGCCGCGCGAGGCCTATGAATTCCAGCGGCTGCACGGAATGGGCGAGACCCTGCACAAGATCGTGCTGGATCGCCACGACACGCGCTGCCGGATCTACGCGCCCGTGGGGGCCCATAGCGACCTGCTCGCCTACCTGGTGCGGCGGCTGCTCGAGAACGGGGCGAACTCGTCCTTCGTGAACCAGATCGTGGATGAGGATGTCGATCCCGCCGAGATCGCGCAGGACCCTTTCACATTGCTTGACGCGGACCCGTCGGAACCGGGCCTCGTGACCATGCCTGCGGATCTCTACCAGCCCGAGCGTCCCAATTCCCTCGGTTGGGATCTGCGCAATACCGATGACGTGGCCGCCTTCCATGCCGCGCGCGACCGGTTCAAGACCCATGAGTGGCATGTGGGCCCGATGATCGCCGGAACAGCCCCGACGCTGGAGGCCACACCCGTGGTCAGCCCCAACGATCCGGCGGACCGCCTTGGCACCGTGGCGCTGGCCACGCTGGAGACCGCCGAACAAGCCCTCGCCGCCGCAAAACCCTGGCAGGACACGCCCCCGGCGGAGCGGTGCCGGATCCTGAACCGCGCCGCAGACCTTTACGAAGAACACGCGGGCGAGATTTTTGCCGCCCTGTGTCGCGAGGCGGGCAAGACCGGGCTGGATGCCATTGCCGAGATCCGCGAGGCCGTGGATTTCCTGCGCTACTACGGGGCTGAGGCCATCCGCAACGGCGCGCAGGCGCCACGCGGGATCATCACCTGCATCTCGCCCTGGAACTTCCCGCTGGCGATTTTCTCGGGCCAGATCGCGGCCGCCCTCGCAGCGGGCAATGGCGTGCTGGCCAAGCCCGCCGATCCGACCCCGATCACCGCCGCCATCGGCGTGCGTCTGATGCGCGCCGCCGGGGTGCCCGACACCGCCTTGCAGCTGGTGCCCGGCGCAGGGCCCGTGGTTGGGGCCAAGCTGACCACCGATCCCCGGGTTCATGGGATCTGCTTCACGGGATCCACGGGCGTGGCCCAGACCATCAATCGCGCGGCGGCTGCGACCCTCGAACCCGACGCGACCTTTATCGCCGAGACCGGCGGGTTGAACGCGATGATCGTGGATTCCACCGCCCTGCCCGAGCAGGCGGTCCGGGATATCGTGGATTCCGCCTTTCGGTCCTGCGGGCAACGCTGCTCGGCCCTGCGGATGCTCTATCTGCAAAAGGACATCGCCGAAGGCTTCCTCGAGATGCTTTACGGGGCCATGGACGAGCTGGAGGTCTCCCATCCCTGGAGCCTGTCCTCGGATCTGGGCCCCGTCATCACCGGGACCGCGCGGCAGGGCATCGCCACCCATGTGGAGACCGCGCGCAAGGCAGGGCGCCTGCTCAAACAACTCGACGTGCCGCAGGATGGGCTCTTCATCGGGCCCGCGGTGATCCGGGTCGACGGGATTGCCGATCTGGAACGCGAGGTCTTCGGCCCGGTCCTGCATGTCTGCACCTTCGAGGCGGACGAGATCGACAGCATCCTCAAGGCGATCAATGGCAGCGGCTATGGCCTGACCTTCGGGTTGCACACGCGGATCGATGACCGGGTGGAGCATATCACCAGCCGCCTGAATGTCGGGAACCTCTATGTGAACCGCAACCAGATCGGCGCGGTGGTCGGCTCGCAACCCTTTGGGGGCGAGGGGCTCTCGGGAACCGGCCCCAAGGCGGGCGGCCCGAAATATGTGCAGCGGTTCAAGCGTCTGGCCCTGCCGGATCACCGCCTCATACCGGGCGATGCGGTGGACCCGCTGGTCGTGCAGGCAGCGCTCGACGCCCGGGCCCGTGTCACCCATGCGCCGCTGGAGACGCGGGACATGCCCGGGCCCACAGGAGAGTCGAACCGCTGGTCGCTGGTCCCGCGGGGCACGATCCTCTGCCTTGGTCCCAGCCTCGCGGACATAACCGCACAGATGGAGATCGCCCGGCGCATGGGCTGCCCGGTCCTCGGCATTGCACCGGGCGCGGAGGGTCCGGACACCCTGTCCGGGGTCCTGCCGCCCGCCGCGCTGGAAACGCTCCGGGGATTTGCGGCAGTGGCACTCTGGGCTGATCGGGCGCGCCTTACGGAGGCCCGCAAGGCGCTTGCGGCACGCGAGGGAGCGATCCTGCCCCTGATCGCGACGGATGCGATGGCGGAGCTTTGCACCCATGAGCGGCATCTGTGCATCGACACCACGGCGGCGGGGGGCAATGCCTCCCTTCTGGCCGCACAATAGGGGCTGCGGGGGCTAGCCGCCCCCGCCTGCCCCGGGCCAGGTGTCCGACAGGCGATAGCCACCGGGCCAGGGATCGTCCGGGTCCAGCATGTGCTGATGGGTGCCGGTGATCCAGGCCCGGCCCGAGATTTCGGGGATGATCGCTTGGCTCGCCCCGACCATGGTCTCCTCGACGATCCGGCCCGTGAAAGTCGAGCCGATCAGCGAACGCGCCTCGAACCGGTCGCCCACCGCCATCCGCCCCTGCGCATGGAGCAAGGCCATGCGCGCCGAAACTGCAGTGCCCGTGGGGGAGCGGTCGATCTTGCCCGGCTGGATCGCCACCGCCGAGGGCGCGGTCAGCCGCCCCGCGACCTCGCTCAGCCGTCCGGCAAAAAGGCAAAAGGAAAAATGCGCCCAATCCGGGTTCTCGGGATGGACAAAGCGCAGCTGGTCATTGGCCGCATTGGTGATCCGCACCCCGAACTCCGCCAACTTGCGCGCCTCGTCTGGTTGAAAGCCGAGACCGAGCGCGGCCCCGTCGACAATCACGAAACTGTCGCCGCCATAGGCGGTGTCCACCGTGAGCGGGCCAAACCCCGGCACGTCCAGCGTCACCCCCTGCTCGGCGGCAAAGGAGGGCAGGTTGCGCACATGGATCCGCTGCGCCTTGCCGTCTGCGCATTCGGCGCGCACACGCACCAGCCCGCCCGGCGCCTCGAGCACCATATGGGTCTCGGGCTCGGTCATGGGTAGGATCCCACTGTCCAACAGCACCGTCGACACGCAGATCGAGTTCGAACCGGACATGGGGGGCGTGTCCTCCGGCTCCATGATGATCCAGCCCATCTGCGCCTCGGGATGTTTCGGCGGCACCAGCAGATTCACATGGCGGAACACCCCGCCGCGCGGCTCGTTCAGCACGAAATTGCGCAGGTTCTGGTCCTGCGCGATCCAGCTGCGTTGCGCCCAGAGCGTGTCGCCCGGCGGCGGCGCGACACCGCCGACGATCACATCGCCGACCTCGCCCTCCGCATGGCAGGACACGACATGGATGGTTTTGCTGCTGCGCATGGGCGTCTCCCTTGACGGACATGCCCGTTATCCGCGCTGCGGAGGCATTTGGCGAGGGGCGCGCGCACTCCTCGGCGTCGAAAAACTCCGCAAGGGCAGATCTCGCCTTGCTGCGCCCCGCATCGCTGGCCCAAGCTGCGCCCCGAGGACTGCCCCCACGGGGTCGGTCCATCCGAGCCCCGAGGACCGCCATGACCGCCCCCCCTGCCCGCATGATCCTGCCCGCCGATCTGGCCGGAGACATCCTCGTCTCGGCGGAGGGCCTGAGCTTCTGGGGCGGGGTCGATCCCGAAACCGGCGTGGTGATCGACGCCCATCACCCCCTCCACGGACAATCGCTGGCCGGCAAGATTGTCCTGATGCCCACGAGCCGGGGGTCCTGCTCGGGCAGCGGTGTCCTGCTGGAGCTTGCCCTGAACGGCCATGCGCCCACAGCGCTGGTCTTTCGCGAGGCGGAAGAGATCCTGACCCTGGGCGCGCTGATCGCGCACCGGATGTTTCACAAGACGATCGGGATCCTGCGCCTGCCCCCTGCGGCGTATGACCAGCTGGCGGCGCAGCCCTCGGCCCGGATCACGGGGGGGCGGCTCGTCGCCCCGGGGCTTGATCTGCCCCTGCACCGCGCCTCGGCCACCGATCTCGCCCTGTCCGAAGCGGATCGGGCCATGCTGGGCGGGGCAAAGGGCGCGCCCGTGGCTCTCGCCATGGATGTGATCGCCACGATTGCCACGGCCCAAGGGGCGACGGGTCTGCGGAATGTGACGCGCGGGCATATCGATGGCTGCATCTATGCCCATCCCGCGAACCTGACCTTTGCCCGGGCCATGGCCGAGATGGGCGCGCGGGTCGCGATCCCCACGACGATCAACGCCGTCTCGGTAGATCGCGCGGTACGCCCCGAGCCCTCCCTCCCGCCAGCGTTCGGGGCGGCAGCCAGCGCGCTGGCGGATGCCTATGTCGAGATGGGCGCGCGCCCGACCTTCACCTGCGCGCCCTATCTGCTGGAGGATGTCCCGCGCCTTGGCGAGGATATCGGCTGGTCGGAATCCAACGCGGTGATCTTTGCCAACACGGTGCTTGGTGCGCGCACAGCCAAGCATCCTGACTACCTTGACCTGTTCATCGCGATGACCGGGCGGGCGCCGGAAACCGGCGTCTACCTGACCGAGGGGCGGCGACCCAACGTGATCATCGAAGTGGATCTGCCCGCGCGTTTCGACGATGGGATCTGGCCCCTGATCGGCTGGCTCGCGGGGCGGATGTCGCCCGAGGGGATCCCCCTGCTGACCGGGCTGGCCGGGGCTGCGCCCAGCCGCGACGATCTGCGCGCGATCTGCGCGGCCTTCGGGACGACCTCGGCGGCGCCGATGCTCCATATCGCGGGGGTCACGCCCGAAAGCACCCTACCCCCTTTGGAGGATGCGCAGCACCTGCGGATCACCGAGGCGGATCTGAGCGACGCCTGGAAGCAGCTTAATGGCGGACCCGCTGATGTGAACCTGATCGCGCTTGGCAGCCCACATTTCTCGCTGGAGGAAACCCGCGCCTTCGCCGCGCTGATGTCCGGCGGGGCGGTGCGGGCCGGGGTCTCGGTGATCATCACCTTGGGCCGCGACGTGTATCAGAGCGTCATGGCCGAGGGGTTGGTCGCCGCGCTGGAGGCCACGGGCGTGCGGTTTCACGCGGATCTCTGCTGGTGCTCAATCGTCGAGCCGGTCTTTCCGCCGGACACCATGGTGCTGATGACCAATTCCGGGAAATACGCCCATTACGCGCCGGGGCTGAGCGGGCGCCGCGTGCGCTTCGGCAGCCTCACAGACTGCGCCCATGCAGCACAGAATGGGCATGTGCCCTCGGATCATCCCCTTTGGCAGCGCTGATCCAGTCCGCCGGAACCTCAAAGCGGCGCAGAGTGCCTGCGCCGCCGTGATTGGTGAGGTCATGCCGCCCGGGATCTGCGCCCCGGAGCGGGATCAGCCGGTCTTGCGTCGCCGCGCCACCGCCAGGGATCCCAGTCCCAATGCCAGAAGCGGCAAGGCCGCAGGCAACGGGATCGGCACAAGCGCCGTGAGTGTGAAGGAGCTCAGAACAGGGTCAGGTCCCAGGGTTGCCGCACCAATGAAGCCGAACGGGTCGGCGCCGTAATCGTTGACCGGATCGATATCCTCGATCACGACAACGAATTTGCCCGACGGGATGGCGATATTGCCCGCCGCCACATCGAACAGGATCTCGATGGTCGTATCCGTGGTCACCAGATCCGTAGCAATGCCGGACAGACTGCTGGTCGTGGAAGGCACTGCGTAGGTCACAGAGAAATCACCGGCATCGAACGGGTCGAACCCGGTGACAGTGACGACCTCGAACGGGCCAAACGAGGCCCCGATCCCAAGGAAAGAGGCCGGGATCATCCCGCCCGCGATGATATCCGCCGCCCCTGTGGCGCTGACGATTTCTGACCCGAGCTCGAAATTGCCCAGATCGAGCGTGACCGCCTTGGCGCCCATGCTTGACAGTCCAAGGGCGAGGACCGTCGCTGCGAACACTTGCTTAATCATGATACACTCCTGCGCAGCCCTGCGCGTCTTCCTTGAAAACCTGTCCGGATAACCGGGGCCATCTGTCTATGCCTTGGCATTGAATGTCTCCTGTTATCATAGCAGTTGCGTCGTCTCGTCAAAGTCCGCCGTGCCGAACAGCACAACGATGTCGAAGTCTCCGTCCAGAACCAGACAGGTTGCTGCGGGCCGGTTCACTTCGAGCAAAATTGAGGCAGTGCCGAGATCGAGCGCGTCGTCCCCGTCAAAGCCGAAGATGAAGTCGAACTCGCGCTGACCATTGCTGGTCTCGCTGCCGAACTCGAACACATCCGCGCCGCCTCCGGCGAAGCTCTGGTCGATGCGCCCGCCCAGGGTCTGGAAGATCTCGTCCTCCGAAGACCCGAAGAGAACATCGAACCCGCTGGTCCCCGTCAGCACCGTCGGGCCGCCGGTCTCGTCCACATCGGTGACCGAGATGGTGACATCCTGGGTCACGGTGTCGGTGCCATCGAAGGCGGAAACCGTGACATTGTAGGTGTTGTCCTCCCCGACATCGCCGGGCGTCTCGAAATCGGGCGCGGTGATGAAGGACAGCTCGCCCGTATCGGCGTCGATGTTGAATAGAAGCTCATCCGCCCCGCCCGCAATCGCGTAGGTCACATCGTCCGACGCATCCAGATCCGTGGTCGCCACCGTGCCCACCAAACTGGTGTTCTCCGGCAGCGAGAAGGTATCGCTGGAAACGAAGACCGGCGCGTCATTGGCCCCGTTGATCGTCACGGTCACCGTCGCGGTATCGCTCCCGCCATTCCCGTCAGAGACAGTGTAGGAGAAGCTGTCCGTATCGCTCTCGCCCACGGCCAGAGCTTCGAACTGATCATTCGGATCATAATCGAAGCTCCCATCCGCGTTCAGCGTCAACAGAGCGCCCGAGGCCAGCGTGATCTGGGTGCCCACATTGGCGGCCGCGCCATTCACCTGGCTCACCGTCAGCGTGTCGGAGGCGTCCACATCGCTATCCGCACCGGCCCCGTTATCCACGAGAACCGATCCGCTCAGCGCGGTGTCTTCATCTGTGCTGACGGCGTCATCCGCGGCGACCGGCGCATCGTTCACGCCCTCGATCGTCACGGTGACAGTGGCCATGTCCGAGCCGCCATTCCCGTCAATGATCGTGTAGGTGAAGCTGTCCGTTGCGGTTTCGGTCACGGCCAGGGCCTCGAACTGATCGTTCGGATCGTAGTCAAAGGTTCCATCCGCGTTCAGCGTCAGCAGAGCGCCCGAGGCCAGGGTGATCTGGGTGCCCACCGCAGCGGCAGAGCCATTGACCTCGGAGACCGTGATCACGTCGGACGCATCCACGTCGCTATCGGGACCGGACCCGTTATCCACAAGGACCGAGCCCATCAGCGCCGTGTCTTCATTGGTGGTCACGTCGTCATCCGCGGCGACGGGCGCATCATTGCGGCCATCGATCTGGATGAAGACGGTGGCACCGTCGAAGCCCCCATTCCCGTCCGAGACGCGATAGGTGAAGCTGTCCGTTGTGCTCTCGCCGATGGCGAGGCTCTCGAACTGGCCATTGGGATCGTAATCCACCGACCCATCCGCCAGCACCGTCAGCAGCGCGCCGGAGGCCAGGGTGATCTCGGTCCCGACATTGGCGGCAGAGCCGTTGACCTCGGCCACTTCGAGGATGTCCGACGCATCCGGATCGCGGTCGGCCCCATTGCCATTATCGTCAAAGAGGTTGGCCGCCAGCGCCTGATCCTCGTTAGTGGTCAGGTCATCACGACGCGCATGGGGCATGTCGTTCACCCCATTGACCGTGACCGTCACGGTGGCCGTATCCGAGCCACCATTTCCGTCAATGACCGTGTAGGTGAAGCTGTCCGTCCCGCTTTCGCCCACAGCCAGGCTCTCGAACTGGCCGTTCGGATTGTAGTCGAACGTCCCATCCGAGTTGAGCGTGAGCAGAGCCCCGGAGGCCAGTGCGATCTGCATCCCGACATCGGCGGCATTGCCATTGACCTCGGTCACCGTCAGCGGATCCGCGTTCGGGTCGGTGTCATTGTCGAGCACATTGCCCTGAACGGCCGTGTCCTCGTCCGTGGTCACCGGGTCGTCGATGGCCGCAGGGGGAAGGTTGTCGCCCCCGATGGTCACCGTCACCGTCGCCGTATCGCTCGCCCCGCTGCCATCGATGATGGAGTAGGTGAAGCTGTCGGTCTCGCTCTGGCCCGCGCCCAGCATCCCGAAGGCCCCGTTGTCATCATAGGCAAAGGTACCGTCCGCGTTCAGGGTCAGAAGGGCGCCCGAGGCGAGCGTGATCTGCGTGCCGACATTGGCGGCAGAGCCCTCGACCTCGTTGACCGAGATCGTATCACCGGCATCCACATCCGTGTCTGGACCATTGCCGTTATCGACCAGAACATTGCCGTTCAGGACATTCGACACAGCCGTGGCGACATCGTCATCCACCGCGTCCGGATCGTCATTCTGGCCGCGGATCAGGACCGTGACATTCGCCCCGTCAAAGCCGCCATTCCCGTCCGAGATCCGGTAGGTGAAGCTGTCCGATGCGGTATCGCCCTGGGCGAGGCTTTCGAACTGACCATTCGGGTCGTAATCGACCGTCCCGTCCGCCAGCACGGTCAGCAGCGCGCCCGAGGGCAGTGCGATCTGCGTCCCGACATTGGCGGCTGAGCCGTTGACCTCGACCAGCTCGATCACGTCGGAGGCATCCGGGTCGCGATCCACCCCCGCCCCGTTATTGGCGAACAGATCGTCCGTCAGGGCCTGATCCTCATTGGTGATCAGGGTATCCGGGCGGGCGCGCGGTGCGTCATTCACCCCGTCGATATCGATGGTGACGGTCGCCGTATCAGTGCCTCCGTTCCCGTCGCTGATCGTGTAGGTGAAGCTGTCCGTGTCGCTCTCGCCCACGGCCAGGCTCTCGAACTGATCATTGGGATCATAGGCAAAGGTGCCATCGGCGTTCAGCGTCAGCAGCGCGCCCGAGGCCAGAGTGATCTGGGTCCCCACGGCGGCGCCATTGCCATTGACCGCCGACACCACCAGCGGATCGGCATCCCCGTCGCTGTCATTGCCCAGAACCGCGCCATTGACCGCGCTGTCCTCGTCGGTGGTCACGCTGTCATCAACCGCGACCGGGTTGGAGGAGTTGCCCTGGATGGTGAAGGTCACCGTGGCCGTATCGCTTACCCCGCTATCGTCGGTCAGGGTGTAGGTGAAGCTCTCGGTCGCCGTATCGCCGGTCGAGAGCATGAAGAACGCGCCATTGGTGTCATAGGTGAAGGTGCCCGAGGCATTCACCACCAGCAGCGCCCCCGAGCCGAGCGTGATCTGGCTGCCCACATTGGTCGCCTGACCATTGACCGCCGTCACGACGCCGATATCGGTCACGTCCGGATCGCTGTCCGGTCCGTTGCCGTTGTCGTCCTGCAGGTTGCCATTCACCGTGTCGTCTTCGCCGAGGGTGAAGTCGTCATCCTGCGCCACCGGGTCATCGTTCAGACCGTTCACCGTCACACGGAGCTGGGCCGTATCCTCACCGCCATTGCCGTCCGAAATCCGGTAGGTGACGATATCGACCGTGCTCTCATTGTCATCGAGACCTTCGAGCGCGCCCGCCGGATCATAGGTATAGGACCCATCCGTCTCGATGATGAAGGTGCCACCCGCACTGCCGGTGACCGACTGGCCCACGGCAAGACTGGAGCCTCCGACCTCGATCACCTCGAGCACATCAGACGCATCCGGATCGGTGTCATCGGTCAGGACATTGCCCGTGGTCGATGTGGCCTCGTCGGTCAGGTCGAAATTGTTGAAGGCCGTCGGGCTGTCATTCGCCCCGTTGATCGTCAGGATGACCTGCGCTGCATTGCTGCCGCCATTGCCGTCGACAATGGTGTAGGTGAAGCTCTCCTGCGCGGTCTCGCCATCGGCCAGATCGTTATAGGCGCCATTGGCATTGAAGCTGTAGGTGCCATCGGCATTCACCGTGAGCAGCCCGCCCCCGGACAGGGCGAACTCCACCCCGACATTGCCCGCGGCACCGTTGACCTGCCCCACGGTGAAGGCATCCCCATCGGGATCATTATCGACCCCATTGCCATTATCGGCAAAGAGGTTGCCGTTGGAGACCCCGTCCTCACTGGCCGAAACATCGTCATCCTGCGCGACGGGCGACTGGTTGGTGGTCACGATGTTCAGCGTGACGGTCGCCCCGTCCGAGGCAAGCCCGTCCGAGACCGTATAGGTGAAGCTGTCCGACCCGCCGGGGATCGTCGCACTGCTCGGATCGTAATCGAAGCTGCCATTGGCATTCAGCGTCAGCAATGCCCCCGAGGCGAGCGTGATCTCGACACCCACATTTGCGGCTTCGCCATTCACCTCGGTGACGGTCAGGACATCGCCCGTATCCACATCTGTGTCATTGGTCAGGACATTGCCCGACACCACATCCGTGTCGTTGGTGGCGAAGGTATCATCCACGCCCTCGGGGTCGTCATTGTCGCCATCGACCCTGATCCTGACGGTGGCCTGCCCCGATCCGCCATCCCCGTCATCAGCCGTATAGGTGAAGCTGTCGGTGCGGGACTGGAACCGTCCGAGATCCTCAAAGGCCCCGTTCGGGTCGTAGTCGTAACTGCCATCGGCATTCAGCGTCAGGAGCGCGCCGGAGCCCAGCGTGATCTCCACCCCGACATCGGCCGCCTCCCCGTTGACCTCGGTCACGGTCAGCGCATCGCCCCCCGGATCCGAGTCATTGGTCAGGACATTGCCTGTGGTGGAGGGGCCGTCCTCGCGCACGCTGTCGTTGTTGTCGGCCACTTGGGGCGGCGCGTTCTCGACCGTGACCTCGAAGCTGTCCGTTTCGACGGAATTGGCCTCGCCGGCATTGTCATCCACGGTCACGGTGACCGTGAACACGCCTTCGCCGGCATAGGTCTTGTTGAGAACCTGGTTCACATTGGTCGAGTTGAAGACCCGTATATCGCCATCCCCGAAATCGACCGTGAAGGTGCGGTTGTCGGTGTCCGGATCCGTCAGGGTGATCGCCCGGTTCAGGTTCTGCCCTTCCTCGAGGGTCTGGTTCGGCCCGGCTTCAAGGCCCGGGGCATCATTGACCGGGTTCACGGTGATCTCGGCGGCCACCACGTCATTCGAGAACACGATCCCGTCCGAGCCCGACCACAGGAAGCTGTCCAGCCCGTTGAAATCCTGCGCGCCGAGATAGACGAGATTGCCCGCCAGAAGGTCCGCACGGCTGATCACCTGATCGACCGAGACCGGCACACCCGAGAGCGTCAAGGTGCCGCCCGTCGGGAAATTCTCGATCCGGATCGCCTGCAGGCTGTTGCCATCGGGATCACTGAAGCCCGCGTCGAAGATCGACGCATCCAGAACGATGGCCGTATCCTCGTCGCCGCTGGCCGAGACCGGCGAGACGATCGGCGCATCGTTGCCATAGACCTGCAGCAGGATCTGAGCATTTGCGTCTACACCACTGTAGGTGATGACAAATCCGCCTTCGGGCAGAGCCGCGACGCTGGGCTGGTTTTGGTTTCCCGAGGTCGTCGTATTGACCAGAATCTGACTGTCGATCCGGGCGCCGGTGCCATCATATTGCTGGGCAAAAACCGCACCCTGACTGCCATCCGCACCGCCATTATCGGTCCAGGTGATCACGAAGCCGCCCGTATCGAGGGCCGCGATGTCCGGCTCCGATTGCGAGCTCGTGCGGCGATCATTGACCCGGAATTCCTCGGAGACCGGCGCGCCGCTCACGTCATAGATTTGCGCGAAGATCCCTGTGCTGCTCAGGTCGTTCCGGTCGTCCTGCCAGACGAAGACCAGATCGCCATTGGCAAGCTCGGTGATCTGCGGCGCCACCTGCGAGCCAACCACGGTCGTGTTGACCTGGAACTCGGATCCGACGGCGGCCCCGTTGGCGTCAAAGGCCTGCGCGAAGATGCCATTGCTGTTGCCATCCCCGGCCGTACCGGATGTCTGTGAGACATAGGTGACAAGGAAGCCGCCCGTGCTGAGCGCCGTGACCTCCGGCGAGGACTGGGCCCCGCTGGTCTCGGTATTGACCACGAATTCCGTCGCGAGCGGATTGCCATTGGTATCGAAGATCCGTGCGGAGATACCAGTGCTGGAGCCGTCGCCGGAGCCCGCCGAACTCTGCGCATTGAAGACAACGACCGTGTTGCCATTGGACAGCACGGCCACATCGGGCTCGTTCTGGGTCGAGCTGGTGAAGGAGTTGACCTGGGTCTGGCCCCCATTGACCGTGCCATCCGGATTGTAGCGCTGCAGGAAGACACCGTCGCTGGACCCGTCTTCCAAATCATCGGTCCAGACAACCACCCAGCCGCCATCGGCATAGCCGGTCACTTGCGGCTGGAATTGATCATCCGCCGTCGTGGAGTTCACGAGGAACTCATCCGTCACCCCATCGGGCAGGCCTGTGCCATCGCGCGCGATCGGGTTGCCCAGCACGTCAAAGCGCTGCGCGTAGATGCCCTCGCGGTCGCCATCGGCGCCGAAATTCTCCCAGACGACGATGAAGTCACCGCCCGTGCCCGGAAGCTCGGCGACCGAGGGGTTGTCCTGCGTCCCGGTCGAGGTGTTGACCACACGCTCGCCGCCCACGGGCTGCGCCCCATCAGGCGAGGCGGTGATGTTGACCGTGACAATCGCAGGATCCGAGGCCCCGCCATCGCCATCCGTGATCTGCACACGCAGCTGCCGCAGCTCCAGCGGATCATCCGAGATATTGCGATAGGTCAGGTTCTCGACCAGAAGCTCGACAATCGCCACATCCGCGTTCGCATTCAGCAGCAGCTCGAATGGAGCGCCGTTCTGCCCGCCCTGCACGATCTCGCCGACCAGCGTCCCGTTCACCGAGACATCCGTCCCGAGGATCGTGATCCCGTCGGCCTGGCGCAGACCAAGCTGGTCCTGGGTCAGGTCATCGGGCGCGTTGATCTGGTCGATCAGTGGCGCCGAAGAGACGAGGTTCGACACGAGGATCGAACCACCCTCGAAATCCGCGGAATCCGGATCCGAAACGGCCACCGCGCCATTGGCATCGATCAGCTGGGGAACGCCGTTCACATCGTCTTCGATATAATTCACCTCGGCATTCAGACCGTCGAGCACAGGCTCCAACCCGAAGGAGAAATCTGCCGGATCGCCAAGGATCCGGTGGAAGATCCCGTTGCTGTTGCCATCCCCCGCAGCCCCGGAGGTGGCGGAGGTGTAGGACACCACAAGGTTGCCCCCCGGAAGTGCTGCGATGGAGGACTGGATCTGCGCGCCACTGGTCTCTTCATTGACCAGAACGGCCCCATCAACGCGGTTGCCAGCCGCGTCATACTGCTGAACGAAAACGCCCGAACTGTCGCCATCGGCGCTATTGTCGTCGGTGTAGGAGACCGCGAAGCCGCCCCCGTCCAGTGCAACCACATCCGCTTCGCGCTGGTTAGAATTGACCTGCTCGTTGATCAGGAACTCGCCGTTGATCTTAGTGCCATCAGCCGCGAGGATCTGACCAAAGACGCCAGTCTGCCCGCCTGTGTCATCGCCGGGCGCAGTATAGACGACCACATAGCCGCCGCCCTGCAGCGCCGTAATCGACGGCTCGTTCTGGGCGCCCTCAACCCGGGTATTGACCACGATCGGGCCGCCCACCAGCGAGCCGTCTGCGGCAAACCGTTGGAACAGAATACCGTCGTCGCTCACAGGCGCGTTGTCGACACTGCGTTCGACATAGACGATGGCAAAGGTGCCGTCCGCCTGGGTCGCCACGTCGGGGTCTCCGATCCTGTTGCCCGTTGTCGGGAGCTCGAAACCGACCCCGACCTGACCCCCGGCGGGATCGTAGATCTGTCCGTTGATCGTGTCCTGGAACGTCGCGTTGGTCCGGCTCTCGGCGACGACCACGAAATTGCCGTTCTCGAAGGCCGCCATGGCCGGGGTGAAGGGCTGGTTCACCGAGGCGCTGTTGACCACGGTTTCGACACCGACCTCGTCCCCATTTGCGTCATAGACCTGCAGCAGGATCTCGAAGTCATTATTCGGGCTCAGAATGCCGGAATTGTCCTCATAGGCGACCGCAAAGCCACCATTGGCGAGGCCCACAATGACGGGATCGGTCTGAGCACTCTGCACGGTGCTGTTGACCTGGATTTCGCCACCTACCGGGGCTCCGGCGGCATCGTAGCGTTGCAGGAAGATGCCGTTGTTATTGTCGCCTGTCGCGTCCTGATTGGTAGAGGTCCAGACGATGACATAGCCGCCATCTGACAGGCTCGCGATCTGGCTGTCGAACTGGTTGTTGATCGTGAAGCTGTTGGTCTGACGCTCGGGGCCGATGGCCTCAAGACCGTCGGTCTCGGGGGTGATGGTGACATCAATCACCTCGCGGACAGTCCCGCCCTCCCCATCGGTAATCTGCAGGGCGACCTTGCGCTCGACCTCCGGGTCATCAGAAGCATTGCCATAGCTCAAGGCTTCGACAAGGGTCTCAACCCGCTCGGGCGTGGCATTGGCGTTGAAATCGATCTGCAGCGGAGCGCCATCGACGCCATCGCTCACGATCGTGCCGATCTCTGTGCCGTCCACGCGGACCGATTGGCCAACGACGGAGACCGAGCCGCTCGTATCAACGGCAAGCTGATCCTGACAGGCCTCGTCCGGTGCGGCAAATTGCGACTGCACGGTCGCATTGTCCAGCATGGCAAGCACCAGGTGACCGCCATCGAAATTCGCGGAGTCCGCGTCGCCGAGGGCGATGGCCGGCGCCAGAAGCTGCGGCGCCGCGTTCACATCGGCTTCATCGAAGGTCACCCCATTGGACAGACCCACAAGGATCGGCGCAGCAGAGCCGCCAACACCACCCGAGCTGAAGACCTGCTGGAAGATCCCGGTGCTGCTGCCATCTCCGGCTGAACCGCTGGTGTCCGAGGTCCAGATGATCGTGAAATCCCCATTGGGCAGCGCCACCGCCACCGGCAAGCTCTGCGTGCTGGAGACCTCCGTGTTGACCTGGAACTGACCGTCGATCCGGTTGCCCGTCGCGTCATAAACCTGAGCAAAGATGCCCGACCCGCTGCCATCGAGGCCGCTATCATCCGTCCAGACCACGAGCCAGCCGCCCGTATCCAAGCCGATGACCTCGGCTTGAAATTGGCTGCTGACGGTGGTTTCGTTGACCCGCACCTGCGGCCCCACGGCGGCACCGGTCGCGTCATAGCGTTGGAGCTGCGTGCTCCAAACGCTGCCGTCGAGCGCGTTCTGATCCGTCCAAACGATTACGAAGCCGCCATCCGTCAGTGCCGCGATGGAGGAATCCGACTGGCTGCCATCGGTGAAGGTCGGCACGCCGAACTCGCCCCCAATCGGGGTGCCATTCGCCTCGAAGACCTGGGCAAAGATACCTCCGCCGGACCCGTCACCCGCGCTGCCGCTGGTCTGGGAGGTCCAGCTGATCACATAGCGACCATCGAGCAGCACCGTCACCGAGGGCTCGTTCTGGGTGCTGGAGGTCTGGGTGTTCACGAGGCTGCTGCCCCCGAGGGCGTTGCCCGCATCGTCAAACCGAGCCTGGAAAACACCGGAGCCGCTGCTATCGCGCGAGTTGTTATCCGTGAAAACGGCAATCACCGTGCCATCATCCTGCACCGCGATATCGGTCAGGTCCTGCGTGCCGGGCGTGACATCGTTGACCCGGATCTCGTCCGTGCGCGGTGTGCCATCTGCCTCGAAGAAGCGCAGGTAGCTGTTGCTGTCCGCGCTGGAGCTCCAACCGACGACGAACCCGCCGGTCGGCACCCCGGCCACATGCGGGTCATCCTGAGTGAATTGCGTCTCTGTATTGACCAGGAATTCCACGCCCACAGGGTCGCCATTCAAGTCATAGATCTGGGCAAAGACACCCGCGTTCGCATCCGCCACCCGGTCCTGATCCAGGGAATCCCAGACGACCACGTAGCCGACCTGCACCCCGTTGCTGTCGAAGATTTTCGAGGTTTCCGGCGCGCTTTGCGTGTTCTCGCTTGTGGTGTTGACCTGCTCTTCCGAGCCCACGGCAAACTGGGTGCGATCCGTAAAGGGCTCCACCGTGACATTGACGCGGATCGTGTCGGAGGCACCGCCATCGCCATCATTGAGCCGAATGGCGATTTCGCGCTCAGCAGTGGGGTTGCCAGAGGAGTTGGCATAGCCGAGCTGCGCGATCACACGCTCGATCAGTTCCGGGGTGGCATTCGCGTTGAGGTCCACCACAAAGAGCGCGCCATCCGCGCCATTGGAGCTGATCGCACCGACAGAGACGGAATCCACCTCCACCGTATTGCCGACAATGCTCACGCCATTGCCGGTCACCAGACCCAACTGGTCCTGCTCGATGCCCAGACCGGCGCCAAGCTGCGCGGCCAGAACATCGCCTGTACCGACAATCCGCCCAACGGAGAGCTGACCGCCGTCGAAATCGGGAGAATCCACATCAACAACCGTCAATGCCCCATCGATTTCAAGCAGTTGCAGGCCGCTATTGACGTCTTCCTCGGCAAAAGAAATCTCGGAAGATACCCCTACGATGACCGGGTCAGTCGCGCCCGCTGCCGGCGGAGGCGCGTCAATGATCTTCTGGAAGACACCGGTGCCATTGCCATCCCCGGCCGTGCCGGAGGTCGCGCTGCTCCAGACCACGACAATGGAACCATCGGGCAGTGCCATCAGGTCCGGCTGACTCTGGCTCGAGGACCCCTCGGAATTGACCACGAAGGACGCGCCCAGCGGAATGCCCAGACCGGAAAAGTTCTGCGCAATGATCGCATTTCCGTTGCCATCAAGCGAGTCGTTATCCGTCCACACCACGGTGAAGGTCCCGTCGGGACGCGCAATCACTTGCGGGTCGGTCTGTGTGAAGCGCTCGCTCACATTGACCTGGAACTCACCCAGCCCGTTGCCGGCCGCGTCAAAAACCTGTCCAAAGATATCGGTGCCACTCTGGCCCGGCCCCTGCCAGACCACCACATAGCCACCGTTCAACAAGGTTCCGCCCGGCGGAATCGCGGCCACGTCGGGCAGAAGTTGGCCCCCGATGGTTTCGACATTCACCTGTTGCTCATCGGCGCCAGGCGCGGACCCGTCAATCAGCAGCAATGTGCCCGTGTTATCCAGACGCTGCGAGAAGATGCCGTTGGAATTTCCATCTGCGCCGCCATTGTCCTGCCAGACAACGATGACATCGCCATTATCGAGCACAGCGGCAGAAACCTCGCGCTGGTTCTGGATGGTGCTGCTGTTGATCTGGAACTCGCCGCCCTCGGGCGTGCCATTGGCAGCGAAGACGCGGCCGAAGACGCCTTCGCGGTTGCCGTCCCCGGCATTGCCGGAGGTTTCGGAATCCCACAGCACCATGAAGCGCCCATTGTCGAGCGCGACAACCTCGGACAAGTCCTGGACGCTCGAGGTCTCTTCATTGACCACGAAATTGGCCCCGATGGGCGCACCGCTGCTGTCAAAAACCTGCGCGACGACTGCGCTGCTCGATCCATCGCGTGCGCCATTGGTGTCCGTGAAGGTCACGACAAAATTGCCGTTGCTCAACCCGGTGATGCTCGGTTCAAACTGGGTGCGGATCGCGATGTCATTGACCTGGAACTCGACCCCGACCGGAGACCCGTTCGCATTATAGACCTGCGCGAAGACGCCGGTTTCAAAGGTCGCGTTCGGGTTGTCCTGGCTCGTTGATGTCCACGCGATGACGTATCCGCCCGTGCTGAGCTCGGCGATGACCGGATTGGACTGATCACGGGTGATGAAGCTGTTGACCTGCTCATCCTCGCCTGTGGCGGGCAGGACCAGATCATTCTCGATCTGCAGAACAGCAGATGCGGAGGTCGAGCCCCCGGACCCGGACACAGAGACATTGAAGGTCTGCGCAGTGCGGTTGATCGCGCCCGTGGTCGCATAGGTGAAAGCCTCGATCAGGGCCTCGATGGCCTCGGCATCCGCAGAGGCATTCAGATCAATGTGAAGCGCGGATCCGTTCTGCCCATTGCTGGTGGCGTTCACCGTCCCGATCAAGGTCCCTTCGTAGCTCACATCCGAGCCGTTGAAGCCGATCTGTCCAGTCCCAGTGCCGATATCGGCCACCGACAGGATATCGACGCTGAGCCCGCCCGAAATGTTGCTGACGGTGACCTGCCCCGAGGCGAAGGTCACACCCGAGGTGTTGGTCAGATTGACCGCCGCATCGAGGCGAAGGGGCGTTGTCAGCAGGTCGGATTCCGCGACACTGCCGAGGATGGTCGGACCAGAACCGTTCTCATCCGCACCGAAATCCGAGAGCTGGAAAACGGGGTTATTCGAGCCCTGGAAGAAGTTCAGGAAGACGGAATCCGGCTGTGTCTGCCCGCCGGCCCCGTCGGTCAGGGTAAAGCCGATCCCGCGATCTGTGTTCTGGATGTCCCCGGCGATCCCGCCGAAGCTGAAGCCGATGGCCTCAAAGAGCAGGGCCACTTCGGTCGCGGTCGCATTCGCGTTCAGATCGATGGCAAGCGGTACGCCGTTCACACCGTCTTCGGCGCCGCTGATCGTGCCGATCGCCGTCCCGTTGACCGAGACCACAGCGCCCGCGACCGTCACGACACCATTGTCCACCACGGAGAGCTGATCATCCGCAGTTTCGCCCGCGGTGTAGTAGATCCGCAGGGTGCCACCGTCGAAATTGCCGCCATCCGGATCCACGAGCGACACGCCCGCGTCCAGCAAGGCAATCGCCCCGCCAGTCACCTCATTGGCGCCCACATTCGAGATCCGCGCAACGTCGGACAGAACCGGCGACGTATCCGCCGTGGGCGTGGCATCGAACACCCGTTGTATGATCGCCCCGCCGGAGCCATCGCCTGCCGTGGAGCTGGCCTCGGAGCGCCAGGACACGATGAGCCCGCCATCGGCCAAACCGAGCGCGGCGCTCTGGCTCTGGGTGCTGGAGAATTCCTGGTTGACCTGGAACTCGCCATCAATGCGCACACCATTGGCGTCGTAGCGCTGACCAAAGACGCCCTGCCCTGATCCGTCGCCAGTGGAGGAGGTCCATGTGACCACGAAGCCGCCATCGGCCATGGCCGTCACAGAGGAATTGAACTGGTTCGAGTCCGTGTTGGTGTTGACCCGGAACTCGCCGCCGACGTTTACGCCTGCATTCGTGTAGATCTGCGCGTAGATGCCCTGGAAACTACCGTCCGCCGCGTCATCGGTCCAAGTGACGACGAAGCCGCCCCCGCTCAGGCCCGTGATGTCTGCGTCGAACTGATCCTCGAAGGTGGTGGTGTTCACGAGGGTCTCTGCGCCCAGCGCAGCACCGCTCGCATCAAAGACGCGCAGGTAAACACCGTTGCGATCCCCATCCCCATCGCCGCCCGATGTGGGGCCCGTGAAGACGACCGCATGCCCGGCATTCTGGCCACCGGCGGTAACGAGCGTTGCGACTTCGGCATCGAACTGATTACTCTGGGTCTGGTCCACATTGACCGTGACCTCGCCACCGACCGGGGCGCCCGTCGCATCATACCGTTGGGAGATGATCGCATCCCCACTGCCATCGCCCGCATCGGCATTCCAGACCACGATGAAGCCACCATCCGCAAAGGCTGCGACCGAGGCGTCGAACTGTTGCGCAGCGACCGTGGTGTTGACCTGGAACTCGCTGCCGACCTGGGTCCCGCTCGCATCATAACGCTGTCCGAAGACACCGTTGTTGAAGAAGCCGGGCTGGTCCTGATTGATGCTCTCCCAGACCACGACGAAGCCGCCATCCGAGGTTGCCGCGACGCTGGGGTCCGTTTGCGCCTGATCGAAGGCCGTGGTGACCTGGAATTCCGGCCCCACGGGCACGCCGTTCGCGTCATAAAGCTGAGCGAAGACGCCAGTACTGCCTTCGACATTCAGGTTGTCCTGACTGGCCGAAGACCAGACAACCACATGGCCGCCACCGGTCAGTTCGGCCAGCACCGGGATCGACTGCTCGCTCTGGGTGTGGGCATTCACACGCATTTCGTCGCCTGCCACGAGCGTGCTGTCAGCGCTCGGCTCAATCGTCAGCTCGATGAACTGTTCCGGCGCGGAATTGCCTTGGGGATCGGTGAGCTGGATCTTGATCCGACGATCCGAGGCGGGGCCGTCCGAGGCGTTCGCATAGGCCAGAGCGCCCATCACCGCCTCGACGGATTCCACCGTGGAATTGCCATTGAACTCAATGGTCAAAGGCTGTCCCGCGGTCCCGTCACTGGTCAGGGTCCCAACCGTCACACCGTCCACCCGAACACTGGTTCCGGAGACCGATACCGCGCCATTGCCAACCGCGTCGGTCAGCAACCCAAGCTCGTCCTGAGCGACGCCATCAATGCCCGGGATCTGATCCAGTAGATCCGCTACCTGATCAATCTCCACTTGGAGCACACCGCCATCATAGTCGGTCGCGTCCAGATCCCCGACTGCGATTGCGCGATCCGCCTCGAGCGCCGCGAGGCCCGCATTCGCCTCCGCCTCGGAGATCGTCCGCGTACCTGCCACCCCGATGATCACCGGTGCTTCGTCCAGGTTGAAATCACCCAGAACGCCGTAAATCTGCTGGAAGATGCCGCGGTCATTCCCATCCCCGGCATCGCCGGAGGTGGCAGAAGACCAGACCACCACGAAACCGCCACCGGGCAAGGCCACGACCTGACCCTGATCCTGCGAGCTGGCGGTTTCGGAATTGACGATGAAGGACTCGTCAATGCGGCTGCCATCAGCGGCATAGACTTGGGCGATGACGGAGTTCCCGTTCCGGTCCCCATCATTGCTGTTGCTCATATAGCTGACCACAAAGCGCCCATCGGCAAGCACGGTGATGTCAGGCTGGAACTGCGTGCTGGAGGTGAAGCTGTTGACGACAAACTGATCGTCCTCAGGCGCACCTGCCGTGTCGAACTTGCGGGCGATGATCGAGCCGCCAGAGCCGTCCAGCGCATTCGAGCTATCTTCAAAGGCCACAAGGAACCCGCCATCAGGGGTGCCCACAACCGAGGGCGCGCTCTGCGCATTCAGGGTGATCTCGTTGATCAGGAACTCGCCGGTCGCCGCCGTACCGTCCGCATTGAAGATCCGGCCAAACACCCCGTTGGAGCTGCCATCCCCGGCGCTCCCGGAGGTGGCGCTCGTCCAGACGACGACAAAGCGCCCATCGGCCAATTGTACGATATCGGAGTCGAACTGGCTGCTCGCTATCTCTTCATTGGCAATTGTTTCAGGGCCTTGCGGGACCCCGCTTGCGTCGAAGCGCTGGAAGGCGATGCCGTCTGAGTTGCCATCCGCACCGAAGGACGTGTAGCTGACCACAAAGCCGGTGCCGAGCGCGGTGATCGCCGGATCGACTTGTGAGCTGCTGACATTGGTATTGACGAGAATGTCCCCGGTGATCGCAACGCCGGCAGCGTCGAACTGTTTGGTGAAGACACCGGACCCGTCCCCGGGGCCATTCCCCTCCCAGGAGATCGCGTAGCCGCCATTGCTCAGGCCAGTGACCACCGCATCGGCCTGCGAACCGTCAAGGGTCGATGCAACTTGGACTTCGCCGCCAATGTTTGCCCCATCCGCCGCGTAGCGCTGCGCATATATGCCGTTGCCCGATCCATCTTGAC
The DNA here is from genome assembly GCF_049800775.1 of Dinoroseobacter sp. S375. Classification (NCBI taxonomy): domain Bacteria; kingdom Pseudomonadati; phylum Pseudomonadota; class Alphaproteobacteria; order Rhodobacterales; family Roseobacteraceae; genus Dinoroseobacter; species Dinoroseobacter sp. S375. The sequence goes on along the minus strand of NZ_JBNAFR010000002.1, from coordinate 460,898 downwards.
CAACGGAGGTCCAGACCACGACCCAACCGCCATCGGCCAGAACCGCGATGCCGGGATCCGACTGGGAGCCGGGAGTGAAGCTATTGACCTGTGTCTCCGCCCCCACCTTGTCGAGCCCGACGAGATCCGGACTTTGGCTCAGATCGATCTCGAACACGAAAGGTGTGGTGGCGCCGCCATCCCCATCCAGAAGGGTCACGGAATAGGTGCGGCTCTCCCGCGGATTGTCGGAGGAGTTTTGATAGGACAGCGCGCTGAGCAGGGTCTCGACCGCCTCGACGGTCGCGCCGGGCAGGAACTCCAGAACAAGGGACGTACCATCGGCTCCATCGGACACGACCGTGGCCACGGCCGTGCCGTTCACGGACAGGGTCGCCCCGGCTTGCGTGACATCGCCCCCAACAGCGACGGTCAGTGCGTCTTGCTCCGGCCCGTCAGGGTCGTTGAACTGCTCCTGCAGGGGTTCGGAGACGATGCGGTTCACCCGCAGCTGCCCCCCGTCCAAATCCGCGGAGTCCAGATCTGTCAGGCTCACCGCTCCTGCGGGGAAGAGCAGCACGCCCCCATTGGCCTCGGCCTCGGTCAGCGCGATATTCGACGCCAGACCCTCGATGGTCGGCGCGGCAGAGGTGTTGATTTCGTTCGGATCGCCAAAGATCTGCTGGAAGATCCCATCGCCGCTGCCATCGCCGTTATCCGAGGTCCACTGGACCACGTAATTGCCGTCGGGCAGTGCCGTCAGCGCAATCTCGTCCTGCGTGCTGGAGACGAGCGTGTTGACCAGCACTTCGCCGTCAATCCGAGTACCATCGGCGTCAAACACCTGCGCGATGACATCCGTGCCCGATCCCACATTGGTATCCGCCTCCCAGGCGACGACGAAGCCACCGGTATCGAGACCGATCACCTTGGGGTCACGCTCGTTATTACCGGTGAAGTCGTTGATCCGGAATTCTCCGCTGACCGCGACGCCCTGATCGGTAAAGCGCTGACCATAGATCCCGCCCGAGAAACCATCCTGATCCTCCGAGCGCCAGACCACGATGATGTCGCCATTGGACAGCGTGGCCACATCCGACTGGGCCTGGGCACCGTCGGCAAATGTATTGACTTGGAACTCGCCGCCCGCCGGGGTGGCATTCGCTTCAAAGATACGGGCCGCGACAGAGAGGCCGCTGCCATCCCCGTCGGCCGGGTTGTTCTGCTCCCAGACCACGGCGAAGCGGCCATTCTCGAGGGCGGTGACCCGCGGGGTGTCCTGGTCCCCATCGGTGAACTCGTTGATCAGGATCTCGCCGCCAACGGCCGCGCCTGCGGCGTTGAAGACCTGCGCCTTCACTGCGTTGAAATCGCCATCCCCGCCGCCGCCGTTGCTGGTCCAGGTGACGACGTAGCCGCCATTGCTCAGCGCGGTAACATGGGGTTCGAATTGCGAGCCAGCCTGATTAGTCGCGACCTGCAACTCCGAAATGGTCTCGACACCATTGGCGTCGAAGCGGCTCAACCGGATGCTGTCGATTGTGTTGTCATCCCAGACAACCACGAAACCGCCATCGTCGAGACCTGCAACGGACGCATCGGATTGCGAGCCTACAACGGTGGTGTTGATCTGGAACTCGTCGCCGACAACCGCACCGCTCGCATCATAGCGCTGCGCAAAGATGCCGATACTGCTGTCGCCCGGATTGTCCTGGTTCGTGGAGTTCCAGACAGAGATGTAACCACCATCGGCCAGGGCGCCGATGTCGGAATCGTTCTGGGCCGCGGAAAAGACGGTGTTGACCTGAACCTCGCCGCGGATCTTGGGATCGGCATCCATCTCGGGCGTGATGGTGATGGTCACCACCACCGGATCAGAGGAGGCGCCATCGCCGTCTTCGAGTTGAATGCCCACCACCACGCTGTCGCGCGGATCATCGGACGGATTGGCATAGGTGAGGTTTTCGACAAGGATCTCGACCGCGTCCGCATCCGCATCGCTGTTCAGGGCAATCTCAAGCGGCGCACCGCCCTGCCCGTCGGACGCGATTGTCCCGATCACGGTTCCGTCGACAGAGACATCTGTCCCGTTTATCGCCACGGCCCCGGCAGTGTTCAGCCCGAAATTGTCCTGCGCATCCGCGTCCTGATCCGGAAACTCGTCCTCGCTGGCCGATTGCGCGATCGCACCCACGATCAGGCGCCCGCCATCGAAATTCGCGGAATCCATATCCGAGACAGCCGCTGCGCCATCCGCATCGATCAGGATCGGGCCGGAATTGAGATCTGCCTCGAGCAGGGTCCGCTCGGTCGAGACGGCTTCGATTTCCGGCGAGGCGGGGGCGGCCACGAAGGTCTGCGGATCCCCCAGAAGCCGCAGGACAACGCCAGAGCCGTCGCCATCCCCGGACGCCCCAGAGGTAACGCTTGTCCAGGCAGCGGCAATGGTGCCATCGGGCAGGACCGTAATCACGGGCTGCGTTTGGCCGCCTGCGATCTGCTCGTTGACGATCACTTCACCCGTGGTCGGGGTTCCGGACGCATCGAAGCTGCGCGCGATCACACCTTCCCCGCTGCCATCGCCGGCGGGTCCGCTGGTGCGCGAGGTCCAGACGACGGCAAAGCCCCCGTCAGGGGTTCCGATCACTTCAGGCTGAGACTGCGTGGATTGGGTTTCGACATTGACCTGAAACGCGCCCCCGACGGGCGTTCCATCGCCCGAGAAGAGATGCGCCGAAATCTCGCCAGCCGCGTCGCGGAACACCGCGACAAAGCCCCCGTCAACCAAACCGGCGACGACGGGTTCGGACGAGCTTGCCACGCCAAGCGAGGCAAGGGAGGTCTCGGTTCCCACGGCGTTCCCGGAGGTGTCGAACACCTGCAGATACGCCATCGAGCCACTGATGAACGTGACAACAAAGCCGCCCGCAGCGAGATTGTCCGCAGCACCCGATGGCGGGATGGCGGCGACCTCGGCAGCCGTCTGGTTCACCCCTGACTGCGCACCGGTCGTGTTGACGGTGAAAGGCGCGCCAGCCGGCACGCCATTCGCGTCGAAGATCCGGGCGCGAACGTCGTCGTTGAAATCCGCACCGGACCCTTCATCATAGAAGGTCACGACGTAACCGCCCCCAGGAAGCCCGGTCACGGATGGATCGTTCTGGGTCGACGAGAGCGTATCGTTCACGATGACTTCGCCGCCGATGGGCTCTGCGTTCACATCATAGCGCTGCGAGAAGATGCCTGTGCCACTGCCATCGGCAGACTCCCAGACAATGACAAAGCCGCCATCCTCCGTCCCCGCGATGGCCGGGTTGCTCTGGGCGCCTGCGCGGGTGTCGTTGACCAGAAACTCGAGCCCGATCCGCTCCCCCTGGGCCGAGAACACCTGCGCGACGATTGCGTTCTGATCCCCATCCTGGCCATCGGATTGCCAAGTCACGACAAACCGGCCATCCGCCAGCGTCGTAATTGCCGGAAGGTCCTGATCATCGACAATAAATGCGTTGATGATTTCTTCGGGGGTCAGCGGGGTATTCATGCAGTCGATCCTTTCAGACACGTCGAAAGGAAACGCCACAGGTGCGAATTCAGAACATCTTGACACCCAAAGAGGGCGAAAATCAATTTACATCAAGACAACCATAAAAGCCGCTGAATATACGGCAGGTTACTTCAGAACACACAGTCCAGCGGCGATCCTCCATCACCTTGAAACTGTAACAAGATTAATCACGGCTGCTCGGCGGTCAAGCAACAAGTTAACGATCACGCAATTGCGAGCGGGCATTCCGCGGGTATGCATTTGCAGCAATTCCCATAGCGCTCTGAAATATATTTCCTTTTTGGCCCCAATTCGATCAGGTCGGAAAACATCGGTAAATCACCACACGGGCAGAAACATGGTTAACGCGTGAAAACGAAAAAAGGCGGCAAACAGTGTTGCCGCCTTTCGCTGGATTGTTTGCGCTCAGCTTACAGAGAAACGATCTGCGCTGCTCCGGTTGCCACGGCCTGCTCGGCGGCCACGGCGGCCACGGCCAGATCCTGCAACCCAACGCCCGTGCCATCAAAGAGCGTGATCTCGTCCTCGGAGGTCCGCCCCGGGTGATCGCCATTGATCACGCGCCCGATCGGCGTGACATCGGCCTCGGAAATCGCGCCGGAGGCGATGGCGTGCTGGGTCTCGCCGATTGTCGTGGACTGGGCCACCTCATCGGTGAAGAGGGTCGCCTTGGCCACGAGGGCTGCGTCGACCTCCTGCTTGCCCTTGGTGTCCGTGCCCATACAGGCCAGATGGGTGCCGGGCTTGATATAGTCCGCCGCAATCAGCGGCTCGAAGGCCGAGGTGATGGTGATGATCACGTCCGATTGCGCGCCCAGCTCTTCGCGGGTGACGGCTTTAAACGGGATGCCGAGTTCATCCGCAACCTTGCCCAGATTGGGGATCATGTCCGGATGCGGGTTCCAGCAGACGACCTTCTCGAAATCACGCTGCTCGACCGCGGCGCGCAACTGGAAGGTGGATTGATGCCCAGCGCCGACCATGCCGAGCACCTTGGCGTCCTTGCGCGCAAGCTGGTCGATGGAGACCGCCGAGGAGGCCGCCGTCCGGATCGCCGTCAGGTAGTTGCCCCCCACGAGCCCCTTGAGCTTGCCCGTATCCGGGTCAAAGAGGAACACCGTGGACTGGTGATTGATGATGCCCTTGGACATGTTGTTGGGCCAGTAGCCGCCGGCCTTCACGCCCAGCACCATGCCTGCCTTGTCGAAGCCGGATTTGAAGCCGTAGAGCGCATCCTCATGGCCGATCGCTTCGCGGATCACCGGGAAGTTATAGGCGTCGTCCCGCGCCATGGCGCCGAAGACGTCGCGCACGGCGGTGAAGGCGAGATTGCGGTCGATGACCTTCTGGCAGATCTCTTCGGTGACAATGACGAGCCCGTCCGTGTCCAGTTTCTTGAGCATGGGTGCCTCCCCTCAGATGGCAGCTCTGCCTCGGGCGTCGGACGCCTCCGGCGGGAGTATTTCAGGAACAATGAGGGGGGTGGTGCGTGCCACCCCCACCGTTGTCAGAGGTCCGGATCAGTAGGCCAGACCGCGGGCCGTGACCGGCCAGAGGGCTTCGACCTTGCCGCCGCGCACGCCCACATACCAGTCATGGACGTTGCAGGTCGGGTCGCAATGGCCGGGGACGAGCTTGAGCTTGTCATTGACCTTGAGCTTGGCATCCGGGTCCGCGATGACACCGTGCTCATCCGAGCATTTGACGTAGGTGACGTCGTCGCGGCCATAGATGAAGGGCAGCCCGCTATCCACGGATTGTGCCTTGAGGCCCGCATCGCAGATCGCCTTGTCCGCCTTGGCGTGGGACATGACCGAGGTCAGGATGAAGAGCGCGTTTTCCCACTCGCCCTGATCGATGCGCTTGCCGTCCTTGTCGAGGATCCGGCCATAATCCGCATCCATGAAGGCGTAGGATCCGCATTGCAGCTCGTTATAGACGCCCGAGTTGCCCTCGAAGTAGTACGACCCTGTGCCGCCGCCGCCAACGATATCGCAGTCCAGACCTTCGGCCTTCAGGGTGTCCACGGCGTCTTTCACCATGGCCACGGCGATGTCGATCTTGGCCTTGCGGTCGTTGTAGTCGTCCATGTGCTGCATGGCGCCCTGATAGGCCTGCAGGCCCGAGAATTTCAGGCCCGGCGCCGCGTCAATGGCCTTGGCGATTTCGACCACGGCGGGGGTGGTGGTGACGCCGCAGCGTCCCGCGCCGCAGTCGATCTCCACGAGGCATTCGATCTGTGTGCCATGCTTGGTTGCCGCGGCCGAGAGATCGGCGACATTTTCGATGTCATCGACGCAGCAAATGGCGCGCGCGCCCAGACGCGGGATGCGGGCCAGACGGTCAATCTTGGCCGGGTCGCGCACCTGGTTGGAGACCAGCACGTCCTTGATGCCGCCACGGGCAAAAGCCTCCGCCTCGGAGACCTTCTGGCAGCAGACGCCACAGGCCCCGCCGAGCTCCATCTGCATTTTAGCGACATCGACGGATTTGTGCATCTTGCCATGGACCCGGTGACGGACGCCCATCTCCTTGGCGAAGTTGCCCATCTTGACCACGTTACGCTCCAGCGCGTCGAGATCGACGACCAGGCACGGGGTCTGGATGTCCGCCTCGTCCATCCCGATCGCCGCCGGGATGTTGTAGCCCACTTCGAGCTCTGCGAATTTGGTTTCTGCGTTCATAACCTGGCTCCCCTTAGCCCATGATCCACGGCAGCTTGTCCATGTCGACATTGCCGCCCGTTACGATGACACCGACGCGCTTGCCGGCGAATTTTTCCTTGTTCTTCAGAATGGTGGCGAGCGGCACGGCGCAGCTCGGCTCCATCACGATCTTCATCCGCTGCCAGGTGATCTTCATGGCGTCGATGATCTCCTGCTCGGAGGCCGTCAGGATGTCGGACACATGGTTCGACACGAAATGCCAGGTCAGATCCTTGAGCGGCACCTTGAGCCCGTCGGCAATCGTCACCGGCGCATCATCGGCGATGATGTGACCGGCCTTGAAGCTGCGATAGGCGTCATCGGCCTGCTCGGGCTCGGCGGCGATGATCTGCACGTCGGGGGCAATGTTGCTGAGCGTCAGGCAGCAGCCTGAGATCATACCGCCGCCGCCGATGGGCGCGATCACCATGTCGAGCCCGTCGGTCTGTTCCATCAACTCGCGCGAGCAGGTCCCCTGCCCCGCCACGACCCGCGGATCGTTATAGGGATGGACGAACTCGGCCCCGGTCGCGGCCTGGACCTCGGCGAAGACAGCCTCGCGCGAGGTGGTCGAGGGCTCGCATTCGGTGATGATCCCACCATAGCCCCGCACAGCCGCTTTCTTGGCCTCGGGTGCCGTGCGCGGCATGACCACGTGGCACGGGATTCCGCGCCGCCCGGCAGCGTAGCTGAGCGAGAGCGCGTGGTTGCCCGAGGAATGGGTCGCGACGCCCTTGTCGGCCATCTCTTCGGTCAGCCCGAAGACCGCGTTGGAGGCCCCGCGCACTTTGAACGCACCGGCTTTCTGGAAGTTCTCGCATTTGAAGAACAGCTCCGCGCCCGTCAGCTCGTTGAAATAGGACGAGGTCAGAACCGGAGTTCGGTGAATATAGGGTTTGATCCGCTCATGGGCGGCGACCACGTCCTCATAGGTCGGGATCACCGCGGGTTCGATCGTGTCTTTCATCACGCCCTCACGCTGCTTTGGCGAGGCTTGCGCCCGCCGTGGTCCGGTAGAACTGCTGGGCGGCGGCCACGCCGGAGCCCAGCTCGATCGGATAGTCGAGATCGGCCATTGCCATCTCGATGGTCGCCAGACCCGACAGCATGGTCACATCCGTCAGCGCGCCCAGATGTCCGATCCGGAAGGCCCGGCCATTCATCTCGCCCAGACCCACCCCGAAGGAGATGTCATAGGTGTCGAAGGCGTGCTGGGTCAGCGCGTTGCTGTCGAAGCCCTTGGGTACGTAGATGGCGCTCACCGTGTCGGAGTAAAGCTCGGGCCGCTCGGCGCAGAGGCTCAGCCCCCAGGCAGAGACCGCGCGACGCACGCCCTCGGCCAGACGGAAGTGGCGGGCATAGACGTTTTCCATCCCCTCCTCGGCCAGCATCTTGAGGCTCTCGGCGAGGCCGAACATCAACTGGATCGGCGGGGTGTAAGGGTAGCCCCCCGCACCATTGGCCGCGAGCATGTCGTCGAAGCTGAAGAAGGTGCGCGGCAGTTTCGCCGTCGCGCGGTAATCCAGCGCCTTCTGGCTGACGGCCACGATGCACATGCCGGTGAACAGCATGAAGCCCTTCTGCGAGCCGGTGATGGCAATATCCACGCCCCAGCCGTCGAAATCGAAGGGCATCGACGCCAGCGACGACACGCAATCCACCATCAGCAGCGCCGGGTGATCGGCGCTGTCCATGGCCCGCCGCACCGCGCCGATATCCGAGCGCACGCCAGTGGCGGTTTCGTTATGGGTCACCAGGACCGCCTTGATCCGATGTGACTTGTCCGCCGCCAGCTTGGCCGCAAACAGGTCCGCCGGCGCACCGGAGCCCCAGGCGCATTCGATGATCTCGACATTGAGGCCATGGCGCTCGCACAGGTCGATCCAGCGATGGCTGAACATCCCGTAGCGCGCGATCAGCACTGTATCTCCGGGCGAGAGCGTGTTGCTCACCGCGGCTTCCCAGCCGCCCGTGCCGCTGGCAGGGAAGGTGATGATCTCGGCGGTCTTGGTGTTGAACACCTTGCGCACGCCATCAAAGAGCGCAGGCAGCATCGCGCCGAATTCCGGCGAGCGATGGTCGCGGGTCTGCACATCCATGGCGCGCCGCAGACGGTCCGGTACATTGGTCGGCCCCGGGATAAAAACTGGGTTTTGCTCAAACATGGTGCAGTCCTCCTTTGAGCAGCAACATAGACAGGGCTTTCTATTTTTCCAATTTTTTCGAAATCATTTTTCGTTTTTGGAAAAATCCATCTTAACCCATGTTTTTATGTGGTTTTACAATTTCCAAAGAAAGTTTTCATCCCGGTATTGAAAATATTTTTCACTGCGAGATACTCATAGACAGCCAGACCGGAGAGATCATGACCGACTCGACCAACCCCCAGCGACGCAGCCGTGGACGCCCGAAAAACCCGTTTTCCGAAACGCAGACCAGCACCATTCAGGCGCTGGATCGCGGGCTCTCGGTGCTCAGCGCATTGGCCCGGGATGGGGGCGGGACGCTCTCGGATCTCTCCATGCGTTTGGGCATGCCCGCCTCGACCGCGCACCGTGTCCTCGCAACGCTGGAGAAACATGGCTACGTGGATATGGACGAGGCCACGCAGACATGGCGCGTGGGGCTGGAGGCGTTTCGCGTCGGGTCGAGCTTCATGCAACGCACGAACCTGCTGGAGGTCGGGCGCAGTACGATGCGGACCCTGATGGAACAGACCGGCGAGACCGCGAATATGGGCATCGCCGACAGCGACCATGTGGTCTTCATCGGCCAGGTCGAGACCCATAACCCGATCCGCGCTTTTCACCGTCCGGGCTCGCGCGGGCCCATGCATGCCTCCGGGATCGGCAAGGCCCTGCTGGCGGCGATGGCGCAGCCGGATACGGAAAAGCTCTTGCGACGCACGGGGTTGGAGCAGTTCTCCGCCAAGACCCTGACCGCGCCGGATGCGCTCTTGTCGGATCTCGCGGCGGCGCGGGCGCGGGGCTGGGCCTTCGACAATGAAGAACGGTTCGAGGGCATGTGCTGCGTCGCGGCCCCGATCTATGACAGCTTTCAGGAGCCTGTGGCAGGCATCTCGGTCTCCGGCCCGTCGGCGCGGTTCTCGGCCGCTGCCCTGCCCGGGCTGGGTGAAGCCGTGCGGGCCGCCGCAGCCGAGGTCACCGCCCGGATCGGCGGTCAGGCGCCGCGCATGGCCGCCGAGTAATCCGCCCGCTCAGCCCGCCAGATGGCAGGCGACCCGCGCGCCGCCGATCTCGCGCAGCTTGGGCCGCTCGGCACTGCAACGGGCCTCGGCGATCGGGCAGCGCGGATGAAAGGCACAGCCCGAGGGCGGGTTGATCGGATCGGGGATCTCGCCTTGGGGCGGGTCGACCTCGCGTCCGAACCCATCCATCTTGGGCGCCGCCGCAAGCAGCATCTGGGTGTAGGGATGGCGCGGCGTGTCGAACAGCGTATCGGGATCCGCCTCCTCCACCAGCCGCCCGAGATAGAGCACCCCGATCCGGTCCGCCATATGCTGGACGACAGTCAAGTCATGGGAAATAAAGAGATACGTCAGCCCGAACTCATCCTTGAGGTCGGACATCAGGTTCAGCACCTGCGCCTGAACCGAGACATCCAGCGCCGAGGTCGGCTCGTCGCAGACGATCAGTTTGGGTTCGGAGGCGAGGGCGCGGGCAATGCAGATCCGTTGCCGCTGACCGCCGGAAAACTCGTGTGGGAACTTACCCGCATCCTCGGCGGACAGGCCCACCTGTTCCAGCAACCGCTCGGCGAGTCCCTGCGTCTCGCCCCCCCGGGCGGCCACGGGTTCGGCGATGATATCGCGCACGCGCCAGCGGGGATTGAGGCTGGCGAAGGGGTCCTGAAAGATCATCTGGATGTCCGAGCGCACCGCGTCCAGCGCCGCCTCGTCGGTCTCGCGCGCGAGGTCTATCCCGTTGATTTCAACGCCGCCTTCGGAGGGGCCGAGCAGTCCGACCACCATCTTGCCGATGGTGGACTTGCCCGAGCCGCTCTCGCCCACGAGGGCATAGACAGAGCGTTCCTCGACATCGAAACTGACATCCGAGACCGCCGTCAGGATCGCTTTGGGCAAACGCTCCAGCACGCGGTTCAGCCAGGGTTTCGAGACGTCGAAACGGCGGCTCAGCTCTTTGACGGAGACAAGCGCGGTCATGGATTTCCTCCCTGCAAACCCGCGTCGGCTCCGGGTCGGCCTTCTGTCGGACTTGTGTCGGGCAAGTGTCGGGCACCTGCGTTCGGTGGTGTTGCGTCCGCTGCGGCCGGCGCGCCCTCCATCGGATACCAGCAGGCGGCCCGCTCCGTCGCGCCGATGACCGGGCGCGGGTCCTGACGACACCGATCCGCCGCACGCGGGCAGCGCGGGTTGAAGGCGCAGCCCTCGGGCAGCCGCCCGAGCCGGGGCATGGAGCCCGGGATCTGGTGCAGCCGCGCCAGCCCCTTGGAGGCGAGCGGGGTCGAGCCCATCAGCCCGTGGGTATAGGGATGGCTCGGCTGGCTGATCACATCGCGCACCGGGCCCAGCTCGGCCAGACGCCCGGCATACATCACCGCGACCCGGTCCGCGGCCTCGGCGATCACGCCCATGTCATGGGTGATCAGCATCACCGCCGTCCCCCGCTCGCGGCAGAGCCGCTTCAGGAGCGCGATGATCTGGGCCTGCACCGAGACATCGAGCGCCGTGGTCGGCTCGTCGGCGATCACCAGGCTCGGCTCGGCACAGAGCGCCAGCGCGATCACCACCCGTTGACGCATCCCGCCGGAAAACTCATGCGGATAGCTGTTCACCCGCTGGCGGGCGGCGGGAATGCCGACCTCCTCAAGGGCGGCAACCGCGCGTTCATCGGCCTCGGCCCGGGAGATCGGCAAATGGGCGAGCATGGTCTCGGTCAGCTGATCCCCGATCCGCAAAAGCGGGTTGAGCGAGGTCAGCGGGTCCTGAAAGACCATGCCGATATCCTTGCCGCGCACCCGGCGCAGGGCGTCGATGCCCAGCTGGTCGATGCGCTTGCCGTTGAGCCAGACCTCGCCGCTGGAGATATGGGCGGGCGGGTTCAGAAGGCCGATCACCGCGTTCCCGGCCATGGACTTGCCCGCCCCGGATTCGCCCACCACGCCGAGGATCTCCCCCGGGGCGATGTCGTAGGAGACGTTGTCCACGGGCCGCAGCACCGCGTAACGGGTCGGAATATCCACGGTCAGGTTGCGGATCGAGAGAACCGGTTCGGTCATTTGGGGCGACGGGCTCCTGTTTCGGGGGCGGGTCTGGCGGCGGCGGGGACCGCAAAGCGCCTCATTTCCGGGCAGAGGCGCCCAATTGGCGCCCCAGGGACAGCAGGGCCCGTTGCGCCTGCGGACGGATGCCGCAGCGCAGCATAAGCCATCCCGCAACGGCGGGTGTCCCGTGGCATAGTCCGTTCAAGCCGCCATGCGGGGGGACCGGCGCGCATCACAGAACCTGCCGAAGGAGTGCCCCTCATGTGCCTGTCGACCCAAGCCCTTGTCCTGTTCCTCAACCTGATTGGCTCGGATCTGGTGACCACCGATCCCGGACGGATCATCGTGGCCGCCGAGACCGGCGACGTGCACTGGGTGCTCACATCCGATGATGAATGGTGCACCATGGCGCCACAGCTCGACCGATTGGCGCGGTTCTCGCCCATCCACTGAGCGGTCATCGCTGCCTCGGGTTCAGGGGGCAAAAGGCCGTGCATACTAATAGCAATCATGCGCAGTTTTCCGCTTTGGTCGAAGCGCCCAACGCTTCGAGCATAACGTTTGTCGAATGATGGAAGTTATCTTTTTGGTTCGCGACCCCGTACTGCCACTTCACACCGTGAAACAGATTGCAACGGAGCCTGTAAGTGACGATCAGGCAAGCACTAAGCTTCTCGTGATCGTCAGCACTGTTCCCCAACCAAGATAGAACATCATTCGATCTGTCGTTCCGCCGAAATCTGAGATGGGTGAAGGCATTTGTAGGCTTATCGTCACACAAGTACCTGTTCTGCCAAAACTCATATGCAAGGAGCGTCCGTTTTTTTTCAAGAAGCTTCGAAGCTAGAGAAAACTTAATCAGTTGCGATGCGTTAACGCTCCTACAATCATCTAAGTCTAAGAAACTGGCTACTTTGCTTTCAAAAACTGTCCAAACCAACGCGAATTGGTTAAGTGCAGTTTTCTCGCTCGACGAGAGCTGTTTGTATGCTGGGTTCAAATACGCAAGAGCCGCGTCTATATCGACAGAAGTCGGTCCAGATAGTGTAGCAGCGTTCGCCAACTCGGTCATCGCAGCCTCGGGTTCAGGGCGTCGCGCAGCCAGTCGCCCAGCAGGTTCACGCTGAGCGCGAGCACCAGCAGCGTGATCGCCGGGAAGAACAGGATCCACCACTCGCCGGAGAACAGGAAGCCCTGCCCGATCCGGATCAGCGTACCAAGGCTTGGCTGGGTTGGCGGCGCACCGACCCCGAGGAAGCTGAGCGTCGCCTCGGCGATGATCGCGAGGGCCAGCGAAATCGTGGCAATGACCAGCACCGGCGAGAGCACATTGGGCAAGATATGGCGCAGCATGATCGCGCCGGATCCCCGACCGATCAGGCGCGCGGCCTGCACGTATTCCTTGTTCTTCTCGACCAGTGTCGCCCCACGCACGACCCGCGCGAACTGCACCCAGTCCGACAGGCCGATGGCCAGGATCAGCACCCAGATCGCCATTTGATCGCGGTATTCCACCGGGGTGATCCCCTTGGCGATCCCGAAGATCAGCATCGCGACGAGGATCGCCGGGAAGGTCAGCTGCACATCGGCCACGCGCATGATCAGCGTCTCGACCCAGCCGCCCACATAGCCCGCGATCAGTCCCAGCGTGACCCCCAGCACCATGGCGAACATCACCGCGGCGAAGCCCACGAAGAGCGAGATCCGCATCCCGTAGAGGATCGTCGAGAACACGTCCCGGCCCTGATCGTCAGTGCCCAGCCAGAACACATCGCCGGTAAAGGCATTGGGCTGCATCGGCTGCGAGAAGCCGTTCATCAGGTTCAGCGAGGCCGGGTTGAACGGGTCATAGGGCGCGATCAGCGGCGCGAAGACCGCCGAGAGCACCAGCACCACCACCAGCGTGAAGGAGATCAGCGCCACGGGCGAGCGGCGGAATTTCCACGCGAAATCCGACTGCCAGGCCACGGCGAGGCGCGAGGGCTCTTTCACCGGCACGGGCGTGTCATTGGGCATATCCGTCATCTCAATGTCCTCCGGACCCGGAGCGATCCACGCGCAGGCGCGGATCGATCGCGAAATAAAGCAGATCGACGATCAGGTTGATGCCCACGAACATCACCGAGATCAGCATCAGGTAGGCGGCCATCACCGGGATATCGACGAACTGGATCGCGTTGATGAAGAGGAGCCCGACACCGGGCCATTGGAACACGGTCTCGGTGATGATCGCGAAGGCGATAATCGAGCCAAGCTGCAGGCCGGTGACCGTGATCACCGGGACCAGCGTGTTCTTGAGCGCGTGGCGGAAATTCACCGCCTTTTCGGTCAGCCCGCGCGCCCGGGCAAAGCGGATATAGTCCTGTCGCAGCACTTCGAGCATCTCGGACCTGACCAGCCGCATGATCAGCGTCATCTGATACAGCCCCAGCGTAATCGCGGGCAATATCAGCGCCTTGAGGCCCGAAGCGGTGAGGAAGCCTGTGCTCCACCCGCCGAGATCGACGACCTCTCCGCGTCCGAAACTGGGCAGCCAGTTGAGCTCGACCGCGAAGACATAGATCAAGAGGATCCCGATCAGGAAGGTCGGCAGGGACACCCCGATCAGCGAGACCGACATCACCGCGCTCGCGGCCCAGCCGTCGCGGCGGATCGCGGTGAAGATCCCGAGGATGATGCCGAAGCCAATCGCCAGGATGCCCGAGACCAGCGCCAGTTCCAGCGTGGCCGGGGCGCGTTCCAGCAGGATCTCGGCCACCGGGCGCGACTGGCGATAGGAAATCCCCAGATCCCCCTGAAAGGCGCGGCTCAGAAAGCTCCAGTATTGCACGAGGAACGGGTCATCGAGCCCGAGCTGCGTGCGCAGACGCTCGATATCCTCCAGCGTGCGCTCCTGCCCCAGCAGGTTGTCGATCGGATCCCCGACGAAGCGGAACATCGAGAACGCGACCAGACCGACGATGAGCAGCACGACCAGCGACTGCACAACGCGGCGAATGATAAATGCGAGCATGCACCCTCCCCAAGCTGCTCTCCGTTGTCCCGCGCCGGGCGGTCATGGTCAAGGCCCGTCTCCTCGGCCGGGCACGCGCCGTCACGGCAAGCCGAAGGTGGCGCGGCCTGAGGCAAAAACCGTTGCCCCCTGCCCAAGCGAAAGGCATGGTCACAGCAACCGCCCGGTTTCGGGCGCGCAGAGACCGTGTGACAGCCGGGGCGCCCACCCATGCCCGGCCCATTTCAGGAGGAGATTTCATGAAACCCTGGACAGCTCTTGCCGCCATGGCCGCCTTCGCCCTGCCCTCGGCTGCGCTTGCGGCCTGCGCGACCGATGACGAGGTTGCCAGCTTCATTGCGGATTACATCGCCAAGACCCCGACCAAGGCGCTTGGCGTGGATGCCACCATGGAGGAGGCGTTCTGCACTCAGGCCAAGGTCGCCAAGGCGCTGGAGCCCCATTTGGGCCCGGTCGTGGGCTACAAGGCGGGCCTGACCAGCGACCGCGCCATGGAGGCCTTTGGCGTCTCCGAGCCGGTGGCGGGCGTTCTTTACCGCGACATGTTCCTCGAAGACGGCGCGACGGTGACCGGCCCCCACGGGGCGCGGCCCCTGTTCGAGGCGGATCTGATTCTGGTCGTCGGCAGTGCCGCGATCAACACCGCCGAGACCGGCGCGGATGTGATGGATGCCATCGCTTCGGTGCACGGGTTCATCGAGCTGCCGGACCTGATGTATGCCAAGGACGAGCCCCTGACAGGTGCCACGATCACCGCGGGCGGCGTCGGCGCGCGGGCGGGTGTGCTCGGCCCGGCGATCCCGTTCGAGGATGGCGGCGCGATGATCGACCTGCTGGCCGAGATGCAGGTGCGCGTCACCGATGCCGAGGGCACGGTCCTGTCCGAGGCGCCGGGTGCGGCGGTTCTGGGCAACCCGCTGCGATCGGTGATCTGGCTGCGCAGCACCGGCATCACCTTCAAGGAGGGGGACATGATCTCGGTGGGCTCCATCGGGCCGCTCATGCCGCCGGCCAAGGCCAAGGGCATGGCCAAGGTCGAGTATCTCGGCCTGCCGGGGAACCCCAGCCTGACGGTGAATTTCGAATAAATCCGCAGCGCCCCGCGCCACGCGGCGCCGCGCCGGGAACCATGGGACCCGTGCGGCGTTTGCGTTCACAAGAGAGACAAGGACTTCGCCATGACCGACCCGACCACGACACCGCCTCCCGCTCCGGCACCGGCCTCCAAGGATCCGCTCCTGCCGGTGAAGATCGTCTATGGTCTCTATGCGGTGGGGTATTTCGTGGGGCTCACAAGCCTCGCCGGGCTGATCTATGCCTATATCACCCGCGGATCCGACCCGGTGGCCGACAGCCATTTCACGTTCCAGATCCGGACCTTCTGGATCGGTCTGGGGCTCGCGATCGTGGCGGTGGCGCTTCTGGCCGTCGGGATCGGCTTTTTCGTCTGGCTCTTCCTCGTGGTCTGGGGTCTGACCCGCGTGATCTCGGGCTTCGTGCTGGCCAATGACGGCAGGCCGATCAGTGGCACGAAATACGCGGGGATCCTCGCCGTCTGAACCGGTCGGGATCGCATCCGCGCATCCGGGCGACACCGGCCCGCCGGGGCCGCCCGGGGCGTTACGATCCGGCCAGTCGCGGACCCTGGGGGTCCACCGAGGACCGCCACCCGAAGGCAAAGAGCAAAAGCCCGGCCAGCGCCAGCTCCACCGCGAGCGCGCCGAGAATGCTGGCCGAGGGCACCCCATCCACCAGAAGGCTGACACAGCGCCCGGCCGGAAAGCTCAGATAGACCGTCAGCGCGACCTTGAAAGCCAGCGGCGCATGGCGCGGGCGCATCATCCCGGCGAGCATGATGGCCCCGAAACTGGCGAGCCCGGCGCCGGGCGCGCGCAGCTCGCTCAGCCGGTTGGGGTTGTCATCGAGCGGGATACCGTAGCTGGCATAGAAGGCATGGGGCACAAGCAGGATGGACAGGCCGATGGCCAGTGCGGTGAAGCCGCTGAGACCGAGGGCGATTTTCTGAAGACGGGAGAGATGCATGGTGACGTTCCTTGGCTGAAGTTGATGGCCAAGGTTTAGGGATCATGGGGCTGCCGGGTCTTGACCCGCCATGCCAGCGTTTTGACCGGCGCGGCCAAAGGCTGGTCCGGCGCGATGGATCGGCCCGACCTGTCGGGGTGCGCCCGATGCCAGGCCTCGCCGCGGGAGGAGGCCCGCCCCCCGGGCAAAAGAAAACGGCGCAGTCCGGGACCGCGCCGTTTCACTCTGTCTCAGCCTGAGACGGCTCAGTTCATCGTCACCCAGCGAAGGATGAAGAAGTTGTCCGGGCGTTGGGTCAGGGTGACGGTGTCACGGGTGCCCCAGACCAGCGGCTGGACATAGAGAGGCACATAGGCCGCGTCGTCCTGCAGGATCTGCGTGACCTCGTCGAGCATGGCCTGCCGCGTCGTGTCGTCGATCTCGGACTGGATCATCGGCAGGAGCTCATCGACGCGCGCATTCGAGTATCCGCCGAAATTCCACGAGCCCAGCTTCTTTTCCGCATTCGGGGTCGAGGCGAGAAAGCGGATCGGGTGCTCTGCATCGAAGGTGCCCGGCGACCAGCCCAGCAGGTACATGTCGAAATCATCCTCGCGCAGGCGCGGCCAGTAGCCCCGCACGGGCATCGCCTCCAACTGGGCGGTGATGCCGACCTGTGCGAGCATGGAGGTGACCGCCTGACAGACGGCCTCGTCATTCAGGTAGCGGTCATTGGGGCATTTCAGGCCAAAGGAGAACCCGTCGGGATAACCGGCCTCGGTCAGAAGTGCGCGCGCGGCTTCCGGGTCATAGGCGGGCCGGGCGGCGAGGCTTTCGGAATAGCCGCGCATGGCGGGGCTCACGAGCTGGCTCGCGGGCTCGGCATTGCCGCGCATGATCGTCTGCAGGATCGCAGGCACGTTGATCGCGTGGGACACGGCTTGCCGGACGCGCAGATCGGTGAAGGGGTTTCCGGGATCGTCCGATTGCGAGTATTTCAGCGTCTCGGCCTCATGGGGGAAGCCCAGCATGATGACCCGCGCCTCGATCCCCTGGATGACCTGCACCCCCGCCTGCCCCGACAGGCGCGCCGCGTCCTGGATCGGGACCGGGTTGATCATGTCGATATCCCCCGACAGCAGCGCCGCCACCGCCGTGGCCGGGTTCTGGATCGGGGTGAACTCGGCGCGGGTGATGTTATGCTCCGCCTCGCCCCACCAGCCTGCGAAGGGTTCGAGCACGGTGCGCAGGCCCGGCTCGCGCGCGGTCACCCGGAAGGCGCCGGTGCCATTGGCGTTCAGGGTGGCGTAGTTCCCGGCTTCCTTATCCGGCAGGGCCGCGCCATTGGCCTCAGCCCAGCCGCTGTCGAGGATCATCCAGTTCGCGATGCTGTCGGGAAAGATCGGGTTCGGGGCCGAGGTCATGATGTCGACCGTGTAGTCATCGACCACCGTCACCCCAGAGACGGGCGCGAACCAGCTGCGGGTGTCGGAGGTCTCGTCCGAGGCGCGCTGATAGGAAAAGAGCACATCCTCGGCGGTGAAGGCCGCGCCATCATGGAAGGTCACGCCCTCGCGCAGGGTGAAGCGCCAGCCCTCGCCATCGCCGATCGGCTCCCAGCTGGTGGCGAGCGCAGGCTCTACGCTCATATCCTTGCCGCGCCGGACAAGCCCCTCATAGACGTTGTTGAGAAAGCCGAGAACCGGGGCGGAGTTCACCGCATGGGGGTCCATGGTCTGGGGATCGGTGGTCGAAGCCCAGCGGAACTCGTTGGCCGAAGCCGGAACCGCGACAAGCAGCGCCAGCGCGGTCGAGGTCAGCAATCGCGTCATGATCTGTCCTTTGTGGTATGTGCAGCAACCCGGGCAGCATGCCGCCAAAATGTCGCAGGGTCATCGCGAAAACGCGGCGATCACGGGGCTGTGATGCCGCGAATTTCCGCGTGACGGGGCGGCGAACGCGGGTCGGTCAGTCCTCGTAGGGCGTGCCGTTCTTGCGGGTGAAGATGTAAGTACCCTGCACCAGATGGGCCTCCAGATCATCGTCGGGATAGGTGCCGCTATCGCCCGGGCTGCGATCCCCGATCTCGAGGTACCGCACCGGCGTCGCGGTCTCGTTGACCAGATGATGGGCCACGCCCCCTGCGGGAAACCCGGCGCACATGCCCGGCGCGAGGCGGATCTCGCCCTGATCGGTTTTCAGGGTCGGATGGCCGCTGAGGATATAGATGAACTCATCCTGCGTCTTGTGCCGGTGGAGCAGCGCGGATTCCGCGCCCGGGGCCAGATCCGTGAGGTTCACGCCGAAATTCGTCAGGCCGAACGCATTGCCGAGCTGGCGTTTTACCCGGCCCGCGACCCGGGCGGCAAAGGGTGCGGGATAGCCCGATTTGGCAGCCCGGGCCGGGATCTCGGTGGCCAGTGCGGCGAGGGGTTTTGGGGCGGTGTCGTCACTCATGCGGGGTCTCCTTGGACGGATCTGAAAGCGGGCGCCGCACGGCGCCGGGGGAAAGGGCGAACCGGTCCTGAAACCGGCGGGCAAAGCGCGAGGCGGAGCGATAGCCCACCGCCTCGGCCACGGAGGCCACGGGCCAGCGCGTGGTCTGCAAGAGATGCAGCCCGCTGCCGAGACGCAAGTCACGCAGGATGTCCTGAAACGCGCAGCCTTCGGCGCGCAGGCGGCGGCGCAGGGTCGCCGGGCTGATCTGCAGGGCGCGCGCCAGGGTCTCGGCCGTCCAGGGCGCGGCGAGATCCGTGGCCAGATGCTGCCGCACCTGAGCTGCGAGACTGCGGGCGGGCGCCGGAGGCAGCCAGGCCCGCGCCAGTGCCATTTCCAGGGCGAGCGCCTCGCAGTGCAGCCCGGTGCGGGGATGCTCCGGATCCTGACTGAGCCCGGCGAGCGCCATACCAAACGCCTCGGCCGCGGCCCCCAGATCGAGGCAGGATTGCAGGGGATAGGGGGCGCGCGCGCCATCGCGCGGCAGGCGGGCATAGGCCGCCTCGAAGACCGCGCGGGGAAAGGCCAGCACCGTGGCCGCATAGGGCGCCTCACCAAGGGGCAGGTTTTCCACCAGCAGGGGTGTTTCCTCGGGCAAAAGGATCAGCGTTCCGGCCGTGGCCCGGGCGGTCAGGCCCGCCGCCGTCAGGCGCTTTTCGCCCGCCTCGACCCGGATCACCGCCGGCAGCGGACTGATCAGGCGATCGAACCGGGCGCGGCGGTATTGCCGGATGTGAAAGCCCGGCGCGGTATCCTGCATGGCATGGGTCATGGGCCGCAGCCTAGGCGCAGCCCCCCGCCCCGGCCAGAGAAAGCCTGCGCCCCCACGGATCAATTTGCGCCCGTTCCGATCATAGCTGCGGCAAAACCGGCCCATTTGCGCGGCTCGAAACGAAACATGCCGGACCCGAGGGCCCGGCATGGTCTGTCATTCCTCAGGTCAGAGGGATCAGTTCATGGTGAAATACTTGAACTTCGGATCATCCTCGGGAGACACGTTCGGATAGCCGACCGTGGTCTTGCCGCCCCAGTTCAGCACCTGGTGGTGGATCGGCAGGTAGAGCTGCTCTTCCTGCACCACGGACCAGATCTCGCCGATGGTTGCGTTCCGCTTGGCCAGATCGGTTTCGGAGGCGAGGCTGACGATCTTGGCATCCACATCCGCGTCGCTGAAGCCGGTGCCGTTCCAGGATCCCCGGTCGCCGCCGCGCGAATGCACGAGGAAGTTGAAGATATACTCGGAATCGTAGGTCGGCACGCCCCAGCCCAGCATGTAGAAATCCGTCTCGCCATTCTGGATCAGCGGGAAGTGCTGGGCCTTGGGCTTGGCGTCGAGGTTCACGGTGATGCCAATCTGACCCATCATGCCCACGGCGGCCTGACAGATCGCCTCATCGTTGATGTAGCGGTCATTCGGGCAGTCGAGCTGGATCGAGAAGCCATCGGCATAGCCCGCTTCTTCCATCAGAGCCTTGGCCGCATCGATATCGGTCATGGACGCGCCGTCCATTTCCTCGGTCCAGCCATTGACGAAGGGCGGTGCGATCATGCCTGCGGGCGCGGACTGGCCGCGCATCACCACCTGCTTGATGGCATCGCGGTTGATCGCCATGCTCATGGCCTTGCGCACGCGGGCATCGCCCAGCGGGTTGGCCCCTTCGACATTGTCGCGGGTGATGTCATCGGGTCCGGAATTCATGCCGAAGAAGATGACCCGGTTCTGCGCTGCCGTGCGCACTTCGAGGCCATCGGTCCCGCCGACACGCTCAAGATCCTGCACCGGCACGTCTTGGATGAAATCCACCTCGCCCGTCAGCAGGGCCGCCACGCGGGTCGCGGCGTTCTGGATCGGGGTATAGATGATCTCGGTCACGCCCAGCGGGAACTCGCCCGTGCCCCAGTAATCGCCATTCAGCGTGAGCACGGTGCGCACATCGGGCTCGCGGCTGGTCAGGACATAGGGTCCGGTGCCCATGGCGTTGGTGGCCGCAAAGGTGGTCTCGCCATTGGCGATGTCCTGCACCTTGGTCACGCCATTCGCCTCGGTCCAGCCCTTGTCCATGATGAACAGGTTGGTGAAGTTGTTCGGCAGGATCGGGTTCGGCCCGTCGGTCACGAACTCGACGGTCATGTCGTCGACCGCGCGCACCTCGGTGATCGAGGTCAGCAGTTCCTTCATCGCGGAGGTCTCGGATTTCGCCCGCTCGAAGGAGAAGACGACATCCTCGGCCGTGAAGGCGGAACCATCGTGGAAGGTCACGCCCTCGCGCAGCTTGAAGACCCAGACATTCGGGTCATCGGCCTTGGGGGCCCATTCCGTCGCGAGCGCGCCTTCGAACTGGCCGAAGTGATCGCGGATGATCAGCGGCTCGTAGATCTGATGGGCGAGCGTGTGGGTCGGGCCTTCGTTCTGAGCGTGCGGGTCAAGCGTGAGGCTGTCACCGGCGCGCGCCCAGTTGAGGGTTTCAGCGCTGGCGAGCAGCGGCGTCAGGACGAGCGCCGATGTGGCCAGCAGGAGGGTCGTTTTTTTCATGGATCGTATCTCCCAGTTATGGTTCGGCGGGTGTGGCAGAACGTGCCATCCGCCGCGCTGTCGGGTGTCCTCTTCGCGTGACCGCCTCGACAGGCGCCGGGAAAAAGAATGACGGGGCCGGAGCAGAACGCAAGGCCGAAATGCCCCGCCCCCGCGTCAAGCCCCGGCGCGGATCCGGGGCCTGATTGCAAATCGGGCTGTGGCGTCAGGCGATGCCGCCATAGGCCACACCGGTCAGATCGCGCATGTCCCGTTTCCAGGTGGTGAGGTCCTCGGCCGAGAAGCCCGAGAGGTGATCATGGCCGCAGGCGCGCGCCATGACCTGCATGAGCTCCACCGAGGCGTCGAAGAAATTGGCCAGCTGCTTTGCGGATTTCTCGACCACCAGCCGGTTGACCAGATGGGGTTTCTGGGTGGCGATCCCGACGGGGCAGTTATTCGTATGGCAGGCCCGCATGGCAAGGCAGCCGATGGCCTGCATGGCCGAGTTCGACACCGCCACCGCATCCGCGCCGAGCGCCAGCGCCTTGAGGAAATCCGCCGGTTTGCGCAGCCCGCCGGTGATCACGAGGCTGACATCGCCGCGCCCGAGCCGGTCCAGATGCCGCCGCGCCCGGGCGAGCGCGGGGATGGTCGGGACCGAGATGTTGTCGCGAAAGATAATCGGTGCGGCCCCGGTGCCGCCGCCACGCCCGTCGAGGATGATGTAATCCACCCCGACCTCGAGCGCGGCATCGATATCCTTCTCGATATGCTGCGCGCTCAGCTTGTAGCCGATGGGGATCCCCCCGGTCCGGTCGCGCACCTCGTCGGCAAAGGCCCGGATCTGCGCCGGCTCGGTCCAGTCGGGAAAGCGCGGCGGCGAGATCGCGTCCTGCCCCTCGTCGAGCCCGCGCACCTCGGCGATCTTGCCCTTGACCTTGGTGCCGGGCAGATGCCCTCCGGTGCCGGTCTTGGCGCCTTGGCCGCCCTTGAAATGAAAGGCCTGCACCTTGGCGAGCTTGTCCCAGTCGAACCCGAACCGGGCCGAGGCCAGCTCGTAGAAATAGCGCGAATTCGCGGCCTGCTCCTCGGGGAGCATCCCGCCCTCGCCCGAGCAGATGCCCGTCCCGGCCAGCTCGGCCCCGCGGGCAAGCGCGACCTTGGCAGGCTCCGACAGCGCGCCGAAGGACATGTCGGAAACAAAGAGCGGGATCTTGAGCCGCAGGGGCTTCTGGGCATTGGGTCCGATCAGCACATCCGTGCCCACCGGGTCATCATCGAGCAGGGGCGCACGGTGCAGCTGCGCTGTCAGGATCTGCAGGTCGTCCCACACCGGCAGCTCGTCCCGGGGCACGCCCATGGACGACACCACCCCGTGATGGCCCGTCTTGCTGAGCCCGTCCCGGGCATACTGCTGGATCAGCCCGTTATGGGGTTCTTCGGCGGTGCCGTGGGAGGTGTCCGCATAGAGCCCGAGATAGGCGTCCCGGTCGAAGGGCTGCGGGTTGGCCTGCGCCCAGTCGGCGATCTCATCGGCATCGACCCAGACCTCCCCCGCCTCGATCCAGGAAGAGAATTTCGGCAAGGCCTCTTCATTGGCATATTCCGACACGCCACTGTCGAGCCGGTAATCCCAGTAATGCACCCCGCAGATCAGGTTGTCGCCCTTCACAAAGCCATCGGACATCAGGGCCCCGCGATGCAGGCAGCGCCCATAGAAGACGGAGACCGTCTCGTCGAAGCGCACCACGACCAGATCGACCTCGCCCACCAGAGCGTAAGCCGGCGCGCGGTCTGCGAGCGCGTCGAGTTTGGCAACGGATGTTTTTTGCATTTTTTTCTCCTCCTGTTCTCACGGACACTGCCCCGGTTCGGCGCTTCGGCCAATGCCCGGCAGGCGCACATCCTCTGCGCGCGACCGCCATGGCGGCCTCGGCACGCAGCACAACATATTGGAAATAAAGGTTAACGCCCCTCTCCCGGCGCGGCCCGGGCCCCGTCAAAGCTGAGCTTCAGAATCACTAACAGTTCTCTAACGGTACGTGACGCAAGGTCAGCAGGCATCTGGACAGGATGCGGTTAACGCTGACAAGATGGGCTCCAAACCTTTGAACAAAAGCAATTTTTCAGTAGCTAATCTTTTCGATCAAGGGCACTGTTCCCGCCCGATACGTTTGAAGAACCAAAACCTGGAGCTCGACTTCGATGTGTCCAAACCCTGTTCAGATGCACCCTTCCCGGTGGAGACAGAGGGGCGGGTACATTCCCAAACCTTCCCTACCCCTCTGTTCACCCCGTCTCGGGGGCCCGAAGTGAGTGCGGAGCCCCAATCGGGGACTGCCCAGCTGGCCAAGCTCTACGTGCTTGGTCCGCTGGGCCTTTTCTCGGCGGGCGACCGGAACCTGACCCCTCGGGGGAAAAAGACACAAGGCCTGCTGGCGCTTCTGGCGCTGGCACCGCGCGGACAGCGCACCCGGGTCTGGCTGCGCGACAAGCTCTGGAGTGCCAGCGACGAACAGAAATCGGCGTCTTCCCTGCGCCAGACTGTGTTCGAGCTGCGCAAGGATCTGGGGCCGCTCGCCGATGAAATCCTCGACATCAACCGGATGTCCATCGGGCTGCGGCTCGACCGGATCTGGATCGACCATCACGTGGTCAGCGAGGACCCCACCGCCCTGCACAAGTTGGAGGTGAGCGAAGACACCGAACTGCTCGAAGGCATCGATGTTGCCGATGAGGAGTTCGAGGACTGGCTCCAGATGGAGCGCCAGATCTGGTACGACAAGGCGACCGAGATCCTCGAGGCGCATCCCCGCCCGGCCCTGAGCAAACCGACACCCGCCCAGACCCGTGGTCTGCTTGTGCCGACGCGCAGCACCGAGGATCTGTCGGAGAACCCCGAGCCGGGCACCTTCAGTGTCGGGTTCCTGCCGAATATCCAGCAGGGCTGCGATGCCAATACCCAGCATCTGGCGGATTACGTGCTGGAAGGGGTCGCCCGGAACCTGCGCGAGTTCGAGCCGGTCGCGGTGTTCGATTTCCGCGATCCGACCGTGCATTCCGACCAATTCACCCAGGCCTTCGAGACCGAGTACTACACCCGCGTGCGCACCATGCAGGTGCGCGACAGCCTGACCCTGACGTTTTTCCTCTATCGTTCCAGCCGGATGGCGCTGGAATGGTCCCAGTCGATTCAGACCTCCGCCGATCAGATCATGCAGAATTCCATGATGCTCGAGGGGTTCATCGCGCAGAATGTGGACCGTATGGCCAAGTCGATGTTCGAGGACCGGCTGCGGATGCTCGACAGCCGCGACGACTGGCCGCCCAAGGTCGGCTACACGGCGCTGAACCTGATGTTCAAGCTCGACGAGAATGCGCTGAGCAATTCCGAGACCATGCTGCTGCAGGGGGATGACGCCCATGATGCGGCCTCGGTCTATCCGGCGCTGCGGGCTTATCTGACGACCTTCAAGATCGGCGAGAATGTCGGGGTGCTGAACCGGGGCGAGCTGGATGATGCCCGGCTGGCCGCCGAGAGCGCGCTGGCCAACAACCCGTTCAACTCGATCTCGCTGGCCTGTATCGCCCATGTGCTGGGCTATGTGTTCCACGAGCATGATCTGGCGGGCGGGTTGCTAGAACAGGCGCTGAATCTGAACCAGTCCCAGCCCTTCGTCTGGGATCACTATGCGCTGCACAAGCTTTACACCGGCGAGTTCGAGGCCGCCTACCGCGCTGCCGA
This sequence comes from Dinoroseobacter sp. S375, assembly GCF_049800775.1. Taxonomy (NCBI): domain Bacteria; kingdom Pseudomonadati; phylum Pseudomonadota; class Alphaproteobacteria; order Rhodobacterales; family Roseobacteraceae; genus Dinoroseobacter; species Dinoroseobacter sp. S375. The sequence continues at coordinate 435,614 of NZ_JBNAFR010000002.1, read as the reverse complement.
GCGCGGGGCGAGCCTGGGCAGTTTCAGCCCGATCAGCTATAGCTATGACACCACGCTCGCGATGGCGGCGACCATGGCCGGCGACCACCGCCGCGCGATCATGGCGGGCCAGCGGGCCTTGCGGAAACAGCCGCGCTTTGCGGCGGCCATGCGGTATCTTCTGTTGAACTATTCCAAGCTGGGCCGCGAGGCGGAAGCACAGGCGATCTATGGTCGTCTGCTCGATGTGGATCCCGAGTTCCACGATCCCGAAGTGCAAAAGGAGCGGTTCCGCTTCGCGCACAAGCAGGATGAAAGCTCGGTTTTGGGGATTTTGAAACGACTGACCACGTGAAGGGGACACGGTATGGAAGACCAGCCTGACAGCGACGATATTCTGCTGTCTCATACATTTTCGGTAACGGGCGTGGGCCTGAAACTGTCCGGCACCAGTGACGCGCAGGGGGATGGCGCGGTAGGGGATGCGGCCGGGCCCGGCGGTGCGTCGGGGTCCGTGATGGTGGCGCTGAACCGCAACCGGAACCGCAATCGGAACAGAAACCGCAATCGCAACAGGAACCGCAACCGTAACCGCAATCGGAACCGCAATCGCGGGCCGATGGAAGATGGCGGCGGGATGAGCATGCAGGAGCCCTGGCGCGAGCGCGAGGCACTGCACAAGATCATCGGCGAATGGATCAACCTGCCCCTGGCCCTGCCCCCCGATATGGAGCAGCTGCGCGCCGAGGCGGTCGACCTGTTGGAAAAGCAGGTGCTGTTGCATCGCCCCGAAGGCGGCCAGCGCCGCGAAGAGATCCTGCGCGAGGCGGAGTTCGAGCTGTCGGGCTATCTGCGCCCCTTGGGCATCGAGGGGGTCAGCGGCTATGACGCGACCGTCGGGCTGTTCATGACCGTGCTCGCGCTGACCGACGAGATCGGCTTGCGCTACAAGGCGCGGTTCAACACGCCCCGCCCGAACCAGGTCGAGCCCCGGCTGCGCCCGTTCCTGCCCTATCCGGGCCATGAGAGCCAGCCGTCCAACCACTCGTTCCAGTCCTTCTCGCTGGCCTTCGTATTCTCGCGCATGTTGCCCGAGCACCCGGCCAGCTCCGAGCTGTTCCGCTCGGCCCGCCGCATCGCGGAGAACCGGGAATGGGCCGGGGTGCATTACGCCTCGGATACCGAAGCGGGCTATCAACTGGCGCGGATGGTGACCCCGGTTCTGGAAAAAGTCTTGAAGAAACAGATGCTCGCCGCGGCATCCGAGTGGATGTGAGGGGGACCGGAGCATGACAACAGGACGTGAGAATTACCCCGAATACGACGCGCTGTGGCATCTGCAGTCCATGGGTGTGCGCACGGACAAGCATCGGCCCAATGGCTGGAAATACAAGCGCAGCGACCGCAAGCGCACCCGGGTGGCGATGATCGACACCTCGGTGGCGGTGGATCATCCGAACCTCGAACCGGCAATCAACAAGAAGCTGGCGCTGGATCTCTTCTCGGCCCCGCTGGGCAGCTTTGCCTATCGCAAACCCGATGAGAAGCTCGAGGATCTGTGCCTCAACACCCGCACCCGCGTGGCCGATGGCCTGCCCGGGATCACCGAGATCCTCGGCCGTCTGATCGACCGCACCAGCCATGGCAGTCTCGCCTGGCAGAACAACCTGCAGCCCTGCGTGGGTGCCGAGTTCTCGTCCCATGGCACGGCGATTGCCGGGCTGATCGGGGCCAAGCCCACCCGCGTGCAGGCCGTGGTGCCCGAGCCGAGCGACGAGATCACCTCGATCCCCCTGCCCTATGTGGGCGTGGATCCGTTCTGCGAGATCGTGCCGATCTCGACGAATTTCGACCCGGATCCCGAGGTCCTGATCGTGGCGTTCCTCTATGCGGAACTGATCGATGCGGATGTGGTGCTCTTGCCGCGCAACGTGCCGGACCCGGTGCGGACCGTGCCCGAAATCTTCACCCGCACCATCGATGGCGTCCCGCTGAGCGAGGCCACCGCCCCGGCAGCCACCACCCCCGAGGAGGCGCAGCTTTGGGCCGAACTGGCCGAACTGATCGTGAATATCTCGATGGCCCGGCCCGTGGTCTGCGCGGCAGGCAACGCCAATGAGGAGAACGGGATCTATCCCGCGAACCTCGCCACCGACCATAACGGGATCATCTCGGTCGGGGCCATGAATGCCAAGGGGGTCCTCGCGGGGTTCTCGGCCAGTCAGGGTCTGACGGTGATGGCGCCCTCGGGCGATGCCGAAGTGTTCGACCGCACGCAGGTGCGGCTCGACACGCGGCGCCATGACTATGATCCGGTCGGCGTGCCGGAGCCCAATGAGAACCACAAGTATTCCCATTACGACGTCATCTCGACGGATGTGCCGGGGATCTATGGCTATTCCGACAGCCCCTATCGCTCGCTCGAGCCGGAAACGGGTCTGCGCGAATTCGGTTCTTATTTCTGCAGCTTCGGCGGCACCTCGGCAGCGTCGGCTCTGGTGGCGGGCTATCTCAGCCTCGCGCGCAGCGCGGGCGAACTGGACGTGAAAGCCGATGGTCTGCAGGCCAAGGCCTGGCTGCTGGCCAATTGCGCCGAGGTGCAGGATGGCGACACCTGCTATCTCTACCCGGCCTGGGATGGCGATTACAGCTTCCCCGACGCCTGAGCTGAGCGGTCTCAGAACCCGTAAAGCGCCGCCGGCGTGTCCGTGAGGATGCGTCGGCGGTTCTCCGTCGAGGGGACCGCGTCGAGAAACGCATTGAGAAGATCGCCCGCATCGGGCTGGGCGGCATCGGCCAGCATCAGGTGCGGCCAGTCGCTGCCCCAGAGGCACCGATCCGGATTCGCCGCCACCAGCGCCGCAATCGCCGCCGCCGCCCCGTCATAGGGTGCGGAACACAGCCGGTAGGGCGCCGAAAGCTTCACATATGCCTGCCCCTCGGCCACCAGACGACAGAGCGTGGCAAATCCGGGCTCGGCCGGTCCCGCCGCGAGATCGGGCCAGCCGATATGGTCGAAGACCACCGGCACCCCGAGCCCGGGCACATCCGGCGCCAGTTCGATCATGTGTTTATGGGTGTTCATGAGCATCTGCACATGCAGGCCATGGGCCGCGAGCCGGGGCGCCATCTCGCGCACCCCCTCCCAGGACAGGATGCCGCCATGGACATAGTTCAGGCGCACGCCCACCACCCCGGCCTCGGCCAGCGCGGCCAGTTCGGCATCGGGCGCGCCGTCGCGCACCAGCCCGATCCCGCGCGCGCGCCCTCCCAAGGCCGCCACGGCGGCGCGCGTCACGGTGTTATCTCCGCCATAGAGGATGGAATGAACGATCACGACCCGCGCCATCTGCAGCGTGTCGAGATGGGTCTCCAGCCGGGCCACCCAGTCCTGCAGGGTCCCGGGGGCCGGATCCTCGACCCGCCCGTCCCAAAGCGGGATGTCATCGGCGACCATATGGACATGGGCATCGCAGGCCCCCTGCGGGATCGCGGCCTTGGGCGCGCGCGGGCGCGCCACCGGGGGCAAGGCGGCAGGCATCGGGTCGGGAGGGGTCATGGCATGATCTCTGCAAAGGCAAACGCGCCCCTGACTTGACCGGGGGAACAGCGGATTGTCCAGCCATCCGCGGCCGGGCTAGCCCTCGGCCAGAAAGGCCTGCACCGCGCCGTAAAAGGCCGTGGGCGCATCCTTGTGCAGCATATGCCCGGCCTCGAGCATGCGGTGCCGAGCCTCCGGCAGGCGTCGGGCCAGATCCATTGCCTGCTTATGGGTGCGCGGGTTGTTCCGCCCGGTCAGGATCAGCACCGGGCACCGGGTCCGCGCGACCAGATCGCGCCCGTCAAAGCCATGCGCTGCGGTCATCGCGTCGTTGAGCCCTTCGGGATCCATCCGGGCCACCTCGGTCAGATAGGCCTTTTTCGCCGCCCCCTTCTCGCCCATCGCCGCGAGCTTGGCCGTCCCCCGCGGTCCGAGCTTGGCCGTCAGCCAACTCGCAAAGCCCGCGCCCTTTCGGTCGATCCAGCGGCTCTGCATGCTGAAGGCGCTCTCGGCGAAGACGAGCCGGGTGATCCGCTCTGGCTGGGTCGCGGCCAGATGCAGACCGATCATCCCGCCCAGCGAATGCCCCACCAAGGCGCAGCGGGGCGGCAGCTGCGGCAGCAGCATCTCCGCAAAGCCCGCCACCGAGGCCTGCCGCGCGCGGGGCTGGCCCGCATGGCCCGGCAGGTTGAGGCAGAGGCCCTCGGCCCGCCCCTCCCATGTCTGGGAAGAGAGCCCCGCGCCATGGATCCAGACGGTGGGCGGCTGTGGGTCGGGCATCGGGCGGCTCCTGCATGAGATGGCGGCAGCGTGACGAGCGCCATGCCCGGGGTCAAGGCCGCCGGAGGGCGCGCCCGCAGTCGCAATGCGGCACGCGGAGGCGCCGCTGGCGCGGACCGTGGAGCAAGGCCCAAACGCCTGCAAAAGCCCCGCGCACATGGCCGGGCGTGCCATGGGAATGAGACATCCCGGCGTCCCCGGGGATCCTGATTTCGAGAAGGACGGCGGACCGGCCGGGGCGCGCGGCGAGGCTCCGACCCCGGGACCTTATGGCGCACGCGGCGGCGGTTGGTTCATCTGCGCAGGCTGCAGCCCTGACCAAAGGGCAGCGGGGGAAACGCAAACGGCCCCGTCGCAGGACGGGGCCGGTCGTGAGTGGTTGGCTTTGGGCTCAGGCGAGCCCGTGCTTGGAAAAGGGCAGTTCGGTAATACGCTGCCCGGTGGCGCGGGCCACCGCATTGGCCACAGCCGGACCAATGGGCGGGGTGCCAGGTTCGCCCACGCCCGTGGGCGCCTCCGACGAGGCGACGATATGGACGTCGACCACGGGCATGTCGGTGATGCGCAGGGGCATGTAGTCGGGGTAGTTGAACTGGTCGACTTCCCCGTCGGTCAGCGTCACCTCCTCGCGCAGGATCCCGGACAGACCGTAAGCCAGCCCGCCTTCGATCTGCGCGCGGATATTGTCGGGGTTCACGGCGATGCCGCAATCCACCGCGCAGGTGACCTTCTCGACCTTCACCGTGCCGTCCTCGCGCATGCGCACCTCGGCGATCTCGGCCACATAGCTGTTGAAGCTCTTGTGGACCGCGACGCCGCGATGCAGGCCCTCGGGCGCGGGGCTGTCCCAGCCGGCCTTCTCAGCGGCCAGACGGAGCACGCCCGCAAGGCGCGGATCATCGCCCAAATGCGCGAGACGGAAGGCCACCGGGTCCTGCCCCGCCGCCTCGGCGAGCTGGTCCATCATGGTCTCCATCACATAGGCCGAGTGGGTATGCCCGACCGAGCGCCACCAGAGCACCGGGATCCCGACGCTCGGGTGGTGCACATCCATGGCCATGTCCGGCAGGCTGTAGGTGGAATCCGCAGCCCCCTCGGTGCTGGAATGGTCCACGCCGTCCTTGACCAGGAAGCTTTCGAAGGGCGTGCCGATCATGATGCCCTGGCCGACGATGCGATGCTCCCAGCCCGAGATCTTGCCCTCGGCATCCACGCCCGCGCGGACCTTGTGCAGGGTCAGGGGACGATAATAGCCGCCCTTGATGTCATCCTCGCGGGAATAGACCAGCTTGATCGGCGCCGCGGAGCCGGTCTCGGCGAGCCATGCGGCCCCGATGCTCGCGGTTTCGGCCACCAGATGCCCGTCCGCCGTGGCGCGCCGCCCGAAAGAGCCGCCGCCCCACATGGTGTTGATCGCCACATTCTCGAACGGGATGCCGAGCACGGCGGCGGCCACATTGTGGTCGATCGTCTGGATCTGGCTGCCGCCCCAGAACGTCGCCGTCTCGCCGTCAAAGAGGACGGTCATGTTGAGCGGCTCCATGGGGGCATGGGCGAGATAGGGGAAATGGTAGCTCGCCTCGACCACCTGCGCGGCCCCGGCGAGCTTGCCTGCGGCATCGCCACGCGCGACGGCCGTGTTCCCTTGCGTGTCCAGCAGGGCGGAAAACTCCTCGGTGAGGGTGTCCGTGCTGCGGGTCTCGGCGGTGGACATGTCCCATTCGATGTCCAGCGCATCGCGCGCCATAATCGCGCGCCATGTGTTGTCGGCCACGACAACCACGCCCTGGGGGATGGTCAGAACGGCCGAAACACCCGGCATTGCCTTGGCCGCATCCGCATTCACCGAGGCCACGGTGGCCCCGAATTTCGGCGGACGCGCGGTCACGGCGATCAGGATCCCTTCGGGCTTGGCATCCATGCCGAACATGCCCACGGACCCTTGGGTCTTGAGCGGCAGTTCGACCCGGGCCATGTCCTTGCCGATCAACGTCCAATCCGCGGCAGATTTCAGGGACACGCTTTCAGGGACGGCCTGACGCCCCGCGGCCTCGGCCAGATCGCCGAAGCTCGCACTGTCATCGCCGCTGGTCACCTGACCCTTGGCGACCGAGATGGTCTCGGGCGCGACACCCCAGGCCTCGGCAGCCGCCGCCACGAGCATGGCGCGCGCAGCCGCCCCGGCCTCGCGGTATTGCATGAAGGAATTCGCCATGGCGGTCGAGCCACCCGTGCCCTGCACGCCGAAGGCGGTATTGACATAGACCTGCGGGTTCGAGGGTGCGAATTCCACCGCCACCTGACCCGGATCGGCGTCAAGCTCTTCGGCGACAAGCGTGGCGAGACCGGTCGCGGCCCCCTGCCCCTTGTCCAGATGCTTGATCAGCACGGTCACGGTGCCGTCGGGTGTGATATGCACGAAGGGTTGCGTGAAGCCGCCCTCGCCCATCGCCTGCGCCCCGCGCGGCAGGCTCGCGCCGATCAGCAGCCCGCCGATCGTGCCCGCAGACAGCTTCAGAAAGGTCCGGCGCGACGGGGCCGGAGCGGTCAGGGCCTGTTCCAGATAATGCAGCATCTCAGGCCTCCATGATTTCGGATGCACGGTGGATCGCCTTGCGGATCCGGGCATAGGTGGCACAGCGGCAGACATTGCCTTCCATGGCAAAATCGATGTCCTCGTCCGAGGGCTTCGGCGTTTCGGCCAAAAGGGCCGTGGCGGACATGATCTGGCCCGACTGGCAATAGCCGCATTGCGGCACCTGCATCTCGACCCAGGCGGCCTGGATCGCGGCGGCGGCCTTGGTGTCGACGCCTTCGATCGAGGTCACGTCGGCCCCTTCGAGATCGCCCACCGCGATCTGGCAGGACCGGGTCGGCACCCCGTCCACATGCACGGTGCAGGCCCCGCAGGAGGCCACCCCGCAGCCAAACTTCGTTCCCGTCATCTTGAGTTCGTCGCGCAACAGCCACAGCAGCGGCATGTCCTCTTCGACATCGACCGTGGTTGGCGCGCCATTAAGCGTAAAGCTGACCATCGAGACCTCCCCGTCATCGGATCTGTGGTGTTAGACGCTCTAACTTAACTCCGATTGGCGATTTGTTTAGCGCTATTTCCGCGCGCTGACGCACATTGGTTGTTTTCTCGAAACCGAGATGCGCGGGGGTTCAGAGAAAAATCGCGGTCAAAGGCATGATCCCTCTGGCCTTTCGGCGCAAAACCCGGTTCCGTTTGGCCCGTGCGTGATGCGCGTCAGCGATGGAGGGAAAGCGATGAATTGTGTGTTCGTTCAGATCAGGTGCCGACCGGGGACAGCCTATCGCGTGGCCGATGACATCACCCTGCGCGAGATCCATTCCGAGCTCTATTCCACCAGCGGCGAGTATGACCTGCTGCTGAAGCTCTACATCCCGCAGGACGCGGATGTGGGCCGGTTCATCAACGAGAACCTGCTGGATATCGACGGGATCGAACGCACGCTGACCACATTGACGTTCAAGGCGTTCTGAGAAACGCCGGACACCAACGGGAGAGACGAGATGACACTGAAAACAACGCTAGTCGCGGCACTTTTGGCCGCAACGACCGCGGGCATGGGCCTGGCCGAGGGCCATGGCGGCGCGGTCAAGGTCGGGATGATCACCACCCTGTCGGGCGGCGGCGCGGGCCTCGGGATCGATGTGCGCGACGGCTTCATGCTGGCCGTGAAGCAGGCGGGCAATGACAAGCTTGAGGTGGTGATCGAGGATGACCAGCGCAAGCCGGATATCGCGGTGCAGCTGGCCGACAAGATGATCCAGTCCGAAAAGGTCGACGTGCTGACGGGCATCATCTGGTCCAACCTCGCCATGGCGGTGGTCCCGGCGGCCACGGCGCAGGGCAAGTTCTACCTGTCGCCCAATGCGGGCCCCTCGGCGCTGGCCGGGCGCGGCTGCCACCCGAATTACTTCAACGTGGCCTGGCAGAATGACAACCTGCACGAGGCGGCAGGGGCCTATGCCAACGAGGCCGGGCTAATGAACTCCTTCATCCTCGCGCCGAATTACCCGGCGGGTCAGGATGCTCTGACGGGCTACAAGCGGTTCTACGAGGGCGATCTGGCTGGTGAGATCTATACCAAGCTGGGCCAGACCGACTACGCCGCCGAGATCGCGCAAATCCGCGCCTCGGGTGCCGATAGCGTGTTCTTCTTCCTGCCGGGTGGGATGGGGATTTCCTTTCTCAAGCAATACGCGGCCTCGGGTGTGGACCTGCCGGTTGTCGGCCCCGCCTTCAGCTTTGATCAGGGCATCCTGCAGGCCGTGGGCGATGCGGCGCTTGGCGTGAAGAACACCAGCCAGTGGAACAAGGATCTGGACAACCCCGCCAATGCCGCCTTTGTCGAGAGCTTCTCTGCCGAGTATGGCCGCCTGCCCTCGCTCTATGCGAGCCAGGGGTTTGACACGGCGAACCTGCTCCTGAGCGCGATGGCCAAGGCCGATGTAGCAGATGCGGATGCCTTCCGCGCGGCCCTGAAAGAGGCCGACTTCGCCTCCACCCGAGGCGATTTCGCCTTTGGCCCGAACCACCACCCGATCCAGGACATCTATATCCGCGAGGTCATTCAGGAGGGCGATGTCTTCACCAACAAGACCCTCGGCGCGGCCCTGACGGACCATGCGGATGCCTACGCGGCCGAGTGCAAGATGTGATCGGCGGCCCGGCCTGCGGGCCGGGTGCCCAATCGGGGTGGCCTAGACGGTGAGTGCGGTTCTGCTGATCGAGCAAGTGCTGAACGGCGTGCAATTCGGGATCATGCTGTTCCTGATGGCCGCCGGTCTGACGCTGATCTTCGGGGTCATGGGTCTGATCAATCTGGCCCATGGCTCGCTCTATATGGTGGGCGCGTTCGCAGCGGCGGCGGTAGCCGGGGCGACGGGGTCGTTCCTGCTGGGCCTCGCGGCAGCCCTTGCGGCGGCGGCAGCGGCAGGCGCGCTGATCGAGGTGACGGTAATCCGCAGGCTCTATGATCGCGACCATCTGGATCAGGTGCTGGCGACCTTCGCGCTGATCCTGATCTTTTCCGAGGGCACGCGCTGGATCTTCGGGTCCTTCCCGCTCTTTCTCGATGTCCCCGCCGCGCTGGCGGGGCCGGTCACCCTGCCCGGCGGGATCCAATACCCGGCTTACCGGCTGGCGATTATCGGTGTCGGGCTCGCCGTGGCGGTGGGGCTCTTCTGGTTGATCGGGCGGACGCGGATCGGCGTGCAGATCCGCGCGGGCGAGGCAGATCGCGAGATGATCGGCGCGCTCGGCGTGGACATCAACCGGCTCTATACGCTGGTCTTTGCCCTGGGCGCAGCCCTTGCCGGGCTTGCAGGCGCGCTGGTCGGCGCGATCCAGTCGGTGCAGGTCGGCATGGGAGAACCCGTGCTGATCCTCGCCTTCGTGGTGATCGTGATCGGTGGCATCGGCTCGATCAAGGGCGCGCTTGTGGGCGCGATCCTGCTGGGGCTGACGGACACGCTGGGCCGGACCCTACTGCCGGTGCTGCTGGGCACGGTGATGGAGCCTTCGGCCGCCACGAGTGTCGGCTCGGCCATCGCCTCCATGGCGATCTACATCTTGATGGCCTGCGTGTTGGTCCTGCGGCCCACGGGCCTCTACGGGCGGGCCTGAGATGACACGCGAGGGGATGCTGAACGCCGCCATCGCGGCGGGCCTGCTGGCGGTGCCGCTCTGGGCGCTTTGGGCCGATGAGCCCTTCACGATCACGCTGGCCACCCGGGTAGCCATCCTCGCGCTGGCGGGTGTGGGGCTGAACCTCGCGCTGGGGCTTGGCGGGCTGGTGAGCCTCGGACATGCGCTGTTCTTCGGGATCGGCGGCTACGCCATGGGCATTCTCGCCCATCACGCCCAGACCTATACCCCCCTGATGGAGGTGCCGTTCCTGATCGAGGGGACGAAATCCATGCCGGTGATCTGGCTGGTGGCCATGGTGACGAGCGCGCTCGCCGCTCTCGCCGTCGGAGCCCTGTCCCTGCGCACCTCGGGCGTCTATTTCATCATGATCACGCTCGCCTTCGGTCAGATGTTCTACTACTTCGCGATCTCCTGGCCGGCCTATGGCGGCGAGGACGGGCTGTCGATCTATGTGCGCAACGGGTTTCCCGGGCTGAACACGCTCGACCCGATCCAGTTCTTCGGGATCTGCTATGGGCTTTTGCTGTTGGCACTGTTCGTGAGCGCGCGGATCGCCGCCTCGCCCTTCGGGCTCGCCCTCAGCACCGCGCGCCAGAGCCCTGCAAGGGCCGAGACGCTGGGCTTTTCACCCTTCCGCCTGCGCTTGATCGCCTTCGTGATCTCGGGCGCGATCACCGGGCTCGCAGGGGCGCTCTTTGCCGATCTCAACCGCTTTGTCAGCCCGACCATGTTCAGTTGGCACACCTCGGGCGAGATCATGGTCTTCGTGATCCTCGGCGGGGTCGCGCGGCTGTTCGGGCCGGTGGCCGGTGCCGCGCTCTTCATCCTGCTCGAGCATTGGCTGGGCGGGCTCAGCGACTATTGGCACATCTATCTCGGCGCGCTCCTGCTGGGCGTGGTTCTGTTCGCCCGGGGCGGGTTGGTGGGCACGCTGGTGCGGGGGCGTTCATGAGTGTGCTGGCACTGGATGGGATCACCAAGCGCTTCGGCGCGCTGGTGGCGAGCGACGCGGTGACCCTCGATCTGCGCCCGGGTGAGATCCACGCGTTGATCGGCCCGAATGGCGCCGGCAAGTCGACGCTGATCGCGCAGATCGCCGGAGCATTGCGCCCCGATGCCGGGCGCGTGTGGCTCGCGGGCGAGGATGTCACCGCGCTCGACACGCCCGCGCGAGCGCGGCGCGGGCTGGGCCGAACGTTTCAGATCTCCGCATTGGCCATGGAGCATACGGCGCTGGAAAACGTCCTGCTCGGCGCGCAGGGGGCGCGGGGCGGGCGGCTGTCGCTCTGGCGCCCGATCCAGCGGGATGCCGGGCTGCGCGCCGTGGCCGAAGCGGCCTTGGAGCGGGTCGGTCTGAGCGATCAGGCCGGAACCATCACGGCGACCCTCTCCCACGGGCAACGACGCCAACTCGAGGTCGCGGTGGCCCTGACCCTGTCGCCCAAGCTGTTCCTGATGGATGAGCCCATGGCCGGGCTGGGGATCGAGGGGACGGCAGCGATGACCCGTCTGCTCGACGGGTTGCGCGCCGAAGCGCCGATCCTGCTGGTGGAGCATGACATGGACGCGGTTTTTGCGCTGGCGGACCGGATCTCGGTGCTGGTGGCGGGGGCGGTGATCGCCTCGGGGACACCGGACGAGATTCGCGCCGATCCGGCGGTGCGCCTCGCCTATCTCGGGGAGGAGGACCCATGAGCGCGCCCCTCGTCGAGATGCGCGGCGTGACCGCAGGCTATGGGGCGTCTCAGGCCCTGTTCGGAGTGGACCTGACCCTGCCGGAGGGCGGCGCGCTGGCGCTGATGGGCCGCAACGGTATGGGCAAGAGCACGACGCTGAAGACGCTTTGCGGTCTCCTGCCTCCCAGCGCGGGGCAGATCCGGTTTGCCGGGGTCGAGACGGCGGGCCTGCCGGCGCATCGCATCGCACGGCTCGGGCTTGGGCTCGTGCCCGAGGGACGCCGGTGCTTCGCCCCGCTGACCGTGATCGAGAACCTGATGGCGACGGCGCGGCCGGGCCCATGGGATCTGGACCGCGTCGCGGCCCTGTTCCCGCGCCTGGCCGAACGAGGGGATCAGCGGGCGGCGTCTCTGTCCGGGGGCGAGCAACAGATGCTCGCGATCGGCCGCGCCTTGATGACCAACCCGAGGCTCTTGGTGCTGGACGAGGCGACAGAGGGGCTCGCCCCGGTGGTGCGGCAGGAAATCTGGGCGGCCGTGGCCCAGCTCCGCGCCGAGGGCGGGCTGAGCCTGATCCTTGTGGACAAGTCCTTGCGCGAGTTGCGGCAGGTGGCAGATCAGGCGGTGATCCTCGCCCGGGGCAAGACCGTCTGGGCCGGAAAGATGGCCGGGCTGGATGCGGAGAGCGCCGCGCGCTGGCTCGGGGTCTAGTTTTGGCGACAAGGTCAGGATCGCGGGGGCCAGCCCCCGCACCCCCGGGATATTTCCGGACTTAAGTCTGGCAGACGGGTCGCGCTGGCCCCCTCGGGTAGAGCACGCTGACGGGTCGGGCGAGGAGCACCGGGGGCGACGCCGCCCCGGCGTCGGAGGGGGCGGGGCCCCCTCTGGCACGCAGTGCAGAGTGATATGCGCCGCAGGCGCGCCTTTGGATCACCGCCCGAAGAGGCTCAGGCGACGGCTTTTTGCGCGTCTTTCATCACGCTGGCCAGGGTGCCATAGGTCTCGGCCCAGGCCGCTTCGACCTCGGGCGTGAAGGCATCGCCCAACCCTTTTTCGAGCGTATAGAGCAGAGCCGCCCCCACGCTGTCATAATGGGCGTCGGTCACCTTGTAGCCCTGATGGCGTGCGCCGAGTTCCTGCACGGCGGGCACGATCGCTTCCAGATTGGTCAGCCCGTTCACCGCCACCCCCAGCATCTGCATCAGCTTTTTCTTCTGGTCGGTCATCACCTCGGGAAAGAGCGCCCGGGTTTCCGGTGCGATCTCGAAGAGCCGCGCATAGAAGATATCCGCGGCCGTCTCGGCAATCGGCGCCACGCTTTTGAAGCTGGTCTGGACCAGGTTTACTTGATCAGGTGTCATGTCAGTCCCTCGGGAAGTCAGGAGATTGGGTATAGGCCAGGGCGTCTTCCGCGCCTCCGCTGGCCCAGACCATAAAGGCGAGGGCGGCCGCGACCTGCCGGTCGGTCAGGTCCGGATTGCCGCCCCGCGCGGGCATTTCCGTGAATTTCGGACCCACGAACCCCTCGGTTGCGTGGATGAAAAGCTGCGGAAAGCCCTTGGCGATCCGCGGGGCCCAGGCCTCGGTCGAGGTCACCTTGGGCGCTCCGGTATATCGGTTGCCATTGTGGCAATTCACACAGGGCCCGCCCCAGACCTCGCGGCCCAGGGCCAGCACCGGATCGTCCGGGACCGGCAGCGCCTCCAGCGCCACCAGCCCCGGCAGACCCTCTGGCGATGCCACGCCCTCAGCCCCGGCCTGCGCGCTCAGCACAAGCGTGGTGCAGGCCACCACCCAGCATCGCCAGGCGCGCATCAATCGACCGGGATCCGGATGACCACGCCACCCATCACGTCGCCGCCCTCAAAGTCGGTGCGCGGGCTGTCCTTGTGCTCGTTATGGCAGGAGGAGCAGGCCTCGGCGACGGAGATATCCGGGTAAAACGCGGTGAAATAGGTGGTCCCGCCCAGCTCTTCCTCGCCGTAGAAATTCTCGCCCGGGTTATCCGCGATATACTGCAGACCTTCCTTCTCGAGATCGGTGGTCGGCGCGTTCTGCTTGTTGATGGGCCAGAGCGACAGCAGGGAGTAGGAGAACGCGTCGGTCTCTTCGGCGACCATCTCGGCGCCAAAGCGGAACATCTGCGCCGGCAGAACCAGGGCCTTGTCATCCATGAAATGCTCGGAGGCCTTGATCACGCCTTCTTTCACCGCGAGGCGGTTCACGATCATGCGGGTATAGACCGTGCGGTCCGAGCTCATCACGAGATGCAGCAGATCCGCGACCTGCTGATACTCCATATCCTCGGCCTGAGTGGCGGGCGCCACGACCGACAGACCGGCCGCAAGCAGGGCGGCGGCTTTGAACTTGCGCATTTTGGTATACATAGAGAGTGTCCTCATTTTCTACGGGAGGTGGGGTGAACGTGGAACAGCCGGGTCATTGGTTGGAGCCTTCGTCCGGTTGATCCACGCGACGGACCGCCCAATCGACACTTTCGATCGTGCGGGAAGGTTGGCCTGCGAAATTGCTCGCCACGAGATCCGGATCCGCCAGCGCATCGATGGCAAAGCGCAAGCCATGGCAATCCATGCAGATGGGCCGGATCATTTTCTCGTTCGGTCGCAGGGTGTCGTTCTGGTTGTGGTTGGAGACTACTCCCTTGGAGGTCTCCTCCTTGGGCATATGGCAGGTCGCACAGGTTACGCCGCTGCCCGGCGGCAGATCGCCTGCAAGCTCCGCCTGCCAGAGCTGGTGATGGGGGCTGCCCTCATAGGCCATGGAATGGTCATCCGCATGGCAGCTCGTGCAGCTTTCGACCTGCGCCTTCACCACATCGACCTTGTGCGGCCCGTGGCAGGTGGTGCAGGTCAGAGCCTGCCCCATGGCATCCGCATGGAGCGGCACGCGCGCCTCGGCCGTGCTCATGAGCGGCGGCGGCGTGGCGTCGTTGAGATAGGCGTCGAGCTGGGCCAGCAGCTCCTTGTCCGCCTTCCAGCCCACGTCCTTGGTGATGTGCTTGGCATTGCGCGGCTTGCCGAGTTCCGGATGGGAGCGGGTGCCATGACGGCCCAGACGGAAGGTCTTGGCCTCTGCCTTGTGGCAGCTTGAACAGATCTCCTGGGGGTCCGGGCTCTCGACCCAATTCGCAGCAATCTCCTCGGCGGTCTCGGATTTTGGCGCGTGGCAGGAGGCGCAGCCCACATCGGCGGCCGCATGGGCAGAGCCCGCCCAGTCATGGGCGATGGCCTCGTCCTGGGGATGGGGCGCAGGAGCGGGTGGCAGCGCCGCGAGATAGGTGCGGATTGCCTCCGCATCGGGTTTGGGACGCTGCCGCGCGGCGGCAGAGGCCGCATGGACCGGATCCTCGGCAATCCAGGGGCTATCCGCATGCTTGACGAGGAAATCCTCATAGAGCGCGCGGTTGTCATGATAATTGTGGCACCCCGCCGTGGCGCAGGTGTCAAAGGTCAGATCCGCGTGGCTCGCGCGGTTGACCCGCACATCCTGCTCCCCCTCGGAGTGGCACGCCACGCAGTAATCGCCCTGAATGGTGACCATACCGGTCAGCGTCACCTCGGGCAGGTGCTCGGAATGGCAGGTCGTGCAGAACCGCCCATCCACCTTGTCCCAGAATTGCGCCATGCGCGGCGGGGTGAATTTCTTCTTCGGATGGCTGTCATCGGAGGCTTTGAGCTCATCCTTGTGACAGGTCACGCAGGTCTTGTTGATGTCCTTGCGCACCTTGGTCGTGCTCGCGAAGGGTTTCGAGGTGTGGCAGGTCTCGCAGGCAATCTCGAGCTGATGGTGCACACCGGTGGTCTGTCCCGGCAGAAAGGCCGTGCGGTCGCCGGTCACGAAGATCCGCGCGCCGGCCACCCCGGCCAAGGCAAGGGTGCCAATGATCCAGAGGGTCCAGAGGAGTTGTGTACGGGTCATCGAACGGCCTCCTCAATACGCATAGACGGTCAGGACATGGACGAGGATCAGGACCGGCAGGGGCCAGATCGCAAGGATATGCAGCCAGGTGGGCAAGGCGCGCGCCGGCTTGCGCGCGGTGCCGATCCGGCGGGCGCGCAGGGCGTGATCCCCGCCCGTGGCCATGCCCGCCACAGCCCCCATCACCAGCGTTGCGGTGAAGGCGACAAAGAGCGCGAGATTGGTGTTCGCCCCGGGCCGCAGACCGGTATGTACGACCAGCGCAATCGCGGCGAGCAGCCCGATGCCGAGATGGATCACCCGCCACCAGTCATAGGCGCCCAGACGGTCCGTGATCCGCAGCCGCTTCCGCAGCCCGACCGCCATGGCCGCCACCGCGATGCCGAACAGGGTCCAACCCGTCCACTGCTTGACGATGGGATCGCGCCAGAGCCAGTCCCGCAGGGAGGCCGCATCAAAGCTTGTCGGGTACGGCACCCGCGGCAGCAACGCGAGCGCCAGCGCCAGAAGCGCCGCTAGAGACGAGAGCGCGATCAGCGCCTTGAAGAGCCGGACCGGCTTGGGCGGCCCGCCCGCATCTGCCAGCTCCTCCAGCTGCGGCACGCAACTGCCGCAGACCGTGCCCGCCCCCGTGGCGAGGCTCAGCGCAGGCGCGTCGCCTGCCCCGGCCGCTTGGCAGGCCCGCAGACGGCCCGCCGTCACACCGGTGCAGTTGCACACGGTCGCCTCCTCGGGCAGGTCCGCGACCCCGAGATCCTCATCGGGCCAAAGCTGACCCGTGGTGCGAAAGCGCCAGACTTGCCATGGATGGACCGGCATCTCGCTCTGCACCGCGTTCTGAACCCGGCTCGACTGGTCCCAGCCACCCACGGCCATGGCCCCTTTGAGCTTGCCGCGCGCGAGAAAGATCCGCCGGTATCCCTCCGGTCCGCGCCAGACATGGCTGCGCACATCCGGGCGCGCATCGAGCTGCTCGACCTCGCCTGCCGAGAACACTTCGGCCCCGATCACCTTGAGCTTGGTGGCCGGAGCCGTGCCCGAATAGCTGGCCGTCCCGCCGCTCAGGACGGCGGCGGCCACATCCGCCTGGGCATAGCCCGGCCCCACGAGGCCATAGACCTGCCCACGATGCTCGGCGCATTCGCCAATGGCATAGATGTCGGGATCCGCAGTCTGCATCGCATCATTGACGATGACGCCGCGCCCGACCGGCAGCCCCGCCGCCAGCGCGATCTGGGTATTGGCACGCACCCCGGTGCAGATGATTACCGTATCGGCCTCGATCTCGGTCCCGTTGGCCAGCGCGAGCCCCGTGACCTTGCCATTCTCGCCCGCGATGGATTTCACCGCCACTCCGGTGAAGACCTTGACGCCCAGCGCCTCGATGCTCTGGGCCAGAAGCGCGCCCGCCTCGGCATCGAGCTGGCGCGGCATCACCCGGCCCTCATGCTCGATCACGGTCACCTCGGCCTGCCGCTGGCGCATTCCGCGCGCGGCCTCGAGCCCGAGCAATCCGCCCCCGATGACCACCACCTTGCGCGCCGAAAAGCTGCGCGCCAGTAGGGCCGAGGCATCTGCCGCCGTCCGGAAGGTATAGACCCCGGTCAGATCCGCGCCGGGGATCGAGGGCACGAAGGCGCGCGACCCGGTGGCCAGCACCAGCTTGTCATAGGGCCAGACCCCGCCATCGGCAGTGCGGACCTGGCGCGCGTCGCGATCGATGGCCGTCACCGGCAGGCCCGTCAGGCAGGTCACACCCTCGGCGCCGCCCATCTGGGGCACCTCGATCTCGCCGAACTGGACATCGCCGGCCAAAAGCGGGGTCAGACGGACACGGTTATAGGGCTGATAGGGCTCCGCCGTCAGCAGGGTGACAGGCTGACCGCGCCGGGCGATCTCGTTGGCGGCGCGGACACCGACAGGGCCACCGCCCACCACCACCACGCCGGGGGGGGCAGGTTCAGAAACGGGGTCGCTCAAAAATCCGGGGTCGGACAAGGACAATGGGGAAATCCTCATGCAGCAGGAGAACCATCCTCACCGCGCAAACGGTGGGCGTGTGGCGCATCATTGCTGCCAGTCGAAACGGAACGTCCTTGCTCCGCATTGAGAGACGACTGTGTCTCGGGGTTGCCTCTGGCGTAGCATGGCTGCGCGGCGTTCAACCAAGGGATTAGCGGCACTGCGGCAGAATGCCGGGACGATGACCGCGAAATGACCGCTCTCTCCACGGGGCGCGCCCAAATTGAGCGCTGACGGCGTTTTGCCCGTGATTTCGGCCGATTCCGGGCCGGTTTTCGAGCATTTGCCCGAAATTCGGCAGGATCCGCCTCGCAAATCGCAATTTTTGCTGCTGCAGAAACCGGCAAACCCGGATCAGCCGTTTTCAGGCTGCCCCATTTGCCACCATCTGCGACCGCCTGCCCCGGGGGGATGGCGCAGTCTCTTGCAATACCGCACCCATGGGGTAGGACCGAAAGATCCCTGCACAGGTCGAGAATCCCCCATGTCCATTACCGCCAGCATCTATCATTTGACCCATTACCAGTATGACCGTCCGGTCACGCTTGGCCCGCAGATCATCCGCCTGCGCCCGGCACCGCACAGCCGGACCCGGGTGATCTCCCATGCGCTCAAGGTGTCGCCCGGCGGGCATTTCGTGAACCACCAGCAGGACCCCTATGGCAACTGGCTGGCGCGCTTCGTCTTTCCCGAGCCCGTGCGCGAGTTCAAGATCGAGGTCGATCTGGTCGCGGATATGAGTGTCTACAACCCGTTCGATTTCTTCGTCGAGGAAACCGCCGAGACATGGCCCTTTGACTATCCCGAGGATCTGGCGCCGGATCTGGTGATCTACAAGACGCCCGAACCGGTCGGACCGAAGCTGCGCGCCTATCTCGACGCCTTGCCGCGCGAGACCGAGCGGACCGTGGACTTCCTCGTGGGGCTGAACGCCAAGATCGCCAGCGATATCGGCTATGTCATCCGGATGGAGCCGGGGGTGCAGACCCCCGAAGAGACCCTGACCAGCGTCAAGGGCTCCTGCCGGGACAGCTCGTGGTTGCTGATCCAGATCCTGCGCAACCTCGGATTTGCGGCGCGGTTCTGCTCGGGCTACCTGATCCAGTTGAAACCGGACCTCAAGGCGCTGGACGGCCCCTCGGGCACGGATCACGACTTCACCGACCTGCATGCCTGGGCCGAGGTCTATCTGCCCGGGGCGGGCTGGATCGGGCTCGATCCCACAAGCGGGCTGCTGGCAGGCGAGAGCCATATTCCACTGGCGGCCACGCCGCATTATCGCAACGCCGCGCCCATTGCGGGCATGGCGAGCGCTGCGGATGTCACCTTCAATTTCGACATGCAGGTGACCCGCACCGCCGAGCATCCGCGTATCACCAAGCCGTTCTCCGATCAGGCCTGGGACGCGCTCAACGCGCTGGGGCACAAGGTCGATGAGAAACTGGCCGAGGGCGATGTGCGCCTGACCATGGGCGGCGAGCCGACCTTCGTGTCGATCGACGACTTCGAGAGCGCCGAGTGGAACACCGCCGCCGTGGGTCCCACCAAGCGCGCCCTGGCGGACGAGTTGATCCGCAAGCTGCGCGACCGGTTCGCGCCCGGGGGGTTCCTGCATTACGGCCAAGGCAAGTGGTATCCCGGCGAGACCTTGCCGCGCTGGACCTTCTCGCTCTACTGGCGGGGCGATGGCAAACCGCTCTGGTCGAACTCGGACCTGATCGCGCGCGAGGAGAGCGACGCGACCCCGGGTGCCGAGGACGCCGAAGCGCTGCTTGGCGCGATTGCCGCCGCCCTCGAGGTGCCCGAAGAGAACGTCACCCCGGCCTTCGAGGACCCAGCCGAATGGCTCGTGCGCGAAGCCAGGCTGCCGGAGAATGTCACGCCCGAGAATTCCAAGCTGAAAGACCCGGAGGAACGGCACCGCATCGCCCGGGTGTTCGAGCGCGGATTGACCACACCCTCGGGCTATGTCCTGCCCGTACAGCGCTGGCAGGCGAAATCCGGCGCGGGCTGGCATTCGGAGCGCTGGAGCCTGCGGCGTGGCCGGCTGTTCCTGACCCCCGGGGACAGCCCCGTGGGTTACCGCCTGCCCTTGGGCTCCTTGCCCCATGTGTCCCCTGCGGCCTATCCCTATACCTATCCGGCGGATCCCTTTGCCGAGAAATCCCCCCTGCCCGAGCCCGACCTCGTGGCCAAGGAGGCCGAGCGCCTGCGCGACCGGCGTGAACTGGCCCCGGCCCAGACCAGCGTCGCCGAAGCGGGGGAAGCCCAGACCGGGCAATACCTGACCGAGCTGGGCGGCCCGGTCCGCACCGCGATCAGCGTCGAGCCGCGCGATGGCAAGCTCTGCGTCTTCCTGCCCCCGGTCGAAAGCGCGGCGGACTACCTCGAACTTCTGGCCGCGACCGAGGCGGCGGCCACGGCGCTGGAGCAGCCGGTCCATATCGAGGGCTACGCGCCCCCGGGCGATGACCGGCTCAATGTGATCCGCGTGGCCCCGGACCCGGGCGTGATCGAGGTGAACATCCATCCGGCCCATAGCTGGGACGATTGCGTGGCGATCACCGAAGCCGTCTATGAAGAGGCGCGGCAATCCCGGCTCGGCGCGGACAAGTTCATGGTGGACGGACGTCACACCGGTACCGGCGGCGGCAACCACGTGGTGGTGGGCGGCGCCTCGACCGAGGACAGCCCCTTCCTGCGGCGGCCCGATCTGCTGAAATCGCTGATCCTGCAATGGAACCGGCATCCGAGCCTGAGCTATCTCTTCTCGGGCGTGTTTGTCGGCCCGACCTCGCAAGCCCCGCGCATCGACGAGGCCCGCCATGACGGGCTCTATGAGCTTGAGATCGCGCTGGCCAACATCCCCGATCCCAGCGCCGGGCAGGCCCCGCCCCCGTGGCTGGTGGACCGGCTGCTGCGCAACGCCCTGATCGACGTGACCGGCAACACCCACCGCTCGGAGATCTGCATCGACAAGCTCTACTCGCCGGACGGGCCCACGGGCCGTCTCGGGCTGGTGGAGTTCCGCGGCTTCGAGATGCCGCCCAACCCGCGCATGTCGCTGGCCCAGCAGGTGCTGATCCGCGCCCTGATCGCGCGGTTCTGGGACGCGCCGCTGTCGGGCAACCTGACGCGCTGGGGCACACAGCTCCATGATCGGTTCATGCTGCCCCATTTCCTGTGGGAGGACTTCACCGAGGTCTGCCGCGATCTGGCCGCCCACGGCCTGCCCGTCGATCCCGAATGGTTCAGGGCGCAGTCCGAGTTCCGCTTCCCGTTCTGCGGCGAGGTCACCTATGAGGGCATGGCGCTGGAGCTGCGTCAGGCGCTGGAGCCGTGGCATGTGCTGGGCGAGACCGGCGCGATCGGCGGGACCGTGCGCTACACCGACAGCTCGGTGGAGCGGATGCAGGTCAAGCTGAGCGGGGCGGATCCCAACCGCTATGTGGTGACCGCAAACGGGCGGCGGGTGCCCCTGCGCCCCACCGCCTCGCCCGAGGAAGCGGTGGCGGGCGTGCGGTTCAAGGCGTGGCAACCTGCCGAGTCCCTGCACCCGACCCTGCCTGTGCAGGCGCCCCTGACCTTCGACATCTTCGATACCTGGACCGGGCGCGCCCTGGGCGGGTGCCGGTACCACGTGGCCCATCCGGGCGGGCGCAACTACGACACCTTCCCGGTCAATGGCAACGAGGCCGAGGCGCGCCGCCTTGCCCGGTTCGAGGCCCATGGCCATAATGCCGGGACCAACGCCCCGATTGCGGAGACCCCGCACCCGGAATTCCCGATGACCCTGGATTTGAGACGGCCCCCGAATGTCTGACCCCCTGGCCGCGCCTGCGGACGATCCGATCGAGACGCAGGCGCTGCTGTCGGGATATACCCCTCAGCCCGGCGTCGCCGACGAGCTCTATGACAGCGCGGGCGAGATCCGCCCGGTCTGGCGCGCCTTCGTCCGCCATCTGGCGCGCCTGGACGAGAGCGGCATCGCCAACCGGTTCAATCGCGGCGAGCAATACCTGCGCGACGCGGGCGTCTTCTATCGCAAGTACGGGGCCGAGGCCGCGAGCGAGCGGGACTGGCCCCTGAGCCATATTCCCGTCCTGCTCAGCCAGGAGGAATGGACCCGGATCGCCTCCGGCCTGATCGAGCGTGCGGACCTGCTGGAGCGCGTGGTCGCGGATCTCTATGGCGAGAACCGTCTGCTCGCCGAGGGGCATCTGCCCGCCGAGCTGATCGCCCAGAACCCGGCCTGGTTGCGTCCGCTGGTCGGGGTCACGCCCTCCTCGGGGCACTTCCTGAACTTCATCGCCTTCGAGGTCGGGCGCGCGCCCTCGGGGCAATGGTGGGTGCTGGGGGATCGCACGGATGCGCCATCCGGCGCAGGCTTCGCGCTGGAAAACCGGATCGCCACCAGCCGGATCTTTCCGAATTTCTATGCCAAGGCGAATGTCCACCGCCTCGCCGGGTTCTTTCAGGCTTTTCGCGAAGGGCTGGTCGGCCATCGCCGGGACCGGGACGAGCCCATCGCCCTGCTGACGCCCGGGCAGATGAACGACGTCTATTTCGAGCATGCCTATCTCGCCCGCTATCTCGGGATGCTGCTGGTGGAGGGCGAGGACCTGACCGTGGATCAGGGCCGTCTCAAGGTCCGTTCCGTGGACGGGTTGCGGCCCATCTCGGTTCTATGGCGCAGGCTGGATGCCGAGTTTTGCGACCCGCTGGAGCTGAACGAGAGCTCGACACTGGGCACACCCGGCCTTGTGGATGTGGTCCGGCGCGGCGAGGTGGCGAGCGTCAATGCGCTCGGTGCTGGGGTGCTGGAGACCCGGGCGATGCTGGCCTTTTTGCCAAAGATCTCGCGCGCGCTCACCGGCGGGCCGCTGGCGCTGCCCAACATCGCCACATGGTGGTGCGGGCAGGAGGCCGAGCGCGCCCATGTTCTGGCCAACCGCGACCGGATGATGATCAGTTCGGCCTATGCCACGCGCCTGCCCTATGACGATCCGGGCGGCACCAGCGTCCCCGAAGACCTGCGCAGCGAGGGCGGTGACCGGGTTGCGGAACTTCTACAGACCAAGGGTCGCGACCTTGTGGGCCAGGAAATCGTCACCCTCTCGACCACGCCGGTCTGGGACGAGGGCCGCCTCGCACCGCGGCCGATGTCCCTGCGCGTCTTCCTCGCGCGCACGCCGACGGGCTGGCGGGTCATGCCCGGCGGCTACGCAAGGGTGGCCGCCCAGAACAACGCCTCGGCCATCGCGATGCAAGCGGGTGGCGCGGTCTCGGATGTCTGGATCGTCAGCGACGGTCCGGTCCCGAAACCAACCATGATCGCCACGCCCACTCCCGGCGTCAGCGGAGACGGGCACGCGGCCTCCCTGCCGAGCCGGGCAGCGGACAACCTCTACTGGCTGGGGCGCTACGTGGAGCGGGCCGAGGGCGCCATGCGCGCCTATCGTGCGTTTTTCGGGCTGCTCTCTGCCGGGGTCGTGGCCGAAGCCGAGTTGCCGACCTTCATCCTGTCGGATCTGCTCCGGGCGCGCAGCGCGGATCCAAAGGTGCTCGCCGCGCAGTTTCAGGAGCCGCTCGAAGCCGCGCTGGCCTGCGGTGCCCGGATCCGCGACCGGATCTCGGTAGACGGCCTGCTGGCACTGAAAGATGTCTCGAAAGCGGTGCAGAAACTCATCGAGGCGCCGATCCCCATCGAAGAGGCCGCCCCGGCCACGGGGATCCTGCTGCGCAAGCTGACCGGGTTTTCAGGTCTGGTGCATGAGAACATGTACCGCTCCACGGGCTGGCGGTTCATGAGCGCGGGCATGTCGATCGAACGGGCCAGCGCCATGTGCACGACGCTCGCCCGGATCGGCGATCCGGATGCGCCCGAGGGGGCGCTCGATCTCGCGCTCGAGCTGGGCGACAGCGTCATGGCCCATCGAGGACGTTTCATGAAACCCGCCACGCCCGAGAGCCTGACCCAGATCCTCGCCCTGGACAGCCTGAACCCGCGCTCGGTCCTGTATCATCTGGAACGGTTGAAACATCACATCGACGCCCTGCCCCGGACTCGGCAGGACGACACCCTGTCGCCCGTAGCGCGCTGCATGTTGCAGGCCCATACGGATCTCGCGGTGCAAAGCGCCGAGAGCCTCGACCCTGCGAGGCTGCGGGCCTTGCGGGCCCAGATCTGGACGCTCTCGGACCTTCTGTCCGAGACCTATATGCGCTGAGGGAACGGGATGCTCTATGACATCCGGCTGGAGCTCAGCCACAGCTATTCCGGGCGTGCCAGCGGGGCGCGGCACCTGACGCGGGTCGTGCCTGCGAACCTGCCCGGGCGACAGGTCGTGCGCACCAGCCTGCTGAGCTGCGCGCCGCTGGCCGATACGCGCCACGGGTTTCGCGACTTCTTCGGCAATGAGGCGACCGTGTTCTACCATGACCGGCCCCATGACGAGATGATCGTGACCATGCAGGCGCGTGTGCAATGCGACGCGCCCGAGGCCAAGCTGGACATGTCCCCCGACCGCGCTCGGCTGGCGCGCGAGATTGCCCAGGTCCCGGCCCTCGGACCCGCCGCGCCGCATCACTTTCTCGGCCCTTCGCCGCGGGTGCCCCTGCGCTCGGAGATCGCCCAATTCGCCCGCGAGATCGTGGCCGAAACCCGGGGCGGGGCGCTGCCGCAGATGCGGGCGCTCGGGCGGGCACTGCACCGTCAGATGAAGTTCGACGCCACCGCCACCACTGTCGAGACCCCGATGATCGAGGCCTTTGAGAAACGTCACGGGGTCTGTCAGGATTTCAGCCATATCCTGATCGCGGCCCTGCGCAGCCTCGGGATCCCGGCGCGCTATGTCTCGGGCTTCCTGCGCACCCTGCCGCCGCCGGGCAAACCGCGCCTGGAGGGGGCGGATGCCATGCATGCCTGGGTCAGCGCGTGGTGCGGCACGGATATGGGGTGGATCGAGTACGATCCGACCAATGACCTGTCCATCGAGACCGATCACGTGGTGGTGGCCTATGGCCGGGACTACTCGGATGTCTCGCCGATCAAGGGCGTGCTGCGCACGGCGGCAGTGGGTACGAGCGCGCAGGGTGTGGACATGATCCCGGTGGAAAACGCCGCCTGAGCAGGTCGCGGAAGCTAGGTCGGACTGGCACGGATCCGGCAGGTCGGGGAAAGCTCAGTCGATCAGGCCGACCAAGGAGGCTCGGGCGGACAGGGACAGTCCGGGCGGAGAGGGCTCATGCAGGGGGGCGCGGCGACCCGGGCAGAGCGAAACAGCTCAGCCCTGAAGCGGAAGCTCCCGGTCATCGGAGCCGTTGCGCCAGAGGCAGAAGGCTGCCACTGCGAAGCCACCGCCGAGACAGGCCGCGCCCGTTCCGGCATAGATCAGCAGGGCAACGAAAAGCGGGGCGCCGAGGACAAGGGACATGCCTGCGCTCAGAACGCCGAAAACCGTTCCTATGAGCGCGTAGATCATGCAGTCCTCCATCGGGTTGGTACAGATGAAGGGTAGCTTAGCGAATCTTACCAGAGTCTTAACGAAGGTTTACGGAAGGCACCTCGGGACCGCCGAAACGCCTTCAATTGTTCTGATCCGTCAGTCGACCCATTCCCATGGCCGGGTGAAGTTGCCCAGCGTATGGCCCAGCGCCTCGGCATCCACGTCACCGGTCTTGCGCAGCCGCGCGACCAGACCGCGTTTCTTGTCCTCGACCACCTCGGCCACCTCGGCGGCATGGCCCGCCTCGCTCAGGGCCTTGTCATAGACCAGACGGATGGCGCGCTTGCGCAGATCGGGCTTGAACACCTTGCCCACCGCGGTCTTGGGCAACTCCTCCAGAACCTCGATCCGCTTGGGATGGGCGGCACGCTCGGTCACGATCCCGGCGGCATGGGCCATAAGCTCCTCCGAGGTCGCCTCGGCTCCGCCCACCAGTTCCACATAGGCCACGGGCAACTCGCCCGCGTAGGAATCCGGCTGGCCGATCGCCCCGGCCATGGCCACGGCCGGATGCGCCATCAGCGCCTCTTCGATCACCGCGGGATCGATATTGTGGCCCGACCGGATGATCAGGTCCTTCGCCCGCCCGGTGATCCAGAGATAGCCCTCGTCATCGATCCGGCCCAGATCCCCTGTCCGCAGGTAGACCTTATCTGCATAGAGCCCGAGATTCTTGCCTGCCTCCGTATAGGTCGAGCCGTCATTGACGCCCGGATTGGCGATGCAGATCTCGCCCACCTCATCGGTGCTGCATTCATAGGTGATGCTGCCATCCTCCTCGCAATGGAGGATCCGCACATCCGTATGGGGCAGCGGAATGCCCACGGAGCCAACCTTCTGCACGCCATCGATCGGGTTGCAGGAGACAAGGCAGGTCGCCTCGGTCAGCCCGTAGCCCTCGGCAATGTTCACGCCCGTGGCTTTCTGGAACCTTGTATAAAGCTCCAGCGGCAGCGGCGCCGAGCCCGAGATCGCGATCCGCAGGGACGAGACATTCGCATCCACCGGGCGCTGCATCAGCGCCGAGAGCGCCGTGGGCACGGTGATCATGAAGGTCACGTCCCAACGCTCGATCAGCTTCCAGAAATTGTCGAACACACCCTCGCCGCGATAGCCCTGGGGCGTGGGGAAGACCACATGGCCGCCCGAGGTGAGCACGGACATCAGAACCGGATAGCAGGCAAAGACGTGAAACAGCGGCAGCGGGCAGATCAGCGTGTCGTCATGGGTAAAGAGCAGCTCGGAGCCGAGCCAGCCATTATAGAGCATCCCCGAATAGGTGTGCTGCGCCACCTTCGGCATGCCGGTGGTGCCACCGGTGTGGAAATAGGCCGCCACCCGGTCCTCGAAACTGTCCGGGAAGGTCAGACCATCAGCGGGCTGGCGGGCGATCTCGGTGTTGAAGTTCAGCACCGTCGCCCGGTGCGAGACCGGGTTCTTGGGCCGGAGCAGCCCGGCGATCCAGCTCTTGGGCGGGCTGAGATAGCGCAAGAGATCGATCTCGAGCACATGGGTCACGCCCGGCGCCATGGCGACGGCCTCGGCGGTCTTCTGGGCGACATCGGTCTTGAGGAAGGATTTCAGGGTCACGACGACCTTGGCCTTGGTCTCGTTCAGGATGGCCCCAATCTGCTCGGCTTCGAGCAGGGGATTGATCGGATTGACCACCCCGGCCACGGATCCGCCGAGATAGGCCCAGACCGTCTCGGAGGTGTTGGGCAGCACATAGGCGACCACGTCATTCTCACCCACGCCCAGCGCGCGGAACAGGTTCGCCGCCTGGGTCGCCTTGCCGTGCAGCTCGCGCCAGGTCAGGGTTTCGCCCGCATCCTTGGGGTCCGAGGTGAGCGTGAAGGTCACCGCCTTGCGGTCGCCATGGGCGTTCTTGGTCTTGGTCAGCAGCTCATAGATGGTCTGCGCGGGCTGCGCGGTGTCCCACGGATGTGCGGCCTCCAGATCGGCCTTGTCTGCAAGCGTCGAAATGGAAACTCCCATCGCGCCTTCCCCCCTGTTTTTCCCTGTCAGCCTGTTTTCTGCCCGCAACCGGGCGCTGATCCGGGATCCAGAGATACGCAAATGACAGAGTGACGCAACCCACCGCGCAACTTGGCAACGTTACGTCGAACCGCGCGCGCCGCGACGTCAACGGGCCCAATGGGCCGGAAACGGGGGCTATTCCGCGGCGAGCCCGGCCGTGAATTGCAGCCGCGCGAGCCGGGCATAGAGCCCGCCCTGCGCCACCAGCGCGTCATGGGTGCCCTCGGCCACGATCCGGCCCTCTTCGAAGACGAGGATACGGTCGGCCTTCTTCACCGTGGCCAGACGGTGGGCCACGATCAGGGTCGTGCGGCCTTCGGACAGCTGTTCCACCGCGCGCTGGACGGCCAGTTCGGATTCAGCGTCGAGCGCTGAAGTCGCCTCATCGAGCAGCAGCACCGGCGCATCCCGCAGGATCGCCCGGGCCAGCGCGATGCGCTGTTTCTGCCCACCCGACAGCATCACGCCGCGCTCGCCCACATAGCTGTCATAGCCTTCGGGCAGTCGGGTCAGGAACTCATCCGCCGCAGCGGCCTTGGCAGCGGCCTCCACCTCGGCGTCGCTGGCCCCGGGACGGCCAAAGCGGATATTGTCCCGCGCGCTGGCGGCAAAGATCACCGCATCCTGCGGCACGAAGGCCATCTTGCGACGGAAGGCGTCCCGCTCGGTCTCGCGCAGGTCGATCCCGTCAAGCTTCACCGTGCCTTCGGACGGATCGAAGAAGCGCAGCAGCAGTTGCAGGATCGTCGATTTGCCCGCGCCAGAGGGGCCCACGAGGGCCACGGTCTCGCCCGGTTGGATATCGATGTCGATCCCGTCAAGCACGGGCGTATCCGGCCGGGCCGGGTATCTGAAGCTCACCCCTTCGAACTGGATATGGCCGACGCAT
This sequence comes from Dinoroseobacter sp. S375, assembly GCF_049800775.1. Classification (NCBI taxonomy): domain Bacteria; kingdom Pseudomonadati; phylum Pseudomonadota; class Alphaproteobacteria; order Rhodobacterales; family Roseobacteraceae; genus Dinoroseobacter; species Dinoroseobacter sp. S375. The sequence goes on along the minus strand of NZ_JBNAFR010000002.1, from coordinate 407,563 downwards.
TCGCTGGGCAGCGGCTTGGGATCGGCGGGGTCCTCGACACTGTCCTTCATGGTCAAGAGCTCGACCAGACGCTCGGTCGCGCCTGCCGCGCGCTGCAGCTCGCTCCAGATCTCGGAGAGCGCACCGACCGAGCCCGCCACCATCACCGCATAGATCACGAATTGCACCAGACCCCCGGGCGTCATCAGCTCGTCGCGCACGTCCCGCGCGCCCATCCAGAGCACGCCGACAATGCCGGTGAAGATCAGGAAGATCACGATTACTGTCATCAGCGAGCGCACACCGATGCGGCGCTTGGCACTGTCGAAGGACGCCTCGGTCATCCGGTCGAACTCGGCGCGGCTCTCCTGCACATGAGTGAAGGCCTGCACGGTCTGCACCGACAAAAGCGCCTCGGAGGCATTGCCCGAGCTCGCCGCGATCCAGTCCTGGTTCGCGCGGCTCAGCTTGCGCAGCTTGCGGCCCAGCACGACGATGGGGACCAGCACCATGGGCACCAGCAACAGCACCAGCATCGTCAGCTTGCTGGAGGTCAGCAGCATCAGCACCATGCCCCCGAGCAGGATCAGGAAGTTCCGCAGCGCCACCGACACGGACGATGAGATTACCGACAGGATCAGCGTGGTGTCCGTGGTCAGACGGCTGAGCACTTCGCCGGTCATGACCTTCTCGAAAAAGGCCGGGCTCATCCCGAGGGTGCGGTCGAAGACAGCCTTGCGAATATCGGCCACCACACGCTCGCCCAGCCGGGTCACGAGGTAGTAGCGCAGGCCGGTGCCGATCGCGAGCAGGGCCGCCACGGCGATGGCCGCGCCGAAATACTGATCGAGGAGTGCCGTGTCCCGCGCATCGAACCCATCGACCACGCGACGCACCGCCATGGGCAGCAGCAGCGACAGAAACGCCGTCAGCACCAACGCCACGCCCGCCGCCGTCAACAGGCTGCGATAGGGCATGATGAAGGGAAACAGCGTCTTCAGCGCACTGATATTCTTGGATTTCGCGCGCTCTTCGGAAGCGGTATTGGGCGCGCTCGGCGCGGGTTGTCTGGCCATCGGCGGCAGCTCTCACACTGTGCGGAGCACGTGCGCGGCCCCACGCCCCGCTGCATGTCCCCCGAAGGTCACTCAAACGACAGCCTGCCCGAGGGGCGGATCCGCCGCACCGGCAGATCGGGGCTCCTGTCCCGGCTCCGCCAGCAGTCTCAGGTCTCGGCCGTGTGGCTGCCTCCGCTCAGAGACGGCCCGTCCGGCCGGGGTGCTTGGAGCGGGCGGCGGGAATCGAACCCGCGTCATTAGCTTGGAAGGCTAAGGTCTTACCACTACACAACGCCCGCGTAGCATGAAGGTCGTATGTCATCGGATTTGCGCGGTCAAGCACTTGCGGGTGCGCAAGATGTAGCACCATAGGCGCAGGCGCCCGGGTGGCCTGCGTCAGTCGCCCTGCCCGCTCGAGGCGCGGCGCACCAGCGCCACGGGCATCCGGGTGACCGGCGCCGGTGCGATGCCGGTCTTGATCCAGGACAGGGCGCTCTGGGCGGTGGTCCGGGCGAGCTCGGGGATGTTGCAGCTGACCGAGGTCAGCGCCGGAAAGCTGTCGCGGCAATCCTCGATATCGTCGATCCCGATCACCCGCAGCTCGCGCCCCACCCGGGGGCCATGTTCGGCGCAGCCCGCAAGCACCCCCAGCGCCACCAGATCGTTGAAGCACAACACCCCGTCGACCTGCGGCTGACGATCCCGCAGATCGCGCGCGACGGACTTGCCGAAGGCCCGCGTCGCCTGCCCGGTCAGGATGATCGGGTCGCGGCCATGCGCGTCCAGAACCTCCAGATAGCCGCTCATGCGTTCTTGGGTGACGGGCCGCCCTTCCAGCCCGCCGAGAAAGGCGATGTTGCGGCACCCGGCCTCGATCAGGTGACGGGTTGCGAGCGCGCTGCCACGCTGAAAATCCGGCGCGATGAAGGGGACCTCGGCGCAGGAGCCTTCGAGCTGCCGCAGAACCTGGATCGTCGGCGTGCCCGCAGCCTGTAGCGCCGCGAGGGTCTCGGCATGCTGGCCATAGGCCGGGGACAGGATCAGCCCCGAGACACCATGCTCGACCAGCGAGGCAATCATCCGGATCTGCAGGGCCGGGTCCTCATCGGTGTTGGCAATCACCGTGGCATAGCCCGCATCCGCCAGCTGCATCTGCAGCGAGGCCGCGAACTCGGTGAAGAACGGGTTGCGCAGATCGTTGATGACCAGCCCGATCAGCCCCGAAGAGGCCGAGCGCAGCGTCGCCGCCGAGCGGTTATAGACATAGCCGATCTCGCCCATGGCTTCGCGCACCCGGGCCCGGGTGCTGTCCTTGACCGTGTTGCTGCCCTGCAGGACGAGGCTGACCGTGGATTTCGACACGCCGGCCTGCTTGGCAACATCCAGGATGGTCGGTCGGCGGGCCATATGCTCCTCAGTGGTCGATCCCGTGGGTGGCCAGCAGGGTCTTCATCCGCGCCTCGGCCATATCTGGCTGTAACAGCAGATCGGCCTGATCGGCCAGCCGAAAGACCTGTGCATAATGGGTGATGTCGCGGCTGGACTGAAATCCTGCGGGCATGATGAAGTGGCTCTGCGACCCGTTCAGCCAGGCCAGAAAGGCGATCCCGGCCTTGTAGAACCGGGTCGGCGCCCTGAAGATCTCGCGGCTCAGGTGCACCGTCGGCGCAAAGAGCGCGTGATAGCGGTCCGTGTCGCCCTCGGCCAAAGCCTCCAGCGCCTGACTGGCGGCGGGGGCGATGGCCGCGAAGATCCCGAGCAACGCGTGGCTGTAATGCGCCCCATCCCCGGCGATCAGGTCCGCATAGTTGAAATCATCCCCGGTATAGAGCCGCACGCCCTCGGGCAGACGGGCCCGGAACGCCTCCTCATGGGCCTGATCGAGGAGGGAGATCTTGATCCCGTCCACCTGCCCCGGGTTCTCGGCGATCAGGTCGAGGACAAAGCAATTGGCCGCCTCCAGACCCGTGTGACCCCAATAGCCGGTCAGGGCCGGATCGAACATCTCGCCCAGCCAGTGGAGCACGACCGGCGCCTGCGCGCCATCGATCAACGCGCGGTAGACCTTGTGATAGTCGTCGGGCGTCGCCCCCATGGCCGGGAAGGCGCGGGACGCCATCAGGATCAGCTGCCCGCCTGCCGCCTCGATCGCCTCGGCCTGCTCCTGATAGGCTGCGAGGATCGCCTCGGGGCTGCCGAGATCGGCCATATCCTTGTGATCGGTCCCGGCCCCGCAGGCCACGCGTGGACGTAGCGGATGCGCCTTGGCTGCGACCATGGTTCGCTCGATCAGCTCCTTCGCCGTCAACCAGTCCACCCCCATGCCCCGCTGGGCCGTATCCATGGCCTCGGCCAACCTGAGCCCCTGATCCCAGAGGCCCGTGCGGAACCGCAAGGTCGCCTCCCAGTCCACGGCGGGACGGCCGTCCCACGGGTTGCGCTCACGCAGCGGGTCACTGACCACATGGGCGGCGGCAAAGGCGGTGCGCGTCAGGGGCACGCGGGGCGCGCGCGCCACCAGCGGCGTGGCCCGCATCCTGTAGGGCGCAAGCCCGCCCTCGGCAGTTGGCAGGGTCAGCATCGGCGCGCCTCACACATCGAGATCAAGCACGCAGAGCCCGTCGATCCCGCCCACGGCGTTCTCGACCAACTGCCCGCCCAGCGCCTGATGGTCGGGGTTCTCGGCATAGGCCTGCAGCGCCTCCCAGCTGTCGAAATCGATGACGAAGCCATGCATAAAGCCGCGCTCGATCTGCTCGGGGCTTTCCGAGCGTCCACCGGTAAACCCTCGGGCCCCTGGCAGCTGCTCGGTCAAGGCGGCGAGGCCACCATAGATCTCGGCGATCTTCGCCTCCGGGGTGCCGGGCTTGAACTTGGTAAGGACGATATGTCGGATCATTGCAGAAACCCCTGATCTTGCTTGATCATATCGGCAGCTTTCTCGCCGATCATGATCGTTGGTGCATTGGTGTTGGAGGAATTGACGCGCGGCATGACCGAGGCATCGGCCACGCGCAGCCCGTCGATCCCGCTGAAGCGCAGCCGCGGGTCGAGCACGGCCTCGGCATCGCTGCCCATCCGGCAGGTGCCCGCGCAATGGTGCGAGGTCTTGGAATGGGCGCAGATGAAATCGAAATACTCCGCATCCGTGCGCACGCCCGGCCCGGGCAACCGTTCGGCGAGGATGAAGGGCTTCAAGGCGTCTTGGGCAAGGATCTCCTGCACCAGCTTGAGGCCCCGGATCGACATCTCGCGATCATAAGGGTCCGACAGGTAATTCGGATTGATCAGCGGCATGTCGGCGGGATTGTCGCTTTGCAGCCGGACCGTCCCGCGCGAACGGGGCCGCAAATGACAGGCGTTCAGCGTGACACCGCCGTTGGGCATCGCCTCGACCCCCGCCTCGATCCCGGTGCCCAGGCCCAGATGCATCTGGATATCCGGCGAGCGCGCGTTTTCATCCGCGTACCAGAACCCGCCCGTCTCAAACAGGCTGGAGGCCACCGGCCCCTTGCGGGTGAACAGGTATTGCAGCCCCGCCAGCGCTGACAGATGCAGCTTGGCAAAGCGGTCATAGGTGTGCGGGCCGGTGACCTCGCAAATCGCGTAGAGATCCAGATGATCCTGCAGGTTCGCACCGACACCGGGCTGGTCGCAGACCACCTCGATCCCGAGGCCGCGCAGATCCTCGGCCGGACCGATCCCCGACAGCTGCAGCAGCCTCGGAGAGCCGATCGCCCCCGAGGACAGGATGACCTCGCGATCGGCGGTGATCCGGCTGCCATCGGCCATCTCCACCCCCGTGGCACGCCCGTTTGCGACGGTGATCCGGCGGACCTGCGACTGCATCCGGATCGTCAGGTTGGGCCGCCCCTTGGCCGGGCCGAGAAAGGCCATGGCCGCCGAAGACCGCCGGGCGTTGCGTTGGGTGAGCTGGTAATACCCGGCGCCCTCGGGCTTGGCCCCGTTCACATCTGTGGTCTTGGGGATCCCGACCTCGCCAGCCGCCGCGATGAACGCATCGCAGATCGGCAGGGGGGCTGCGGGCATGGATACGCCCAGCGGGCCGCCCTGCCCGTGAAACTCCCCCGAATAGGTATCGTTGTCTTCGGATTTCTTGAAGTAAGGCAGGACCTCGGCATAGCTCCAGCCGTCGCAGCCCATTTGCCGCCACTCGTCGTAATCCTGCGCCGAGCCGCGCGTGTAGATCTGCGCGTTGATGGCCGAGCCGCCGCCGATCACCTTGGCCTGCGTATAGGTGAACACCCGGTCCTGCATCGCCCCTTGCGGCGTGGTCGACCAGCCCCAGGAGCCGATGCCCTTGGTCATCTTCGCAAACCCGGCCGGCAGGTGGAAAAACGGATGGCGATCACCGCCCCCGGCCTCCAGCAGCAGCACCGAGGCCTCGGGGATCTCGCTCAGCCGCGCGGCCAGAACCGAGCCCGCCGAGCCGCCACCGATCACGATGAAGTCGTATCCTTCAGCCATTTTCAAGCCTCACAATCTGGCGATGGAGAGCCCGCCATCGACGGGAATGACCGCGCCGGTGGCAAAGGGCATCTGGCCGGTGACCAACGGCAGGACGACCCGGCCGATATCCTCGGGCTCTCCCCAGCGTCTGGCGGGGACGAGCCCGTTCTCGATCCGGGGGGTGTAGCTGTCCCGCGCCCCGACGGTCATCTCGGTGGCGATGATGCCCGGGCGCAGCTCGAACACCCCGATCCCCTCGGGCGCGAGACGCAGGGCAAAGAGCGTACTCGCCATCGAGGCCCCCGCCTTGGAGACGCAGTATTCCGCCCGTTCGACCGAGGCCATGGCGGCACTCACCGAGGTGATGAAGATGATCGCGCGATAGGGCGCCTGCGGCAGGGCGCACATCCGGCGGGCAACCTCCTGGGTCAGGAAGAAGCCGCCGCGCAGATTGACCGCCATCACCTGATCGAAACTCTCGGGCGCCATCTCCAGCATATCGCCACGGGCGGGCGCGCCCATCCCGGCATTGTTGACCAGCGTGGTGACCGGACCGAGATCCGCCTCGATGCGCGCCAGTAGCCCGGGCACCGCCGCTATGTCGCGGATGTCGTGCTGATAGTACCGCGCGTCTTGGCCCAGCGCAGCGAGGGCCGCCGCCACCGGGGCCGCGTCGGGCGCGGGCAGCGAGGCGATGGCGATCTTGAACCCCGCCGCCGCGAGCTCGGTTGCGATGGCGAGGCCGATGCCTTGCTGCCCGCCGGTGATCAGGGCGACGCCGGTCATGCCGCAAGCTCCGTCTCGGTGATGTGACGCCCGGCCCGCAGCGCCAGCGCGGCAATGGTCAGGGCCGGGTTCACCGCCGCCGAGGTCGGCAGGACCGACGCATCGGTGATGAAAAGGTTCCCGTGGTCGTGGCTGCGGCAGAACACATCCACAACGCTGGTGGCCGGATCCGCCCCCATCCGCGCCGTGCCGCATTGGTGCGACGGGGTGCGCCGGTCGAAAGGCTGGGACAGCACGATCGGAAAGCCCGCCGCGCGCAGCTTGGCCTTGAGGGTCGCGACCAGCTGCAGATGGGCCTCCCAATTCGAGCGCTGCCAATCGAGCCGGATCTGCCCGTCTTTCAGGGTCACACGGCTGTCGGGATTGGGCAGATCCTCGGACATCGCATAAAGGTCGACGCTGCGCGCCGCGACGGCTTGCGCGAGCCAGCCCGGCAGCTTTGAATTGGCGGCGAGGATCGGCCCGGTGATCTTGCCCAGAAGCTGGATATTGCCGAGGGGCAGCCCCCCCGCCCCATCGCCGTTATAATAGTCGTTGACCATGAGCGTCTTCTGATAGATCGCGCGGTTGCGGCGCAGGGGATGCAGGGCCAGCACAGCCGAGCAGTTGTGGTTCATGAAGTTGCGCCCCACCTGATCCGAGCGATTGGCAAGACCGGTCGGACGGGCTTCATCGGCCGAAGCCAGAAGAAGCGCCGCGCTCTGCACCGCCCCACAGGCGAGCCCGACAATCCGAGGCCGCAGCGTCTCGGCTTTCCCGTCAGCCTCATACTGCACCGCTGTGATCCGCCCCCCGGCGCCTGCCTCCAGACGCGTCACCCGGCAGCCGGTTCGCAGCTCCACATTCGGATGGGCCAGCGCCTGCGCGAGCCCGCAGCTTTCCGCATCCATCTTGCCGCCGCAGGTGTCGGGATAGCCATCCCAGGTGGTGTCCCCGGCCCCGCGCCACGTGTCCAGATCCACGCCCAGCGGCAGGCTGGCGGGGGTCAGGCCCACGCGCTGCAGCCGCGCGCGCAGATCCACGATCTCGGGCTCGTCGGGCACGGGCCCGTGGGGATAGGTCCCGGAATGGGGCGGCTCGGTCGGATCCTGCCCGAGGGCGCCGCGGACGCGGTACATCTCCTCGGCGGCCTGATAGTCGGGTTCCAGATCGCCGTAGACGAGCGGCCATCCGGGGGTCGATCCCCCGGGATGGGCGCGCGCCTCGAAATCCTCAGCCCGGTAGCGGATCAGCGCCGCGCCGTAGAACTTCGAGTTCCCGCCCACATAGTAGAAATTGCCCGGGTTGAAGGCGCGATCCTGCCCGTCGAGCCAGCTTTCGTCCGGGCGGAAATACCCCGTGCCGAAAATCGCCTCGGCATCCCGGTCCCGAGGCGAGGGCCGCAACCGCTCCCCCCGCTCCAGGATCAAGATCCGCCGCCCGGACGGCGCCAGCGCCGCCGCAAGGGTCGCGCCGCCCATGCCCGAGCCGATGATGACCACATCAGGTTGCATCAGGGCGCAATGCGGCTCTCGGTTTCGGGGTCAAAGGCCACCGCCTTTTCCATGTTCACCGCAAAGGTGAAATCGATCCCCGGCGCCACCTCGGCATCGGACCGCATCCGGGCGATCACGTCCCGCCCGCCGAGGTTCATGGACACAAAGGTGTCCGACCCCGCAGGCTCCGTCACCACGATCCGGTTGGTCAGCTGTGCGATATTCGACGATTTGCGATCCGCCGCATCCTCGTCGGTGATCGTCTCGGGCCGGATCCCGAGCAGGATCTCCTTGCCCGCCCAGGCTGCCATGTTGTCCTGGCTGAAAGGCAGCGCGCAATGGCTCCCGTCATGGAGCGCGACCTGCGCCACGGGCCTGCCATTCTCCAGCGCGACCCTGGCCGGGACCACATTCATGGCCGGCGAGCCCATGAAGGTCGCGACAAAGATATTCGCGGGCGTGTCGTAGATCTCCTGCGGGGTGCCAAGCTGTTGGACATAGCCGCCATTCATCACCGCGATCCGGGTCGAGAGGGTCATCGCCTCGATCTGGTCATGGGTCACATAGACGATCGTGGTGCCGAGCTTCTGGTGGAGCTTCTTGATCTCGGTGCGCATATCTACGCGCAGCTTCGCATCGAGGTTCGAGAGCGGCTCGTCAAAGAGGAACACATCCGGGTTCCGCACCAGCGCGCGCCCCATGGCCACCCGCTGCCGTTGCCCGCCCGAGAGGGCACCGGGCTTGCGGTCCAGAAGCTGCTCGATCTGCAGAAGCTTGGCCACATCGGTCATGGCCTTGTCGCGCTCCGCCTTGGGCACGCCATGCATCTCGAGCCCGAAGGTGATGTTCTTGCCCACGGTCATGTTCGGATAAAGCGCGTAGGACTGGAACACCATCGCGATATTGCGCTTGGACGGGTGGACGCCGTTCATCACCGCGTCCTTGATCCGGATCTCGCCGCTGGAGATTTCCTCCAGCCCCGCGATCATGTTCAGCAGGGTGGATTTCCCACAGCCCGACGGGCCGACGAGGACGAGGAACTCGCCCTCTTCCACTGAGATGTCGACCTTGTGCAGGACCTCGACGGCGCCATAGGACTTTGTGGTATTGTCGATATCGAGAAAGCCCATAACGGTTATCCTTTCACGGAGCCCGCCATCAGACCGCGCACGAAGTAGCGGCCCGCGACGATGTAGACGAGCAGGGTTGGGAGGGCGGCGAGGATCGCTCCGGCGAAGTGGACGTTGTATTCCTTCACGCCGGTCGAGGACTGCACGAGATTGTTGAGCGCGACCGTCATCGGTTGCGAATTGGCATCGGCAAATGATGCTCCGAACAGAAAGTCGTTCCAGATATTGGTGAACTGCCAGATGATCGAGACCACCGCGATGGGCCCGGAAGACGGCAACAGGATCCGCCAGAAGATCTGGAAGAACCCGGCCCCGTCGATCTGGGCCGCGCGCACCAGTTCGGTCGGGAAGACCGCGTAATAGTTGCGGAAATAGAGCGTTGTGAACCCGATCCCGTAGACCACATGCACCAGCGCCAGACCCCAGGTCGTGCCCGCCAGCCCCATCAGGCCGAGCATCCGCGCCATGGGGATCAGCACGATCTGGAAGGGGATGAAGCAGGCAAAGAGCATCAACCCAAACAGGATGGTATCCCCCCGGAACCGCCATTTCGTCAGGACATAGCCGTTGAGTGCGCCGAGGATGGTCGAGACGATCACCGCCGGGACGACCATCTTGATCGAGTTCCAGAAATAGGGCGACAGCCCCGTGGGATCGACGCCGATCTGCGCCGAGGACCAGGCCTTGGCCCAGGGCTCCAGGGTGAAGACCTGCGGCAGGTTCATCATTCCGCCGCCGGTGATCTCGTCGAGCGGCTTCACCGAGTTCACCAGCATCACGTAAAGCGGCAGCAGGTAGAACAGCGCAAAGAGCAGCAGCACAACGTAGATCAGGGTGCGCATGACGCGCCCGGTCCGGATGGCGGTATCTTGGCTTGCGACAGACATCACTTCTTCTCCCGCAATTCGGCATAGAGATAGGGGATCATGATCGCGGCGATCGTCATCAGCATGATGACCGCCGAGGCCGCGCCGATGCCCATCTGGTTCCGCGTGAATGTGTAGGAATACATGAAGGTGGCCGGCAGCTCGGTCGCCCGCCCCGGCCCGCCCCCCGTGAGCGCGATGACCAGATCAAAGGTCTTGATCGCCAGATGGCTCAGGATCACGAAGGCCGACAGGAACGCGGGGCGCAATTGCGGGATGATGATCCGGCGATAGAGGTTCCAGTTCGAGGCCCCGTCCATCTGTGCCGCCTTGAGGATCTCGTTATCGATCCCGCGCAGCCCGGCGAGGAACATCGCCATGACAAAGCCGCTGGTCTGCCAGACCGCCGCGAGCACGACCGTGTAGATCGCGAAGTCGCGGTTCTTGATCCAGTCGAACTTGAACGTCTCCCACCCCCAGGTGTGCATGACATTCTCAAGCCCGATCCCGGGATCGAGGAACCATTTCCACGCCGTCCCCGTCACGATGAAGCTCAGCGCCATGGGGTAGAGATAGATCGTTCGCAGCATCCCCTCGGCGCGGATCTTCTGGTCGAGAAAGATCGCGAGCCCCAGCCCGAGACAGGTGCAGATCCCGATATAGAGCGCCGCGAAGACCCCCATATTCTTGAGGGAAATCTCCCAGTGGCTCAGACGCCAGAGCTTGGAGTAGTTCTCCCAGCCGACCCAGCCATAGGAGGGCAGCAGGCGGCTGTCGGTGAAGGAAAGGTAGACCGAAAACAGGATGAACCCGTAGACAAAGACCAGGATCATCGCCAAGGACGGCGACAGGATCAGCTTGGGCAACCATACCTGTAGTCGCGTCTTGAAATCTGCGTTGGCGTGTACGGCCATCACACTCCCCCTCGGGTCAGGTTGTCGGGATTGGTGCCGCCAGGACGGCACAGGGATGGAGCGGCCCGTCGGGCCGCCCCACCGGGGAGGATCACTTCGCGATCGACACGGCGTCCACGAGTTCCGCCACAGCTTCTTCGCTGTCGAACTCGCCATTGAAATGCGCCGTCACCACGTCATAGACCGCGTTTTTCACCGAGGCCGGTGCCGCGTGGCCATGGGCCATGGAGCCAAAGAGGTTGCCCGAAGCCGCCGCGGCGGCGAGATCGGCCATCCCCTTCTTGCCGCAGGCGTCAAACGCCTCGTCCGAGACATCCGTGCGCGCCGGGACCGAGCCCTTGACCACGTTGAAGGCCGACTGGAAGGACGGCGACAGGATCGCCGAGGCCAGCGCGGCCTGCTCGTCAGAGACCTGACCGCCCTGATCGAACATCATGAACTGGTCGGCATTGAACGTGACCTGCTCGGCCGTGCCCGGGAAACGGAAGCACAGGAAGTCCTGATCCGGCACCTTGCCCGCGTTCAGGAACTCGCCCTTGGCCCAGTCGCCCATCATCTGGAAGCCCGCTTCGCCATTGATGACCATGGCCGTGGCCAGGTTCCAGTCGCGGCCCGAGAAGTTGTCATCCACATTGGCGCGGATCACGTCCATCCGCTCGAAGGCTTCCTGCATCTTGGCGCCGCCGAGCACATCCTCGTCGAGATCGATGAAGGCCGCCTGATAGCCGTCCGGACCGAGTACCGACATGGCCACGGCGTCAAAGACGGTCGCGTCCTGCCAGGCCTGACCCCCATGGGCGATGGGCGTGATGCCTGCCGCCTTCAGGGTCTCGAGCGCGGCGGTGAACTCTTCCCACGTGGTGGGAACCGCGATGCCATTGGCGTCGAGCACGGCCTTGTTGGCCCAGACCCAGTTGGTGGAATGCACATTCACCGGGGCCGAGACCCATTTGCCGTCGATCTTGGCGAACTCCTGCAGCGCGGCGGGCACCACATCGTCCCAGCCTTCCTTGGCGGCCACGGTGTTCAGATCCGCAAGCGAGCCCTGCTTGGCCCAGTCCACGATGTCAAAGCCGAGGCCCTGCACGGCGGTGGGCGCGTTGCCCGCGGTGACCCGGGCGCGCAGCACGGTCATCGCCTGCTCGCCGCCGCCGCCCGCGACCGGCATGTCGGTCCAGCCGATGCCCTGTCCCTCGAGATCGCCCTTCAGGACGTTCAGTGCCGCCGCTTCACCGCCCGAGGTCCACCAGTGCAACACCTCGACGCCTCCGTCCTGCGCAGAGGCGGCGCCCCCACTCATCATCAGGACAAGCGCAACAGCCGTGCTGGTCTTCTTGATCGAACGCATTTGGTATCCTCCCATTTTGCATTCTGGTTATGCCCACGCTTTATGCGTGTGTTGTGACCCAAGGTGCTCGGCTGCGCCCGATGCGCATCACCACCGATTTCACCTCGAGAAATTCCTCAAAGCCATAATGACCAATCTCGCGGCCTTGACCAGATTGTTTGACGCCCCCGAAGGCCAGCTCGGGGAAGCCATCCATCCAGGTATTGGTCCAGACCGTGCCAGCCTCGGCGCGCCGCGCAAACTCAAGGCAGGTATGGATATTCTCGCTCCAGATCCCGGCGGAGAGGCCATACTCGCTGTCATTGACCAGCGCGATCGCCTCATCCAGCGTTCGATAGGTCAGCACAGTCAGGACCGGGCCGAACACCTCCTCGCGGGCGATGGCCATATCCGGCGTCACACCGGTGACCACCGTGGGCTGGTAGAACTGCGGGCCCAGCCCCTCGACCCGCAGGGCTGCACCGCCGAGTGCAATCGTGGCTCCCGCATTGCGTGCATCGCGGACATAGCCGTCGATCTTGGCATTGTGCTCGGCGGTGACGATGGCACCGACCTGCGTCGTGGGATCCAGCGGGTCGCCGAACCGCACCTGTCGCGACAGCGCCACGACCCGGGCGACGAAGGCCTCGGCGATATCCTCATGCACAATGATCCGGCTGGAGGAATTGCAGCACTGGCCGACATTGAAATAGACCCCGAAGGTCACGGCATCGGCCGCACTGTCGAGATCCGCATCCGGGCAGATCACCTGCGGGTTCTTGCCGCCAAGCTCCAGCGCGACTTTCTTCAGCGTGCCCGAGGCCGCCTGGGTGATCAGCTTGCCCACGGCCGTGGAGCCGGTGAAGGTCACCATGTCCACATCCGCGTGGGAGGACATCAGGCTGCCCACCGGATCGCCATGACCCAGCACGATGTTGCAGACCCCTGCGGGCAGGCCCGCCTCGATCAGCAACTCGCCCATCATCACCGTCGATGAGGGTGTCATCTCGGACGGCTTGACCACGACCGTGCAGCCCGCCGCGAGGGCGAAGGGCAGCTTCTGGCTGAGGATCCAGAACGGGAAGTTCCAGGGGGTGATGATCGAGACCACCCCGATGGGCTCTTTCAGAACCACACCCAGCATGTCCTCGCCCAGCGTGTTGTGGCTGTCGCCATGGCTGCTGCGGGCGAGCGAGGCAGCGTAGCGCCACAGATCAGCCGCGCCCCCAACCTCACCCCGCGCCTGAGAGATCGGCTTGCCGCTTTCGAGCGTTTCCTGCACCGCGATCCGGTCCACATTGGCCTCGATCAGATCGGCCACGCGCAACAGAACCTCGGCCCGCGCCTTGCCGGAGATCCGGCTCCAGCTTCCGGCCTCGAACGCCCGGCGCGCGGCCGCAATCGCCGCCTCGGTTTCGGCCACACCCCCCAGAGCCGAGCGGCTCACCACCCGGTCATGGGAGGGCGCGCGCCGGTCAAACTGCGCCGCGCTGTCGACCCAGGCCCCGTCGATCAGGTGCCGTCCGGTGAAAACCGGCGGCAGGTCATAGGCGATGGCAGTGTTGATGGTCATGTCGTTCATGCGTTCAGAGCCCGTCAAATTGGGGGGAGCGTTTTTCAAGGAAGGCCGCGACGCCCTCGTCCCGGTCGGCACTGGCACCCGCGGCGGCACTGCCCAGCGCCTCGATGGCGGCGGCGCGGTCCTCGCCCACGGCTCCGTGGATCATCGCCTTGGCCAGCTCATTGGCCCGGGGCGAGACATCGGACAGCGCTGCGGCGACCTCATGCGCGGCGGCCAGCACGTCCTCGGCAATCGCGGCGGCAAAGCCCAGCGCCTCGGTGCGGGGTGCCGGGATACGCCGCCCGAACAGCGCCATTTCCTTGACCACCGGCTCCGGCAAGAGCCGGGTCAGGCGTTGGGTCCCGGACCAGCCGGGCACGATCCCGACCTTCGCCTCGGGCAGGGCCAGCGTCGCGCGCGGGGTCATCACCCGGATATCGCAGCAGGCCGCAAGCTCCAGCCCGCCGCCAAAGGCATGCCCGTTAAGCGCACCGATCACCGGCTTGCTGAGCCTTGCCAGCCGGTCAAAGACCCGGTGCCCGTCGCGCACCCAGTGGCGGGCGAACTCCGCCGGGCCGAGCGCACCCCATTCCGCGATATCGGCCCCGCAGCAGAACGCCTTCGGCCCCTCTCCGGTCAGGATCACCGCGCGAATGTCGGGCTGCCGTTCCAGCGCGTCGAGATGGGCGGCCAGATCTTGCAGCATGCCCGTGGTGAGCGCATTGAGTTTCGCGCCGTTTTCCAGCGTCAGCACGGCCGTCGCGTCGGTTGTGGTGCAGCTGACACCCGTCATAGGACCAGCCCCATGGGCGCATCGGCCAGCAGGGATTTCGGCATGAGCTTGGCGTTCTCGGCCACCTGCACCCGGCCTCCGGAGGCTCCGACGATATGCTCCTGCGGGTCGATCCCCGGCATGATCTCGGTCGCGAGCAGCCCATTCCCGGTCAGCTGGATCACGCAGCGCTCGGTGACATAGAGCACGTTCTGCCCCTGCTCGCGCGCGCGGCGGCCCGAGAAGGTCACATGCTCGACCTCATCCACCATCTTGGTGAAGCGTCCGGGCGCGGCGATCTCGATCCCGTCATCAGTCAGGTTGATCTTCGCCCCGGCCTCGAACCAGCCGGAGAAGACGATGTTCCGGGCCCGCGCCGTAATGTCGACAAAGCCGCCGCAGCCCGCCGTCAGATAGGGTTTCTTGCCCAGCTTCGAGACATTCACATTGCCCTCCACATCGACCTCGAGAAAGGAGAGGAACGACATGTCGAACCCGGCGCCCTGGAAGTAGATGAACTGCTGCGGCGAGGGCATGAAGGCATCGGCATTCGACGCGCAGCCAAAGGCGAAGCCTGTCAGCGGCACGCCCCCGACAGCGCCCTGTTCGATGGCCCAGGTGACCGCGTCCGGATGCCCCTCTTCCAAGAGAACACGCGGAACCATGGCGCTGATCCCGAAGCCGAGATTGGCGGTCATGCCCCGGCGCAGCTCCTGCGCGGCGCGGCGGGCGATGACCTTCTCGACCCCATGCTCGGCGCGGCTGAAACTGTCCCAGGGGCGCATGATCTCGCCCGAGATGGCCGGGTCATAGCCAGTCTCGGTGGTCTGCTTCTGGTCCGGATCGACCACGATGCAATCCACCAGATGCCCGGGCACGCGCACATCATGGGGGCGCAGGCTGCCATTGGCCGTGACGCGCTTGACCTGCGCGATGACAATGCCGCCATTGTTGCGCACGCAGATCGCCTGCTCGAGCCCGCCGAGATAGGCGCCTTCGTGTTCATAGGTGAGATTGCCCCGCTCATCGGCCGTGGTCGCACGGATCACGGCGACATTCGGCACGATATTGGGAAAGTGCAGCCAGGTCTCGCCGGCGAACTCCACCCGGTCGACAATCGGGGTCGCCGCACCGGTCTCGTTCATCGCGCAGCCTTGGAGGTTGGGGTCCACGAAGGTCTCCAGCCCGACCTTGGTCAGCACGCCGGGGCGATGGGCGGCAGCTTCGCGATGCATGTCGAACATGATGCCCGAGGGCACGTTATAGGCGGCGACCCGATCCTCGACGATCATCTTCCAGATTTCGGGCATCTCGACGCTGGACGGCCCCGAGGGGTAGGACCCCGCGAGCACGCGGCGCAGCAGCCCGTCCTTGGCCAGATGGTCCATCCCCTTGACGCCATAGACATCGCCGGCCGCAATCGGATGCAGCGAGGTGACCCCGCGCGGGTGCCCCTCGGCGTCGAACCGGGCTCCGATGGCTGCGAGCACCGCATCCGGGCAGCCCAGCGTCGAGGAGGAGGAGACCGAGATCACGGCCCCATCGGGGATCCGGGCCACGGCGTCGGCGGCGGGAAGGACCTTGCTCATGCGACCTCTCCGTACGCGACGGTGACCTTCTGGCCGCTCTGAGCGGCGGCGCGGACGGCCAATGCCACGGCGAGCGATTTGATCCCGTCCGACCCGTTGGCGGCCGGAGCGCCGCGCCCCGCCACGGCGGCATAGAAATCCGCAACCCCTTGCACATAGAGCGAGTGGTCGGAATAGGGCACCTCGCGCGTCCCGCTTGCCGTGCGCAGGGTGATCGTCCCCATGGGCATCTGGGTCATGACATCGCGGGCAAAGATCGAGCCCTCGGTGCCGTGGATCTCGAGCCCGCTGCCGGCGAAGGGATGGGTGAAGCTTTCATGGGACATCACCATGGCGCCCGAGGGCATGGTCCAGACGGACATGCAGCTGTCCTCGACCCCCTGCCCCATGCCAGAGCTTGCGAATTGCGCCACCACATCCACCGGGTCCTCGCCCAGCAGGAAGCGCGCCACATCCGCGTCATGAACGGTGATGTCCGGGATCACGCCGCCCCCGGCAGAGGCATCGTTGATCCGCCATCCCTGAAGGTTTTCCGGCAGATGCACCGCGTGGTGAATCCGCAGGGACAGCACATGCCCCACCGCACCATCATCGATCAGCGCACGCATGGCCCGGTGGGAGCCCGAGCAGCGCAGGTGATGATTGGTCGCAAAGACAACGCCCGCATCCCGGGCCGCCGCCACCATCTCATCCGCTTCGGCAAGGCTCAGCCCAAGGGGCTTTTCACAAAGCACATGCTTGCCCGCCGCGATGGCCGCCATGGCCTGCGCGTGGTGCTTTTCATTGGTCGAAGAGATGTAGACGCAGGCAGCCTCCGGATCGGCCAGCGCCTGGGACAGATCATCGGTGGCCTGCGTGATCCCGTGATCCGTGGCCCAGCCCTGCGCCCGGTCTGCATTGCCACTGACGACCCAGGTTACCGCGCCTGCGGGCTGTGCCCGGACTGCCGCGATCATGTGCTGAGAGGCGATGGTGCTTGCTCCGACAAAGATCCAGTTCATCTGCCCCTCCTCCCGAAAGTTTGGAACGTTCCATATTCGTTAGCCCCGTAGCTATTGGAACGATCCAAATTGCGCAAGCAAAAAATTCGCGACCATCCAAGATGAGGGGATTCAGGCCTGTGCGAGTTCGTAGAGCTCAATCGGCAGGCCGTCCGGATCCTTGAAAAACGTAAAGCGCGCCGCGGTCAGGGGGTCGATACGCACAGGCTCCACCGCCACGTTCTGGCCGGTCAGGCGCGCGATGGCCGCATCCATGTCCGCCACCTGGAACGCCAGATGCCGCAGGCCGCATGCCTCGGGCTGGTTGGGACGCGCGGGCGGCTCGGGGAAGGAAAAGAGTTCAAGCTGCCCGCCCCCGGGGATCTGCAGGTCCAGCTTCCAGGAGTGCCGCGCCGCACGATGGGTCTCGGCAATCACGGCCAAGCCCAGCACCTCGGTATAGAAGCGCTTGGAGCGCTCATAGTCACTGACGATCAGGGCGACGTGGTGAAAGCTTTCGAGCATGTCCGGGATCTCCATCAAGCGGCTGCGCGGCACGTGACAGATGTCGCGGCATGGCGACCCGATGGCAAGGGCTGTTACGCTGGCGGCTGAGGACAGCCCATGCCCAACCCCAATGCAGGCCCGCCTGCGTCCCGGCGCGCAGCAAGATCTGATCTGCCACCGCAATCGTGCAGCGGACCGCCGGGCAGTGCCTGAAACCCTCTCCGCTGCCGGGGACTTATCGCGGGATCTCAGGCAGCGCGCGGCCTGACAGCGAGATGGCGCGCGACGCCCCCCTGACGGAGTAAGGACACAGACAGCTGGTCTTCTCGCGCTAGGCAAACCCGCCGAAGCGGGCTCAGGCGTCGGTCAATCGCGGCACTTCGGACCGCAGGCGCATGATATAGCCCGGATCGCGGTGGATCAGGGTCAGCACCAGCGCCCCCTCGAGCAGGATGCAAAAGGTTTCGGCAGCGCGCGCGGGGCGCGCATGGTGCCGCGCAGCAAGCTCCGCCGCGATCCAATCCTGCACCGCGCGTTTATGCCGATCCGCCGCGGCCCGAACCGGATGGCCCGGCAGATCGCCCAGCTCCAGTGTCAAGCGCGTGAAGCCCGACCCGGTCCATCCCGAAGCCCCCGCCCAGTCCGCGAGTTTCACCAGCAGACCGTCGAGAAAGGCATGGGACGTCACGGCCTCCGGATCGGCCCACCCCCGGACCGTCTCGAGGGTCAGATCCGCCTGCCGGTCCATCACCGCGCCGATCAGGGCATCCTTGCTCGCGAAGTGGTTGTAGAGCGTCCGCTTGGTCACGCCCGCCTCTGACGCGATCTCATCCATGCTGACCCGAGAGTAGCCGCGCCGAAAGAACAGCCGGAACGCGGCCGTCAAAATCCGGTTGATCGTAGGGGCCGAGGAGCGGGGCATGGGGTTTCTATACCCAACAGTGAATGTATTCGCGAGGACAGCCGCGCTAGCCCTCGGCAGACGCCATCAGGAGATCCCCATGCCATCGCCCACCATCACCGCCATCCGAACCCGCGCTGTCCTTGCACCTTTGCCCCGGCCCATCACCACCGCTGTGGCGGCGATCGAGAAGGCGCCCTTGCTCTTGATCGATATCGAGACGCGCGAGGGGGTCGTGGGGCGCAGCTACCTGTTCACCTACACGCCGCTGGCACTGGCCCCGCTGAGCAGCCTGATCCGGAATGTCGGGGACAGCCTGATCGGCAAGACCGTGGATCCTTTGCCGCGCTTTGCCGAGTTGACCGGGATGTTCCGACTGCTGGGGCGGCAGGGGCTTGTTGCCATGGCGATGGCGGGTTTCGACATGGCGTTCTGGGATGCGCTCGGCAAATCCTGCAACCGCAGTGTTGCCGAGATGCTCGGCGCCGCACCGATGCCTTTGCCCTGTTATGACAGCCACGGGATCTTTGACGGGCAGCGCGACCGCGCGCTGCTGGAACAGTCGCTGCAGGAGGGGTTCCGCGCCGTGAAGTTCAAGATCGGTAACGGAACGGACGGTGACGACATCCGCGCCCTCACCGAGATCACCGAGATCGCGGGCCCGGAGGTAGACGTGATGGTGGACTACAACCAATCGCTGCGCACGCCCGAGGCGGTCCGGCGGATCCGCGCACTCGAAGACCGGTTCGACCTCGCCTGGATCGAGGAACCTTTGCCCGCCGAGGATTACGCCGGCTACCAGACCCTGCGCAGTGCGGTCCGCACGCCGCTGCAGGCTGGAGAGAACTGGTGGCTGCCCGAAGATGCCGCCCGGGCCATCGGGGCGCGGGTCTCGGACCATGCTATGCTGGACATCATGAAGATCGGTGGGGTCACCGGCTGGATGCGCGCCGCGCCTCTGGCGGACGCCGCGTCGATGCCTGTTTCCAGTCATATCTTCGTGGAAGCGAGCGCCCATGTCCTCGCCGCGACCCCCAATCGGCACCTGCTGGAATATCTCGATGTGGCCGGAGGGATCCTGGCCGCGCCCTATGAGATTACCCGGGGCACCCTCACGGCCAAGGGACCGGGACTGGGGATCGCGTGGGATGAGAAAGCCGTGACGCGGCACGCGGCATGATGGCAGCGGCGCTGTACGTGCCGCCTCGTCAATCATATGTCTCTTGGGGAGAATGGTGCGGTCGAGAAGACTCGAACTTCCACGGGTGTTACCCCACAGCGACCTCAACGCTGCGCGTCTACCAATTCCGCCACGACCGCACGCCTTGGAGAATGAGGCGCGGTTTAGCGGGACTGTTCGGCAATGCCAAGAGGGAAATACGCCCCCCTGCGCGGATTTTTCGCCCTCGTGGTGCCGCACGCTCTCTTGCTCAGCGCCGGGGATTGCGGCACGACGCATCAGAACCGCTGGAGGGGCCCATGGACTGGATCATTAGCGACGGCCTGGTGGACTACGAGACCGCTCTCGCCACCATGGAAGACCGCGTGAACGCGATTGCCGAAGGGCGCGCGCCCGAGATGGTCTGGCTCTTGGAGCATCCGCCGCTCTACACGGCGGGGACCAGCGCAAAGATCGAGGATCTGACCGATCCGGACCGCTTTCCGGTCTACGAGGCCAAGCGCGGTGGGCAATATACCTATCACGGCCCGGGCCAGCGGGTGGTCTATGTCATGCTCGATCTCGGCAAGCGCGGGCGCGATGTCCGCAAGTTCGTCTCGCAGATGGAGGCCTGGGTGATCGCGACCCTCGCCGAGTTCAATGTCACGGGCGAGCGGCGCGAGGGCCGCGTCGGCGTCTGGGTGCAGCGGCGGGACAAGCCGCTCACCGTCCTTGGCCAGCCCCCGGAAGACAAGGTCGCCGCCATCGGCGTGCGCCTGCGCAAATGGGTGAGCTTTCACGGGTTGTCGATCAATGTGGAACCGGATCTCTCCCATTTCTCGGGCATCGTGCCCTGCGGGATCTCCGAACACGGCGTGACGAGCCTCGTGGATCTCGGCCTGCCGGTCACCATGGATGATGTGGATGTCGCCTTGCGACATACCTTCGAGCAGCAGTTCGGACCGATCGCCGACGGTTGATCCGCCTGCGCCCGCCGATCCTGGTGTGGCCGCTTGACATCCCGGCGCGGTGCAGGCTCCGCTGCACCAAAGGAGCTTTGCCCGTGTCGCGATCCGAAGACCTCATCTCTGAGTACCGCAAGGTCCATGCGGGCAAGGTCTATGGCCAGACCTCCGAGCTGCTGACAGGGTATATCCTGCGACAGGTGGCGTTCCTGCCCCCGCCGCGCCGGATCTTCGACTACGGCTGCGGACAGGCGCGGACCGTGGATTGGCTCGCCAAGATCTTTGACGCCAAGGCCTATCGCTATGACCCGGGTCTGCCGGATCATGCGGAGCGTCCGGAGGTGACAGCGGATCTGGTGATCTGCACCGACGTGATGGAGCATATCCCGCTCGAAGATGTGGACCGGGTGCTGGCCGAGATCCGCAGCATCTCGCCCCATGCCTTCTTCAATATTTCCTGCGTGAAAGCCGCCGAGATCCTGCCCAATGGCGAGAACGCCCATTGCACCGTCCGCCCGGCGCGCTGGTGGGCGACGCGGCTGGGCGCGCATTTCGACATCGTGCGCAAGACCCGGTCGTTTACGCCGAATTCCGTCAGCCTCGTGACGTGGCCCCGCCCGGAGACCGCGGAGGCGTAGCACCCCGACAACGGCCCGGCTGTCGCCACCAGATATCGGCGCTCGCGCATGGTGGCATGCCACCCGCGTTTTGTGATCACAAATGTTGCCGTCCTGCGCTCCGGCGCCAACTGACTCGCAGCACACCGCATCCGGGACCGCCAGCACCCTCGACCAAAGTCGCGTCGCACACGCATAGAATGCGACCTTTGCGCCCAGATCGCCAAAAACATATGCGTTTTTTGTTGTATGTCATGGTCTACGCCATTGCCGCATTCGGGAGCGGCGGATAGAACGACCTGCAGGAAACATCGGGACAGATCCGTCTGAACGACCTTTCGGCCGGCCTCCCCCGCGACGAACGACAAACAGGAGCGCAGCATGGCAGATGCAGCCGTCCATGGCCACGGTCACGAAGATACCCGCGGGTTCTTCACCCGGTGGTTCATGTCGACAAACCACAAGGATATCGGGATCCTGTACATCCTGGTGGCCGGTCTTGCCGGGTTTATCTCGGTCGCCTTCACCGTTTACATGCGCATGGAGTTGATGAACCCCGGCGTGCAATTCATGTGCGCCGAAGGCGCGCGGCTGATCGCGGCAGGTGCCGGCGACGTATGTACCCCCAACGGGCATCTCTGGAACGTGCTGATTACCGGCCACGGCATCCTGATGATGTTCTTTGTGGTCATTCCGGCGCTCTTCGGCGGATTTGGCAACTATTTCATGCCCTTGCACATCGGTGCACCGGACATGGCCTTCCCGCGGCTGAACAACCTGTCTTTCTGGCTCTATGTGGCGGGCACTTCGCTTGCCGTGGCCTCGGTGCTGGCACCGGGCGGCAATGGCCAGACCGGATCGGGCGTGGGCTGGGTGCTCTACCCGCCGCTTTCGACCAATGAAGACGGCTTCTCCATGGATCTCGCGATCTTCGCGGTCCACGTTTCGGGCGCTTCGTCGATCCTTGGCGCAATCAACATCATCACCACCTTCCTGAACATGCGTGCCCCGGGCATGACCCTGTTCAAGGTACCGCTCTTTGCCTGGTCGATCTTCGTGACAGCCTGGCTGATCCTTCTGGCACTGCCGGTTCTGGCGGGTGCGATAACCATGCTGCTGACTGACCGGAACTTCGGGACGACCTTCTTCGACCCCTCCGGCGGCGGTGATCCGATCCTCTATCAGCACATCCTGTGGTTCTTCGGACACCCTGAAGTGTATATCGTGATCCTGCCGGCCTTCGGCATCGTCTCCCACGTGATCGGGACCTTCTCGCGCAAGCCGATCTTCGGCTACATGCCGATGGTCTGGGCCATGATCGCCATTGGCGGCCTCGGCTTCGTCGTCTGGGCGCA
This sequence comes from Dinoroseobacter sp. S375, assembly GCF_049800775.1. Classification (NCBI taxonomy): domain Bacteria; kingdom Pseudomonadati; phylum Pseudomonadota; class Alphaproteobacteria; order Rhodobacterales; family Roseobacteraceae; genus Dinoroseobacter; species Dinoroseobacter sp. S375. The sequence continues at coordinate 385,152 of NZ_JBNAFR010000002.1, read as the reverse complement.
CCACATGTACACGGTGGGGATGTCCCTGACGCAGCAGAGTTACTTCATGCTCGCGACCATGGTCATCGCCGTGCCGACCGGGGTGAAGATCTTCAGCTGGATCGCCACCATGTGGAAGGGCTCGCTGACCTTCGAGACACCGATGCTCTTTGCCATCGGGTTCCTGTTCCTGTTCACCGTGGGCGGTGTGACCGGCATCGTTCTGTCCCAGGCGGGCGTGGACCGGGCCTATCACGACACCTACTACGTGGTGGCACACTTCCACTACGTGATGTCTCTGGGTGCCGTCTTCGGGATCTTCGCCGGGATCTATTTCTGGATCGGCAAGATGTCGGGCCGTCAGTACCCGGAATGGGCGGGTAAGGTGCACTTCTGGACCTTCTTCGTGGGTGCCAACCTGACCTTCTTCCCGCAGCACTTCCTGGGCCGTCAGGGCATGCCGCGCCGCTATATCGACTACCCGGATGCCTTCGCGCTCTGGAACTACGTGTCGAGCTGGGGCGCCTTCCTGTCCTTCGCCTCCTTCCTCTTCTTCATCGGCGTGGTGTTCTACACGATCACCAAAGGCAAGCGCGTCGAGGAAGAGAACTACTGGAACGAGCACGCGGATACGCTGGAATGGACCCTGCCGAACCCGCCGCCTGAGCACACGTTCGAGCAGCTCCCGACCCGGGATATGTGGGACAAGCAGACCTCGCACTGACCATATGCCGCTTGAGTGGATTACACGAACACAGCAGGCTCCGGAGCAATCCGGGGCCTGTTTTCCCGTGGCAGAGCTCCATCTCTGGCCACACCGTTCCCTGACGGCCAAGGGGTTTGCCTGGTTCATCGGGATCACGGCCACGGCCCTGTCTCTGCCCCTGATCGCGGTGCTGGGGACGGCGGTGCTCTGGGGGCTCTTGCCGTTCATGCTCCTGGTGCTGGGCGGGGTGTGGTACGGCATCCGGCGCAATCAACGGGATCTGAGCCTGCATGAGGTGCTGGTGCTCGAAGAGGATCGGATCGCCCTGACCCGGCACAATCCGCGCCGCGACAACCAGCATTGGGAGGCCAATCCCTATTGGGTCGAGCTGCGGCTTCATCCGAAACAGGGGCCGGTCGAGAACTACCTGACCCTGCGCGGCAGTGATCGCGAGGTCGAGCTGGGCGCGTTCCTGTCGCCCGAAGAACGGCTCGACCTGCATGCGGAGCTGCAGGACCGCCTCAACCAGCTGCGCCGCATTCCCTAGCGCGCGCCGGCGGATGTCAGCCCGCGCGATCTGCGCGGGGCTTTCCCTCCCCCGGGTCAAACCCTACAGTCGAGCCATGCAAGCCAAGCCCCTCCCCCCTCTGCCCGATACCGGATTTCTCGCCGATACCTCTCCGGAGTTGCGGCAACTTCTCGAATCCCTCGCCCAGGAACGGGTCATGGAGGATGACGAGACCCTCTTCGAACAGGGGGATCCGGGGGATGCGCTCTTCGCCGTGGTCGAGGGAATCATCGAGATCAGCGTCCTGTCTCCGGATGGGCGCAAACTGGTACTCGACATCATGCGGCCCGGCGCGCTGCTGGGCGAGATCGCGCTGTTCGATCCGGGCGTGCGGACGGCGACCGCCATCGCGGTCGGGCCGACCCGGCTGCGGCGGTTGAAGAATGCCGACCTGATGAACGCGATTCGCAAATCGCCAGACATGGCCGTGGATCTGATTCATCTGGCCGGGCGCCGGATGCGAAGCATGAGCGCTCAGATCGAGGATCAGGCCTTTCTGCCCCTGTCGACCCGCCTTGCGCGCAAGCTGCTCTACCTCACCGAGGCCAATCCCGAGGGAGAGCTGTTCCTGTCTCAGGCCCAGCTGGCCGAGTTCGTCGGTGCGACCCGCGAGGCGGTCTCCAAGACCCTCGGCGAGTGGAAGCGGGCCCGCGTGATCGAGGCCAACCGGGGCGCCCTGCGCATCCTGGAACGCGGCGCCATGCGTGCGCTGGCCGAGCCGAACCAGCTCTGATCCCGATACGGAAACTTTTTTCGGTTTTTTCGGTGAATGTGAGCGAGTTCACATACCCCAGCCCCCCGAATCCCTAATGTCGGTCATGTGCTGAGCGGCAAATTTGATGGAAATAAACCTTCGGTTTTCCTGAAACGCCCGCCGGTACGAGACAGGTCCGTAATTTCGGGCCGACCAGTGCAGTGCGGAGTGATGGCCAATCTGCACCTTCGGCCCCTCGGGGTCGGAGCGACGTAGAGAGCGACCGGTTTTCGGTTTGGTTTAGGGTCATGTGTACTGCGCAAGCAGGGGGCCCGCCCGGTCGGTCTCAGTGTGAACGGTGCTTGAGTACTTCAGCGTGGCATTTGGACTTCGGTCCGGTGCCACGTCTGGAGCCCCTTGGAGAGAGTTTTTTAGTGACGACCTGCTGCGAGATCGCGCGTTGACCCTTTGCGCGCGATCTCGACGCAGCCTGCCTATGTGACTGCGCGTGTATCGCAACCCTGTGAAGTGACGAGTGACAGATCTGCGGGTGCCCGAGCGACCAGCTCAGGCACCCGTCAGGTCGTGCAATCCTTGCAGCGCGCACTGGTCGGATCAACGTCCAGACGGCCCGTCCCGATAAACGCCCCACAATCCACGCAATAGCCGAACTCACCGGTTTCCAGCCTATGCAACGCCGCCACGATCCGGGCGCGACGCCCGCGCCGCCGAACTTCCAGCGCGGCGGCCATGGCCTTCCCCTGCAGGGCGTCCATCCGGGACAGGCGTCCGATGCTTTGCTGATCCAGCGTGACCGGCTTGCGATCCGCGCTGCTCTGGTCCGAGACCTGATCAAGCTCCGCCATTTCCCGATCCAGCAGAGGGCGGTACTTGGCGTCCAGGGGGGGAGGTCGGGCGCGTCGGTCGTCGTCATCGGTCAGGCGCTCAGGCGTTCCTTCACCATCGGGCCGACGCGACCGAAATCCATCTGGCCGGTATAGCGCGACTTCAGCGCGCCGATGACCCGCCCCATGTCGCGGATCGACTCGGCCTTGAGCTCGGTGATCGCCGCCTGGATCGCGGTGTCGATCTCCGCCTCGTCCAACGGTGTCGGCAGGAACGCCTCGATCACCTCGATCTCCGCGAGTTCCTGTTCGGCCAGTTCCAGCCGCCCGGCCTCTTCGTAGGTCCGGGCTGTTTCCTGGCGCTGCTTGACCATTTTGCCAAGAATACCAAGGATGTCCGCCTCGGACACGCCATCGGCTTTGCCCTGCCCGCGCAGGGCGATATCCTTGTCCTTGATCGCGGCACTGATCAGCCGGAGGGTCGACAGCTTGGCCGCCTCCTTGCTCTTCATCGCGGATTTCAGCTCGGCAGAAATCTTGTCTCGCAGATCCATATCACCTGTTCCCGTGTGACGGTTCGAGCGCATAATCTAGGAGCTGACACCCCCCATGACAACCATCTTGGATTGCACGGTGTCGTGGGGTCGCGGCGGGCCCGATGGTTGCTTGACCCGCCTGCCCGCCGCCCTTAGGGTCCGCCAGATTTTGCCGCCTTCAAGGAGTCACCCATGTCCGCCCCCTCCGACACGCCGACCGCCTGCCTCGTTCTCGCAGATGGGACTGTCTTTTACGGGCGCGGGTTCGGGGCGACCGGCACGACCTCGGCCGAGCTCTGCTTCAATACCGCGATGACCGGGTATCAGGAGATCATGACCGATCCGTCCTATGCCGGACAGGTCGTGACCTTCACCTTCCCGCATATCGGTAATACCGGTGTCACAGCCGAGGATGACGAGACCGCGGATCCGGTGGCCGCAGGGATGGTCGTGAAATGGGATCCGACCGAGCCGTCGAACTGGCGCGCGCAGGGCGAGCTGACCGATTGGCTGGCGCGGACCGGGCGGATCGGGATCGGCGGTGTGGACACGCGGCGGCTGACCCGCCAGATCCGCCAGCAGGGGGCGCCCCATGTGGCGCTGGCCCATGACCCCGAGGGCAAGTTCGACCTCGAGGCGCTGGTGGCTCAGGCCCGGGGCTTTGCCGGGCTCGAAGGGGTGGATCTGGCCAAGGAAGTGACCTGCGCGCAATCCTATCTCTGGGATGAGAAACGCTGGGCCTGGCCCGAGGGCTACGCCCGGCGCGAGACCCCGGGTCACAAGGTGGTCGCCATCGATTACGGTGCCAAGCGCAACATCCTGCGCTGCCTCGCCTCGGCGGGTTGCGACGTGATGGTCATGCCCGCCAGCACCACCGCCGAAGAGGTTCTGGCCCAGAACCCCGCCGGTGTCTTTCTGTCCAACGGCCCGGGCGATCCGGCGGCCACGGGCGCCTATGCGGTGCCGATGATCCAGGGCGTGCTCGAACAGAGCGACCTGCCGGTTTTCGGGATCTGCCTCGGTCATCAGATGCTGGCACTGGCGCTTGGCGCACAAACGGTCAAGATGAACCACGGCCATCACGGGGCGAACCACCCGGTGAAGGATCTCGAGACCGGCAAGGTCGAGATAACCTCCATGAACCACGGCTTTACCGTGGACAGCCAGAGCTTGCCCGAGGGCGTGATGGAGACCCATCGCTCGCTCTTTGACGGCTCCAATTGCGGGATTCGGATGACCGACCGCCCGGTGTTTTCGGTGCAGTATCACCCCGAGGCGAGCCCCGGCCCGCAGGACAGCTACTACCTGTTCGAGCGCTTCGTTGCCGCGATCGAGGCGAAACAGGCCGTCTCTGCGGACTGAAACGGACCCCGGCTGGCCGAATGGGCCAGCCTTTGCGCCCTGTTTTTTACGGTTTCTTAACCCTGAACTCTCACTTTAGCTGGGCCGTCGTTCGGCTGAGTGAGTGTTATGTCCGTCGTGCCTCTCAAACCCGCTTTCGAGCCGGGGCCGATTTCCAATACGCCTGCGCGCCCCCGGCGCGCGGCCAAACCGCGTGCGCATCGCGACCTGCTGCTTGATCTGCTGGTGAGCCACGGACATATCTCGTCGGGCGAACGGGTGCAGGCCACCCATATGGCGCGGCTCCATGGCACCACACCACTCGAAGTGCTCGTGGCCGAAGGCTGGCTGAGCGATGAGGCGCTGATCTGGGCCCGCTGCACGCTCATGACCGCATCGCGCATCGTGCCGGACCGCAGCCCGGCGGACCCAGCCCTGGTCGACGACTTCGGGCTGCGTTGGTGCATCACACACGGGATCCTGCCCTGGCGGCGGCTCTCGGGGGCGACGGTCTTCATCACCGCCGCACCGGAAGAGTTCGAAACCCTGAAGGACAGCCTGCCGGCCTCTGCCGGGCGTCCGATCCTCGCCGTCGCGCCCATGCACGAAATCATCGAGGCCCTGCGCAGTGCCCATGCGGGCCGCCTCGTGGCCGAGGCCGAGAGCGCCGTGCCCTGGCGCTGGAGCTGCCGTGGCCTCAAACCGCCCCAGGCAGCCCTGTGGCTGCTGACCATGGCGCTGGGGGCGGCTTTTCTCATGCTGGTGCCTGGGCTGCTGGCAACCACTCTGGTCTGGATCACCCTCGGCACGCTGGCGATCACCATGGCGTTCAAGCTGGTTCTGACACTGGCCTGCCTGCTCGCCCGACCACCCCCACCTGCGGAGAGCGCGCCGCGGAACACCAGGACCCCCCTGCCGCGGATGACCGTCCTCGTGCCGCTCTTGCGGGAGTCCGAGGTCGCCGCCAAGCTTCTCAACAATCTGGATCGGTTGCGCTATCCGCGCGCCCTGCTCGAAGTGATCTTCGTGGTGGAGGCGGATGACGATGTGACCAAGAACGCTCTTTCGCAGCTCCACCTGCCACAGAGCTTCCGCATGCTCGAAGTGCCCGCCGGAACGGTGCAGACCAAGCCCCGCGCGCTGAACTTCGCGCTGCCCTTCTGCAAGGGCGAGGTGATCGGGATCTATGATGCCGAGGACCGGCCCGACCCGGACCAGCTGCTGAAGGTCGCGGAGGGGTTCCGCCATGCGGATCCGGAGGTCGCCTGCCTGCAAGGAAGGCTCGATTTCTTCAACACGCGCTACAACATCGTCGCGCGGTGCTTCACGGCGGAATATGCGGGCTGGTTCGGCCTGATGCTGCAAGGGCTGGACCGGCTGCGCCTGCCGATCCCGCTGGGCGGCACGACCCTCTTTCTGCGCCGCGCCGCGCTGGAACGAACCGGACCGTGGGACGCCCATAACGTCACCGAGGATGCGGATCTCGGCATGCGGTTCTATCGCTTTGGCTACCGCGTCCAGCTGATTGACACCGTCACGCAGGAAGAGGCCAATGTCCGGATCTGGCCCTGGATCAAGCAGCGCTCCCGCTGGATCAAAGGCTACATGGCCACCTATGTGGTCCATATGCGCGGGCCCGCGCAGCTCTGGCGCGATCTGGGTCCTGCAGGGTTTGCTGCCATGCAATGCCTGTTTCTCGGCTCGATCCTGGGGGCCCTGACCCTGCCCATATTGCTGACGATCTGGGCCGTGTCGCTGGGCGTGCCTGTCCCGGTCCTGCACAGCATGGCGATCCCCGAACCGGGCGTGCTCGGTCCCACCATGCTGGTGATCGAGGCGATCAACCTGCTGATCTGGGCCGTGGGCGTGCGCGCGCCGCGGCACCGGCACCTGATGCCCATGGTGCCGCTACTCCACATCTACTTTCTGATGTCCACGGTCGCCGCGCTCAAGGCCCTGATCGAACTGCTCCATGACCCGTTCTTCTGGGACAAGACCGACCACGGCGTGGCCGTGGCTGGCGAGACGGTCGAGCTGGACTAGAGGCTTTCGGCGTCGCTCTTGAGGCGGGTTTCAAAGGCGATGGAGATATGCGCCTTGAGCGCGGCATAGGCCGCATCCTCGTCCCGGTCGGCGATGGCGTTGATGATCGCGCGATGCTCCTCCAACGCCTCTTCGCCCCGGCCTTCGGCGGCCAGCGACGTGGTCGCCATCAGCGCCATGGAGCGGTAGACGAGGTCGAGCTGCTGGACGAGAAAGCGGTTATGGGAGGCCAGGTGGATCTGCTTGTGAAACCGCCGATTGGCCCGCGCCATCGCGGCCGCATCGCCAAGCAGGCTCGCATCCGCATCGACCATCTCGGCGAGCACCTTGATCTCTTCATGGGCCGCATGGCGTGCCGCCAGCCGCGCCGCCAGCCCCTCCAGCTCGCAGCGCACCACATAGAGCTCGGCCATCTGGCTGTGATCGAGGGAGGCCACGATCAGGCTCCGCCCGTCCCGCGCCAGCAGGGATTGCGTCTCGAGCCGTTGCAGCGCTTCCCGGATCGGAGTGCGCGACACGCCGAAGCGATCCGCCAGATCGCTTTCCACCAGACGATCGCCGGGCCGGTAGACCCCGACGTCAATCGCCTCGAGGATCAGGTCATAGGCGTCTTTCTGGGCCGGTTTGGGCTCTATCATCACGGTCTCCTCCGTGCGCAACCGTAGCCGCGCAGGCGCCGTGGGATCAAGACCACCATTGCCGCGCAAGACCGGAAAGCCTAGATATCCCGCATGGTTGCAGATCGCTTTGCCCATGTTGAGACATGGGTGTTTGACCTCGATAACACGCTCTACCCGCCGCATATGCGCCTCTTTGACCAGATCGAGACGCGGATGACGGCCTATGTGATGCGCGTGCTGGATGTGGCGGAGGCCGAGGCCGACCGGCTGCGCGCAGAGTATTGGGCGCGGTTCGGGACCACGCTCGCTGGGCTGATGGATGTCCATGACGTGGATCCGGCCCCGTACCTGACGGATGTCCACGATATCGACTTCTCGGTGCTGGAACCCGACCCCCATCTGGCGGCGCAGGTCCGCAGTCTCGGCGGGCGCAAGATCGTCTATACCAACGGCTCTGCGCCCTATGCCGAGCGGGTGTTGCAGCACCGGGGGCTGAGCGGGATCTTCGACGCGGTCTACGGGGTCGAGCATGCAGGGTTCCGCCCCAAGCCAGAGCGCGCGGCCTTCGAGACTGTCTTTGCCAAGGCCGGCGTGCAGCCGAACCGCGCCGCGATGTTCGAGGACGATACACGGAACCTGCAGGTGCCCCATGCGATGGGCATGCAGACCGTGCATGTCGCGCCGGATCCCGCCCCTGCGGATCACATTCACCATCACACGGATGATCTGGGCAGGTTCCTACAGGCGCTCGGCAATTAACCACCGGGCACCACTGGTAATCCGCGCATAAACACATATCTAACATGTGTCTTTTGCTGCACTGCGGCAAGACGCCGTCTCGCCTGCGCACGGCAGGTTTGCGATAGACGACCCACCTGACATTTCGGAGACCTGACATGACGACGATTTCGACCAATGCGCCGCTTTCGCCTGCCACGCCTGTAACCAAGACGGCAAAGAAAGCCTCGCGCTTTGACATCTCGGTTTCCAACGACGAATTCCAGGCCATTGGCCTTGCCCTGACCATCATCGCGCTCTGGGGCGGTGCCACGGCGATCTTCGGCTATGCCGGTCTGATCATCGGTGCGCTGACCATGGTCGCCGTGATGTACGCGGTGCTGATCACGATCAGCCGCGGCTGATCCCGCGCACGGGGACGAAATGCCGCTTGGCCCGCGGGGGAGACACGCCTAGGTGTATCCCAAACACGGAGGTCCGAGCATGCAGCCCACACGCACTGATATCCTGATTTCCGGCGGCGGCGTGGCAGGTTTGTCCGCCGCCGCCGCCTTTGGCACGGCCGGTTTTGACGTGGTGGTCGTGGACCCCGCGCCGCCCGTGACCGAGGGCGACGCGGCGGATGCGGATCTGCGCACGACCGCGTTCCTGCAACCTTCTCGCGATGTGCTGGCCCGCGCCGGGCTGTGGGAGCGTCTGGCCCCCTTCGCCGCACCGCTGCAGGTCATGCAGATCATCGATGCGGGCGGCCCCGAGCCCGTGGCCCGGGTGCAAAAGGCCTTCGATGCCGAGGATATCTCGGACGAGCCCTTCGGCTGGAACCTGCAGAACTGGCTCTTGCGCCGCGAGATGCTGGCCCGGCTGACCGAGCTGCCGAATGTGGAGTTTCGCGCGGGCATCGGCACGGCGGACGTGCTGACCCGGGCGACCGAGGCGCGCGTGCGGCTGACCGATGGCAGCATGGTCTCGGCGCAACTGCTGATCGCTGCGGATGGCCGCAACTCCCCGGTGCGCGAGGCACTCGGGATCGATGTCCAGACCACCCGCTACGGGCAGAAGGCCCTGGCCTTCGCCGTCACCCACCCCCTGCCCCATGACAGTGTCTCGACCGAGATCCACCGCTCGGGCGGGCCCTTCACCCTCGTGCCACTGCCGGATCTCGACGGCCAGCCGCGCTCGGCCATCGTCTGGATGGAACGCGGTCCCGAGGCCCAGCGCCTCGCCGCCCTGCCCGTGCCGGAGTTCGAGGCCGAGATGAACGCACGCTCCACCGGGTTGCTGGGGCATCTGACCCTCGTGTCGCGTCGCTCGGTCTGGCCGATCATCAGCCAGATCGCCGAGCGGTTCTCGGGCGAGCGCACCGCGTTGATGGCCGAGGCCGCCCATGTGGTGCCGCCGATCGGTGCTCAGGGTCTGAACATGTCGCTGGCAGATCTGCGGCTGCTTCTGGATCTGGCGGAGGCCAATCGCGACGCCCTCGGCAGCCCCGAGATGCTCGCCCAGTACCACCGCAAACGCTATCCGGATGTGCGCACGCGCATCGCCGGGATCGACATGCTGAACCGCGCTTCCATGGCCGCGGCGCAACCCTTGCGGGATGCGCGGGCACAGGGGCTCAAGGCGCTCTACGGCCTCGCCCCCGTGCGCAAATCGCTGATGCAGCTGGGCCTAGGCGTCCGCTAGGGGCGCAGTCGCCTTGTCGAGCACCTCGCGGAACCGCGCGACCGCGCTGTCCACGTCATAGAGCTTGTCGAGCCCGAAGAGCCCGATCCGAAATGTCCGGAACTCCGGAGGCTCGTCACATTGCAGCGGAACGCCCGCAGCGATCTGAGCCCCCTGGGCCGCGAATTTCGACCCGTTCTGCAGGGCCGGGTCATCGGTGTAGACCACCACCACGCCCGGCGCGCCATAGCCCTCGGCGGCCACCGACGGGAAGCCCCGCTCGGACAGGAGGCTGCGCACCTGGGTGCCCAGCGCCCATTGCGCCTCTTTCAGGCGTGAGAACCCGTAGTCACGGGTCTCCAGCATCGTGTCGCGGAAGGCGCGCAGGGCATCGGTCGGCATGGTCGCGTGATAGGCGTGCCCGCCGCCGAGATAGGCATCCATGATCGACACCCATTTCTTGAGATCGATGGCAAAGCTGTTGGATTGCGTCTCGGCCAGCCGCGCCACGGCCCGCTCGGACATCATCACGAGCCCGGCGCAGGGCGAGGCGGACCAGCCCTTTTGCGGGGCCGAGATCAGGACATCGACGCCCGTCGCTTTCATATCCACCCAAGCACAGCCCGAGGCGATACAGTCGAGCACCATCAGCGCGCCAACCTCATGGGCCGCTGCGGCGATTTGGGTGATATAGGCATCGGGCAGGATCACCCCCGCCGAGGTTTCCACGTGGGGGGCGAAGACCACATCGGGCTGGGTCTCGCGGATCCGGGTTACCACATCCTCGATCGGGGCCGGCGCAAAGGGCGCGGTGGCCCCATTGCCCACCTGCCGGGCCTTGATCACCGTCGTCTCGGAGGTGAAGCCCCCCGCCTCAAAGATCTGGCTCCAGCGATAGGAGAACCAGCCGTTCCGCACCACGAGCGCATGGGCATCGGTGGCGAACTGGCGGGCCACGGCCTCCATCCCGTAGGTGCCGCCGCCGGGCACGACGGCCACATGGTCGGCGTTATACACATCGCACAGCATCCCGTGGATGTCGCGCATCACCTCCTGAAACGTGGCGCTCATGGAATTGAGCGAACGGTCGGTGAACACCACCGAGTATTCCAACAGGCCGTCGGGATCGACAGTATCGAGCAAAGCGGTCATGGCAGTCTCCTCTCGGGCTCCGGCATGCAACGGGGCGCATCCGATGTCACGGGGAACTTAGAACAGACTTGGCGCCAAAGAACGGGTTTTTCCGTCGCAACCGCCACGCGCGACGCAGATCGGAAACATGGAGACGGATTTCATGACATTTGGCGGGCTGCGCAAGGGACGGCCCGCCGGGCCGGGTCACTCCGGTGTCGGGTGCTGGACGATCACGCATTCGAAGTCGTCCTCGCTGGTGACCCGCGTGTGATGGCCCTTGCCATGGGTGTCCGCCATGCGCCAGACATCGCCCGGTCCAATGTCGCGGGTCGTCCCGTCACTGGCGGTCACGCGCACGGAGCCGCGCAGGCAGATCAGCGACTGGATGACCGGGGTCGGATGGATCGGTTCGTCCCACCCCGCCCGCAGCCGCAGAAACAGCATGCCCGTGGCGGGCGCGGTCTCGGAGATTTCGATCGCTTCGGCGGGCGGGGCAAAGGTCTTTTCCGCGAGGGCGACGGCCACGTCCTTCCAATGGCTCTCGCCCGCCCCATCTGCGAAGAGGTCAAAGTATTTCATGCTGATTTCCCAAACCTAGCCAAGCGGGCCTGCCCGGCGTTCCTCGGACAAAAGCACATTTGCCTCGACCTCGCCAGCGCCCGGCAGGGTCATGATCCGCCGCCGCAAGACCCGCTCGAAATCCGAGATGTCGCGCGCCACCACGCGCAAGCGATAGTCATAGGCCCCGAGCACGTGTTGCACCACCTGCACCTCGGGAATGGCGGTCACCGCGCGCTCGAAATCCTCGACACTGACCCGGCCCTTGGTGGCCAGTTTCACGCCCAGAAACACGGTCACCCCGAACCCCAATGCCTCGGCATTCAGGCGCAGGCGGCGCCCCTTGAGAATGCCCGCATCCTCCAGCCGCTTGATACGGCGCCAGGTGGCGGGCTGGCTGAGCCCCAGCTTGCGGCCCAGCGCCCCGGCGGTCTGACGCGCGTCCTGGCCGAGGGCGCGCAGCAGTTTCCGATCAATCGGGTCCAGGTCGATCATACGGGCAGCGCCTCGTCGGTTTTGACATCCGAGATGAGCATCAGCTGCTCGATGTCGAGAATATGCGGCAGGTTGAGGATCCGGCTGCGATAGATCTCCTGGTAATGGGCCATATTCCGCGCCAGCACGTTGAGCCGGACATCCACCCGGCCCAGAAAGGTCTGGATCTCGGTGACCTCGGGCACCTCGCGGGCCGCGGCGAGAAAGATGTCGAAGGCGTTGCGCTCGGTCTTGTCCAGCGTGATGCGCAGGGCGACCTCCACCGCGAAACCCAGCGCCCGCCAGTCGATGATCGCCTCGACACCGGCAATGACGCCCGCCGCCTCCAAACGCTCCAGCCGCCGCCAGCAGGTCGCTTTGGGCAGCCCGACCAGCGCGGCCAGTTCCGCCGCGCTCGCCCCGGGCTGGGACTGAAAAAACCGCAAGAGGCGGCGATCCACATCATCAATTTGCATGATTGGATCAGTAATAGACATTTGCACGAATAGCAATTTCGCCAATGCGCGATTTTCTATGCGTGCCCTGCTCGCACCTCGGGCCAGAGCCCGTATGGTGCGCGGCGGAGAACATATAACAACGAGGACGTGAGACATGCGCGTTTACTATGATCGCGATTGCGATGTAAACCTGATCAAGGACAAGAAGGTCGCCATTCTGGGCTACGGCTCCCAGGGCCACGCCCACGCGCTGAACCTGCGTGACAGCGGTGCCAAGAACCTCGTCGTCGCCCTGCGCGAAGGCTCGGCCTCGGCCAAGAAAGCCGAAGGCGAAGGCCTGCAGGTGATGGGGATTGCCGAGGCCGCCGCATGGTGTGACGTGATCATGTTCACCATGCCCGATGAGCTTCAGGCCGAGACCTACAAGAAATACGTCCATGACAATATCCGCGAAGGCGCCGCGATTGCCTTTGCCCATGGTCTGAACGTGCATTTCGGCCTGATCGAGCCGAAGCCCGGCGTGGACGTGATCATGATGGCGCCCAAGGGCCCGGGTCACACCGTGCGCGGCGAATACACCAAGGGCGGCGGCGTGCCCTGCCTCGTGGCCGTGGACACCGACGCCACCGGTCGCGCGCTGGAAATCGGCCTGTCCTACTGCTCCGCCATCGGTGGCGGTCGTTCGGGCATCATCGAGACCAACTTCCGCGAAGAATGCGAAACCGACCTCTTTGGCGAGCAGGCCGTGCTCTGCGGTGGTCTGGTCGAGCTGATCCGCATGGGTTTCGAGACCCTGGTCGAGGCGGGCTACGCCCCCGAGATGGCCTATTTCGAATGCCTGCACGAAGTGAAGCTGATCGTGGACCTGATCTACGAAGGCGGCATCGCGAACATGAACTACTCGATCTCGAACACCGCCGAGTATGGCGAGTATGTCTCGGGTCCGCGCGTTCTGCCCTATGACGAGACCAAGGCCCGTATGAAAGCGGTTCTCACGGACATTCAGACCGGCAAATTCGTACGTGATTTCATGCAGGAAAACACCGTGGGCCAGCCCTTCTTCAAAGGCACGCGCCGTCTGAACGACGAGCACCAGATCGAAGAAGTCGGCAAGCAGCTGCGCGGCATGATGCCGTGGATCTCGGCCGGCAAACTGGTCGACCAGGAGAAGAACTGAGCCCCCTGTTTCGACTTTGTCACTGCGAAAGCTCCGGTTCTGCCGGGGCTTTCTCTTTTGTCGATAATCGTGATACAAATTAAGCATATTTGGAGATTCTCATGGTCCGCCTGCTTACTTTTGTGCTCACTGTGTGTTTTGCGACCGCATCCCACGCCGTTCCGCTGCGCCTCAACTATGATGTCGAGGCGCTGGATAACGGCCTTTTTGCCTATGATTTCGAGGTTCGAACCACGATTGAGGATGGCGACTTCCTGCCCGGAATGACCTTCAACTGGTTCGTGATCGGTGTTGGTGTGCTGGGCGCGGCATCGGCCTTTGCCGAAGGCGCGGATTTCTTTCACGACACGCCGGATGGCGCGCGCGCCGGGGTCTCCTCGGGCTTTGTGAACGGGCCGGAGCTTTGCTTCAACGGTAGCTGCATCACCCCGGGCTGGACACCGACCACCGTGGGCGAAAGCTTCAGCTTCAAGGGCATCTCCCAGTCGCTGGTCCAGGCCAGCGAGTTCGACTGGACCTTCCTGCACATGACGTCGCCCCTGGACGGGCAGACCACGCAGCAGTTGCAGATCATTGGCGGCGATGACCCGGATGACAACACGGCGCCTATTCCGCTGCCGGCACCGATCCTGCTCTTGGGGGCGAGTCTTGCCGGGCTGGCCGGCGCGTCGCGATTGCGCAAGCGCGCCGCCTGACAGCACCATACCTTCGCGACGAAAAAACCCGCCGAAATCGGCGGGTTTTGTGATTCAGGACAAGGTCCTAGCTGTCCGAGCTGGTCTCCTCAGCTTTGACCGGGGCGGGCTCCGGATCCGGCTCGGCCGCGTTTTTCATGGCCACCATGCCATCCTTCATGAACATGAAGACGGACAGTGCCAGCAAGGCCAGCAGCAGCACAATTCCAATAAAGTACATTCCTTAGCTCCCTTATACCCAGTTGCGAGGACGGCCAGCGGGCGCATTGGTCCCGAGATCCGCCTTTCCAAAATGTCGCAGGTTCAGGCAGTCGGTGCAAACACGAAGCCGAGAGCCGCGCTCAAAACCGCCGCGCTTGCCGGTTTTTTGAGCGCGTATACCGGATCACAGGGCGGCTTCGACCGCGCCCACGACGTCATCCACGACCTGTTCCAACAAGGTCTCATCCCGGCATTCGGCCATGACCCGCACCAGGGGCTCGGTTCCGGATTTCCGGATCAGAAGCCGCCCCGTCCCCTCCAGCGCGGTTTCCGCCTGACGGATCGCGGCCTTCACCGCGGCAGCCTGCAGCGGGTCCTGCCCGACCCCGTAGCGCACATTCTTCAGAAGCTGCGGGACCGGCGTGAAGCTCTGCTTGAGCTCTGAGGCCGAGCGCCCCTGCTGGACCATCTCGGCCAGGAATTGAAGACCCGCCATCAGCCCGTCGCCGGTGGTGCCGTAATCGGTCATGACGATGTGGCCCGATTGCTCACCACCAAGGTTCCAGCCGCCGCGCCGCATGGCCTCGACCACATAACGGTCCCCCACCGGCGTCCGCATCAGGCGCAGTCCCAGCGCCTCGAGATATTGCTCCAATCCGAGATTGGACATGACCGTGGCCACCAGCGTGTTGTCGCGCAGCATCCCCTGGGCGGCCCAGCGGGTCGCAAACAGCGCCATGATCTGATCGCCATCGGCCAGATCGCCGTTTTCATCGAGGATCATGACCCGGTCCGCGTCGCCGTCCAGACAGATCCCCACATCCGCCCCATGGGCGACCACCGCTTCCGCTGCCGAGCGCGGCGCGGTCGAGCCGCAATCGAGGTTGATGTTCCGGCCATTGGGCGACACGCCCACCGGGATCACCGTCGCGCCCAGTTCCCACAGAACCGCCGGAGCCGCCTTGTAAGCCGCGCCATTGGCGCAATCGATCACCACCTTCAGCCCATCGAGCCGGAGATGGGCGGGAAAGGTCCGCTTGGCCCGCTCGATATAGCGCCCGAGCCCATCATCGATGCGCTTGGCCCGGCCGATATTCTTGGCCTGGGCCGGAATGACCTCGCCGCTCAGGATCTCTTCGATCTGGGTCTCGGCCTCATCGCTGAGCTTGTAGCCATCGGGGCCAAAGAACTTGATCCCGTTATCATCCGCCGGGTTATGGCTGGCCGAGATCATCACGCCCACATCCGCCCGCATGGATTGCGTCAGCAGGGCCACCGCCGGGGTCGGGATCGGCCCGAGCAGCAGCACATTCATCCCGGTCGAGGTGAAGCCCGCGGTCAGCGCGGTCTCGAACATATAGCCAGAGAGCCGCGTGTCCTTGCCGATCACCACCCGGTGCGCCGCCGACTGATCCCGCCGGAAATAGCGCCCCGCCGCCGCCCCGAGACGCAGGGCGAACTCCGCCGTCATCGGTGCGGTATTGGCGGTGCCACGCACGCCGTCGGTGCCGAAGAATTTCCGTGCCATCAGAGCCCCTGCCCGTTCAACCTGTCTCCACCCGCGTCAGCGGATGCCAGAGCGCAAGCGCCTGGTGCGTTTCCTTTACATCATGAACGCGCAGGATCTGAACCCCTTGCGCAACCCCGTGCAGCGCCACGGCAAGGGATCCGGCCACACGGTCCCGCGCTTGGGCGGTTGCGGACAGTGTCCCGATGAACCGCTTGCGCGACGCGCCCAGCAGAATTGCGCAGCCCAGCCCGTGAAACAGGCTGAGCCCGCGCAGCAGGGCAAGGTTATGCTCCAGCGTTTTGCCGAACCCGATGCCCGGATCCACGAGCAGGTCCGCCCGCGCGATCCCGGCTGCCTCGGCACGGTCCACATGAGCCTCCAGCGCGTCATAGACGTCAAAGAGCACATCCTCGTAGCGGGGATCGTCCTGCATCGTCTCAGGCGCGCCCTGGGCATGCATCAGGCAGGCCGGCAGACCGAGACGGCGGGTCGTCTCGGCCATGGTCGGGTCGAACCCGAAGGCGGACACGTCATTGATCAGGGTCGCGCCGGCGCTTGCTGCGGCCTCGGCCACAGCCGCCTTGCGCGTGTCGATCGAAATCGGCGCCGTCACCCCTCGCGCCCGCAGATCCGCAATGACCGGCGCGGTGCGCGAAATCTCGTCGGCGATGGCCACTTCCTTTGCGCCGGGCCGGGTGCTTTCCCCTCCGATATCAAGGAGATCCGCGCCATCGGCCAGCATCTGCTCGGCTTGCGCCCGCGCCGCCGCCGGGGCATCGAACAGCCCGCCATCGGAGAAACTGTCCGGGGTGGTGTTAAGAATGCCCATAATCTGCGGCACGTCCATGGACAGCCCGGAAATGCTGGTTCGCGGGGTGCATAGGCGCGTCCGCACCGCCTCCGGAAGCTCCGCCGCCGCGAGCTGGGTCGCGCTGCCGCCACGGTGCAGCACCTCGACCCGGTCAAACCAGACCCAGCCACCGGCAAGTTGCAGCGCGTCGGCACCAGGGGCCAGCGTGGGGATCGGACGGTAGTAGGGACGGCTCATGGGGCTTCGGGCGTCACCAATTCGCGGGCATCCAGCCGCGCGGCCAGCCATTCGGCGATGCCACGCGCATCCGCCGCCTCGGGCACGGGCCCGTCCGTAGCGTCGAGCAGCATCTTGCCCGGGGCCCAGACCGTCATCTGCCCCTGCCGCAGGGCCCAGTCGATCTCGGTCCGGCTGTCCACCACCACGCAGCGCGGGTCGCGCGCCGCGAGGATCCAGGCATTCTGTTCAATCGCCAGCAGGTCGATCCGCCGCTGCGCCGCAGGGTGGCTGGCCTGCGGGCGCGCACCGGGCGCAGGCCCGACACAGAGCACCACGGGCGCATCGCCTTGCTCCAGCCTGTCGAGGTGCTGCGCCAGCGTCGTCGCCTCGATCATCTCGTCAGAAAACAGCACGATCCTCGGCTGAGGCACCGGGTCGCTGACCCGCTGGGCATCCTCGGGCGTGCGGACGATCTCGACACCCAGCGCATAGGGCCCTCGATCCAGCTTCTCGATCCGCACAAAGGCCCGCGCGGCCTTGGGGTCCGACAGGATGCGGTCTGCCACACGCTCGGCCAGGGTTTCCAGCAGGTTCAGGCGTTCCTCGGCCAGCGAGGCATGGATCGCTTCGGTGATCGTGTCATAGGACAGCACGCGGTCCACATCGTCACCCAGCGTCTCGGCGGCCATGCGCACCTCGACCACGACGTTGAAGCGGACCTTCTGGCGCGTGCCCCGCTCGGCCTGAAACGCGCCGATCTCGACCTCCAGCGTGTAATCCCGCAGGGAGATCCGGTCACGTCCATCCTCCGCGAGATGCGTCGCGCGGATCTCGGGATGCGCAAAGGCGCGCCGTGTTTCGTCATTCATAGAAAGGGCGTCCTCAAGCGCTCGGGGTCTGCCGGATGCTAGCACAGGCAGATCCGCTTGGGACAGACGGAACGCGTCCAATCAGAGGGTCAGCGCGACGCAGTCCGGTTCGGATAGAACTGACGATAGAAGCGGTGCACACCGATTTCGGCGGTCTTGATATAGGTCTTGGACCAGCTCGGACGCACGGCCGTCGTATGATAATGCGTCGCGCCATCGGTCAGGGACCGCTCGGCGGTCTCGAGGCTGAGCTTTGCAACCTTGCCCACGCTGTCCCAGGCGCGCGGCTCCGAGATCCGCTCCGGATGGCCGTCACAGGTATAGGTGAACTGGCACTGGTACTTGCGGCCCGTGCCCTGATTGATCACGCCGCAGACCGAGTTCGGATACCGCGCCGATTCCACCCGGTTCAGGATGACTTCGGCCACGGCGAACTGCCCCTTGATGCTCTCACCCCGTGCCTCGAAATAGAGCGCCTCGGTCAGGCATTGCCAGGCTTCGCCACCCTCGGCCTTGGGCTGGGAATTGATCCATTCGCGGCTGTATTTCCGCTCTGCCGGCATGGGGCTGACCTCAACCGGTGCTGCCAGCTCCTCGAGCCGCGTCGGCGCCAGGGCAGACAGGCCACCCTCCTCGGCACCGAGCAGGCCGCGCAGCTCCAGATCGAGGGTCGCGGTCTGCGCGTTGGAGGTCGAGACGGTGACATCCGCAGACGCCATGCCAGTGCACATCACGACGAGACCCGTCGCAACGAGCTGTTTCACATCCAAAAAGCGCTTCATACCCAACCTCATCCGCAGCGCCGCAACACTCCGGGAGCAGACCCACAATGCACGGTATCGTTAACAGAGAGCCCCTCTCATGCGCTTTGCAGGTGCAGAAAACCTTCGCGCATGCAGCATGAGCCCGCTGACGAACGGTTTGTTAAGAGATCAGGACAGCAGCGTCCACCCCAGCGTCATGCGGCATGGACAACGTCGGCGGTTCTTTGCCTTTTTTGCATCACCCGCCGCTGCGCAGGACTCTGCCCAAAATGTTGAATCGCCGTGGCTTTTTCTCGGCAGGAACCTCGGTCAGGGCGAGGTGGGCAGCCGCCATGCGCGCAACGGGTACCCGAAACGGTGAGCAGGAAACATAGTTAAAGCCCGCTTTTCGGCAAAAATCGATCGAATCGGGATCGCCCCCGTGTTCGCCGCAAATCGACAGGGTCAAATCAGATCTGACGGAGCGGCCCCGCCCGGCGGCAAGGTTAAGCAATTCGCCCACGCCATCGGCATCCAGCGTATGAAATGGGTCTTCGGAGAACACGCCCTGCTGCACATAGGTGCCCATGAAGCGGCCCGCATCGTCGCGGCTCAGGCCGTAGGTCATCTGGGTCAGGTCGTTGGTGCCGAAGGACAGGAAATCTGCGATCTCGGCGATCTCTCCGGCCTTGAGCGCGGCGCGCGGCGTCTCGACCATGACGCCCAGCCGGTAGCCAAATCGCGTGCCCCGCTCGGTCCGCACCGCCGCCGCCACCGCGTCGATATTCGACTTGATCAGCTCGACCTCGCGCCGGGCCGAGACCAGTGGCAGCATGATCTCCGGCGTGATGATCGCCCCTTTGAGGCTGACATCCGCCGTCGCCTCGAAAATCGCCCTCGCCTGCATGGCATAGATCTCGGGGATCGCGATGCCGAGCCGCACGCCGCGCATGCCCAGCATCGGGTTGTACTCGCTCAGCGCATCGATCCGCTGGGTCACGGTCGAGACCGGCAGATCCAGCGCCTCGGCCAGGTTCCAGATCCCGTCGCGGGAGGTGGGCAGAAACTCGTGCAGGGGCGGATCGAAGAGCCGGATCGTCACAGGCTTGCCGCGCATGATCTCGAAGAGGTGGACGAAATCCTCGCGCTGCATGGGCAGAAGACGCTCCAGCGCCGCCCCCCGCGCCTCGGCCGTATCGGCAAAGATCATCTCATGCATGACCGTCAGGCGATCTTCGTCGAAGAACATGTGCTCGGTCCGGCAGAGGCCGATCCCCTCGGCGTCAAAGCGTCGGGCGACCTCGGCATCGGCGGGCGTATCCGCATTGGCCCGGATGCCGATATCCCGGGCCTGGTCGGCCCAGGCCATGAGCGTGCGGAAGGACCCGTCGAGCGATGGCTCCATCAGGCGCGGCGCCCCGGCCAGACAGGTCCCTGCCGTGCCATCAAGGGTCACCGTATCGCCCTCGGCAAAGACCCGGCCATCCGCAGAGGTCAGCTTTTTTTCCTTGGCATCCAAGGTGATATCGCGCGTGCCCACCACGCAGGGCTTGCCCAGCCCCCGGGCGATCACCGCCGCATGGCTCGTCATCCCGCCGCGCTCGGTCAGCACGCCCACGGCGGCATGCATGCCGCGGATATCCTCGGGCGAGGTCTCGGTGCGCACCAGAATGCAGGGCACTTCCTGGGCCTCGCAGGCCTGTGCGGCAGGTGCGGAAAAGACCAGCTGCCCCGTCGCCGCGCCGGGGCTCGCCGCCATGCCCTTGGCGATCACGTCCCGCGCCGCATCGAGCGCCACCTGACGGTGCAGCAGCTCCGGCAGGGCGCGCGGCTCGATCCGCAGCAGCGCGTCTTCCTTGCTGATCACCCCGCTCTCGGCGAGCGCCACGGCGATCCGGACCGCCGCGCGCGAGCTGCGCGGCACCTTGACCGCGTCCAGCACGCTCAGCCGCCCGGTATCGAGGGTGAACTCGATCTGCATCTCCTCGCGCAGCCCGTTGCGCAGGATATCGCTGAGCGATTGCAGCTCGGCAAATGCCTCGGGGCAGGCCTCCTCGAGCGAATGTCCGCGATGGTCGCGCGACAGGTACATCGCTTCCTTGCGGCGGGCGAGCGCGTCGCGGCCCTGGGACTGGCTGAGATAGCGCCCGGTGATCTGCGGATGCCCGGTTTCGGAGCTGACGAACTGGATCACGCCCGAGCCGCTCTCGGGCGCGCCGAGCCCGAGCGCCATGCGCTGCACCACCAGCCCGAGCCCGGCCTCCACCGGGGCGCCCTTGGCCTGCCGCAGAAGCCGGGCCGAGGTTCCTTCCCAGGCCCGCGCCATGGATTTCAGAACGGCGGCGAGCTGGTCCGCGGGGCTTTGGGGAAAGGGCTCCTCCATCTCGTCTTCATAGGCCGCCAGCGCCTCGGTCAGCGCATCGCGCGTGGGCTCGGTCGGGCCGAAAAACTCGGGATCGAGCCGCGCCACCTCGACCGCAAAGGACTGGATGAAGCGCAGATAGATCGCCCGCGCCGCCTCGGACCCGATGGTTTCGGACAGGCTGAGCAGCATGGCGTCGTTCATTCCGATATCGAGCACCGTGGACGGACCGCCCCATTCCTGCAGCTCGGGGCTCGGACGCACAGAGACCAGCGGATCCGCGCCGAAGCTCGACAGCAGGGCGGACATGTCGAACATCTGCCCCGCCGCAATCGCGCGCACGGTCTCAAAACTCAGGGCCACGGTATGGGGCACCGGCATGTCGAGACGGATCAGCCGCTGGACACATTTCGCGCGCTGGCCGTGGGTTTCAGCCGATAGCGCAACAGTCCGGGTGATCTCGGTAAATGGCGCGCTCTTCTGCACCGCAGCGTCCTCCTGTTAGCGCTACGATAGACAGCGTGGTTGCATTTGCAACTACCCGAAAGTGGGCATGTCAGCGCGGCCCGGTGGGGTCAGACCCGGCGTCGGCACCCCGTCGGACAGGTGTCGGACATCTGTCGGGCAAGTGTCGGGCACGGTCGCGCGGTGCGGTAAGGGCGGCTTAACCCTCGATCCGGGTCAGATCGGCCACCGCGCCGCAGGTCGTGCGGATCCGGCTCAGCAGGTTGAGGCGGTTCCGGCGCAGGATGGCATTCTCGTCATTGACCTGCACAGCGTCGAAAAACGCATCCACCGGTCCGCGCAACCCGGCCATGGCACTCATGGCAGCGGCGAAATCCTCGGCCTCGAGCGCTGGGGTGATCGCCGCCTCAGCCACATCCAGCGCCGCAAAGAGCGCCTTTTCCTCGGCGCTCTCAGCGAATTTCGGATCCGCGCCATAGGAATATTCGACCCCGTCTGCGTCTTCGGCCTGGGTCAGGATGTTGTTGGCCCGCTTGAAGCCCTGGAGCAGGTTCTCGCCATCCTCGGTCTTGAGCACCTCGGACAGCGCCCGCGCCCGCATGACCACGAGCAGCAGATCGTCATTGCCCGGCATGGCCAAACAGGCGTCGATCACGTCATGGCGGATGCCCTCATCCCGCAGGAAGACCTTGAGGCGGTCGTGGAAGAAGGAGAGGAGGTCGCCAGCGCTTTCAGCCCCATGAGCCTTCGCCCCGGATGCAAACACTGCATTGAGCGGCAGGCGCAGCCCATTCTCCAGCACGATCCGGATCACACCCAATGCTGCGCGGCGCAGCGCAAAAGGGTCTTTGGAGCCGGTGGGTTTTTCGTCGATGGCCCAGAATCCGGTCAGCGTGTCGAGCTTGTCGGCGAGCGCGACGGCCACGCTGAGCGGCGCGGTGGGGACCGCGTCCGAGGGGCCGAGGGGCTGGTAATGCTCTTCGGCGACGGCAGCGACTTCTGCCGGGTGGCCTGCGGCCTCGGCATAATACCGGCCCATCAGACCCTGAAGCTCGGGAAACTCATAGACCATTTCGGAGCTGAGATCGGCTTTGGCGAGCCCGGCGGCGGTACGCGCGGCTTCCGCGTCCGCCCCAACCTGGGGCGCGAGCTCTGCGGCAAGATCCGCAATCCGGGCGATCCGCGCCTCCTGACTGCCGAGCTTGTTGTGGAACGTCACGGCGCCCAGCGCGTCGCGCCAAGTCTGCATGCCAGACTTGGCCACCCGCAGGTCATTCTCCCAGAAGAACTTCGCATCCGAGAGGCGCGCGGACAGAACCTTGCGGTTTCCGGCCAGGATCATGGCCCCGTCATCGGCGGTCTCGTTATTGGCCACTGTTACAAATCGAACAATTTTCCCCGTTTTCGGATCCCGAACCGAGAAAAACTTTTGATGTTCTTTCATTGAGGTCTGCAGCACCTCTGGCGGCAGCTCGAGGAAGTCTTCGCCGATCTCCCCCATCAGAACCACGGGCCATTCGACCAGCCCGGCCACCTCGGCCAGCAATCCCTTGTCCTCGACCACCTCAAGCCCCGAGGCAAAGGCCTGATTTGTGGCATCAGCCCAGATGTGGTCGGCCCGCTCGGCGGGATCGAGGATCACCTTGGCCCGGCGCAGCTTGGTCTCGTAGTCGTCAAACCCGGTCACCTTGATCTCGCCCGGCGCGAGGAAGCGGTGCCCCTCGGTCACGTCGCCCGCCACGATCCCGTCCACGCTCAGGGGGACGATCTCGCTCCCCTCTTCGTCGCGCAGCACGCAGAGGATGCGGTGCAGCGGACGCACCCAGCGCAGGGAGCCCGCGCCCCAGCGCATGGATTTCGGCCAGGGGAAGTTGCGGATCGTCGCCTCGAGCACCTCGGCAATGATCTCGGCCGCGGGACGGCCCGGCTTTTCGATCACGGCAAACAGGACGTCGCCCTTGGGCGTCTCGCGGGTCTCGAGATCCTCAAGCGCGAGCCCCGTGGATCGCAAAAACCCCGCCACGGCCTTCTCGGGCGCATCGGCGCGGGGGCCTTTACGTTCCTCGCGGACGGGCGCGGAGGCGCCCAGCATATCCGACACCACCAGTGTCAGGCGGCGCGGCGTGGCAAAGGCCCGCGCCCCGGCATAGGTCAGACCCGCCTCGACCAGGCCATCCGTCACCCGCTTGCGCAGGTCCTCAGCCGCCTTCGCTTGCATGCGGGCGGGGATTTCTTCGGAAAAAAGCTCGATCAGGAGGTCCGGCATAGGTCTCGTCCAAGGCTGTTCGGGGCGGGTTTAGCGGCCCGCGTGATAAGGGTCCAGTTCGAACCCCGGAAGGTCGGGCTGCGGTTAGTCGCGGGTCGGGCAGGCATCGCCCACGGGCGTGCCGTCATAGGTCTTTTCACCGCAATCGTTGATCTGGTGCCAGGCATAGGCCCGGCCATCCTCGGTCACGGCCACGATGCGGTCGACACCGAAATCGATGTTCTTCTCGCCCATGAAGGCAATCGCCGTGCCATCGCGGAGCTGTTCGCCCAGTGCCTCGGCGTCGAAACAGTCGAACCAGCCCGGCGCGACCAGCGGCTCGGCATCATCGTAGATCTCGTAGCTCTCGGTCAGCAGGGCGAGGCTTTCGGGCGTGCGGAAACAGGCGCGGAAGCGCAGCGGACTGGAGGATCCGTCGATCGCCTCTATCCCTTCGGCCAGCATTGCCTCGGGCGCGTCCTGCCCCCCGAGAGGGGTGAGCCGGATCGTCACCTGCTCGGCATCGACCTGTTCATAATAGGCGTAGACTTGGGTGTAATAGACCACCGCCCCGAAGATGAGTGCAAAGCCCACGAGCGCTCCTGCGACCAGCTTGCCGCCGTTCATGACGCGGCGGCGGCGGGCGTCCAGCCCCCGGCCTCGGTTTCGACAAAGGCATCGGCACAGGCCTTGGCCAGCGCGCGCACCCGGCCGATATAGGCCTGCCGCTCGGTGACCGAGATCACCCCGCGCGCATCGAGCAGGTTGAACAGGTGGCTGGCCTTGATGCACTGGTCATAGGCCGGGTGCACCATCACGATCCGCTTGCCGGTCTTGGGGTCGTCATAGGCCGCGTTCAGGGCCGCGGCGCATTCGGCTTCGGCCTCTTCAAAGTGCTTGAGCAGCACCGAGGTATCCGCCTGATCGAAATTCCAGCGCGAATACTCGGCCTCGGTCTGGCGGAAGACATCGCCATAGGTCAGCGGGATCGCCGCATCCGGGTCGTTGAAGGGCATGTCCATCACGTGATCCACGCCCAGAATATAGATCGCCAGACGCTCGAGCCCGTAGGTCAGCTCGCCCGAGACCGGGCGGCAGTCATGGCCGCCGACCTGCTGGAAATAGGTGAACTGGCTGACTTCCATCCCGTCGCACCAGACCTCCCAGCCGAGGCCCCAGGCGCCCAGCGTCGGGCTTTCCCAGTCATCCTCGACAAAGCGGATGTCATGCAGGGAGGCGTCGATCCCGATCGCTTCGAGCGAGCCGAGATAGAGCGCCTGCAGGTCGGGCGGACTCGGTTTGATGATCACCTGATACTGATAGTAATGCTGCAGCCGGTTCGGGTTCTCGCCATAGCGCCCATCGGTGGGACGGCGCGAGGGCTGCACATAGGCCGCTGACCAGGCCCGGTCGCCCAGCGCGCGCAGGGTGGTGGCCGGGTGAAAGGTGCCGGCGCCGACCTCCATGTCATAGGGTTGCAGCACCGCGCAGCCTTTGGCCGCCCAGTAGTTTTGCAACCGCAGAATGATCTCCTGAAACGAGCGGGGGGTGTCCATGGGATGTGCCTTTGATCTCAACCGCGTTCTCAATAGGCAACAGCCCGGGCAGGGTCAACGCGGCCTGCCCCAGTTCCGCGTGCATCATTTACCAGAAATGCGTAGGTCTATCGCCACTATGTGGGCAATCGAAGCAAAATGAAGAGATACAGCGCGATGCGAACAGGTCTGGTGATAGCGGTCCTCGCGGCCATGTGGATGAGCCTTCTGCCGGGGCGGGCCCTCGCGCAGGAGCAGGTCTGGATCCAGATCGAGGCGCGACCGACCCTCAGCGCCGCCGAGGACCGGGCCCGTGCCTATGCGGGACGTCTGAACGATGTGGCCGGATACCGGTTGCAATCGGGCTGGTACGCGATCGCGCTGGGACCTTACGGCCCCGATGAGGCCGCAGCGGCGCTGAGCCGCTTGCGCGCGCTTGGCGATGTGCCGAATGACAGCTTTATCGCCGATGGCCGCCGGTATCGCGATGCCTTCTGGCCCCAGGGACAGTTGGGTCAGCGGGCGACGACCGATCCGCTCCGGGCGCTGGAGCAGCGGGGCGCGGGCATTCCCGGCGAGGCCCCGGTTGCCCCGGTTCTGACCGTGACGCCGTCTGCACCGCCCCCGGCGGATGAAACCCCGGCCCAGGCCCGGGCCAGCGAGCGGGCGCTCGACCGTCCGGCGCGGGAGCGCCTGCAGGAGGCGATGCAGTGGTTCGGACACTACACGGCGGCGATTGACGGTGCGTTCGGACCCGGCACGCGCCGCGCCATGTCCGCCTATCAAACCGCCCTGGGTGACGCGGTCACGGGCATCCTTACCAGCGCCCAGCGCGCGCGCCTGCTGGCCGATTGGCAGGCGGATCTGAACACGCTCGGCATGGCCCCGGTGGTCAGTGCCGAGACCGGGATCGCGCTCGACATGCCGCTGGGCATGGTGCGGTTCGACCGGCTGGAGCCGCCCTTTGCCCATTACGAGGGCGACGGCGCGCGCAAGGCCCTGCTGATCAGTCAGGAGGGCAGCCCCGCAGGGCTCGCCGGGCTTTACGAGATCATGCAGACGCTGGAAGTGATTCCGCGCGAGGGCGCGCGGTCGCGCGGCGAGCGGTCCTTCGAGATCCGCGGGGCGAATGCCGAGATCGCTTCCTACACCTATGCAGCGCTGGAGGATGGCGCGATCAAGGGCTTCACCCTGGTCTGGCCGCTCGAAGATGCCCGGCTGATGGAGCGCGCCGCCCAGATGATGCGCAGCAGCTTCACCGCACGGGAGGGCATCGTGCTCGACCCCGCCGCCGGGGATCCGGAGGCCGAACAGCGGATCGACCTGCTCTCCGGGCTCGAAATCCGGCAGCCTTTGCGCGCAGTTTCGGGCTTTTTCATCACCGCCGCGGGCGATGTCCTGACCACGGATACGGCCCTGCGCGCCTGCGGGCGGGTCACTATCGGTGACGAGATCGAGGCGGATATCCGGCTGGCCGATGCGGGGCTGGGCCTTGCGGTCCTGTCGCCGCGCGAGCGGGTTGCCCCGATGAGCGTCGCGCGGTTCCGCGATGGCGAGGCCAGACTGCAATCCGAGATCGCGGTGTCGGGCTATTCCTATGCGGGCCTTCTGGGCGCGCCGACCCTGAGCTTTGGCACGGTTGCCGATCTGCGCGGGTTGCAGGGCGAGGCCGAGCTCGACCGGCTGGCCGTGGAGGTCGCGCCGGGTGATGCGGGCGGGCCGGTTCTGGACACGCGGGGCGATGTGCTGGGCCTGTTGCTGCCGCGTCCCGAGGCGGGCAGCCGGGTCCTGCCGGGGGATGTTCATTTCGCCACGGATGCAGCCGCCATTGCCGGCTGGCTCGGAGAGGCGGGCGTGGAGATCGCGCTGGGGGATGCGGGCCCGTCCCTGCCGCCGGAGCGTTTGGCGATGCTGGCGGGCAACCTGACGGTGCTCGTCTCCTGCTGGGAATAGGCCCGCTTAGGCGCGCCAGAACCGCACGGTAAAGAGCGCAAAGACCACCATCAGCTCGAGCCGTCCGATCAGCATGGCGGCCGAGAGGATCCATTTCGCGCTGTCATTCAGCCCGGCGAAATTGCCCGCCGGGCCGATCTCATCCCCGAGACCGGGGCCGATATTGCCCAGGGCCGTGGCCGCGCCGGAGACCGAGGTCACGAAATCGAGCCCGGTCAGCGCCAGCAGCACCGACAGGATGCCCAGCGACACGGTGAACATCACGAAAAACGCCATCACCGAGGAGAGCACATCCTCGGAGACCGGCTTGCCCCCGTAGCGCGGGGTGAAGATGCCGTTGGGCGAGTGGATCCGCCGGATCTGGGCGAGGATCGAGGCAAAGAGCAGCTGATAGCGGAAGATCTTGATCGAACAGGCGGTCGAGCCCGCGCAGCCGCCGATCAGCCCGGCAAAGAACAGCACCACGACCGGGAAGGTCCCCCAGAGCATGTAATCCGTGCTGGCATAGCCCGTGCCGGTGAGGATCGAGACCGTGTTGAAGGTCGCCTCGCGAAAGCTCGTCTCGCTGGGCTGGTCGATCATGGTCATCTTCCACGCCGCGATCAGCAGCACGACCGTGGTGACCGTCATGAAAAACGCCCGGACCTGCACGTCCTGCAGGATTGGGCGGGCGGTGCCGCTGAGCATCTGGACATAGCGGACAAAGGGCAGTGCCGCGAGCAGCATGAAGATCACGGCGGCGTATTCCATGGCGCCGGAAAACGCGCCGAAGCTGGCGTCGGAATTGGCAAAGCCCCCGGTCGCGACGGTGGTCATGGCGTGGATCACCGCATCGAACCCCGTCATGCCCAGCACCAGATAGGTCAGCGCGCAGGCCCCCGTCAGCCCGAGATAGATCACCGAGATCCGGCTCGCGATCTGGGTGGCGCGGGGCAGGATCTTGCCAATCGTGTCAAAGCCTTCGGAGCGGAAGATCTGCATCCCGCCGATCCGCAGTTCGGGCAGGAACACCATGGCCACGACGATGATCCCGATCCCGCCGAACCACTGCATCAGGCCGCGCCAGAGCAGGAGCCCCGGCGGCAGGCTCTCGAGCCCGGAAAACACCGTGGAGCCCGTGGTGGTCAGGCCCGACATCGCCTCGAAGAACGCGTCCACATAGCGTGCCTCGGTCGCGCCGAAGACAAAGGGCAGCGCGGCGAAGATCGGCAGGGCGAGCCAGACGCCCGTGGTCAAAAGGAAAGTCTGCTGGATATTGAGCCGCTCGCCCACGCCGTTGGAACAGGCAATGGCGATGAGCCCGCCGCACAGCGCCGAGATGATCGCGGACTCCAGGAAGGCTGGCCAATGGTCGTTCCCCGCCAGCAGGTCGGCCGCCATGGGCAAGAGCATCGACGCCCCCAGCACCGCCACCAGCAGGCCGATCACATATCCAACGGGGCGCAGATCAAACATGGGGCGCAGGCTTGGCCGGGCGCGGGCGCACTGTCAACGGCTTCGCTCAGCACTTGGTCTTGAAGAGCGCGGCGTGGCTGTCCTTTTCCTTGCGGAAATCGGCCCGTTTCTCGGCATGAAGCGCCCGGCCCGCCTGCACGCCGGGGCGCGCGCCCACGGTCTCGAGCCAGCGGGCAAGGTGGGGCTTGTCTTCCAGCGTCTGCTGCTGACCTTCCCAGAGCGACGCCCAGCCCCAGGCCGCCATGTCGGCAATCGAATAGAAGTCGCCCGCGAGGTATTCGTGCTTGGCCAATTGCCGGTCCATCACCCCGTAAAGCCGCCCGGTCTCGGCCCGGTAGCGGTCCTTGGCATAGGGCAGGTCATTGGGCGGCTCCATCGCCGGGGCGTATTTCAGGAAGTGGTGCGCCTGTCCGGCCATGGGGCCGAGCCCGCCCATCTGCCACATGAGCCACTGGTCCACGGCGATGCGATCCCGTTCGGTCGGGCCGCCGAACTGCCCGGTCTTGCGCGCCAGATATTGCAGGATCGCCCCGGATTCAAAGATCGAGATGGGCGCGCCATCGGGGCCATCCGGATCAACGATCGCGGGCATCCGGTTGTTCGGCGCGATGGCGAGGAAGTCGGGCTTGAACTGGTCCCCTGCCCCGATATTGACCAGATGGGTCTCGTAAGGCAGGCCCATTTCCTCGAGACAGATCGACACTTTCCAGCCGTTTGGCGTGGGCCAGAAATAGAGATCGATGGGCTGGATCATGGCGCGGGGCTCCTTGGATGCTCCGCCTGACTATGGCGAGGGCGGGGGCCCGCTGGCAAGGGGGCGCGGCGGAGCGAGCTCGCGCAGGGCGCGCGGCCCCCGTTCGGTCAGCAGCGCGGAATAAAGATCCATCGCCCCATCGCGGAGATAAGCGCTCCAGTGACAGACCCGGTGGTGGCGCGGGGCCACCGCGTGGCCCAGGGCGGCGAGATTGGCGAGCTCCGCATCGGAATCGAGGGTCAGAGACACCCAGCGTTCCGCCTCGGGCGGGCGCCGCCCGAGGGCCGGGCCCGCCTGCGGATGGCGGCGCAGGGCCTCCTCCAGCAGCCGGTCAAAGAGCCAGTTCTCCGTCGGGCTAATCTGCAGCACTTCGACCCCCTGCGCCCCGGGACATCCCAGCACGGTCTCGGCATGATCCGCCAGATCCGCCGGTGCCAGCAGGATCACCCGCCGGATCATCGCGGCCGGCAGCCGCGCCATGGCCGCAAGCACCACCCGCGCGCCAAGGGAATGGGCCATGGCATGGATCGGACGGTCCGGGAATTGCCGGTTCAGCCGTGCGATCAGCGCCGCAAGTCGGGCCCCGACCTGTTCCGCGGCCCCAAAGGCCTCGGCAAAGCGTCCGCGCGCGTCCCAACCCACGGGCAGGCAGAGCCCGGGATCCGTTTCCGCGTCCCGAAACCCCAGCGCCATGGGCCAGGAGCCCTTGCGCCGGGGCAGGCTCTGGGCACAGGGCATGGTGGCATAAAGGCTGTCATGGGGATTGCTCGGGCCCCGCAGCGGGGAATAGCGATACCCGTGCAGCAGCAGGACAATCGGCGCGGTGCCGTCGCCGCGGGCGGCGGCCCTGCCCAGCGCGGCGTTCAGGCTTCGCCCGCTTTGGGCCGGGCGGATGTCCTCAGGGGTCACGGTCAGGTTGAGAACGGGCATGGGGCTCCCTCTCTCTTCATACACAAGATGTTGTGGACGGCGGATAGTCTGAGACTACGAACCCGGCGTGAAACTTTCGTTAGACTTCCGTGACGGTGCTTGACCGGCACACGCAACGCCCCTACACCCGCGACACCGTGGTGATTTGTTGCCGGATTGCAGGCCACGTAAAACAAGCTGCTAAAAGGACGCGGATCCCCCCGAGCCCGTCCGGCTGCGGGGGTTTTTCGTGCCCGGATTTGGACCGCCCGGCGCGACAGGAGACGACGACAATGACAGAACGCAGCACCCGGACGAAACTGGTGCATAGTGGCACCCGGCGCAGCCAGTATGGCGAGGTGGCCGAGGCGATCTACCTCACCCAGGGCTTCGTATACGACACGGCCGAGGCCGCCGAGGCCCGGTTCATCGAGGCCGGTGAGGACGAATTCATCTATGCCCGCTACGGCAACCCGACCGTGCGGATGTTCGAGGACCGCATCGCCGCGGTCGAGGGCACCGAGGACGCCTTTGCCACGGCCAGCGGCATGGCGGCGGTGAACGGGGCGCTGACCTCGATGCTGCGGGCGGGCGATCACGTGGTCTCGGCGCGCGCGCTGTTCGGCTCCTGTCTCTATATCCTCGAGGACATCCTGAGCCGCTACGGCGTCGAGGTGACCTTTGTCGATGGCACCGATTTGGCGGCCTGGGAGGCCGCGATCCGGCCCGAGACCAAGGCCGTGTTCTTCGAGACGATCTCGAACCCGACCCTCGAGGTGATCGACATCGCCGCCGTGGCCGAACTGGCCCAAGCGGTGGGCGCGCTGGTGATCGTGGACAACGTGTTTGCCACGCCGATCTTCAGCCGCGCGGTGGATCTGGGGGCGGATGTGGTGGTCTATTCCGCGACCAAGCATATCGACGGTCAGGGCCGCTGCCTGGGCGGGGTGATCTGCG
Organism: Dinoroseobacter sp. S375; assembly: GCF_049800775.1. Taxonomy (NCBI): domain Bacteria; kingdom Pseudomonadati; phylum Pseudomonadota; class Alphaproteobacteria; order Rhodobacterales; family Roseobacteraceae; genus Dinoroseobacter; species Dinoroseobacter sp. S375. The sequence continues at coordinate 353,936 of NZ_JBNAFR010000002.1, read as the reverse complement.
GCACCAAGCAATTCGTGCGCAAGGTGGCAGAGCCCTATCTCAAGCATACGGGCGGCTCGCTGAGCCCGTTCAACGCCTGGGTCATGCTCAAGGGGATGGAGACGCTCGACCTGCGCGTCCGGGCCCAGGCCGAGACCGCCACAAGGCTGGCCCAAGAGCTTGAGGGGCACGCGGCCCTGTCGCAGGTACTCTTCCCGCATCTGCCGAGCCATCCGCAGCACGCGCTGGCCAAGGCGCAGATGGCGGCGGGCGGGACGGTTCTGGCCCTCGACATCGCCGGGGGCAAGGAGGCCGCGTTCCGGTTCCTGAATGCGTTGGAGATCGTGACCATCTCGAACAATCTCGGGGATGCGAAGTCCATCGCGACCCATCCGGCGACCACCACCCACCAGCGTCTGACACCCGAGCAGCGCGCGGAACTTGGCATCTCGGACGGATTGATCCGCCTGTCCGTCGGTCTCGAGGATGCCGGGGATCTGGCCGGGGATATTCTGAGCGCTCTGGCCGCGGTCTAGGACCGGCAGAAAACCCCGCCGGGTGCGTTTCGCGATCTTTGAAAGATTTCAGAGATTTATGTGATCCGCCCCCGGACCTGCTGCGTATCCTTATCAAAGAGATGCTGGAAAACAGGTGTCTGGCCCCCATGTTATGACGGGCCGTGACTTGGGATGCGAAGGGGCTGCCCACATGAATATTCATACACCGGAACTTGACAGACTGCCGAACCGTGACGAGGCCGCCTATGCGCTGGCCACGTTGCGCGCCTGGGCCGAAAGGGCCTCGGCGGCGGAGATCGAGACCCTCGATCCCTCGGTCGCGCGTCTGTTGCCCGGTGATCCTGCGGATTACCCGGCGCTGGCCCGGGCCTATCCCGAGGATTTCGCGGTCGACGCCGCCTACAAGGACAGCCTGCCTGATCTGCAGAACGGGCCCTCCAGCCTGATCCGCGGGGCAAAGGCCCAGATCCAGCATGTCGGGATTTCCAACTTCCGGTTGCCGATTAAGTTCCACACGCGGGACAATGGCGACCTGACCCTGGAAACCAGCGTGACCGGATCCGTCAGCCTGGAGGCCGAGAAGAAGGGCATCAACATGTCCCGGATCATGCGGACCTTCTACAAGCAGGCGGACCAGACCTTCAGCTTTGACGTGATCGAGCGGACGCTGGATGCCTACAAGACCGACCTCGAAAGCTTCGATGCGCGGATCCAGATGCGGTTCAGCTTCCCCATGCAGGTCGAGAGCCTGCGTTCGGGCCTGTCGGGGTATCAGTATTACGACATCGCGCTCGAAGTGGTGGATGTGAACGGCACGCGGCGCAAGTTCATGCATCTCGACTATGTGTACTCGTCGACCTGCCCCTGCTCGCTCGAGCTGTCGGAACATGCTCGTCAGTTCCGTGGGCAGCTCGCCACGCCCCATTCCCAGCGCTCGGTCGCGCGGATCTCGGTCGAGCTGACCTGCGAGGCCTGCGACTGCCTGTGGTTCGAGGATCTGGTCGAGCTTTGCCGCGACGCGATCCCGACCGAGACCCAGGTGATGGTCAAGCGCGAGGACGAGCAGGCCTTTGCCGAACTGAACGCCGCCAACCCGATCTTTGTCGAGGATGCGGCGCGCAGCTTCTGCCAGGCGCTGCAGCGCGATGACCGGATCGGGGATTTCCGCGTGGTGGCCAGCCATCAGGAAAGCCTGCACAGCCATGACGCCGTGAGCGTGCTGACCGAGGGCCCGACCTTCGCCAGCGACAGCCTCGACCCGCGGCTTTTCCAAACTCTGTTCCACGTGGGGTGACCGCCGCCCCATCGGCGCAGAGGCCAAAGGCGCGTCCTCCGGGGCGCGCCTTTTCTACGAGTGCTCTTCGGCGGCGGTTTCGGCTAGGGCCCGGTTCAGCGCCTTGAGCGCATCCACCTGAAAGAGTGCCCCCAGAAGTTGGGGCGGTGTGTCCTCGCCGCCGAGGCTGACCACGGGGATGTAGTCGTGATTGGCCCGGTCAAAGACCGGCATCGCGGTTTCGAGACTGGCATTGCCGTCGAAATAGACCCCCTCCCCGATCAGATCCCAGCAGGTCGCCTCCTCGGCGGCGCGAGGATGGCCCATGGGGCGCATGATCTTGAGGATCCGCACGGTGCTGAGCAGATAGGCCTGCGGCCCGGCGGCCAGATGGACATCGCGGCGCTCGAGCTGGGTGAGAAAGAAGGACCGGTCCACCATCCGGCTGGCCAGCGCCGTGGAGAGCGACACCGCCACCATCACCGCAAGGCCCGTCTGCCAGTCGCCGGTCAGCTCGAACACGATCAGCGTCGTCGAGATCGGCGCGCCCAGGACAGCGGCGGCCACGGCCCCCATTCCCGCCAGCGCATAGAGCACTTCGGAGCCCGAGACATCCGGGAAGACGCTGGTGGCGATCATCCCGAAGGCCAGTCCGGTCAGCGCCCCGACCATCAGCGAGGGCGAGAAGATCCCGCCCCCCATGCGCCCGGCCATGGTGATGGCCACGGCAATGACCTTGAGGATGGCAAAGACGATCGCCTCATGGAGCAGAAGCTGCCCGGTCAGGGCGTTGGTCGTCGTCTCGTAGCCGACGCCGATGATATGCGGAAACCAGATGGCGAGACCGCCCAGCAGGAGCCCCGCGCAGGCCGGGCGCAGGTAGCGCGGCAGCCCCGTGCGGGCCTGCAGGTAATTGCCCAGATCCTCGGTCCAGAAAACGGATTTCATCAGAATCACCGCGATGACCCCCGAGACGAGTCCCAGAAGAAGGAAGGCCGGAAGCTCGATATAGAACGCCAGCGCGGTGGCGTCCGGCAGGGAGAACTCGGTGACATCGCCAAACTCGAGCCGGTTGATCACCGTGCCAGCGACCGAGGCGATGACGATGGGGGCAAAGGCGTGGACAGCGAAATGGCGCAGCACCACCTCGAGCGCGAAGAGCGCGCCGGCGATCGGGGCGTTGAACGAGGCCGAGACGGCGGCGGCCACCGCGCAGCCCAGCAGGTCGCGTCCGGTGATCCCGTCGGCATGGATCCGGTTGCTGACCCAGCTCGAGATCACGGCAGCCAGGTGGACGACCGGCCCCTCCCGCCCGGTGGAGCCCCCGGTCGACAGCGTGATCCAGGAGGCCAGGGCCGAGGCGAGGCCCGCCCGCTTTTCGACCCGGCCCTCATGGAGGGCCGCACCCTCGATCACATCCGCCACCGAGCGCACGCGCCCGTCATTGGTGAAAACATGAAGCAGAATGCCCACCGCAAGGCCGCCGAGGGTCGGCACGATCACCAGCCAGTACCAGGGCAGCCCGTCCGCATGGGCCAACAGGGCGCGCACATCCTCATGGCCGTACATCAGGGTCTGGAGCCAGATGATCCCCTTGCGAAAGAGCAGCGCCACGAAGCCTGCGGCGATCCCCACGGCGAGGGCGATGAACCAGAACTGGATCTGGCTCGGCCCCTGGCGGCGCACGGTCGCAACCATGCGGTGCCAGCTGCTGCGCAGCGCAGCGCGTTGCTGGGCGAAGAAACCTTGGGGCGGGTTCGACATGAGGCGCGGGCCACCGTCCTTGCGACGGGCAGGAGAAACGACGCCCTCACGCTACGCCGTCGCGCGCGCGAGACCAAGGGCGCGCCCTGTCGCGCCGGGCAAGGGTGATCAATGTTTCGGAGCCGCAACGTTCCGTGTCGGGTATGGCGGGCGACCGGGTGGTTTGCGGGGGGGGTAGGGTTGGTTCAGGCAGCCTTGAGCAAGGCGCGGGCAGCGGCGCGGGCCGCCTCGGTGACCACATCGCCGGAGATCATCCGCGCGATCTCGTCCACCCGGTCCGTCCGGGCCAGCGGGATCACCCGGGACAGGGTCGTGTCCGCCTCGACGGTTTTCTCGACGCGCCAGTGATGCGCGCCGAGTGCTGCGACCTGCGGGGAATGGGTCACCACGAGGACCTGACCCTCTGCGGCGAGGGATTGCAGCCGTCGGCCCACCGCATCGGCGGTGGCGCCGCCCACGCCCCGGTCGATCTCATCGAAGATCAGCGTGAGCTCCCGAGCCTCGGCGGTCAGGCAGACCTTGAGCGCCAGAAGGAACCGCGAGAGCTCCCCCCCGGAGGCGATTTTGTTCAGCGGGCCCGCGGGCGCGCCCGGATTGGTCGCAACCCGGAAGGTCACCTGATCGGTTCCGTCCGGCCCGGCGGTGCCCTCGGACAGGGCGGTGGTGAAGACGGCTCGCTCCATCTTGAGGGGGGCGAGCTCGTCCGCCATGGCGCCATCGAGGCGCATGGCGGCCGCAGCGCGGGACGCGCTGAGCGCTGCAGCGGCAGCGTCATAGGCGTGATCAGCCGTGCGCACCGCTTCCTGCAGATCGCCCAGCCGGTCTGCCCCGGCATCCAGCGCCGCGAGACGGTCCCGCAGGGTTTCGGCGAAACCGCCCAGCGCGTCCGGGGCGACGCTGTGCTTGCGGGCGAGGCCTCGCAACGCAAAGAGCCGTTCTTCTGTGCGTTCCAGCTCCAGCGGGTCGATGCCCAGCCCGTCCAGTGCCCGTTCGGTTGCGTCCGAAGCCTCCCCCAGCTCGACCATGGCCCGCGAGAGTGCGGCCAGCGCATCATCCAGCGCACCCTCTGCCTCCGCCGCTGCGCCATCAAGCCAGCGGGTCGCATCGGTCACCAGGCTCTCGGCACCGCCATCGGGGGCGGCAAGCGCCTGCAATGCGCGCGCCACATCCGAGCGGATCTTGTCGGCGGCCTGCATCCGGCGGCGCGCCGTGTCGAGCACCGCGTCCTCGCCGGGCTGAGGATCGAGTGCGTCAAGCTCGGCCACCGCATGTCGAAGAAACTCCTCATCGGCCGCGATCGCCGCCACCTCGGCCTCGGCCTCGCGCAGGGTACGGCGGGCGGCGGCGCGGGCGCGCCAGGCCCGGGCGACATCGGCCAGCAAGGTCTCGTGCCCTGCGAAATCATCGAGCAACGCCTTGTGGCCCGCCGGGTCCAGCAGACCGCGATCATCCTGCTGCCCGTGAAGCTCGACCAGCACGTCCGACAGCGCCCGCAGCACCGCCCCGGAACAGGCCCGGTCATTGACATAGGCGGATTTACGACCCTCCGGCGTGTTCACCCGGCGCAGGATCAACTCGCCCTCCGGATCCGGGAAACCCGCCTCGGCCAGAACCGCGAAGGCAGGATGATCCGGGGGCAGCTCGAAGAGGGCCGTCACCTCGCCCTGGGTCGCGCCCTGCCGGACAAGATCCGCCCGCCCGCGCCATCCCAGCACGAAACCCAGCGCATCCAGCAGGATGGATTTGCCCGCGCCCGTCTCGCCGGTGAGCACGTTCAGCCCGCTGCGGAACTCCAGCACCAGATGGTCGATGATGAGGATGTCGCGAATGTCGAGGCGCGCCAGCATACCCTGTCCTTGTGTCCGCACAGCGCGGTCCCTCAAGATGTGCCGTGTTTTGCCCGCTGCTGCAAGGCTCCGCGGCCCGCCACAGGCCTCGGATCCGGGCTCAGAGCCAGGTGCCGCGCAGCATCTGCCGATAGATCGTGCTGAGCCAGCCCGTACCCTCGGCATCCGGCGACAATCCGCGCGAGGTCAGGAGTGCGAAGCTGTCCTCGTACCAATCCGTGGACTGGTAATTGAAGCCGAGAATCGCACCCGCCGTCTGGGCCTCATCCTGAAGCCCGAGGGAGAGATAGGCCTCGACCAGCCGGAACAGGGCTTCGGGCGTGTGGGTCGTGGTTTGGAAATCCTCAACCACCACGCGGAACCGGTTGATTGCCGCCGCGTAATGGCCGCGCTTGAGGTAGTAGCGCCCGATCTCCATCTCCTTGGCGGCGAGATGGTTGAAGGCGAGATCAAATTTCAGGATCGCCGATTTCGCGTAGCTGCTGTCGGGATAGATCTCGATCACAGCGCGCAGGGCCTGCAGCGCCTGAAAGGTCAGCCCCTGATCGCGCCCGACCTCGTCGATCTGGTCATAATAGCTCAGCGCCAGCAGATACTGGGCATAGGCCGCGTCCTCATCCGCCGGATAGAAGTCGAGATAGCGCTGCGCGGCGGCGCGGCTGCTCTCGTATTCGCGGTTCCGGTGATAGGTGAAGGCCTGCATGATGAGCGCGCGCTTGGCGAACTCGGAATAGGGATAGAGCCGCTCAACCTCGCCGAAATAGCGGGCGGCCTCCTCGAGATTGTCGGCGGCAAGCTCGAACTCGGCCCGGTTGAAGATCGCGTCGGGAGGCGATTCCTCGAGCGCCGGAAACTCCGGCTGTTGTTGCCCGCAGGAAGCCAGTGCCAGAGCACAGGCCCCCGCCAGCAGTGGAATTCGCAATCTGCCCCAGCGTGTCATCGCGACCCCGGCTCACCTTCACACATACGCGCCCGAAAGGCGGCGTTCGAGCGGTGTTTAGCACGTTTGGCGGAAGTTAAAAACGGAAGTTGCAGAGACATGCTGTCCGGCAAGAAAACGGGGCGGCCAATGTGGCGCACCCCTGTGATGGTGGTCACGCCGGTGTCAGGCGACGAGACGCAGATCGGTGCGGTGCAGGCCCGACCCCGGCAGGCGGGCGGCCATCTTGGCACTGCAGGTTTCAACCACATAGTTGGTCGGATCCGCAAAGAGCGCCCGCAGCAGAGTGTTGGTCATGGTGTGACCCGCCCGCTCTCCGGTGTAGCGGCCAAAGATCGGCGCACCGGCCAGCGCGAGGTCGCCCACAGCGTCGAGCATCTTGTGCCGCACGGCTTCGTCATGATGGCGGAAGCCACCCGGGCTGAGCACTTCGGCCCCGTCCACGACGACGGCGTTGTGCAGCGTGCCACCAAGGGCCAGACCCGCCGCGTGCATCGCATCCACATCCGCCTGACGGCAGAAGGTGCGGCTGTCACACAGCTCGCGCACGAAGGCCCCATTGGCCATGGAAAGCCCCTTGGACTGATCGCCGATCGCGGTGTCCTCGAAATCGATGTGGAAGCGCAGCTCGAAGCCCGGCGCGGGATCGAGGCGCGCCGTGACGGCACCGTCCCGCACTTCGACGGCCTTCATCACGCGCAGGATACGGCTCGGGACGTGCAGGTCGCGAATACCGGCGGCGAGAAAGCCACTCACGAATTCAGCGGAGCTGCCGTCGAGGATCGGAACCTCGGGACCGTCGAGCTCGATCAGGGCGTTGTGCACGCCGCAGCCGGCCAGCGCGGCCATCACATGTTCGATGGTCGAGACGGTCATGCCCGCCTCATTGCGCAGCTTGGTGCAGAGCGGGGTGCGGTCGACCTGATCCCAGCGGGCGGCGACCATGTTGTCGGAGCCCACCCAGTCCGTCCGCTTGAACCAGATGCCGTAATCTGCGGATGCGGGATGCACGATCATGCGCACGGGTTTGCCGCCATGCAGGCCAACCCCGTCGAATGTCACTTTGTATTTCAGCGTTTTCTGCATCTCTACACCTCGCATGCCCACCTCTGGCGGTCGGCTTAGGTGTATTAAGGGCTGGTTCAGCACTATCTCAACTCAATCTTTGCAACGGGGTGAAACATTGGAATTTCGCAGTGGCAGAAATCCGCCCAACCTTGACACAGCGCGAGGGAACCCGTTGTTCCAAAACGAGAAAAGGCCGCCCGAAGGCGGCCTTTCGATGTTTCGAACGTGACTGAAATCAGTTGGCCTGGCGGCGCAGAAAGGCGGGAATTTCGACTTTTTCCTGCTCCGGGTCGACGGGTTGCGGCGCTTCACGCTGCGTCACCGGGCGGGCCTGAGGCGCGGCTGCTGCCGGGCCTTCGCCTGCCTGACCGGTCATGCGATTGATCAGGGAGTTGATCCCGAACCCGCGGCGCTCGCCATGTTCACCGGCCTCCGGCGCGGGCCGCGCCGGGGCAGCGCCCACGTTTTTCGTGGAGTTCACAGCCGTCCGGAGCCGCGCAAGCGTCTCGGGCGTCGGCGTGCCGGGCTTGCGCGGTTGCGGGGCCACATACTCGGCGGCAGGGGCCGTCGCCTCAAACCCGTTCGGGTCATAGGCATCGGGCTGCGCACGGAAGGTCTCGACCTGACGGGTTTCGAGACCGGCGAAGAGATCCTCTTCGGCCGGCGCCTCCTGCGCGGCTTCGGCGGCAGGCTCGAATGCGGCCGGGCTCTCGTCCGCCGCGTCGTCAATCACCAGCTCCACCGGCTCGGGCGCTGCAGCCACCTCGGGCTGATAGACCGGGGCGGGCTCGGGCTCGGCCACGGGCGCTGCCACGGCGGCAGGCGGGGTCAGGGGCTCGGCCATACGGCGGCGCGGGGTCGGAACATCGTGCTGGACATCAAGCGCGTCGATGCCGGTTGCCACGACGGAGACGCGCATCGCCCCTTCCATGGAAGTATCCAAGGTCGAACCGACGATGATATTCGCTTCCGGATCGACTTCCTCGCGGATCCGGTTCGCCGCCTCGTCCAGCTCGAACAGCGTGAGGTCGTAGCCGCCGGTGATGTTGATGAGAACGCCCTTGGCGCCGCGCAAGCTGATCTCGTCCAGAAGCGGGTTGGCAATCGCCTTCTCGGCGGCCTGGGTGGCGCGGTCTTCGCCGGTCGCCTCGCCCGTGCCCATCATCGCTTTGCCCATCTCGTCCATGACAGCGCGGACATCCGCGAAATCGAGGTTGATCAGGCCCGGCTGAACCATCAGGTCCGTCACGCCCTTCACGCCCTGATAGAGCACGTCATCAGCCATGGAGAACGCCTCGGTGAAGGTCGTTTTCTCATTGGCGAGGCGGAACAGGTTCTGGTTCGGAATGATGATCAGCGTGTCGACGACCTTTTGCAGGATCTCGACACCCTCTTCCGCCTGGCGCATCCGCTTGGCGCCTTCGAACTGGAAGGGTTTGGTCACAACACCCACGGTCAGAACGCCGAGCTCGCGCGCGGCTTGCGCGATGATCGGGGCCGCGCCGGTGCCGGTGCCGCCGCCCATGCCTGCGGTGATGAAGCACATGTGCGCGCCCGCGAGGTGATCGACGATCTCCTCGATGCTCTCTTCGGCGGCCGATGCGCCCACGGAGGGCCGCGCGCCTGCGCCCAGCCCTTCGGTCACTTTCGCGCCGATCTGGATTTTGGCCGGGGCCGTGGAGCCCTGGAGCGCCTGGCTGTCAGTGTTGGCCACGACAAACTCGACGCCGTCGAGCTGCTTGTCGATCATGTTGTCCACGGCGTTGCCGCCTGCACCGCCGACACCGAAGACGGTGATGCGGGGTTTCAGCTCGGAATGCTCGGGGATCGTGAGGTTCAAGGTCATTAAAGAGGTCCGCCTGCGTTGTTTTTGCCGCTTATTTAAGGGCGCGTTAACCCTGCTCACGGCTCTATTAACCCAAGATTGTACCCTCTGGAGGAGCCCACGTCACCCGAAAACTGCGCCTGAGACGCGAAATATGGGCGTATTCCCGCCAATTCTTAACCCATCTTGCCCGAACCCCCAAATCTGGGGTGTTTGGTCAAAAGCATGCCTATCCCGGAGCCGGACAAAACGGTTCCGTGGGCGTCGCGCGGGCGACAGGGCTTGCGATATAGAGGGCGACTGCTCTGCCTCTCTCGGGCCCTTTTGGGCCTCTTACGCCACAATATCGCAGCCCAAGCGGCAGGTCACGCGTTTCTTGCGCGGAGATGCCCGTCGGAGGGGGCGTGTCGAAGCGGTCCGTCGCACGGCCCTATTGCAATTATAAAGGCCGATGGATGGTGCATTGAAGGCATAGTCAGCGCGCAGATCATTGCGCGTCCCATTCACCAAGATTCAATTTGGAATAAACCAATCGGGCCCAGCACAATTCCGGCGCATTCGGAAACGAATAGCGCCGGGATCGCCTACCAGTTGTCGCGCACCCAGCGCACCGCGCGTTTGATCGAACGCGCCGGGTAACGGTCATGGGTCATCTCGAAATCCCACCACTCATCCTGCGGATGGGCGGCGTGCAGGCAAAGCCCGACCACCGAGGCGAATTCCGGGCCGCAGGTGCTCTGCGGCAGGCCGCGCACCCGAAGCGGCCGCCCGACCCGCACTTGCGGGCCGAGGATCTTGGCCGCGAGCCCGTCGAGCCCCTGCAACTGGCTGCCTCCGCCGGTCAGCACGATCTGCTGGCTCGGCAATTGCTCGAACCCGGCGGCGACGAGACGATCGCGGACATCCTCAAGGATCTCTTCGACACGGGGCCGGATGATCCCGATCAGTTCCGAGCGGCTGACGGTGCGGCGGTCATGCTCCCAATCGCCGGTCTCGCCGGTGATCTCGATCTGCTCGCGGTCGTCCATGCCGGTAGCCAGCACCCCACCATAGAGGGTCTTGAGCCGTTCGGCGAAGCTGTGAGAGATCGAGAGCCCCTTGGAGATGTCCGAGGTGATATGCTCACCGCCCAACCGCACGCTATCGGCGTAGATCATGTGTTTCTTGAGAAAGATCGACACGCCCGTGCTGCCGGCCCCGAGATCGATGCAGGCCGCGCCCAGTTCGCGCTCATCCTCAACCAGCGCCGAAACGCCCGAGACATAGGAGGAGGAGGCGAGCCCCGCCAGCTCCAGATCGCAGCGCTTCACCGCATAGAGCAGGTTCTGGATCGCCGCCTGTTCGACGGTCAGGACATGCATATCCGCCACAAGCCGGTTGCCGATCTGCCCGCGTGGGTCGTTCAGGCCTGAGCGATGGTCGAGCGCGAAATTCACCGGCTGGGCGTGCAGAACCTCTCGCGTGTCACCGAATTCCGGCAGGTTCGAGCGCGCCAGCACCTGGGCGATGTCCTGCTCAGAGACCGCCTCGCCTGCGATCTCGACCTGCCCGGAGACGCCATAGGACCGCGGCTCGGCGCCCGAGAAGCTGGCGATCACGTGATCCACCCGAACCTGCGCCATCTTCTGTGCGCCCTGCAGGGCGGTGCGGATCGCCCGCTCGGCTTCGACCATCCCGTCGATCTCGCCGAACCGGATACCGCGCGACCGGGTGTGGGACGCACCGATCACACGGAACCGCGACTGGCCCGCCATGGTGCCGACACCGTCGCTCTCGCTGTCGGGTTCGGGGCCGTCGAATTTCAGCACCAGACAGGCGACCTTCCAGGTGCCGATATCGAGCACTGCGACGACGCCCCGCTGCATCGCCACCTGCCGCATGTTTCGCATGGCACGTTGCGCTGAATACAGGTCTCTCATTGGTCGCTCCTGATGGTAGACAGGCCGCGGATGTCCCAGAGGGCATCGAGCGCGTCGGGATTGAGGCGGATGGTCGGACGGTCCGGCAGGCGCATATCCACCGCCGAAATGTCCCGGTCAAAAAGCTCTTGGGCGGCGTCGAGCGCCATGACCCGGGCCAGCGCCAGCTCGGCCCCGGTTTCGGGCAGCAGGATCCGCTGGTCCTCGGTCAGGACCACGTCCCAGCGGCGTGCGCCCATGCGTTGCAGCCCGATCACCCGGCCTTCCAGCTCGTCGGCCATGGCCAGGAGGCGTAGCGCCTCGGGGACGGCGCGATCGCCGCCCTCCCCCGCCACGAGCGGCAGGGCCGCATGGGCAGCGCGGGACTCGATCGGGCCCACGCGGTGGCCTTCCGCATCGAGGATTTCGAGGGTCTGGCGGGTTTGCCAGACCACCGCCGGCGTGCGTTCGACGATATCCACGGCGAGGATCCCGGCGGACTGGATCGACAGATCCACATCCGCCACCGCATCCAGCCCCAGCACCACATCGCGCATCGCGTCGAGATCGAGCGCGAATGAGGTGATCGGAAAATCGATCGGGACGACCTCGTGGATATCCTCGATCAGCTCTTCCGAGGCACCGGTAATCGCCATGGCCGCAACCATGAATTCCGGACGGTTCTCGATCGAGGTGCGGATCGCGAGCACTTCGGCCATCAGGTCCTCGCGCAAGGTCTCATTGCGCATGAGCCAGCCGGCGCCAAAGGCGATCAGGAACGCGGGGATCCCCACGCGCAGGATCGAATGAAACAGCGGCGTCAGCAGCAGGCGCTGCACCCGGTAGGCCAGCCGCGAGGGTGCGGGGTCCGGCCGATCAATCCTGGCGCGGCGTCGGATCAGCGATCGCATGAGGCATCCTCCAGGATCCAGCGGCAAAAGGCTCCGAAATCGAGGCCCGCATGCTGGGCCTGTTCCGGAGTAAGAGAGGTGGGCGTCATGCCCGGCTGGGTGTTGGTCTCGAGCAGGGCCAGCCCATCAAGGCTGCGCCGGGGGTCCCAGCGGAAATCCGTCCGCGACACGCCGCGACAGCCCAGCACGCGATGGGCGGTTTCCGCATGGGACATGCAGGCGTCATAGACATCGCGCGGCAGATCCGCGGGCAGCACATGGTGCGAGCCGCCGGGGACGTATTTCGCGTCGTAATCATACCAGCCATCGGTGACGATATCGGTGACGCAGAGCGCGCGGTCGCCCTGCACGGTCACGGTCAGCTCGCGCCCGGGAATGAACGCCTCGACCATCAGTATGTCGGGCATGGCGTCGGGCAAGTCCGGGGGCGTCTCGTCCCCCTCCTCGACCAGCAGGACGCCGACCGAAGAGCCCTCGTTAAAGGGCTTGATCACATAAGGCGGCGGCATCACATGGCCCGCTGCGATCTCGGCCTTGGAATAGAGCCCACTCGTGGCGATGGGCAATCCGGCCACCGCATAGGCCGCCTTGGAGCGTTCCTTGTCCATGGCCAGCGCCGAGGCGAGCACGCCCGAATGGGTATAGGGGATCCGCAACCATTCCAGCAGGCCCTGCACGCAGCCATCCTCGCCCCAACGACCATGGAGCGCATTGAAGACCACATCGGGTGTCAGGGATTTCAGGTCGGCAACAAGGTCGGGCCCGGCATCCAGCTCGGTCACGTCGAAGCCTTCGCTTCGCAAGGCAGACGCGCATTCGCGACCCGAGACGAGGGAAACCTCGCGCTCGGCCGATGGGCCACCCATCAGCATCACGACCTTGGGCGATGTCCTGCTCGACACGTCCCGCCTCATATATTTTCGAAACTCTTGCGGTTTCGTAGCTGCTCAGACCCCTGCCCTTTTGAATGGGCTATTTTTCGGGGTGGCTCCGCCCGGAGGTTCCGATGCGGATCACCTCCCAGTGTAGCGAATGGCCGGTGGCTTGGAAAACCTTTTTTCGCACTTCTTCGCCGAGGGATTCGAGCTCGGCCGCCGTCGCCGTTCCGGTATTCACCAGAAAGTTCGGGTGCTTGGGCGACATCTGCGCCCCGCCGCGCATGGCTCCGCGCAGGCCAGCGGCATCGATCACGGCCCAGGCCTTGGCCTCATGGGTGTCATCCGCCCGCCCGGTGGAGCTGAAGCCCGCCGGATTGCGAAAGGTGGATCCGGCGGTGCGGTCCTTGGTGGGCTGGGTCGCGTCGCGCTTGGCGAGCTGTTCGGTCATCCGCGCCTCGAGCGTTGCCGGATCGCCTGGCGCGCCCTCCAGAGTTACGGCGGTAATGACGGCCCCCGCTGGCAGATCGCTCTGCCGATAGCGGAAGTTCAGATCCTCGGGCGCGAGGCGCAGGGTCTCGCCCCCTCGCGTGATTAGCTCAACCTCGCGGACCACATCGGCCATGTAGCTGCCATAGCAGCCCGCATTCATCGCGACGGCCCCGCCGATACTGCCCGGGATCGTGCGCAGAAAGGTCAGGTCGACCCCAGCCGTGGCGGCCTTGCGCGCCACATGAGCGTCCAGCGCCGCGGCCCCGGCGCGCACTGTGGTGCCGTCGATCTCGATCCCGTTGAACCCGCGCCCCAGCCGGATCACCGTCGCCCGGATCCCGCCATCGCGCACGATCAGGTTCGACCCGACCCCCATGACGAAGATTTCGCGCGCGGGATCGGCGCGCAGGAAGGCGGCCAGATCCTCGGCATCCGCGGGCTGATAGAGCGCATCCGCTGGCCCGCCCACGCGCAGCCATGTCAGATCGGCCAGGGTACGGTTCTCGGTCAGAGTGCCCCGCAATTCGGTCATTTCGGATCTCCTGTCACGCGGGCGCGCAGCCAGCGGATCGCAAAGCGCACCGGCCAGCGCAGGACCGAGGCCGCCGCGACCAGCGCCGCCAGCGCGTACCAGCCCCCCAGATCCACCCAGATATAGCCCAGAAGCGGGACCAGCAGCGCCATCAGGCCGTAGGCGCCCGGCCAGTGATACCGCCCGGGCATCATGGCAATCACCGTGGCGGTCACGATCCAGACGCAGAACAGCGTCAGTGACAAAGGGAAATCGGTGGGCACAGCAGGTCTCCGCGAACGGCCCTGTTAGGCCATCAAACCGGGCGCGGGGGCAAGCCCCTCAGCTCATGCGTTTGGGCAGGCTGTGCGCCCAGGCCGAGATTGTACCCGCCCCGAGGCAGACCACGATGTCCCCCGGCTTGGCCTCGGCCCGCACCAGCGCCTCGAGCGCGTCCTCATTGGGCACCGCCACCGCGTGTCGATGGCCATGGGCAACCAGCCCTGCCACCAGATCATCGCGCGACGCGCCCTCGATCGGGTCCTCACCGGCCGAGAACACCTCGGAGATGCCGACCACATCCGCCTCGTTGAAGCAGGTGCAGAACTCCTCAAAGAGGCTCGCGAGCCGCGAATAGCGGTGCGGCTGATGCACGGCGATAACGCGCCCTTCGCTGGCCTGCCGCGCGGCCTTGAGCACGGCGGCGATCTCCACCGGGTGGTGGCCGTAATCGTCGATGATGGTGACCCCGTCGATCTCGGCGACCTTGGTGAAGCGGCGATTGACACCGGCAAACCCGGCCAGCGCGGCGCGGATCTCGTCGATCTTCATGCCCAGATGCCGGGCCACGGCCACGGCGGCCAGCGCGTTGGAGACGTTGTGATCCCCGGGCATGGGCAGAGTGCAGCCCGAGATGACCTGCCCCTCATTGCGCAGCAGGATGTCGAAATGCGCCACGCCGGATTTGTAGGTCAGGTTGACCGCCCGCACATCCGCCTGGGTGTTGAAGCCAAAGGTCATGACCCGGCGATCGGTGATCCGCCCCACCAGCGCCTGCACCTCCGGATGGTCGGTGCAGCAGACGGCGAGCCCATAGAAGGGAATGTTCGATACGAATTCGTGAAACCCGTCCTTGAGCCGCTCAAAGCTGCCCCAATGTTCCATATGTTCAGGGTCGATATTCGTCACAACGGCGATGGTGGCCGGCAAACGGTTGAACGTGCCGTCGGATTCGTCGGCCTCGACCACCATCCATTCGCCTGCGCCCGCCCGCGCGTTGGAATCGTAGGCATGGATGATCCCGCCATTGATCACGGTGGGATCAATCCCGCCCTTGTCGAGCAGGGTGGCCACCATGGTGGTGGTCGTCGTCTTGCCATGGGTCCCGGCGATCGCGATATTCGACTTGAGCCGCATCAGCTCGGCCAGCATCTCGGCCCGGCGCACCACTGGCAGGCCGCGCGCGCGCGCCGTCTCTAACTCGGGATTGCCCGGCTTGATCGCCGAAGAGATCACGACGACCTCCGCATCCTCGAGGTTCTCGGCCACCTGCCCGATGAAGATCCGCGCGCCCAGACGTTCCAGCCGGTCGGTGATCTTGGACGGCTTCAGGTCCGAGCCCTGCACTGTGTAGCCATGGGTCAGCAGCACTTCGGCAATGCCGGACATGCCAATGCCGCCAATCCCGGTGAAATGAATGGCCCCAAGCTGGGTCGGAAGTTTCGTGGCGGCGTTCATAACAAAACTGTCTTTCATCGGTCCTTGGGTCTCTGGCGGTTTCGGGTGCTCAGGCGGCAACCTGGGCGGGCGGCGCGGCGAGGTGGTCGACAAGGTCCACCAGGCGTTCGGTGGCGTCCGGATGCCCCACACCCAGCGCGGCATGGGCCATCTGCACCGCGCCGTCGGGATTGTCGAGGATCAGGGAAATTTGGTCGGCAAGTGTTGCCGGATCGAGCTTGCTCTCGGGGATCAGGATCGCGGCCCCTGCCTCGACCAACCCGCGCGCATTGGCTGTCTGGTGATCCGCGGCAGCAGCCGCAAAGGGCACGAGGATCGACGGGCGGCCGATCACCGTCAGGTCCGCCACCGTGGACGCGCCCGAGCGCGAGACGACAAGCTGCGCCTCGGACATGCGGGTCGGCACATCATTGAAAAAGGTCTTCACCTCGGCCTTGATCCCGGCCGTGGTATAGGCCGCGACCACCCGGTCGAGGTCTTCGGCCCGGGCCTGATGGGCGACGCGGATCCGGTCGCGCAAGGCAGCTGGCAGATGTGCGACCGCCTCGGGCAGCACATCGGACAGGATCCGCGCCCCCTGACTGCCGCCCAGCACCAGAAGGCTCAGCGGCCAGTCCCCGGGCGGGATATAGGGGGCGCCAGCGCGTTCGAGGATCGCGCCGCGGACGGGGTTGCCCGTGGGCTGACCCTCCACCCCCTCGGGCAGGTCCGTGGGCCAGGTGCCGCAGGCCACCGCATCGACGCGCTTGGCAAAGAGCTCGTTCACCCGGCCCAGCACTCCGTTTTGTTCATGGATCATCCGAGGCAGGCGCAGCAGGGTCGCCGCCGCCATGGCCGGGATCGCCGGATAGCCGCCGAAGCCGACCACCATTGCAGGCCGATCGCGGAGCATATCGGCCAGCGCCGAGACCACACCACCCGCGATCCGCAGGGGTACCATCGCCTTGGCGAGCACGCCGCCCCGCGCGAAGGTGGCCGAGGATTTCTCGACAATCTCGACCACATGGGGAAAGCCACCGGTATAGCGGGCGCCACGCGCATCCGTGACCAGCTTCACCCGCCAGCCCTTGCGCAGCATCGCCTCGGCCAGCGCCTGAGCCGGGAACATATGCCCGCCCGTGCCGCCTGCCGCTATCACCAAAAGGGGTGCCCCCGGTCCCATCGCCTATCGTCCTCGCTTGATCAGAATGTCCTCGATCTGCCCTTGGGGACGGCTCCGGGTAAAGGCCAAAAGGAAGCCCAGCGCGATCCCCGTCGCGATGAGCGACGATCCGCCATAGCTGACAAGGGGCAAGGTCATCCCCTTGGCCGGCAGCATCCGCACGGCCACGCCCATATTGATGATCGCCTGTGCGGCAAAGAGCAGGGTCAGGCCGGTGCCTGCCAGACGCGCAAAGGGATCCCGCTCGCGCATCAGCCGCCAGAGGCTGCGCAGCACCACGGTGGCATAGAGCGCGATGATCACCATCACCAGAAGGACGCCATATTCCTCGGCGGCGACCGCGATGATGAAATCCGTATGGGCATCGGGCAGCACCCATTTCACCTGCCCCTCGCCCACGCCGACGCCAAAGAACCCGCCTTCGCGGATCGCGTTGGTCGCGTAGCCAAGCTGGGTCGTGGGGTCGAGATCCGAGGACAGGAACCCGTCGATCCGACGCTGGAAATGCTCTGACAGGTTGTAGGCGGCGATCCCGCCCAGACCGACCGCGGCTACGAGGGACACAACCAGCACCATGGAGGCCCCGGCCACGAAATACATGGAGGCCCAGCCAAAGAGGATCAGGCAGGCCTGCCCGAAATCCGGCTGGATCACCAGCAGGCCGACCACGGCCAGCGTGATTCCGAGTGACAGGCTGCGCCCCGGCGGGCCATTGATCTCTTGCGCGGCGGCGAGCAGCCAGGCCGAGAGGATGATGAATCCGGGCTTGAGAAATTCCGACGGCTGCACGCTGGCAAAGCCCAGCGAATACCAACGCGTGGCCCCTTTGCCGAAATCCGTTCCGAAAAGCGGCAGGAAGGCCAGCGCGATAAAGGCCCCCAGAAACAGCAGGGTGCCCATGCGCCGGATCTGTTTCGGATCGCAAAGCGACAGAAGCAGCATGACGCTGAGCGCCGCGCCACCAAAGATCATCTGACGTTGAACATAGTGAAAGGGCGGCAGGCCGTTGCGCGTGGCCAGGGGCGGCGAGGCCGCCAATCCGAGCAAGAGCCCGATCGCGAAAAGCCCCAGGATCGCCAGCAATGCGCCTTTGTCCACGGTCCGCCACCACCGCGGGAGAATGGGTTCCCGCGCGCTGGGCCGGACGGTGCCGTACACCATCTCAGTCATCGAAACTACCGCCTATGCCTCAGTCGAAACGCCCGTTTTCCGGGTCTGTGGCAAAGCGTACACGATGCGACCTCGCAAAGCCAGACATTGCGAATTTGTCTCAAACTGTCGCGAGGCCATGCCGAGGGTGTCGGCTCAGGCGGTTTCGGCCTCGGGGCTGGCTGGCATGTCGGCATGGCGCCGTGCCCAGAAGGGGCTGTCAGGCCAGCGGGCTTCGCGGGCATAGACCTCGCGGCGGGCCCTGAGATAGTCCTGCACGCCATTGGCCACGCTTTCGGCATAGGTCTGCATCGCGGCCCGGTCCTGCGCGATGAAGGCTTCCGCAGCCTGAATGGCAGTCCAGAGCGCGGTGGTCATGCCATGGGAGGACAGCGGATCGAAGGCCGCCGCGGCATCCCCGATGGCCACCCAGCCTTCGCCGATGGCCGGGGCGATCCATGTGCTGTTCGTCGCGATCCGCCGCACCGGACCGCAATGCGCGAACCCGTATCCCGCGAGATAGGCCCCGATGGCTCTGGTCTGCCGCGCCTGCGAAGCCAGCGCCGCGTTCTCGAAGGCGGGCAGGTCCGTATCGGTGTAGAAATTGACCACCGCCCGACCATCCGCCAGCGCCGAGAGATACCACCAGCCCCGGGCCTCGGCCTCGATCAGGGTGACCGGGCGTGGTGGCGTGGTGCCGGATCGCGAGAAGACCGCGTATTGGCACCCGAGCCGGTCCGCCGCAAAGCGTGGTGCGCAGCGCGCCGCCACCAGCGCCTTGCGCCCGGTCGCATCAAACACAAACCCGGCGCGGATCTCGCCCGCCTCTGTCTCGAGCTGCCAGTGACGGCCCGCGACGCGCAGTGCCGTGACATTCTGGTCGATGCGCTTTGCCCCAGCGGCCAGCGCCTGCGCGGTCAGCGCGTCCTCGAACGCGCCACGATCCAGCACGATGGGCGGGCCGTCCAGATGCAGGATCGCATCCCGGGCGATCAGTGTCTCACTGCCCCAAGCGGAATAGGTGCTGTGGGCGAGCCGGTGTACCTCGGCCCGCAGGAGCGCGTCCGAGCCCAGCGCCTTGAGCAGCGGGATCGCCGCTGCGCTCAGATGCTCGCCGGGCTTGAAGTCCTCGGCCCGCCGCGGTGCGATCCAGATCGGGCAGATCCCGGCCTGCGCCAGACGCAGGGCCGCCGCCGCCCCGGCAAGCCCCCCGCCAATCACAGCGACCGGATGGATCAATTGGGCAGCATCCCCTGGCTCGGCGTCCAGTTGAACCGCGCCTCGAGGTTGTTGCCATGCTCCACCTCGACAAACACATCCCCCGAGGGCGACGGTTTGCGCAGGACAAAGCCCATCCGCTCCCACAGGGTGATCATGTTGGTGATCCCGTCCCAATAGCTGGCATTGGCGTGATAACCGATCCCGGCCACGCCGCGCGACCAGCTCACCCGGTTGGCAAAGAACTTGGCGCGGGCCTCGTCGGTCAGGGTCTCGTCCAGCCCGGCGGTGTAATAGGGCTCGGGCAACACATCGATGGGCAGGAGCGCCGGCCACCAGACCGCTGTCGGGAAGTTCTGCTGCATCAGCACCTGCTGACAACTGAACGCATCGCATTGCCAGGGCAGCCCCATCCAACGGGTCAGATCCCCGGGCATCTGTGGCCCGATCGCGGGCGGCGTGCCGTTGAACCCTTCGAAGGCGATCTCAGGGGTCAGCAACCGTCCGAGATCCTGGTTCAGGCTCGGCCGGTCCCCATGGGCAATGCGGAAGGGCTCGGCGGTCGTGTCGTAGTTGCGGGCATACATCTCCTTGAGGCGGAGGTAGTAGGTCAGCTCCACCCCCGGATGGAACGCGCCCCCTGAACAGGGCTCGAGCGCGGCCTGTGTCAGCGCACCGGGCTGCAGCGCCACCGGGATCTCGTCGAAGCTGCTGTAATCGGCGACCACATCCTCGGCGACCTGTCCGGTGTAATCATCGACAAAGTCCCCGGCCGCCCAGGCCCGCAGCATGTCGTATTGCAGCTTGGGAAACTGGAACCATTGCAGGGGGCTGCCGTCGAAATTCACCCCGTCGCCGAGCATATAGGGGATCTTCACCTGCTCTTCGACATAGGCCGTATCGCTGAGATTGTCGGGGTTGCGGAACAGGGCGAAGACACTCTGGCGCAGGGCGGCATTGGCCGGGTCCGGGTTGGCAAGCTGCGCCACATAAGCCGGATCGCCGAGATCGCCGATGGACATCCAGCCCTGCCGCAGATTGGCCGCCTGGGTCACCCATTCCATCAGCGCCACGCGCCGGAAGGTGGGATAGATATGAGTCATGAAGGACAGCGGCAGCGCGGGCGCCGCGGTCCAGCCTTCCTGCACGTTCATATCCGCGATCACATCGTAGAGCGTGGTGATCGGAGGGATCTCGGGGGCGAAATTCGGGCCGACGCAGGCAACCCAGGCCGGTTCGGCCTCGAAGGTCTGACCGTCGATCTCGACCTGCGCGGTCACCGGCCCGTCGCACCAATCGTCATGCCAGGCGTCATTGTCGGCAAAGCTGGTGATCGCCGCATCGCTCGGCGAATCCGACACGCCATCGGGCGGCACCACCAGAAGGCGGCCATCGGGATCCGTCCGCAACTGCCCCAGCCCGACTTGGATCGCATCGGGCTGGCCGCCCCAGAACGTGCCCTCGAACCGGTAGGCCGGATCGCCGCCATCGGCATTGGTGCTGGCGCCGGTGATCTGCCGCGCGCCGCCATCGATCAACAGGTTCTCTTCGCGGTCCGCGTTAGAGACGAAATACTGATTTCGCTTCTTAGACGGCAGCCCGGGGGCCAGATCGCCATTGTCGAGCGGGTTGTTGAACCCGTACCAATTGGCCTTGGTATTGGCGAGATGGACGCCCCAGTTGATCTCGTCGCCGATGACTTCGCCAATCACCTGATCCTCGGCATCAAAGGCATAGACGCGGAAGCGCTGGACCTGCTTCTTGATCCGCTCGCCGCCATCCTTGAACAGCCCATCCTCGGGCATCGGGGGCAGACCGGGCACTTCGGGCGCGAGGAACCAGTTTTCCGAGCCACCCACACGGCAAATACCGATGGCGGGATAGATCCGGACCTTGGCCACGCTGGCCCCCGCCGGGGCGGGTGCATAGGCGGCCTGTGGGTCGAGGCGGGCCATGGCGGGCCACGGGGCGCCCGCGATCAATGCCGCGCTGGACGCCATGCCGAGAAATTGCCGGCGAGAGGGAACTGTTTTTTGGTCTGACACAATGCGCCCCTGAATGAATAAGTGTATCCAGCAACCGTCGGCGCATCAGGCTGAAAAAGCAATACGGAGCTGCGGGATTGAGGCCTGGGTTTCAGGCGTCAGGTGGCAGGATCGCCCCGGGATGCCCGATAATGCGGCAGGCCAGATCATGCCCCGCCTGGAGCGCGGCGGCCTGGGTCGCCCCGGTCAGCCGGGCCGCAAGGTAGCCCCCGTTGAAGCCATCCCCGGCCGCAGTGGTGTCCACGACCGCAGGTGCAGGTGCATAGGCCTGTCGCGACACGGGTCCCCCGATCGGGATCGGGCCTTTCGCCCCCTGCTTCAACGCCCCGGTCTGAGGGCCGTACCCCTCCAGCCGTGCCAATACGTCCTGGGGGGTGAGATCCCCGAAAAGCGCCATCTCGTCATCCACCGAGGGCAGCGCCAGATCGCAGCGCGCCCAGGCGGCTGCCATGGTGTCCCGCGCGACCGCAGCGCTTTCCCACAGGATCGGACGGTAGTTGGAATCGAAAGCCACGCGCCCGCCCCGGCCCCGATATGTGTCGATCCAATCGAACAGCTGCGCGCGGATCTCGGGCGGCAGGATCGCCAGCGTGATACCGGACAGGTAGATCACATCCGCCGTCTCCAGCCGGGCGAGCCCCGCCCCGTCCTGAAAGAGCAGGCGTGCCGCGGAGTCCTTGCGCCAATAGGAAAAGCTCCGCTCTCCGGCCCTGTCCGTGGTGATGGCGTATAGCCCGGGCAAACGCTCCGGGTCTCGCGCGACCAGATCGGTTTCGACACCATGCCCGGCGATGAACCGCAGCATACCCTCGGACAGCCGATCCTGCCCCACGAGGCTGACAAAGCTGACCCGGTGGGGGCTGGGCAGCGCCCGGCGCAGATAGATCGCGGTGTTCAGAACATCTCCGGCGACGCCGATCCGCGCGGGCCCCGGCACTTCTGAGACCAGAAGTTCCAGCATGGCCTCGCCGATACAGGCGATATGCAGCCCGGACATCAGGGGGCCTCGGCGCCAAAGGTCAGGTGCACCTTCACCGCCTGTGTCCGGTCTCCGGCCAGATCGAAGGCCGCGACCGCCTCCACAAGGGGGAAGTCATGGCTGAGGATCGGTGTGACATCGATCTCGCCACTGTCGATCAGGCGCACCGCCTCGGCGAATTCCGGGTGGAAGCGGTGGGTGCCGATCAGACGGATCTCCTTGCTGACCAGCACATTGAGGGGGAGCGGCGTCTCGCCCGCAACGCCCACGAGCACCATGGCGCCGCCCGGGCGCAACATCTCGAGCGCGTCGCGAATGGCGGCTGGTGCGCCGCTGCATTCAAAGACCACATCGACCTGCCCCTTCTCGGCGCGCAGGGGGGCGAGGGCATCGGGCGTGCGGGCGACATTCACCACCCGTCCGGCCCCCATGCGACGTGCGACGCTCAGCGGGTAGTCATGCAGGTCGGTCACGATCAGATCCGCCGCCCCGCGCCGCGCCACCACCGCCGCCATGAGCGACCCGATCGGCCCGGCGCCGGTGATCAGCACCCGCTGATCCGAGAGAGCCACCCCATGCGAGGCCGCATGCAGACAGACCGAAAGCGGCTCGGCGCAGGCCGCCGCCCGGGGCGGGACCGGGTTGGCGAAACGGTGGGCGCGCCGCGCGGGCACCGTGAGGATATCGCGGAACATGCCCTGCTCGTGGGGCATGCGGTAGGCCGAGCCCATGAAGCGCATGGTCAGGCAATGGTTGAACGCCGCCCGGTCGCAGAACCGGCAGGCACCGCAGGGCAGGCTCGGGTTCAGGGCCACGAGGTCCCCGATGGCAAGCCCATGCACCCCCTCGCCCAGCTTACGCACGACCCCCGCCGCCTCATGGCCGACAATGATCGGCTCGCGCACGCGGATCTGCCCGATCCCGCCGTCATGGTAGTAATGCAGATCCGAGCCACAGATCCCGCCCGCGGCGATGGCGACCTGTACCTCCTCGGGGCCGGGCGCGATCATCGGTTCGGTCTCGACCCGCAGGTCATGGGCAGCATGCAAACGGCAAATGCGGGCGGTCATGGGCGGGCTCCTAGGGCAGGATCTGGTTCGGCAGCCAGGTCGCCAGCGCCGGAATGTAGGACACCATCAGCAGAACGATCAGGTTGCTCAGAAGGAAGGGGAAGATCGCACGCACCACGGGGGTCAGGGGCAGCTTGGCAATCCCCGCGCAAACAAACAGGCACACACCCACGGGCGGCGTGGTCAGCCCGATCATCAGGTTCAGCACCGCGAAGGTCGCGAAATGGAGCGGGTCCACCCCGACCGCCGTGGCCAGCGACAAAAGCGGCACGAAGAGGATGATCAGGGCCGCGATCGTCTCCATGAACATGCCGATGAACAGAAGCAGGATATTGATCATCAGGATCACCAGGATCGGGTTGTCGGTGATCGAGAGCACCCCGTCGGCAATGGCCTGGGGGATCCGCTCGGAGACAAGGATCCAGCCGAACACATTGGCAAAGCCCACCAGCGCGAGGATCGCTGCGGCCGAGACCGCGCTGTCAGTGATGATCTTGGGCACAAGGCGCAGAGGCAGTTCGCGGTAGACGAACGCGCCGACGATAAAGGCATAGACACTGGCCACGATGGCGGTCTCGGTTGGCGTGGCGATGCCGCTCAGGAGGCCGTAGAGGATGATCCCTGTCATCGCCAGCGCCCAGAACGCGCCGCCAAAGGCCCGGCCGATCTCGCCCACCCCCTGCCAGGGTTGCTTGGGGAAGTTCTTGCGCACCGAGACCACATAGCAGGTCGCCATCATGCCGAGCCCCATCAGGATCCCCGGCACGGCGCCTGCGAGAAACATCTTGCCCACAGAAATCCCCGAGAGCGCGCCGACAATGATCATCGGCACGCTGGGCGGGATGATCGGCCCGACGGTCGAAGACGCCGCCGTCACCGCCGCCGAGAAATCCGCCGGATAGCCCGCCTTCTTCATGCCCGGGATCATCACGCCGCCGATCGAGGCCGCATCGGCCACCGCCGTGCCCGTGATCCCGCCAAAGAGCATAGAGGCCCCGATATTGGTCAGGCCCAGCCCGCCCCGGACCCAGCCGACCAGCGCATTGGCAAAGCGGATGATCCGCTCGGTGATCCCGCCATTGTTCATCAGGTTCCCGGCCAGGATGAAGCCCGGGATGCTCAGCAGGACAAAGACATCGATCCCGGCATAGATCTTCTGCGGCATCACCACGAGCGGGATGTCCGACAGGAGCAGATAGGCCATGGAGGAGAGGCCAAGGGTGATGGTCACCGGAATGCCGATGAAGAGCCCGGCGATGAACACCGCAAAGAGAACCGCGACATCCATGATCAGTCCTCCTCGCCGGTCATCGGGCGGCGGTACTCGATCTTCGCCCAGTCGAGGCAGAAGCGCAGGATGCCGAAGGCCGCGAGCAGCGCCAGCAGCAACCAGACGCTGAAATGCACGAACTCCATCGGCATCGCCATGGCCGGAGAGTTCTGCAGCGTGCCGATCTGCACGTATTTCCCGGCCCCCGGCAGCAGCGCGAGGCACAGCACCGCCGTCGCTGCGGAGGCAAACATCCGCAAGTAGCGAGGCCATTCACCGGGCAGCGCGTCGCAAAATACGTCGACATTGACCAGATCCCCGGTCAGCAGCGCCACGCCCACGCCAAAGGCAGTCAGGTAAATCAGGGCAAACCGTGTGAGCTCTTCGGTCCAGACGGGCGAGCTCCCGATGGTGCGGCCAACGACCTGCAGCAGCACTGCGAAGATCAGAACAGCGAAGGCCGTCAGAGCGCCTGCACGGCACAGGCCAGTCATGAAGGAATTGAGGCGCCGCAGCACTGGTCCGTGTCCTTGTCTCGGTCGCAATCCGGGCGCGACCCTGGTCTGGAGTATCATCGGGCAGAGGGCGCACCTGCCGCCCGGGAGGGAGGCGGCAGGCGCAGGGTCATCGGGGCCTATTTCTGGCTGTTGAAGAGGCCTTCGACGATGGGCTTGATCTCGTCATTGACGTTGGCGAGCACCGCATCCTTGGCCGCCGCCGCATAGGCCGCGCCGTCCACTTCGACGAAAGTCATGCCATTGGCCTCGAGATGGGCGCGGTCATCGGCAAGGCTTTTGTCGAGCAGCCCGCGTTCAAAAGCCTGCGCCCGAGAGGCGGCCTCCATCACATGGGCCTGATCCTCGGCGCTCAGTTTCTGCCAGGTCGATTCCGCGATGGTCAGATAGATCCAGGAGCGCACATGCTGTGTCAGGTTCACATGGCTCTGCACCTCGTTGAAATTGGCCGAACGGATCAGTGCGAGCGGGTTCTCCTGCGAGTCGATCGTCCCGTTCTGCAGCGAGGTGAAGACCTCGGAAAAGGCCATGGGCGTCGGGCTGGCCCCCAGGGCGTTCCACACATCCACGAAGAGCGGCACATTCGGTACCCGCATCTTCTGACCGTTCAGGTCATCGGGATGGGCAATCGGCCGGTTCGAAGTCAGGTTCCGCGGCCCGCGCGCAAAATAGGCGATGGGGCGGATCTGAGCCTTCTCGACGATCTGGGCCTTGATCTGATCCCCGATCTCGCCGCTGGCGACCTCATCCATATGCTCGGTCGAAGCATAGGCGTAGGGCACCGCCAAAAGGGCGGCCATGGGCGCCCAGTTCTGCAGGCTTTCGCCGGTGATGGTCATATCCACCGTGCCGAGCTGCATCCCGTTGATCAGGTCGATCTCCTTGCCGAGGGACTCGTTGGGGAAGATCTCGACCGCGACGCGGCCCTCGGTCAGCGCCGAAAGCTCTTCGGCGAATTTCACGGAGGCGAGGTGCCATGCATTCTGTTCATTGGCCAGATGGCCGAGTTTCAGGGTGACATCCTGCGCGAAAGCAGCCCCCCCGATCAGTTGCGTCAGAAGCCCTACGGCCACCAGTTTCTTGAACTTGAACACCATCTTATCCTCCTTATTGGTGGTTATGTGTCGATCAGTCCTGGGTCGTACCGATCAAAGAAATCCTCGTGTTCGCGCACGATCTGCGGCAGATCCCCGATCAGGCGCTGCAAATGGGTGCGCATGGCGGCGACTGCCTCGGGCGTCTCCTGCCGTTCGATATGGTCGACCACGCGGGTATGCTCCTCGACGAGCTGATCCACGGGGAACTGCCCAAGACTGAGAAACCGGACCCGGTCCATCTGGCTGTTCAGGCTCTCGATGAACTTCCAGGCGATCTCCTTGCCGGCGGCCTCGGCGAGGGTGCGGTGGAACTTCAGGTCCTCGTTGATGAAATCGAACCGTGAGCTTTGGGCGACCTTGCGCTGGTTTTGCAACTGCTCGCGCAACTCGCGCACCACATCCCCGTCCCCGGCCTCGGCCAGCAACGCGACGATATCGGCCTCCACCGCCTCGCGCACGAAACGCGACTGCATCACGGTCTTGAAGTCGATTTTGGTGACCAACGTCTTGCGCTGGGGCCGGACGATGATCAGCCCTTCTTCGGCCAGCTTGATGAATGTCTCGCGGATCGGCTGGCGGCTCACCTCGTATTGGCGCGCCAGTTCCGGCTCCGACAGCTTGGTCCCGGGCGGCAGGTTATTCTTGATAATCCGCTCGCGCAGAATCCGATAGATCTGCGGCGTGATCGCCGCGTCCCGGTCGAACCTGTCATCAATGAACAGCTGATGTACCAAAATTTCCTCCTTTGGCGTTCTTCTTGCATTCTTCCATACAAGTCAACAAGAATATTGACAGGATGCCCGTGATCACGGACAAGCAGACGCTAAGCGCACAGGAGACAGATGCAATGCAGGAGACGTGGCGATGGTTCGGGCCGAAGGATCAGGTGTCGATTGGCGACGTCGTTCAGGCCGGGGCCCGTGGGATCGTGACCGCATTGCACCACTTGCCTCCGGGTGTTGTCTGGCCGCTTGAAGAGATCCGCGCGCGGCAGGAGGCGATCCGCGCCGGCTCCGGCGGCCTGACCCCGCCGCTGAGCTGGAGCGTTGTCGAAAGCCTGCCGGTCTCGGAGGATATCAAGCGCCAGACCGGCGACTGGCGCAGTCATATCGACGCCTACAAAACCAGTCTCGAAAACATCGCCGCCGCCGGTATCGAGGTGGTGTGCTACAATTTCATGCCCCTGCTCGACTGGACGCGGACCGATCTCGGCCACTGCCTCGATACGGGCGCCACATGCATGCGGTTCGATCTGACCGATTACGTGATGTTCGACGTCTTTGTCCTCACCCGAGCGGGCGCGGCAGATGACTACGACGCTGAACTTCTGGACGCCGCGCAGGCGCGCTTCGCCAGCAGCTCGGATGCCTTCAAACAGCAACTCGTGGACAACATCATTTGTGGCCTGCCCGGGGCTGCCGATCATTTCTCGCTGACCGATATTCAGGACCACCTGGCGCTCTATGCCGATTGCGATCATGAGCAACTGGCCCGGAATCAGGCGGATTTCCTCGAATTGGTGACGCCGCTCGCGCAGGATCTCGGGCTGCGGCTTTGCTGCCACCCGGATGACCCGCCGGTCTCCTTGCTGGGACTGCCGCGGATCATGTCGACCGAGGCCGATTACCAGCGGCTGTTAGCAGCGGTGGATCTGCCCGCGAACGGGATCACCCTGTGTTCCGGTTCGCTCGGGGCGCGCGCGGATAATGACCTGCCGGGGATGATGGAACGGCTGGGCGACCGGGTACATTTCATCCACCTGCGCAATGTCCGGCGCGAGCATGACGCGCTCTTTGGCTCGTTCCACGAATCCGAGCATCTGAACGGCGACGTGGACATGGCCGCCTTGATCGCCGCGATCTTGCGCGAGGAGGCACGGCGCCGCCTCGCCGGTCGCCCAGACCATGCGATCCCGTTCCGGCCCGACCATGGGCAGAACATTCTTGATGACCACACGCGGCAGGCCCAGCCGGGATATCCGGCCATCGGGCGGCTCAAGGGGCTGGCCGAGCTGCGCGGGGTGATCAGCGGCATCACCCACGCCACCGGCCATGGATAAGCGCCTCGCCGCGGCAACGCTGGCGCATGCCAAACCGGGGGTCGCCCATCCACGCTACACCCCATCCGCACATGGAATCGGCATCGTCCATCTGGGGCTCGGGGCGTTTCACCGCGCCCATCAGGCGGTTTACACGGACACGGCGCTCGCCGAGGCGGGCGGGGACTGGCGCATCCTCGGGGTCAGTATGCGGTCCACCGAGACCGCGACACAGCTCGCGGATCAGGACGGGCTGTATACCCTGCTCGAACGCGGCGCAGACGGCGTCCGCCCCCGGTTGATCGCAAGCCTCGCCGCCGCGCGCGCCCTGCGCACGGAGCGCGCTGCAATCCTGAGGCAACTCTGCGCCCCCGCGACCCGGATCATCAGCCTCACCGTGACCGAGAAAGCCTATGGCATCTCGGCGCAATCGGGCGGGCTGGATCCCGATCTGCCCGAGATCGCGGCTGACCTCGCCAACCCTGACGAGCCAGCGACCGTGCCCGGCTTGCTGGTTCAAACGCTGCGCCAACGTCGCGAAACAGGGGCCGGCGGCGTGACCCTGCTGAGCTGCGATAACCTGCCCGAGAATGGCCATGTCTTGCGCAGGGTGGTGCGCGACTTAGCGCAGGAGGCCGCGCCGGATCTGGTGGGATGGATCGATGATCATGTGGCCTTCCCGGCCACCATGGTCGACCGGATCACCCCCCAAACGACCGAAGCTGATCTCGCCGAGGCCCAAACCCTCTGTGGCCTGCGCGACGCCGCCCCGGTGCAATGCGAACCCTTCAGCCAATGGGTCCTCGAAGACGACTTCCCCCATGGCCGCCCCCAGTGGGAGGCGGCGGGCGCGATCTTCGCAAGCCGCGTCACACCGTATGAACACATGAAGTTGCGCATGCTGAACGGATCGCATTCGCTGCTGGCATATGCCGGGCATGTGGCTGGGCTGGAAACCGTGAGCGCTTGCCTCGACACCCCGCCCCTGCGCGCGTGCCTGACGCGGCACCTGACGGCGGTGAGCGCCGGGCTACCCCCCCTGCCCGGGCTGGATTATGGCGACTATGCGCAAGCCCTGATCGCGCGGTTCGACAACCCCAGCATCGCCCATGCGACCTACCAGATCGCCATGGATGGCAGTCAGAAGATGCCCCCGCGGATCTTCGCCCCGGCGGCGGAGGCGCTTGCAAGCGGCGCCCCAATTCAGACCTACGCCTTCGCCACGGCCTGCTGGCTGCGCTACCTGCTTGGCGAGACCGAGACCGGGACGCGCTATCCCCTTCGGGATCCGAAAGAGGCGGAGATTGCGCGAGCGCTCTCCGCTACGCGGTGCGCCGAAGACATCCTAAGCGCGCTCGCAAACCTGCCGGGTCTGCTCCCCCCGGAGCTCTTTGCCGCGCCGGATTGGCGTGACGCGGTGACTGGCCTGCTGAGGTCCATCCTGAGCGACGGTGTGATCCGCACCGCAGAGCGGCTGACCCGGCCCTGAGGCTCAGAGATATCTGGCGACCTCGGCCATGAAATCCTCGCCGCGCTGTTCGAAATTGTCGTATTGATCAAAGCTAGCCGCCGCTGGCGCGAGGAGCACCGTATCGCCCGGCTCCGCCTCCTCCACCGCCTGCGCCACGGCCACGGCCATCGTTTCGCAGATCGCATGGGGGGTTTCGGTGATGCCCAGCGCGAACTCCCGCGCCGAACGCCCGATCAGATAGGCCTTGCGGACGGATCCCAGATGATCCGTAAGCGCCCCCAGACCGCCCTCTTTCTCAAGCCCTCCGGCAATCCATCGGATGGCCCCAAAGGCCTGCAGCGCCTTGGCCGCGCTGTCCACATTGGTGGCCTTGCTGTCATTGACGAAGGTGACGCCGTTGCGGGTGCCGACGATCTGGCTGCGATGGGGCAGACCGGCAAAGGTCTGGAACGCATCCTCGATGATCCGCGGCGCGAGGCCAAGACTGCGACAGGCCGCATAGGCACAAGCCGCGTTCTGGTGGTTATGCGCGCCCGGAAGGCCCGGGGTCGCGCGCAGGTCGATCGACCCGGCCTGTCGCCCCTTGCGATGCTCGGCGAGAAAGCCCTTGCGCGTGCTCACCAGCCAACCGGATCCCGAGGGTTTGGCGGAGGTGATACGGATCACCCGGTCATCGCTGGGCGCCACGGTGAGCTGATTGGCGAGGAACTGGCCCTCGGCCTCATCCACGCCGATGATCGCGCGATCCGGCCCCCCGATGGTGAAAAGCCGCCGCTTGGCCGCGAAATACCCCCCCATCCCTCCATGGCGGTCCAGATGATCCGGGCTGAGATTTGTGAAGACGGCGATGTCCGGGGTCAGCGCGCGGGCAAGCTCGGTCTGGTAGCTTGACAGCTCCAGCACCACGACGCTGCCCTCTTCACCGGGATCGATATCCAGCACGCCGCGCCCGATATTGCCCGCTAGCTGCACCGACCGCCCGGCTTCGCTCAGCACGTGGTGGATCAGGGCGGAGGTGGTGGATTTTCCGTTCGATCCGGTGACCGCGATGACGCGCGGGGGCTGGTCGAAATGATCCCAGTCCGGCGTCGCGAAAGAGCGAAAGAAAAGCCCGATGTCATTGTCCACCGGAATGCCCCGGGCGAGGGCCTGGGCAATCACCGGGTTGGGCGCGGGGTAGAGATGCGGGATACCCGGGGAGGTGATGAGCGCCGTGATCCCGTCCCAGGCGTCCGGGTGTTTGAGGGGCGTGGTCGCGAACCCTTCGGCCTCGGCGCGCCCGCGCGCCTCGGCATTGTCATCCCAACAGAGCGGGATCGCCCCCCCGGCCTTGAGCGCACGGGCCGTTGCAAGCCCGGAGCGGCCCAGCCCGAGCACGGCGACGGACTGGCCGGAATAGCCTCGGACAGGGATCATGGCGGCTCCTTTCGCAGGTTCGGCGGCAAGATGCACCGGGTGCGCCGCGGCGGCAAGATGCGCCCGCCCGGCCCCGTGATCCGCTGGCGTGTTTCTGGCAAATGCGGGAGCCTCCGGCGGGGATATTTGGAGACTTAAGTCAGACGCGGCGCGCCCGGGTGCTCCGGCGTCAACGCACCTTGAGCGTGGCCAGGCCGATCAGGGCGAGGATCAGGGAGATGATCCAGAAGCGGATCACGATCTGGCTTTCCTGCCAGCCCTTCTTTTCAAAATGGTGGTGAATCGGGGCCATGAGAAAGACGCGCTTGCCAGTTTTCTTGAAGTAGGCGACCTGGATGATGACCGAGAGCGCCTCGACCACGAAGAGGCCACCGACCACCACGAGCACGATCTCGTGCTTGGTGGCCACTGCGATGGCGCCCAGGGCACCGCCCAGCGCGAGAGAGCCAGTATCGCCCATGAACACCGCTGCGGGCGGGGCGTTATACCACAAAAAGCCGAGCCCGCCGCCGATCAGAGCCGAGGTGAAGACGAAGATCTCGCCCGTGCCCGGGACGTAATGCACATCCAGATAGGAGGTGAAGTCGACGCGCCCCACGGCGTAGGCGATAACCCCCAGCGTGCCTGCCGCGATCATCACCGGCATGATCGCCAGCCCGTCGAGCCCGTCCGTGAGGTTCACCGCGTTGGCCGAGCCCGCGATGACCAGCATGCAGAACGGAATGAACAGCAAGGACAGGTTGATCAGCGTATCCTTGAACACAGGAAGCGCCAGCTGCCCCGAAAGCTCATCCGGATGCAGGAACAGGGCCGCGACCCCGGCCACCCCGGCGATGCCGAACCCGATGGCCAGTCGCACCCGCCCCGAGACCCCGGCATGGGTGTTCTTGGTCACTTTCTGGAAGTCGTCCATGAAGCCGATCAGCCCGAAGCTTACGGTGACGAACAGGACCAGCCAGACATAGCCATTGTCCCAGCGCGCCCAGAGCAGGGTCGCAAGGGTCAGCGCCGAAAGGATCAGCAGACCGCCCATGGTCGGCGTGCCCTGCTTGGTCTCCAGATGGCTTTGCGGCCCGTCCTCGCGGATCGGCTGGCCGAATCGCTGCCGTTTGCGGAGCAGGTTGATCAGCGGGCGCCCGAAGATGAAGCCGAAGATCAGCGCCGTGAAAAACGCGCCCCCCGCCCGAAAGGTGATGTAGCGAAAGAGGTTGAAGGCGTCCCCGCCATCGGAAATCGAGGTCAGCCAATACAACATCTATGGGGATCCTTCGTTCTCATGCCGCGATGTGGGATGCCCAAGTTTGCGCAGGGCGTCAACAACAAGGCTGACGCGGCTGCCCTTGGAGCCTTTGACCAGCACCACGTCCCCCGCATCGATCAGGGTATGGGCGCGCGCGGCAAGCTCGGGAGCGGTCTCGACCCAGTTGCCCTGACGGCTGGCCGGGAGGACGTCATAGAGCGCGCGCATGCGGGGGCCGACGCAATGGACGAGGTCCACGCGCTCCATGGCCTCATGATCGGCCAGGGCCGCATGTTCGGCGCGCTCCTCGGGGCCCAGCTCAAGCATGTCGCCGAGGATCGCGATCCGACGCCCCTTGGCGATGCGTCCGATATCATGGGCGGGCTGGCTGGCAGCCAGCATGGTGAGCGCTGCGCCCATGGAGGTCGGATTGGCGTTGAACGCGTCATCGATGAGATCAGCCGTCAGCGTCTCGATCGCCGGGTCGAGCTGCAGCGCCTCGCGCGTGCCGCGCCCTGCCGGTGGGGCCCATTGCGCCAATCCGAGCAGTGCCTCGGCCGGGTCGGCACCGATCCCGGCGGCAATCGCCAGTACCCCCAGTGCGGTTTCCAGAAAATGGGTGCCCGGTGTCGCAATTTTCAGGGCGAGCGGCATCCCCGCCAGCTGCGCCCGCGCCACTGCGCACTCGCCCGCCACGTGCGGGTCCTGAAGGATATGGGAATTCCCCGTACCGGCGCCAAAGCTTTCGATCCGCGCCCCGGCGGCTTCGGCCGCCGCGCGCAGGATCGGTGTTTGCGCCAGATCGCCGGGGATCATCGCGAGCCCTGCATCCGTGAGCCCCTCGAAGATCGTCGCCTTTTCCTCGGCAATCCCTTCGAGGGAGCCCAACGCCTCAAGATGGGCGGCGGCGATTGTCGTGATCAGCGCGGCATGGGGGCGGGCCATGCGCGCCAGTGGTGCGATCTCGCCGGGATGGTTCATGCCGATCTCGATCACCGCATAGTCGGTCTCCACCGGCATCCGGGCGAGCGTGAGCGGAACGCCCCAGTGATTGTTGAAACTGCGCACGGCCGCGTGCACGCGGCCCTGCGAGGACAGCGCGGCCCGGAGCATTTCCTTTGCCGATGTCTTGCCCACAGAGCCGGTGATCGCGACCACGCGGGCCCGCGTGCGGGACCGCGCCACGCGGCCCAGATCCTCAAGCGCAGCCTGAACATCCGCAACCAGCAGCAGCGGCGCGTCCGAAGGGACCCCATCGGGGATGCGCGACACCAAAGCCGCCCCTGCCCCGGCCTCGAGAGCCGCCGCAACGAAGTCATGCCCGTCCCGCACGGCCCTTAGCGCGACGAACAGATCCCCCGGCGCCATTTCGCGCGTGTCGATGGAGACGCCCGAAACGGTCCAATCCCCATGGGCCGTGCCCCCCGTGGCGGCAGCGGCCTCGGCGGCGGTCCAAAGCGGCGCGGTCATGCGAGCCGGCCTTCCAGAGCGGCCACGGCAACGCTGGCCTGTTCCGCATCATCAAAGGGATAGACCGTATCGCCGACGGTCTGGCCCGTCTCATGCCCCTTGCCCGCAATCAACAGGACATCCCCGGGGCCAAGCGCATCGACCCCGCGCAGGATCGCCTCGGCCCGGTCGCCCACCTCGGTCGCCTCGGGACAGCCCGCCTTGACCTGCGCGCGGATCAGGGCCGGATCCTCGGAGCGGGGATTGTCATCGGTCACGAAGATCACATCCGCCTCATCCGCCGCCGCCTGCCCCATCAAGGGGCGTTTGCTTGCATCCCGGTCTCCGCCCGCGCCAAAGACGACGACCAGGCGGCCCAGCACATGGGGCCGCAGCGCGCGCAACGCGGTCTTCAGGGCATCCGGCGTATGGGCGTAATCGACAAAGACCGTCGCCCCGTTGGCCCGGCGCGCCACCTTCTGCATCCGCCCGCGCACGGTCTTCAACCGCGGCAGCAGCGGGACCAGATCGCTCACCTGCGCGCCTGTCGCCATCACCAGCCCCATGGCCACGAGCACATTCGCCGCCTGAAACCCGCCCACGAGCTCCAACCGGGCCTGATGCGCGCTGCCCTTCCAGGTAAAGCGCATTTCCTGCCCATCGGCATCGTAACGCTGCGCGGTCAGGCGCAGCATGGCGTCCTTGTGCTGGCCCACGGTCAGAAGATCCGCGCCCGAGGTATGGGCCAGAGCCATCATATCCGCCCCGCGCGGGTCATCGAGATTGATCACCGCCATGCCCGTATCCCCGAGCACCCGGGTAAAGAGCCCGGCCTTGGCGGCAAAATAGGCCGCGAAGGTCTCGTGATAGTCCAGATGATCCTGCGTGAAATTCGTGAACCCCGCCGCCGAGAGCCGCACCCCGTCGAGACGCCGCTGGTCAAGGCCGTGGGACGAGGCTTCCATCGCCGCATGGGTGATCCCGGCTGCGGCCATCTCGGCCAGCGCCCGATGCAGGGTCAGCGGGTCCGGCGTAGTATGGGCGAGCTCGGCTGCGAAATCTCCTTCGATCCCGGTGGTGCCGATATTGGCCGAAGCATGACCCAGCCCCTGCCAGAGCTGTCGGGTAAAACTGGACACCGACGTCTTGCCGTTCGTGCCCGTGACACCGACCATGATGCCGGGCTGCGCGCCGAACCACAGGGCGGCAGCGGCAGAAAAGGCCTGCCGCGGGTCCTCGGCCACGATCAGCCGCGCCTCCGAGGCCGCAAGCGCCTCCCTCGCGATCTCGGCCCCTTCCGCATCGGTCAGGATCGCGCCCGCCCCCATGCGCAGGGCATATTGGATGAACTCGCCGCCATGGACACGGCTGCCCGGCAGCGCGGCAAAGAGGTAGCCGTCGCGCACCTCGCGGCTGTCCAGCGCAAGCCCGGTCACCGGCTTGCCGCCTCCGGGAAAGCCCAGCTCGGTCAGCGATTTCGGCCCGTATTCCGCGTCGCGTCCGCCGTCTTGCCGGTCCCCCATGACCCGCACCCCCTGCTTAGTTGCGTGCGAGCGTTATCTCAGGATCTCCGAGATATTCAACGCTTGGGCGCAGCCCCAGAAGCGGAACGATCCGGCGTGTGATTTCTGCCGAAACGGGCACAGCCGTCCAACCGGCCGTGCGGCGCGGCTCGGTGCCCGAGGTTTCCACCGGCTCATCCAGCGTCACGATCAGGATGTATTCCGGATCATCCGCCGGAAAGACCGAGGCGAAGGTGGCGATCACCTTGTCCTCGTAATACCCGCCCCCGGCGGCGCGAGGCTTGTCCGCCGTGCCGGTCTTGCCGCCGATCGCATAGCCCGGGATGCGGCCAAAGCTGGCCGTGCCCCGCTCGACCACCTGATGCAGCATGTCCCGCGCCGCAGCAGAAGTTGCCTCAGACACAAGGCGCGGCCCGACCACGGGCGCGCCCTGCCGCAAAAGCGTGGGCGTCACCTTGGTCCCGCCATTGAGGAGCGACGCGTAACCCGCCGCCAGATGCAGCGGCGAGGTCGAGATCCCATGGCCATAGCTGATGGTCATGGTGTGGATATCCGCCCAGCTCTCGGGCCAGAGCGGCCGCGCACCGGGCGCTTCGATCATCTCAACCGGCGTTGGCGCGAGAAAGCCCAGCGCGTCGAGGAATTCCCGCTGCCGCTTGCCGCCGATCTCCAGCGCGAGCCGGGCCGTGCCCACATTCGAGCTTTTGACGATGACATCCGTCAGGCTCAGCTCGGGCCCGTAATTCCGGAAATCACCGATCTTGTGACGCCCCCAGCGCATGGGGCTGGTCGTGTCGATCATCGTGTTCGGGTTCGCGAGCCCCAGCTCAAGCGCCTGAGCGGCCGTGAAAATCTTGAAGGACGAGCCGAGCTCGTAGACCCCCTGCACAGCGCGGTTGAAGAGCGGGCTGTCCCCGGCCTCCCCCTCGACCAGCGGTTGCGGGCGGGTGTTGGGATCGAAATCCGGCAACGAGGCCATGGCGCGGATCTCGCCCGTATGGGCATGCATCAGCACCGCCGCCGCGCCCTTGGCATTCATCAGGCGCATGCCTGAGCCCAGCACATCCTCGATCACCGCCTGAATGGTCAGGTCAATCGACAGCGCGAGCGGGGTGCCCGCCGTCGCCGGATCGCTGAGCCGGGCATTCATCGCCTTCTCGACCCCGGCCACGCCCAGAAGCTCTGCGGATTGCACGCCCTCGCGCCCAAACCCGGTGCCCCCGAGGATATGCGCAGCCAGCGCGCCATTGGGATAGAGCCGCATCTCGCGCGGGCCGAATTGCAGCCCGGGATCGCCGATGTCATGGACCGCCTGCATCTGCTCGGGCGAGATCCGCCGCTTCAGCCAGATGAACTTGCGATCACCGGTAAACCAGCCGCGCAGGCGCGCACTGTCCATATCCGGAAACAGCGTGGCTAGCGCCTCGGCCGAACCCTCGGGATCGGTCATCAGATGGGGCTGAGCATAGAGCGAATGGGTCACCAGATTGGTCGCCAGCACGCGCCCGTTCCGGTCCACGATATCCGCCCGCGTCGCGTCGATCCGCGCATCGCTGACGGCGGCAACCGGCTCGGCCACGGGGGTCGAGGCGATCGCCCACATCCGCGCGCCGACAAAGCCGAAGACAAGCAGACAGCAAAACGCCGCCAGAAGCAGCCGCTGCTCGGCCATCACGCGCCACTCGTCGCGCATCACCTCGTGGCGACGGCGGATATTCTCGCGCTCGATCAGGTCGGGATTGCCCCCGGTCTCGCGGGCATGGAGGATCCGGGCCAAGGGGCGCAGGGGGGTGCGGGTCATGGCCGGCCTCCTGCGGTGGCGCTGACCTCGATGGTCTCGGCCAGCTCACCCTCCAACGAGGGGTTGGGCGGATAGGCCACCTGATCCAGCGCGCCGAAATGGCCCGGGGTCAGCGGCAA
The DNA here is from genome assembly GCF_049800775.1 of Dinoroseobacter sp. S375. Taxonomy (NCBI): domain Bacteria; kingdom Pseudomonadati; phylum Pseudomonadota; class Alphaproteobacteria; order Rhodobacterales; family Roseobacteraceae; genus Dinoroseobacter; species Dinoroseobacter sp. S375. Next base: position 316,736 of record NZ_JBNAFR010000002.1, on the reverse strand, counting down.
GAGCTCCAACCCCTTGAAGTTCATCTCCACCAGATCGTCGAGCCGGTCCGGGCGGTTCAGATAGGCCCATTCCGCGCGCTGCACGGCCAGCGCCTCGCGGGTGTCGCCGATCTGGGCCTGCACCGCGCGCAGACGTTTGAGCGCTTGCTGTGTCTCGAAGTTTTCTTCGTATGCCCAATAGGCCAGACCGACCACCGAGCCAATGGCGAGGGTGTAGAGCAACGTCCTCATGGTGTCTCCGTCAACGAATAGAAACGGGGCAGGCCGAGGCCTGTGTAATCTGCGGGGCGGGCCTCGACCTCGGTCCGGCGCGCAAGCCGCAACCGGGCAGACCGGGCGCGCGGATTGGCGGCCAGCTCTGTGGCGTCGGGCGCGATGGCCTTGCGCGGGCTGAGCCGGAAGCGCGGCGCGATCTCGGCGGTCTCGGGGGCGTAGCGATTGGCGCGACCGCCACCGCCCGAAGCCTGGGTGAGAAAGCGTTTGACGATCCGGTCCTCGATCGAATGAAAGGTCACGACCGCGAGCCATCCCTCGGGGCGCAGCGCACGCTCGGCGGCCTCCAGCCCCCGGACCAACGCGCCCAGCTCATCATTCACCGCGATGCGGAGCGCCTGAAAACTGCGCGTGGCCGGATGGCTTTGCCCCGGTTTGGGGCGCGGCAGGCAGCCCGAGACGATCTCGGCCAGCTCGGATGTCCGCGTGATCGGTGCGACCTGACGGGACGCCACGATGGCCTTGGCGATCCGACGCGCCGCGCGCTCCTCGCCCAGATGGAACAGGATGTCGGCGAGAACACCTTCTTCGGCCTCCGCCACCAGATCCGCCGCCGATGGCCCCTCCTGCGACATGCGCATGTCGAGCGGCCCGTCGCGCAGAAAGGAAAACCCGCGCTCGGCCAGATCAAGCTGCATGGAGGACACCCCAAGATCGAGCACCACCCCATCAAGCGGCGCGCCCGCCAGCGTATCCAGCTGTTCGAAATTGCCCGCCACGAGGCGCAGTCGCGCACCGTATTCCGCCGCCCATTCCGCCGCCATATCGAGCGCGAGAGGATCCTGATCGACGCCGATCAGCGTCTCCGCCCCGGCATCGAGCAGGGCGCGCCCATATCCACCGGCCCCGAAGGTGCCATCCAGCCATGTGCCTGCAATCGGCGCGCACTGGGACAGGATCGGGCCGAGCAGGACCGGAATATGGGGCGCATCCGACGGATCTGGCGCCGACGCGGCCATGATCAGACCTCGCCGCCGCTGGGACCGGCATCGAGGAAGGTGAGCGGGTCCACATCCTCGTCCAGATCGTCGAGCCAATCGGCCATCTCGCCCATCTTGGCGCCATAGCCCTCGGGCGACAGGATCTGGAACGTATCGCCCGTGGCAATGAAATGCGCCTCGCCTGACAGGCCGATCTTCTTGCGCAGCTTGGCCGGGATCACGAGCCGCCCGGTCTCATCGACCGAGGTTTCATGGGCCTGTCCGGTAAAGAGTGTCTCGAGCATCCGCCGGGGCTTCGACCCGCGCGGCAGACGTGCGATCTTGGCATCGACCTCTTCCATCGCGGCCATGGTGTAACATTCGAGATAATTCTGGCGGTGATCGCCATAGACAATGACCAGTTCCGGGTTGCGGTCCTTGGTCCAGCGCGGGTCGTTATCCTCGAGCACGCGGCGAAAGCCGGCGGGGATCGAGACCCGCCCCTTGCTGTCCACCTTGTGGACACTTTCACCTCGGAACATGCGCGCCAACGGGGGCCGCTCCTCTGCCTGCCCCCCGTGATTGCCTGTGTCCGGTTGCCGATGGCCCGGACGTGAAAACGGCGGATCGTGCTGCTGCCATAGCCCGATCCGCCGCACTCGACCCAGAGACTGGGATGACCGACGCGTCCACCATCTGGGGGGATGTCTGCTCGTGGTGCGTCAATCGTCTTTCGAAATGCGCGGCCTGTATGAAACCTGCTTTTTTGTCGGTCGCGGTCGTTGGGTGCCGCTGATGTCCGTCGCTTTCGATGAGATTTTTATGTCATGGGAATGCCTGGGAAGCAATGCCAAATTACGGGACCAAGACCCATCCAAGCTCTCACAGGGCGGAGTCCGACGCAAGACAGCGATCACCAAGGCCACCACATTTCGCGGGATTTTTGCAACATCTGCGGGGCGCGCCCCTAGATATAGTCGTGCCCATCCCGTCCCATGACGCCCCATTTCGGCCCAAAGTTTTTTCGTCAGAGCGGGTATTTCATGGAAATCTGGAGGTCACAGCGCGCGAATCGCGCCGCATCCCACCAGGCATGCAGCGCCCCGATTCGCCGATTTTAACTGATTTTTAACAAATTCGGCCGAGTTCACGGGGCATACGGGCCCCATTCCCCCAATCGTCCCATGCAATCCCACGACCGTGGCGCAGCATGGGACTGGGTGGGTGCGCCTGACCTCGGCGCACCTCACGAAGTGACCTAGGCCATGCCGCCTTTGACAAGACCTGCGGCGAGCTGGGCATAGGCCGCGGCTTCGGGCCCGTCCCCCGCCGCGATCGGCGTCCCGCCATCCCCGGCGATCCGCACATCAAGGCTCAGCGGCAACTCTCCGAGAAAGGGCAGCCCGAGCTTCTGCGCCTCGTCGCGCACGCCGCCATGGCCAAAGAGATGCGCCTCATGCCCGCATTCCGGACAATGGTAGCTCGACATGTTCTCGATTAGGCCGAGCACCGGGGTTTTGAGCGTGGCGAACATATCGAGCGCCTTGCGCGCATCCAGCAGCGCCACATCCTGCGGCGTGGAGACGACAATGGCCCCTGTGACCGCGCTGCGCTGACACAGCGTCATCTGCACATCGCCCGTCCCCGGGGGAAGATCCACGATCAGCACATCCAGATCACCCCAGGCCACCTGCCCCAGCATTTGCTGCAGCGCGCCCATGAGCATCGGGCCCCGCCAGACCACCGCCTTGGCGGGATCCAGCATCAGGCCGATGGACATCACCGTCACACCATGCGCTGTCAGTGGCAGGATCGTCTTGCCGTCCGGTGAAGCGGGCCGCTTGGACACGCCCATCATGCGCGGCTGGCTGGGACCGTATATATCTGCATCGAGCAAGCCTACGCGCCGCCCCTGCCTGGCCAGCGCAACGGCGAGGTTGGACGAGACCGTGGATTTGCCCACGCCGCCCTTGCCCGACCCGATGGCGAGGATCCGGTCCACACCTGCGATCTTGGCTGGTCCCTTTCCCTGATCCGGGGTCGGATGCCGCCCGACCTTGAGGCTCGGCGGCTCTCCGGCGGGGGCCTTGGCCGCCGCGGGCGCCTTGCCCGCCGGGCCATGGGCCGTCAACACCGCCTGAACACCGGTCACCCCGGGCAAAGCGCGCACGGCCGCTTCGGCCGCGTCACGCAAACCAGCAAAGCTGCGCGCCTCTTCAGCATCCGCCGCCTCGATCACGAAACGAACCTGCCCGCCATCGGTGGCCAGCGCCCGCACCAGATCCCGGGACTTGAGCGTCCCGCCGCCCGGCACCTCAACCTTCGCGAGTGCAGCAAAAATGTCGTCGCGCGTCATGGAACCCCCTAAATCGACCTGCCCTCTAAGTGGGCGTCGGGTCGGCCATGACAAGGTCCAACCCTGCGATACGGTCTGATTTCAACGATTTGGCTGGCCTCAAAGCGCTTGCATTTCGAAAACGATCCGTTTGCAGTTTGCGCAATGCAAGAAATGCATAACTGTTTTGACAAGACGGCTCTTGTTGCAGCGCAGCATACGCCTATATTCAATCTCAACAGAGGGCGACGCAGCACTGCAGACGCCCAGCGAGACAAGGCTTACACAAAGCCGAGCTCGCGCACCAGATCAGAAGACCCCTCCTCCTCCCTGGGTTTTCTGTAATATGCGGCGGCGCTTTCCTCCTCCCTAGCGTCGCCGCTTTTTTTTGCCCAAACCGCTGTGACCACGCCCCGCGACCGCCTTGATCAGGCCCGCTCGTCCTTGGGGCTGCCCATCACCACATAGGAGGTCAGGCTGGAGACCTGCGGCAGGGTGCCCAGAACATCCGTGTGAAAAGTCTTGAAGGCCGCGAGATCGGCCACCTCGACCCGCAAGAGGTATTCCACCGTTCCGGTCACGTTGTGGCATTCGCGGACTTCCGGCGCATTGGCCACCGCCCGTTCAAAGCCGAGCTGGTCTGCCTTGGTATGCTCGGACAGGCCCACGGCCATATAAACCGTGAAGCCCTGCCCCAGCGCCGTGCGGTTCAGGACAGCGCGATAGCCCTGAATGATGCCCGAGCGTTCCAGCTCCTGCACCCGGCGCAGGCAGGCAGAAGGCGAGAGGCCGATCCGTTCGGCGAGATCAAGATTGCTGAGCCGACCATCGCGGCTGAGCTCTTGCAATATCTTTTCGTTGATTGGGTCAAGCTTCGCCATTTGTTGCAAAAGTAGTTCGATCTACCCATTTTTTGCAATCTCATTCGGCTCTGGATGCGGCAGGGTTGCGCCATGACACTTGAAACACTCCTCGCCCTGATGACCTTCGCTCTCGTCTCCTCGATCACGCCGGGGCCGAATAACCTGATGGTGCTGGCCTCCGGCGCGAATTTCGGGATTCGCCGGACGGTGCCCCATCTGCTGGGGATCAGCCTTGGCCACGCCTTCATGGTGCTGCTGCTGGGACTGGGGCTCGGGCAGGTCTTTGTCACGTGGCCAGTGTTCCACACCGTGCTGAAAATCGCGAGCGTGGCCTATATGGGATGGCTCGCCTGGAAAATCGCCAATGCCGCAGCCCCCGAGGGCGCCGAGACCGAGGGGCGACCCTTTACCTTTCTGCAGGCTGCCGCCTTCCAGTGGGTCAATCCCAAGGCCTGGGTGATGGGCGTGACGGCGGTCACCGTCTACACCGCACCCGGGGCCGGGGCGCTCGGCGCCGTGCTCGTGGCGGCGGCGTTCTGCGCGACCAACTTTCCGTCCGTGTCGATCTGGGCCTGGATGGGCACGCAAGTTGCCCGCTGGCTGTCGAGCCCGGGACGGCTGCGCGTCTTCAACTGGTCCATGGCGGTGCTGCTCATGGCCTCGCTCGTGCCGATCCTGCTGGGATAGCGCCCTCAGAAGGGGACATCATCCCCCGCCTGATCCGCAGCAACCACGAATTTCGCGACGAGCTTCTTGACCCCAGCCTTCTCGAAGGCAACCTCGAGCTTGTCGCCCTCGATCCCGGTCACGGCACCATAGCCGAACTTCTGGTGGAACACCCGGTCGCCCAGCGCGTGACTCGAGATCGCCGTGGCGTCGATCACCATGTTGCGGCTCTCGCGCGGCTGGCTCGTTCCGCGCGACGCGCTGCGCGCCTGCATCCGACGCCACCCCGGGGAGTTATAGACATTGGCCTCGGCCGCCTTCTCTTCAAGGTTCGAGCCGTAGCTCACCCCGTCCGGCAAGCCGCCCGGCGCCGCCGCCCCGTAGCCCCCACCATAAAGCCCCGGCGGCGTGAGAACCTCCACATGGGCCTCGGGCAGCTCATCAATGAAGCGCGACGGCAGGGCCGATTGCCATTGACCAAAGATCCGTCGATTGCCCACGAATGAGATCGTGCAGAGCTCTTCAGCCCGCGTGATGCCCACATAGGCCAGACGGCGCTCCTCCTCGAGGCCCTTGAGACCCGACTCGTCCATGGAGCGTTGGGACGGAAACAGCCCATCCTCCCAGCCTGGCAGGAAGACCGCCGGAAACTCGAGCCCCTTGGCCGCGTGGAGCGTCATGATCGACACCTGCGGGCCTGACGCGCCTGTGTCGTTGTCCATCACGAGGCTGACATGTTCGAGGAAGCCCTGCAGGTTTTCGAACCCCTCCAGCGCCTTGACCAGTTCCTTGAGGTTTTCGAGCCGCCCCGGGGCCTCGGGCGTCTTGTCGTTCTGCCAATGGGCGGTGTAGCCGCTTTCATCCAGAATGACCTGCGCCAGCTCTACGTGGGAGGTCCGGTCCTCGCGCGCCGTGGCGGTCCAGCGGTCCAGCCCGTCGATCAGCAGCCCCAGCTCCTTGGCGCCCTTCCCGGTCAGCCCCTTGGCCGCCAGCAGGATCCGCGCGCCTTCCTTGAGGGACACGCCATTGGCGCGCGCGCTCATCTGGATTTTCTGCTGGGCCTTGTCGCCTAGCCCCCGTTTCGGCGTGTTCACGATCCGCTCGAAGGCCAGATCATCCTCGGGGCTGGTCACGACGCGGAAATAGGCCATGGCATCGCGGATCTCCATCCGCTCGTAAAAGCGCGGGCCGCCGATGACTTTGTAAGGCAGCCCGATGGTCAGGAACCGGTCCTCGAAGGCGCGCATCTGGTGCGAGGCACGGACGAGAATCGCGATCTGGTCCAGCTCGAAGGGGCGCATCCCCCTTGTGCCGCCCTGCATCGATTCGATCTCTTCGCCGATCCAGCGCGCCTCTTCATCGCCGTCCCAATGACCGATCAGGCGGACCTTCTCGCCCTCCTGCGCCTCGGTCCAGAGGGTCTTGCCAAGCCGCCCCTTGTTGCCATCGATCACGCCCGAGGCCGCGGCGAGGATATGGGGGGTGGAGCGGTAATTCTGTTCCAACCGGATCACGAGCGCGCCGGGAAAATCCTTTTCAAAGCGCAGGATGTTGCCCACCTCGGCCCCGCGCCAGCCATAGATCGACTGGTCATCATCGCCGACGCAGCAGATATTCTTGTGCCCGCCCGCAAGGAGGCGCAGCCAGAGATACTGGGCGACATTGGTATCCTGATACTCGTCCACGAGGATATAGCGGAACCAGCGCTGATACTGGGCCAGCACGTCCTCGTGCTTCTGGAAGATCCCCACCACATGCAGCAGGAGATCCCCGAAATCCGTGGCATTCAGGGTGCGCAACCGCTCCTGATACGCGGCATAGAGCTCGACACCGCGCGAGTTGAAGGCCGAGGCCTCGGCGGCAGGCACCGCATCCGGCGCCCAGGCGCGGTTCTTCCAGCCATCGATGATATGGGCGAGCTGGCGTGCGGGCCAGCGCTTCTCGTCGATGTTCTCGGCGATGATGAGCTGCTTGAGCAGGCGGATCTGGTCATCCGTATCCAGGATGGTGAAATTCGACTTCAGCCCGACCAGCTCCGCATGGCGGCGCAGCAGCTTCACGCCAATCGCGTGGAACGTGCCGAGCCACGGCATCCCCTCGACCGCCTGCCCCATGAGGTTGGCAACCCGATCCTTCATCTCGCGCGCGGCCTTGTTTGTGAAGGTCACCGCCAGAATCTCGTTCGGGCGCGCAGTCCCGGTGGTCAGCAGATGCGCGATCCGGCAGGTCAGCGCCTTGGTCTTGCCCGTCCCGGCCCCGGCGAGCATCAGGACCGGCCCCTCCAACGCCTCGACCGCCTGGCGCTGCGCGGGGTTCAACGTGTCGAGATAGGGCGTCGGGCGCGCCCCCATGGCACGTGCCGAGAGCGAAAGATTGGCGCCCGCCTCAAAGGCGTCGGTATCGTCGAAACTGTTCATGCGGCAAACATAGCGCGAAGCAGGACGGGGGGAAAGCTATGTTCCACATCTGTTCGCGACTCCTCTATTGCGCAATCAGATGAAATGCTTAGCAAGGGCCCATGGATCTGGACACGACCCATCCGGCGATTTCTGACCTGCGGCGGGCTGCACGCCGACGCATTCCCGGCTTCGTCTTCGAGTATCTCGACAGCGCGACCGGCGATCGCGAGGTGGGGGTGCGCACGACCCGGGCCGCGCTCGATGCGATCCACCTGCTGCCGAGCGTTCTGCATGGCGAGATCGACCCAGTTCTCGAAACACCTCTGCTGGGCCGCAGCTATGCCCGCCCCTTCGGGATTGCCCCCGTGGGCATGTCCGGGCTGATCTGGCCCGACGCGGAACGGCTGCTGGCCGCCGCGGCTGCAGCGGCGCGCATTCCCTATGGCCTGTCGACCGTCGCCACCCAGGTGCCTGAACGTGTCGGCCCCAAGGCGGGGGGGATGGGCTGGTTCCAGCTCTATCCACCGGCGGACCCGGTGATCCGCGACGATATTATGGCCCGGGCCAAGGCCTCGGGGTTCGAGACGCTGGTTCTGACCGTGGATGTGCCCGCCGACAGCCGCCGCGAGCGGCAGCGCCGCGCAAACCTGACCATCCCGCCCAAGATCACACCGCGCATGGTCGCGCAGATGGCCCTGCACCCGCGATGGGCGCTTGGCATGGCGCAGCATGGGCGCCCCTCTCTGAAGCTGGCCGAAAGCTATGTCGAGAAATCCGGCGCGGCGAGTTACATGGCCCATGCGGGCAAGGCGATCCGGGGCGCGCCCGACTGGGCCTATCTCGACGCGCTGCGCGCTGGATGGGACGGCCCTCTGGTGATCAAGGGCGTGCTGCGACCCGAGGATGCGACGCGGCTGCAAGCCGCTGGCGTGGACGGGATCTGGGTGTCGGATCACTCTGCGCGCCAGTTCGAGGGCGGGCCGGGCGCGATCACGCAGCTGCCGGTGATCCGCGCCGCGGTTGGCCCCGACTACCCGCTGATCTATGATAGCGGGATCGAAGGCGGGCTCGACATTCTCCGCGCGGTGGGAATGGGCGCGGATTTCGTCATGCTGGGGCGCGCCTGGCACTTCGCCCTGGCCGGTCTGGGGCCGCGCGGCGTGCGCCACCTGATCCATCTGCTGACCCAGGACCTGATCACGAACATGCAAATGTGCGGCCTTGCCACCCTTGCCGATTTCCGCGACGAATTGGCCCCGAGACGCTAGGGGCTTCCGGTTTGGAACGGTTTGCCGTACATGGACAATAAAGTTTACCAATGAGGACCCGATGACTGACTTCAAAAAGATCCTGATTGCCAATCGCGGCGAAATTGCCATCCGGGTGATGCGGGCCGCCAACGAGCTCGGCAAGAAGACGGTTGCGGTCTACGCGGAGGAAGACAAGCTCAGCCTGCACCGTTTCAAGGCGGATGAGGCCTATAAGATCGGCGAGGGGATGGGCCCCGTGGCCGCCTATCTGAGCATCGACGAAATCATCCGGGTCGCCAAGCTCTGCGGTGCGGATGCGATCCACCCGGGCTATGGCCTGCTGTCTGAGAACCCGGATTTCGTGGATGCCTGTGCAGCCAACGGCATCACCTTCATCGGGCCCAAGGCCGAAACCATGCGCGCCCTTGGTGACAAGGCGTCGGCGCGCAAGGTGGCGATTGCCGCTGGCGTGCCGGTCATCCCCGCGACCGAGGTGCTCGGTGATGATATGGAGGCGATCAAAGCCGAGGCGGAAACCATCGGCTATCCCCTGATGCTCAAGGCGTCCTGGGGCGGCGGCGGTCGCGGCATGCGCCCGATCTTCGGCGCCGATGAGGTCGCCGAGAAGGTCCGGGAAGGCCGCCGCGAAGCCGAAGCCGCCTTTGGCAATGGCGAAGGCTATCTCGAGAAGATGATCACCCGCGCCCGCCATGTGGAGGTTCAGATCCTCGGCGACACGATGGGCAATATCTATCACCTGTGGGAGCGGGACTGCTCGGTCCAGCGCCGCAACCAGAAGGTCGTGGAGCGCGCGCCCGCGCCCTATCTTTCCTCCGCTCAGCGCGAGCAGATTTGCGAGCTCGGTCGCAAGATCTGCGCCCATGTGAACTACGAATGCGCGGGCACGGTCGAATTCCTGATGGATATGGACACCGGGTCTTTCTACTTCATCGAGGTGAACCCCCGCGTTCAGGTCGAGCATACGGTGACCGAAGAGATCACCGGCATCGACATCGTGCGCGCCCAGATCCTGATCGCCGAGGGCAAGTCCCTGATCGAGGCCACCGGCGTGGCAAGCCAGTACGATGTGCCCCTGAGCGGTCACGCGATCCAGTGCCGGGTCACGACCGAGGATCCGCAGAACAACTTCATCCCCGATTATGGCCGCATCACCGCCTATCGCGGGGCCACGGGCATGGGCATCCGCCTTGATGGCGGCACGGCCTATTCCGGCGCGGTCATCACCCGCTACTATGACAGCCTGCTGGAAAAGGTCACCGCCTGGGCCCCGACCCCCGAGGCCGCGATTGCGCGGATGGACCGTGCCCTGCGCGAGTTCCGGATCCGCGGTGTCAGCACGAATATCGCCTTTGTCGAGAACCTGCTTAAGCACCCGACCTTCCTGAACAACCAGTACACCACGAAATTCATCGACGAGACGGCGGAGCTTTTTGAGTTCCCCAAGCGGCGCGACCGCGCCACGCGGATCCTGCGCTATATCGCGGATATCTCGGTCAACGGACATCCCGAGACCGAAGGCCGCGCCATGCCGCCCGCCACGCCCCGCGCGCTCAAGGCCCCTGCCCCCAAGGCCGCACCGGCGCCGGGCACGCGCACCCTGCTGGAGGAAAAAGGCCCCCAGGCGGTTGCGGATTGGATGTCGGAGCAGAAGCAGCTGCTGATCACCGACACCACCATGCGCGATGGGCACCAGTCTCTGCTGGCCACGCGGATGCGGTCCATCGACATGATCCGGGTCGCGCCCAGCTATGCCGCGAACCTGCCGCAACTCTTTTCGGTTGAATGCTGGGGCGGGGCGACCTTCGATGTGGCCTACCGCTTCTTGCAGGAATGCCCCTGGCAGCGCCTGCGCGACATCCGTGCCGGTCTGCCCAATGTGATGACGCAGATGCTGCTGCGCGGCTCGAACGGGGTCGGCTACACCAACTACCCCGACAACGTGGTGCAGGAATTCACCCGCCAGGCCGCCGCCTCGGGTGTCGACGTGTTCCGCGTCTTTGACAGCCTGAACTGGGTCGAGAACATGCGCGTCGCCATGGATGCGGTGCTCGAGAGTGGCAAGGTCTGCGAAGGGACGGTCTGCTATACAGGCGACATCCTGAACCCCGAGCGGGCGAAGTATGACCTCAAATACTATGTGGATATGGGGCTGGAGCTGAAGGCCGCGGGCGCCCATGTGCTCGGCCTGAAGGATATGGCGGGCCTGCTGAAACCGGCCTCGGCCCGGATCCTGATCAAGGCCCTGAAAGAAGAGGTCGGCCTGCCGATCCACTTCCACACCCACGATACCGCCGGCATCGCCTGCGCGACGATCGTCGCGGCGGCAGAATCCGGCGTGGATGCGGTGGATTGCGCCATGGATGCGCTATCGGGCAATACCAGCCAGGCGACCCTCGGCACGGTCGTGGAATCCCTGCGTCACACGGATCGCGACACCGGGCTCGACATCAAGGCTGTGCGCGAGATCTCGGATTACTGGGAAGCGGTGCGCGAGGAATATGCCGCCTTCGAGACCGGCCAGCAGGCCCCCTCCTCGGAGGTGTATCTGCACGAGATGCCCGGTGGCCAGTTCACCAACCTCAAGGCGCAGGCCCGGTCCCTCGGGCTTGAGGAGCGTTGGCACGAGGTCGCCCAGACCTATGCGGATGTGAACCAGATGTTCGGTGACATCGTGAAGGTGACGCCCTCCTCCAAGGTCGTGGGCGACATGGCGCTCCTGATGGTGAGCCAGGGCCTGAGCCGCGCGGATGTCGAAGACCCCAACCGCGACTTGGCCTTCCCGGATTCGGTCGTCGATATGATGCGCGGCAATCTCGGCCAGCCTGCGGGCGGCTTCCCGGAAAAGATCATGTCCAAGATCCTCAAGGGTGAGAAGCCGAGCACAGCACGCCCGGGCAAGCACCTCCCGCCCGTGGATCTCGAGGCGACGCGCAAGGACCTGGAAGCCCAGACCGGCACCACTGCGGATGACGAGGATCTCAACGGCTACCTGATGTATCCCAAGGTCTACACCGATTACATGGCCCGCCACAGCGAGTATGGCCCGGTTCGGACCCTGCCCACGCGCACGTTCTTTTATGGGATGCAGCCCGGTGACGAGATCGAGGCCGAAATCGATCCGGGCAAAACCCTCGAGATCCGGATGCAGACCGCCTCCGAGACCAATGAGGATGGCGAGGTGAAGGTCTTCTTCGAGCTGAACGGCCAGCCCCGCGTCGTGCGGGTGCCGAACCGCAAGGCAGCGGCCACGGTCGCGAAGATGCCCAAGGCCGAGCTGGGCAACCCGAACCATATCGGGGCACCCATGCCCGGTGTCGTGGCCTCGGTCGCAGTGCAGCCGGGGGCCAAGGTCAAGGAGGGTGATCTTCTGCTGACCATCGAAGCCATGAAGATGGAAACCGGCATTCATGCGGAACGCGACGCGGTGGTCGCCGCAGTGCATGTGAGCCCGGCGGCACAGATCGACGCCAAGGACCTGCTGATCGAGCTCAGCTGATGCCGCGCAGGCTCGCCGCCCTCAGCCTGGTCGTGGATGACTACGACCGGGCGATCGCCTTTTTCACCCAGACGCTGGGTTTCGAGTTGCGCGAGGATACGCGCCTGTCGGACACCAAGCGCTGGGTGCGCGTCGCCCCGCCCGGGGCAGAGACCGAATTTCTGCTGGCGCGCGCCGCCACACCCAGCCAGGTGGCCGTTATCGGACAGCAGGGTGGCGGGCGCGTCTGGCTGTTTCTCGAGACCGAAGATTTCGGCGCGGATTTCGCACGGCTGAGCGCCGCAGGCGTCCCGTTCGAGAGCCCGCCTCGCGACGAACCCTACGGCACGGTCGCCGTGTTTGCCGACCCCTGGGGCAATCGCTGGGACCTGATCCAATATGCCGATCCCGAAGGCCGCAGCGGCACGCAAGCCTGACACGCGGGTCTGGCGCCCCCTTCTTACAAGGCTGCGGCGCCATCCCGATGGCGAAACGTCCCGACGCCCACCGGATGCAACCCGGCACAGATTTGCTCTGCACACGACTCCTGCGTAGGCTTCCCGCAACGAGGGGGAGGACAAGCATGTCAAAATTAGCACCAGGAGTTGTATCCATCGGGCTGGTCATGGGGGGCGTCGCGCTCGCGCAGGACCCGCCGCAGATGGCCATGAGCACCACGATCCCGGACGGGATCACCACCCCCGACAATATCGAGACGCAGCTGGGCGCTCTCAACTTCTTTGACGGGGTGCCGGACGCCGAGACCGCAGACAAAATCTACAATCTGCTCGACTTCACCCATGCGTACCAAGCCTATCTGGACGGTGTGAAGATCGCCTCGATGGACGCCATGCGGCGCGGGATCGAGGCCTTTGGACCGGCCAACACCACCGTCTTGCAGTTTGCGGATCTGATGGATTCCAAGGCGCTGTTCCTGACGCCGAACACGACCAGCGTCTATCAGACCGCGTGGCTCCAGTTGGGCGACGAGCCGATGGTGATCGATACGCCGCCCAACGTGCTCGGGTTTCTGAACAATGCCTGGTTCAAATACGTCATGGATTTCGGCAATCTCGGCCCGGATGAGGGGAAAGGCGGGAAGTTCCTGATACTTCCCCCGGGATATGAGGGCCCGGTGCCCACCGAAGGCTACACCGATGTCGTGCCATCGGACACCTATGGTCACTGGGTGCTCTGGCGGGGCTATCTCAAGGACGGCTCTACGGCGGAGGCGGTGCAAGCCACCCAGGACAGGTTCCGGATGTACCCCCTCTCGGCAGCGGACGCGCCGCCGGAGATGACCTTCGTGAACGTCTCGGGCCAAGAGTTCAACACGATCCATGTGATGGACGAGCGGATGTACGACGAGATCAACACCGTGGTGCAATCCGAACCCCTCCAGGGCGAAGAGCCGGAGCTTTTGGGTCATCTGGCGGCAATCGGCATTCAGAAGGGTCATCCCTTTGCGCCCGATGACAGGATGCAGGCCATTCTGAAACGCGCGGCAGCCGCCGGTGCCGTGACAGTCAAGACGCTGGTCTCCAAGCCGCGTGACCCGCGCGTCTACTGGTATCCGGGCGAGAGCTATTGGCAGACGGCCTTTCCCGGCGGGGCCTATACCTGGGTGCTGGACGGGGCCACTTTGCAGGATTTCCGCAGTGCCTTTCACTTCTATGCTACGGGCGTCACGCCGGCCATGGCGTTGAAAGTGGTGGGCAAGGGATCGCAATACGCCTTCACCTACCGGGATGCGGAGGGCAACGCGCTCGACGGTGGCAAAACCTACAAGCTCACGGTGCCCGCCGATCCGCCTGCCAAGGATTTCTGGTCCTTCACGCTCTATGACAACCAGACCCGCTCGATGCTTCAGACGGACAAGCAGTTTCCCGCCCTGGGCAGCAATGATGCCGGGCTGGTGCAGAATGCGGATGGCTCGACAGACATCTATTTCGGCCCCGTGGCGCCGGAAGGATTCGAGAGCAACTGGCTCCAGACCGTGCAGGGAAAAGGGTGGAACACGATCATGCGGCTCTATGGACCGCTCGAGCCCTGGTTCGACCAGACTTGGCGCCCGGGAGAGATCACGCTCCTCCCCTAGCGGCCCCGCGAACAGAGCGCCGACGCGTCGCCCGTTCCCTGTGGCGGCGCGTCCAAGCGGTGCGAATCGCCGCCGCTTGGATCCGGCCGACCTGCGACCGGCGGGCGCAGCAAAAAATCGCAAATCCATGCTTTTTTCACTTGCAGCCAAGGGGGCCGCTGGATACATCAGCGTCACTCAACTGATGCGGGCGTAGCTCAGGGGTAGAGCATAACCTTGCCAAGGTTAGGGTCGGGCGTTCGAATCGCCTCGCCCGCTCCAGTTGAAGTCCTCCGACCAGACATGATTGAATTTACCCCACCCCGGGGGACGCGGTGTTGCGCGCTAGCGCAGCCAGAGCTTGTTGCGTTTCAAGGTGTTGCGGATGGTCTGCTCCTTGGGGGGCAAAGCCGCCCGATCAAAGAGCGCGCGCGCCTTGGCCCCCTTGCCCTGATAGATCATCCGCTTGGCGGCCTCGGACCCCTTGAGCAGCTTCTTGATCCGGTTCGGGGCCGTTACCCTTTCCAGCACCTCGACCACCGCATCCGCCTCTCGCGCATAGAGCAAAGGCAGAAGCCGGTAGTGGCAGGTGATCCGCCCGTCGAGCAATCCGGGCGGCACCGCGTCCCGCCCACCGCCGAGCCCGTGAAGAACCAAGGGCAGCGCGATCTGGTCGAGCCACGGCTCCAGCGGCTGACAGATCAGCTCGGGCGGCGGGTCATCCCAGATGCTGCGCGCAATCTCGAGATAGCGGCGATGGAAGGCCAGCGGACAGCCGCCAAAGAACCAGCCAGCGTTGAAATAGAGGTAACGCTCCCAATACTCATCCGGATGGCTCAGATCGAGGGAGCTGTCGAAATCCAGCCCGAACCGGTCATAGAGCGCCTTCCATGTCTGGGTATAGCCCGGCCCGTAGAGCTCAATCACCGGCCATGTCCCGGTCCGCCGCATGGACGCCCCGGGATAGGCGTCGTCAAAGGGCACCTCCGAGAGCGGGCCGAGAAACAGTGTGTCGGTGTCGAAGAACACGAAAGGCCGGTCGCGGTCGAGCACCTTGAGCGCCTCGATCTTGTTGCCATGGGGATAGCGCGCACCGAAGGCCTCGGAGGCGAAGGGCCGGATCTCGGCCCCGTATTCCGTCCCCAGAAACTGGCGGATCTCGGAAGGCGCCGTCGGATCGGTGTCGCCCCAGAGCGGCCCGGGCTGCGGCTCGGCGAAGATCAGACGCCCGTCATATTCCGGGTTCGCCGCCCGAAACGAGGCCGCAAAGATCAACGCCTCATAGGCCAGACGCCCGCCCTGCAGCACGGCCAGCACGTCTCGCCCCGGCGCTTCGCCCTCCGCTACGGGCAAGGCATCAGGCGCATCCATGCGCGGGAGTTCGAAGGAAGTCGGTCATCTCTGGGCCTGCCCGGTTTTTTGCAGTATGCCGGGTTCATGCGGCGGGACAACCCGTTCCCGTCCAGAGATTTCGGAGTGCCCTATGCCGCGTCCCCTGATGCTCTGTCTTGGCCTGCTGGCAGCGACACCAGCCATGGCCACCGGTTTCACCACCGCCGAGGAGGTCAAGCCGATCCTCATGGCCACCCAGTCGAGCTGGGTCGCGGTGCGCAAGTTCAATGGTCAGGACCTGCTGTATTTCACCCAGATCGAGAGCTGGCGCTGCGGCGTGCAACAGATTGCCTTCCGGGTGAATGGCAATGCCGAGCAGCTCTTCAAGTTCATGGAACCCTGTTATGAGGGCACGCCTGCACCCAATGCCTTCAAGCTCGACAGCCACCTGCCCTATGTGGCCTTCCCGCTGGACACACTGACCAGCGTCGAGGTGACCGTGACCTTCGAGGACGGCTCCTCGCAGACAGCAAGCTTCGAGCGCAGCGAAATCGAGCTGCAATAGGTACGTCTCAAAGGTCGATCTCGATCACCCCGTCCTTTTCGGCGGCGCGGGACTGGCACAGGATCACCGCGCTCTCGCGCTGCGCCTTGGACAGCACGAAGTCCCGATGCTCCACAGCGCCGGAAACCAGCCCGCATTTGCAGACCCCGCAGATCCCGTCCGAGCATTTCACATCGATCTTGATCCCCGCCTCGGTGAGGACATCCGTCGCGGTCTTGTCTGCGGGGATCTCGAATTCGCGCCCGGAGCGCACGAGGCGCAGGGTGAAAGGGTGGTTCTCGTAGTCGGGCGTCTCGGGCACCGAGAAAAACTCCAGATGCTGCGCCTCCTCGGGCACGCCCTGTCGCGCGGCGGCCTCCATGACGGCGCTCATGTACCGCTCCGGCCCGCATGTATAGACATGCGCGCCCTCCGGGTGGCCCGCAAACAGCGCATCGAGATCGGCGCGCGTGCCCTCTTCCGAGATATGCAGATGCAGCTTATCGGCCCAGGGCATCGCCGCGAGATCCGCGAGAAACCCGGCCGCCGCCCGGCTGCGAACCGAATAGTGCAACGCAAAATCCCGTCCCAGCGCGTGGAGCCGGTGTGCCATGGCGATCATCGGTGTCACCCCGATGCCGCCGCCCATGAGATAGGACATAGGCGCATCCTCGGTCAGGGGGAAATGGTTGATAGGTCGCGAAATAAACAACTGCCGCCCCTCGGCAAAGATCCGGTGCATGAGCTTGGATCCGCCGCGCCCGCCCTCTTCGCGCAGCACGCCAATCTGGTATTTCGACCGATCCCCCGGATCGCCGGACATGGAATACTGGCGCAGGAATTCCGGGGCCACCACGATGTCCAGATGCGCCCCCGCCGTCCATTCCGGCAGGTCCCCGCCCGAGGGCAGTCGGAACTCGTATTTCGTCACCTCCGGCGTCATCGCCTCGGCCTTGGTCACCACGACCTGCAAGACCGGGCTCTCGCCAGCCTCGGCGCGCCGGTGGATCACGCCCTCATCGCCCTTTGCCAGCCGGTCGCGATACTCTTCGGCGGTGATCATCGCCTGATAGGCCTCGATCCCGGCCTCGCGATCCATGGGGAACGGGTATGGATAAGGATGCGGCGCAAGCGGGGCCGGGTAGACCGCGAGGGTCTGATCCTCGTAACGCAGGTCGAGATCCCGCTGCAGATCCCGCGCATTCACCGGGTGCCGCGTGGGCCGGTAGCCGCCATCCTCATAGAGCTCCAGATCCCACCACCATTTCTTGACCGGATTGAGCCCGCCATTGCCCGCAGCATCATCCAGCCGGGCCAGCAGCGGCGCGGCCTTGGGAATGTTCATCGCCGCCCAGCGGAAGGGCTTCTCGGCGAACAGCCCTTCGAGGTTCCACGGACAGGTCTTCATGCAGCGCCCGCACATGGCCCCGCCCAGGGTCGTGATCCGGTAGCTGGCGCATTTCTGGCTGTCGGATTTCCAGATCTCGTAGCCGTTAAACATCAGTTTCGGCCCGGCGGTGATCGCCCCCGAGGGGCATTCGCGGGCACATTTGTTGCAGGTCTCGCAGAAGCTCTGCAGTCCGAAATCAATCGGCTTGTCATGGGCCAGCGGCAGATCCGTGGTCACCACCCCCGATTTCAGGCGTGGCCCGAGGAACGGGTTCAGGATCACCTCGCCAATCCGGCTCACCTCGCCCAGCCCGGACAGGAGCAACAAGGGCGGCTGCAGCACCTCGCCATCAAGCACCGTATGGGCCTTGGCCGAATAGCCCAGGTTGCGGATCTGCTTGGCGATGACCCCGCCGAGCAGCGAAAACCGCAGATAGGCCCGCATGGATTGCGCCACCGAGATCCAGTCATCGCCGGACGCACCCTCCATGGTCTCGTAGCCCTGATCGATGATCATGCTGATGGCTTGGTCATGGGGCGGCTCGATCTCTTCGCCGCGCGCATCGTGGGAATACCAGGTCCAATCCGGGCAAGCGCTGATCCCCACGGCGTCCACGCCAAGGAAATAGCTCGCCGCCTTGATCGCCTCCGCATGGGTCTGCGGCTCAGGGACGGCGCGCTCCGTCTCGGACGCGCCATCCTGCAGGAGGACAAAGGCCCCGAGCATCCGCCGCTGCGCCATAGAAGGCGCGGCCTTGCGCGCGTAATAGCCCCCCTTGGCCCCCTCTTGCAGGGGTTTGCCCATATCGCCGAACTGGGCGCGCGCGAACATATCCGTGCGTTTCGGCACCCGCGCCACATTGGGCGCATCGATATAGGTGGTCGGGTTTTCGACCCGTTTGAGCGTCTCGAACGGGTGCGGGCCGTCGCGGAAATCGCGCGCCTTGAATGGGTCCCTGTTCAGGGCCGACTTGGCGGAGGCCGTGCCCAGCCACCAGGCCGGTCCCTTGGTCCGCAACCAGGGCTGTGCGGGCGCGAGCGGCGCATCCACCGCAAGCTCCATCGTCGTGGTCAGAACCGCCACGCCGAACCGGGTCCCGAGATAAGGGTTGGTCAGTGCGCCGTCCTCGACCGTCGCCAGCCCCGCCGCCACAGTGAGCCGGTTGAGCGAGACATCCGTCGAGGTCGCCGTATGCGCCTTGGCATCCCAGCCCAGCAGCCGGATGTAATTGGCCAGCACCACCGCCGTCTCGGAAGCGCGCAGGCAGGCACGATGGGCCTGTGCATCAGCGATCCACGCTGTCCCCGGCTCGCCCGGACGCGGATCCCGGGGCATCTCGTAGAGAAACACCATGGCATGGGTGTGATCCACGATGGTGGAGGGCGGCGCCTCCATGCTCTCCTTGAGATCGGCCATGATCATGTCGATGCCCGAGGCCAGCGTCTTGGTCTGGCGCGTGCGCAGTTCATTGGCGAGCCGGTCGATATCCGGGTTCCGGCGCGGGGCCTCAAGCAGCGCCTCAGACGGCAGAGCGCAGGCCGCAACCATGGCGGCATCGGAGAAATAGCCAAAGGCTTTGAGGTGGTTGGCCCGTGCCACCGGATCGCTCGGACACTCCGCGCGTGCCTTGTTCACGAGCCCGTCCCGGATCGCGTCCATCATGGCCTGGTACTCGCCCATGGCATTGACGATGGAGCTCGGCGCCTCGGGACGCGCGAAGCTGAGTGGGCGATCCTCGGGCACCTGCGCGAGATCGGGCATCGCACCCCGGGCCAGCCGTTCCAGCGGATAGGGGCCCATATGCACAGGCCGCGTCGCGTCCGAGAAGAACCGGATGCTCACCTGCGACCCCGGCCTGCGGGCAGCCTCGTCTTCGACATCACGGCCCCTCCCCGGCGTCAGTCTCGGATGGGGATATGCTAAGCGGCCCCGAACACACCGCAAGGGATAATCCGCCCGACGCGCAAAGGGCGGGATCACAATCGCACGGGCTCGGGTTGGCACCATGTCTGAGGTAACGAGGAAAGTGGTGGGCGACCCTGGAATCGAACCAGGCGTGCGTCTCCGCGAGGGAGTTACAGTCCCCTGCCACACCTTGCGGCCTGTCGCCCAACGGGTGCGTGATTACGCGCGCGGGACTGGGGCGTCAACCGCAAAACTTGAGGGCGGAGGCGGGAAAATCATCGACCTGTGCGGCGCTTGCCCGGCGCAACATTGACCGGGCGTGGCCCCTCGGCTATCCCCGCGCCCTGAGCCGCGCGAAAGGACATGCCATGGCTGGCAAGAAGCCCACATGGGTGATCGACAAGGAACGCGCCAAACGGGCCGCAGCGGCGCAGACATTGTGGCTCTTCGGGCTGCATGCGGTGCGCGATGCCCTGCAGAACCCGGCGCGCAACCGGGTGCGGCTGGTCGTGACGCGGAACGCCGCCGACAAGCTCGCCGATGCCATCGCCGCCTCGGGGATGGAGCCCGAGATCGCCGATCCGCGAAAATTTCCGGTGCCGCTCGACCCCGGATCCGTGCATCAGGGCGCCGCACTCGAGGTCAAACCCCTGAGCTGGGGCCCTGTGGCCGAGGTTTGCCTCGGTGGCCCCACGGAGATGCCGCCCCTCGTCGTGCTGCTCGACCGGGTGACGGATCCCCATAATGTGGGCGCGGTCCTACGCTCTGCCGAGGTGTTCGGCGCGGCCGCCGTCATTGCCACCGCCCGCTCTGCGGCGCCGGAAACCGGCGCGCTGGCCAAGACCGCCTCGGGCGCACTGGAGCGCCAGCCCTATCTGCGGGTCCGAAACCTTGCCGATACGATGGAGGAGCTGCGCGCCATGGGCTTCACCCTGCTCGGGCTCGATGGCGAGGCGGATGAGAGCCTCGATACCGCGCTCGAGCCCCGCCGCGACCGCCCTATCGCGCTGGTCATGGGGGCCGAAGGGCCCGGCCTGCGCGACAAGACCAAGGCCACCTGCGACATGCTGGTGAAGATCCCCTTCGCCCGCGCCTTCGGCTCGCTCAATGTCTCGAACGCGGCGGCTGTCGCGCTTTATGCCTGCCGAACCCCCAAGGGTTAGGCAAAGCCGCGCGGCGCAGATGACAAGCCACCACCCCGCGCCTATCTAGGGGGCAGAGAGGTTTTCCATGCACGAGCACACCAAAGTCGCCACCTGTTCCTATTGCTCTGCGCGCACCATGCTGGTGCCCTCGGCCCGGGACGGGCATGAGCTTGCCTGCGGGTCCTGTGGCGCGCCATTGCATGAGATGAAATGGCTCAAGACCCCGACCGAGCCGGGCAAGAAACCCAAGGGCAAAGGCAAGCGCCGCAAGGAGACCGGCTATATCCCCGGCGTGCACGGACCTGAAACAGGACCCGTCTCGCGCGGCGCCGCATCGCGCGCGGCCCATGGCGGATACCGAAAGAAGAAACGCAAAAAACCTTTGTGGAAAAAGGCTTTGGGCGAGGCGGTCGACCTGATCGAGGACATCTTCGACTGACATCTGCCTCACAAGCGTGTCACTTCTCTTGCTGGTTTTCGCATCGAAGGCCACCTCCTGAGCAGACCAACGCTTGAGGAGATACCCCATGATTTCACGTCGCACCTTCCTGATCGGCACCGGCGCTCTTACCGCGGCTGCCCCCTTCGCCGCCCCGGCCCTCGCCGCCGAACCGGCCATCTATAGCAAGCGCGGTCTGGCCATTCGCGGCTATGACCCCGTGGCCTATTTCAACGACGGCAAACCCGTGCGCGGCGATGCCGCCTTCACCCACACTTGGAACGGCGCGGAATGGCGCTTCGCCTCCGAGGCCCATCGCGCAGCCTTTGCCGCGACCCCCGACGCCTATGCCCCGCAATATGGCGGCTACTGCGCCTGGGCCGTTGCCGAGGGCTATACCGCCTCCACGGATCCGGATGCCTGGAAGATCGTCGATGGCAAGCTCTACATGAACTTCTCCAGACGGGTGCAGCGCCGCTGGGAAAAGGACATCCCCGGCAATATCACCCGGGCCAATGGCAACTGGCCCAAGGTCCTGGGCTGACACCAGCCTTCTGGCCGGGCGTATCGGCCAATATCCGCGCGGCACTGACGGGGATCTGACAGGAGATCACAGAATCGTGATCTCCTCCTTTCAATCCGGATTATGGCCCCTACGTAACATTCATAGAAGCCGGGCTCGGAACTCCTGCGCTTCACTTCACTGTCCCTCGTTCCGTTACTACACGCCCGGCCGTTTCGGCACGGGCGTTTTTTTTGGCACCCCCGTGCATCAACCGAGAGAGGCGCGCGGGCAAAGAGATCTTTCCGCCTCTCTCACCGGGCGCTAGGCTGGCCCTATGAGCCAAGATCCAAGCGACGACCTGCTGCGCGAAATCCTGACCCGAACCCGGGTCGTGGCCTGCGTGGGCGTGTCCATGAACCCGGTGCGTCCGTCCTATTACGTGGCGCGCTATCTCGGGCTGCGCGGCAAGCGGGTGATCCCGGTCAATCCGGTCCATGCGGGCAAGACATTGCTGGGCGAGACCATCCGAGCGGATCTGTCGGAGATCGAAGAGCCCGTGGACATGGTCGATATCTTTCGCCGCCCGGAACATGTGCCCGCGATCGTCGACGCAGCCATGGCCGAACTGCCGAGCTTGCGAACGGTCTGGATGCAAATCGGCGTCACCCATCCGGAGGCCGCCGCCAAGGCCGAAGCCGCCGGCCTGACCGTGATCCAGAACCGCTGCCCCAAGATTGAATACCAACGGCTCTATGGCGAGCTGCGCATGGGCGGGTTTGCCACCGGCGTCATCAGCTCCAAGCTCTGACCCGCGCGCGGCTTTCTTAAGTCTGCCAATATCCTCGCCGAAGGCCCGGTCCGGACCCCGTCCTGAACGGGCCGCTCAGCGCGACGCCTTCTCCGCCAGCCCGGACATCCCCTGCCGTCGCGCCAGCTCCGCCAGAACATCCTCCAGCGCCACATCCCGTGCCGCCAGCATGACCAGCAGGTGATAGAGCACATCGGCCGCCTCGTAGGTC
This sequence comes from Dinoroseobacter sp. S375, assembly GCF_049800775.1. NCBI lineage: Bacteria > Pseudomonadati > Pseudomonadota > Alphaproteobacteria > Rhodobacterales > Roseobacteraceae > Dinoroseobacter > Dinoroseobacter sp. S375. The sequence continues at coordinate 294,178 of NZ_JBNAFR010000002.1, read as the reverse complement.
AGGTTCTCACGGTCATCCTTGGCCACGGCGATGATGGCCTCGATCGCCTCCTCGCCGAATTTCTCGGCGCATCTCTCTGGCCCCTTGGACAGAAGTTTGGCCGTCCAGGAACTGTCCGGATCGGCCCCCTTGCGTGCCGCGATCACCGCTTCGAGCTCATGCAGCACGCTCATGACAGGCGCACGGGGATGCCCGCCTCCGCCATATGCTCCTTCGCTTCGCGGATGGTGTACTCCCCGAAGTGGAAGATCGACGCGGCCAACACGGCGCTTGCGCCGCCTTCCGTCACCCCGTCCACAAGGTGATCCAGCGTGCCAACCCCGCCCGAGGCGATGACCGGAACCGAGACCGCATCGGAAATCGCCCGGGTGAGCGGCAGGTTGAACCCCTGCTTCGTGCCATCCCGGTCCATGGAGGTCAGCAGGATCTCTCCGGCCCCCTTGGCCACCACGGTCTTGGCGAATGCGACCGCATCGATCCCCGTGGGTTTGCGCCCGCCATGGGTAAAGATCTCCCATTTGCCCGGGGAAACGGTTTTCGCATCGATGGCGCAGACAATGCACTGGCTGCCGAACTTGTCCGCCGCCCGCGCGATCACGTCCGGATCCGCCACAGCGGCAGAGTTGAACGAGACCTTGTCCGCGCCTGCCAGCAGGAGGTTGCGCACATCCTCGCTCGTCCGCACGCCCCCGCCGATGGTCAGCGGCATGAAACACTGCTCTGCCGTGCGCGTGGCCAGATCATACATCGTACCCCGGTTCTCATGGGTCGCGTGGATGTCGAGAAAGCACAGCTCATCCGCCCCGGCCGCGTCATAGGCCTTGGCGCTCTCGACCGGATCTCCGGCATCGATGAGGTCGACGAAATTCACACCTTTGACGACCCGGCCATCGGCCACGTCGAGACAGGGAATGACACGGGTTTTCAGCATGGGCACGGTCCTGCGATGGGCACAGGGCCTCTTAGCCGCCCAAGCCCCCCGGAACAAGTCTTGGCCCTCGCGCCGGACGGCGATCCGGGGTAAGCCCGCCCCATGACGACACCGCCTTTCGACATTTTTCTCGCGGCCCCACCGGGGCTGGAACCCATACTCGCCGCCGAAGCGGCGGAGTTGGGCTTTGCCGCCCCGCGCGCCGTGCCCGGCGGGGTGGAAACCACGGGCGACTGGCCCGACATCTGGCGCGCGAACCTGCACCTGCGGGGCGCGGCAAGGGTGCTGGTGCGGCTCGGCAGCTTCCGCGCCTTCCATCTGGCGCAGCTCGACAAGCGCGCGCGCAAATTCCCCTGGGCCGAGGTGCTGCGGCCGGACGTGCCTGTGCGGGTCGAGGCGACCTGCCGCCGCTCCAAGATCTATCACGACCGCGCGGCGGCCCAGCGGGTGATGCGGGCCATCACCGAGACCCTCGGCGCGCCCGAGGGCAAGGGAGAGGACGCCCTGCGCCTGCTGGTGCGGATCGAAGACGATCTGGTGCAGATCAGCCTGGATACCTCCGGCGCCCCACTGCACCGGCGCGGACATAAGGAGTTTGTCGGAAAAGCGCCCATGCGCGAAACGCTTGCCGCGCTCTTTCTGCGCCAGATGGGCTATACCGGGACAGAGCCCCTCGTCGACCCGATGTGCGGCTCGGGAACCTTCGTACTGGAAGCCGCCGAGAGTGCCCTCGGTCTCGCCCCCGGGCGCGATCGGTCTTTCGCCTTCGAAAACCTGGCCTCCGCTGTGCCAGAGGCCGTGGCCGCGCAGCGCACGCGCCGCGCGGCAGACGCGCCCGGCACAGCCCCGCTGGCCTTTGGCTTCGACCGGGATGACGGGGCAATCCGGGGCGCGCGCGGCAATGCCGAACGCGCCGGGCTGAGCGCCGTTACCCGGTTCGAACGGCAACCGATCTCCGATCTGATCCCGCCCGTGCCGGGACCGGGGCTCGTGCTTGTAAACCCGCCCTATGGGGCGCGGATCGGCAATCGCAAGCTGCTCTTTGGCCTCTATGGAAGTCTCGGGAAAATGCTTGCAACGGGGTTTTCCGGCTGGCGGGTCGGGGTCATCACCTCCGATGGCGGGCTGGCCAAGGCGACAGGCCTGCCCTTCCTGCCCTCAGGCCCCGCCGTGTCACTGGGCGGGCTCAAGGTCACGCTCTGGCACACCGATCCCCTGCCCTGAGATTGCCTCTCATTGTTCCCGAAATACTCCGGGGGTGCGGGGGCTGGCCCCCGCGACAGACGCCATCCACCCCCTCGCTCAGGCTTTCAGAACCGCCAGGGCCTCCGCCAGATCGATCGCCCCATCATAAAGCGCACGGCCCGAGATTGCCCCGTTCAGCGGCGCGCCCGTTGCCTTCAGCGCGCGCAAATCTTCCAGCGAGGACACTCCGCCCGACGCGATCACCGGGATCGAGGTCGCATGGGCGAGCGCGGCCGTCGCCGTCACATTCGGGCCCTGCATGGCGCCGTCCCGGTCGATATCCGTATAGATGATCGCCGCAACCCCCGCATCTTCGAAGGATTTCGCCAGATCCGTGACCATCAGGTCGGTCTCTTCGGCCCAGCCCCGTGTCGCTACGCGCCCGTTGCGCGCGTCGAGCCCCACGGCCACCTTGCCCGGAAAAGCCTTGGCCGCGGCGCGCACCAGATCGGGATCTTCAACCGCCACGGTGCCGAGAATGACCCGGGCAATCCCCCGTGTCAGCCACATCTCGATCGTCGCCATGTCGCGAATCCCACCGCCCAGCTGCGCCGGCACCGAGGTCGCCGCCAGGATCGCCTCCACCGCCGCCCCGTTGACCGGGGTGCCGGCAAAGGCGCCGTTCAGATCGACCAGATGGAGCCACTCGCAGCCCGCCTCCTGAAACGCCTTTGCTTGTTCGGCAGGGCTGTCATGAAACACGGTCGCCTTGTCCATATCGCCCTTGTAGAGCCGCACGGCCTGGCCATCCTTGAGGTCGATTGCGGGGTAGAGGATCATAGCGCGGGCTCCGGCTGTCTGTGTCTGAGCGGGTCTCTAGCGGGGGTCGCGTCCGATTGCAAAGACGCAACGGCACTTTGCGGGCTGGCGTTACGTCACACTTGCCGCGCGCAGAGAGGATTTGCGAGCGTCCGCCCATCCAAGGAGGAGGACACCCAAGTGAAATCGATCTTCGCGATCATGGCCGCCTGCGCGGCCCTGGCAAGCCCGGCGGCCGCCGATGCGGTCAAGGGCGTGTTCCAGACCGCCCCGAATGACGAGGGCAATGTGGGCCATGTGGAATTCTACGAGTGCAGCGGCAAGATCTGCGGCAAGCTCCTGCGCTCCTTTACCTCGAACGGGACACCCATCGCGTCCGACAATATCGGCAAGAACATCGTCTGGGACATGCAGAACCAGGGCGGTGGCGCCTATGGCAAGGGCAAGATCTGGGATCCGGGCGCGGACAAGACCTATCGCTCGAAAATGTCGCTCGACGGGGATCTGCTGAAGGTATCGGGCTGCATCGGGCCGATCTGTCGGGGCAATACATGGCAACGGGTGCGCTGAGCGCGCCAACAGCCTGACCGTCGGCGCAGCAGGCACGCTGCCTCCGGCGGGGATATTTCCGGACTTAAGACAAAGGGGCGCGCGACACGGCGCGCGTCTCACCTGCGGCGCGGTTTGGCCCGCACGGTCGGATCGGCCTCGGTCGGGTCTTCGGGCCATGGATGTTTCGGATACCGGCCCCGCATGTCCTTGCGCAAATCCGCGTAGCCACCTGCCCAGAAGCCGGGCAGGTCCGAGGTAACCGCCACGGGCTTTTGACCCGGCGATAGCAGCGTGATCCGCAAGGGCACCCGCCCCGGCCCCACGGTCGGATGCCGGGTGACGCCGAAAAACTCCTGCACCCGGGCGGACACTTCGGGCGCGTCGCCGCTGTAATCCACCGGGAGTTTGCGCCCGAGCGGTGTCGTGATGGCGGCGGGCGCCTGCACCTCGATCGCCTGGAGCGCGTCCCAGCCAAGCCAGGTTCTCAGGGGCTCGAGCGGGTCGAGCGCGCGCAGGTCCTCTGCCCCGCGCACCTGCCCGAGATAGGGGAGCAACCAGTCCTCTGCCGCCGCGAGCAGGGCATCGTCGGACATTTCCGGCAGCTCAATCCCCCCGGCCCGGCAGAGCGCGACCCGTGCCCGAAGGCGGGCAAAGCCGGCCTTCCCGCCCAGCGCCTCCAGCCCCAGATCCCGCAGCCCCGCCAAAGCGGCCTCGGCACGCGCGGTCTCGGGCACATCGCGCCAGATCCGGTCCGACAGGACCAGGGCGCCGAACATCTCCTGCTGGCGGGCCTCGACCCGGCGGTGGCGGCGCGACCAGTGGCAGTGATCGCGCCACTGGATCTGATCCCCGTAGAGCGCGCGCAATTCGGCTTCGCTCAACTCCGCCGCCTGCCGGATCCGGGCCTCCCGCGGGTTGCCGTCGAGATCGGTGGCCACGAGCAGCCGCGCGCCCGCAAGGCTAGCCGCCGGATCCATCACCGCCCCCTTGCCCCCCGACAACAGGTAGCGCGGATCATCGCCGGGACGACGCAGCCCGATCCGGTCGGGATAGGCCAGCGCCGCCTGTGCGCCAAGGCTCAGCGTCTCTGCCTTGGGCAGATCCCGCGCGAGGCGCTTGGCCTCGGCCTGCACCCGCGCGCGGGCACCGGGATCCGGACAGGGCGCATCGCCGCGCAAAATGGCCAGCCGTCGCGCGAGATCAACGCCCGCATTGCGATCGAGGTCCCGCTCGGAGAGCAGGGCCGCCAACGGTGCGGCCTGGGCCCCGGCCCGGCGCAGCATATGCGCGAGGCGCGGATGTGTGGGCAGGCGCGCCAGCGCATGTCCGTGATCGGTGATCCGCATCTCAGCGTCCAACGCGCCGAGCGACTGGCAGAGCGCCTGCGCCTCGGCCCAGGCCCCGTCGGGCGGCGGGGTCAACAGCGCCAGATCCGAAGGCCCCGTGCCCCAGATCGCCAGATCCAGCGCCAGCGCGCTCAGGTCCGCGACCGCGATCTCGGGTGGTGCGAAGGCGGCAAAGGCCCCCTCCGCCCCCTTGGTCCAGAGCTTGTAACAGAGGCCCGGGGCGACCCGCCCGGCCCGGCCCGCGCGCTGCGTCGCCTCGGCACGGCTCACCGGATCGGTCACCAGCCGGGACATGCCCGAGGCCGGGTCAAACCGCGCACGCCGCGCCCGCCCGCCATCCACCACGATGCGCACATCCTCGATCGTCAGGGACGTCTCGGCGATCGAGGTGGCCAGCACCACCTTGCGCTGCCCCGCAGGCGCAGGTGCGATTGCCGCGCGCTGCTCGGCGAGTTTCATGGCCCCGTAAAGCGGGCGCAGCACCGTATGCGTGGGCAGATCCTGTTCCAGCAGGCGCGCCACCTGCCGGATCTCCCCCTCGCCCGGCAGAAAGACAAGCGCGCTGCCCTCGGCCTCGGCCAAGGCCTGGCGGGTGAGCCCGGCCACCGCGGCGGGAAAGCGCGTCGTCTTGGGGACCGGGCGCGGCAGGTAGCGGTCCTCCACCGGATAGCTGCGCCCCGCACTCGTGACCACCGGGACATCCCCCATCAGCGCCGCCACGGGCGCGGCATCGAGCGTCGCCGACATGACCAGCAGGCGCAGATCCTCGCGCAGGGCCGCGCGCACCTCGAGACAGAGCGCCAGCCCCAGATCCGCGTTCAGCGAGCGTTCGTGGAACTCGTCGAAGATCACGGTGCCGATCCCGGGCAGCTCCGGATCGGCCTGCAACCAGCGGGTCAGGATGCCTTCGGTGACCACTTCGATCCGGGTGTCAGGACCGGTCTTGGAGGCGCCGCGCATGCGGTAGCCCACAGTCTGCCCCACCGGCTCCCCAAGGGTTGCGGCCATCCGCTCGGCCGCGGCACGCGCCGCGAGACGGCGCGGCTCCAGCATGACGATCCGGCCCGCGGCCCCGGCCTCCAGCAGGGCGAGCGGGACCCGCGTGGTCTTGCCCGCGCCCGGTGGTGCCTGCAATACGGCCGCCCCGCCCCGCGCCATGGCAGCGAGCAGATCAGGCAGGGCCTCATCAATGGGAAGGGCGTCGGCAGCGGGCATGGGGCGCGCGGTCCTTGCTGGCATCGGGCAGGGTTGCGCGGGACCGAACCATTCGGCTGCGGCCGGGTCAAGGGGCGCGCGCCGCCGGGCTCAGCGTCGCTTCAGCACCGCGCGTCCAAAGGTGGTGTCCGTGGTCACCCGCGCGACCTCGTAGATCCCATCGCCACGCGGCGCATAGGTCATCTCGAAGGTGAAGCGCGTCTTCTCGGCCAGCTTGCGGGGCGACCAGCCGGCGATCCGACGATAGAGCCCCTGGCAGGTGATCTCGCCATCCGCCCCGGCGCGACGGTTGGACAGAACCACCTCGCTGCGCCGCTTGCCGTCGAACACCTGCAAGGTCAGATCACAGACCCGGGCCTCGGGCTGATCGCGCAGGGCGGCATAGATCACCGTCATCGGATCCACCGTCCCCGTCTGGGTGGCGGGATCGACCGCATGACGGTCCGCCTCGCGCGGCGGGTCATAGACCTTCACCTGCGGCCGCCCGCCCCGGTAGAGCATCTCGGCCTCCGAGCGTTCGCCACTGGCATCGCGAATCTCCACGAAGGAGCTCGGGCGATAGGCGCTCGGGCCGGTCTGCTGACCGCGCGCCGTCGCCTCGTAGGAGGCTTTCACCACCGCGCCGAGCAGGCCCGTGGTCCGCACCTTGCCAGTCACCGCATAGCGATTGCCATCGGTGTTGGCCGCGTATTGCACCACCGCCGCGCGCACGCCGCCGAGCGAGACATCGAACACCCCCTGCTCGGTCGCCATGGCCGGTGTCGCCGCCAGAGCCAGCCCGATCAGCGCGGATCGCAGGGCATTTCGCAATTTTACTGTCACTTTCGCCTCCTGTCGTCGTGGGCGCGCGCCGCTGTCGTCTGGACAAGACATAGGACGACAAGGCAAGAAAACCGCGAAGCCGTCAATTGCCCTGACGGGAATGTCAGATCGACCCAGCGAAAGACCGCCACGTGCCCACTGACCAGACCACGCCCGCGCCCGCCGACCGGATCAATGCCCGCCTGCCGGATCTGGAAACGCTCGCCACCCGGATCACCGCCGGGGAGCGCCGGGCGCTTGCCCGGGCCATCACCCTGATCGAGAGCACCCGTCCCGCAGACCGCGCCACGGCAACGGCCCTTCTGCAGCGGCTCGCCGGCAGCGGGCGACAGGCGCTCCGCATCGGACTTTCGGGCACGCCGGGGGTGGGCAAGTCCACCTTCATCGAAGCCTTTGGCATGATGCTGATCGAGGCCGGGCTCAAGGTCGCGGTGCTGGCCGTTGATCCGAGCTCGGCGCGCACGGGCGGCTCGATCCTTGGCGACAAGACCCGGATGGAGCGGCTGAGCCGCGCGCCGGGGGCCTTCATCCGCCCCTCGCCGTCCCTGTCGCATCTCGGTGGCGTGTCGCGCCGCACGCGCGAGGCCGTGGCACTGGTCGAGGCGGCGGGGTTCGATGTGGTTTTGATCGAAACCGTCGGCGTCGGACAGTCCGAGACCATGGTGGCCGAGATGTCGGACCTCTTCGTGCTGCTTTTGGCCCCGGCGGGCGGGGACGAATTGCAGGGGGTCAAGCGCGGGATCATGGAGACCGCCGATGTGATCCTGATCAACAAGGCCGATGGCGATCTGAAGGCCACCGCCACGCGGACCTGCGCGGATTACGCCGGGGCGCTCCGGCTCCTGCGCAAACGGCCCGAGGATCCAGAGGACTTCCCCAAGGCGCTGATGGTGTCGGCGGTCACGGGCACCGGCCTGCCCGAGGCCTGGCACGAGATGCAGACTCTGGCCACCTGGCGCAAGGAGAACGCCCATTGGGACCAACGGCGCGCCGCGCAGGCGCGGGGCTGGTTCGAGACCGAGGTGCGCGCCGGGCTGCTGGCGCGCCTGACCGAGGATCAGGCCACCCGCGCGGCCATGGACCGGCTGTCGGATGCGGTCGCCGGTGGACAGCTCTCGGCCAGTCAGGCGGCCGCGGACATCCTCGACAGCCTCGGGGCTGGCCCGTCCGAGGGCTGATATCCCCGGACACGGGCACGGATCCCGCCAGCGCAGTGCTCGTGCCGTGAATGAATCGCTTGACGCCCGCAGGCATTCGTCTTAGACGGCAGCTTCAAGTTTCCGGGGCCCCTTCGAGCGCGCCCCTTTTCGATCCGAACCGCTAGACAACGAGGAGCGAGCCGATGTCGCGCCGCTGCGAACTGACAGGAAAAGGCGTAATGGTTGGCAACAATGTCAGCCACGCCAACAACAAGACCAAGCGGCGCTTCCTGCCGAACCTGAACGATGTGACCCTGATGTCCGAGACTCTGGGCCGCGGCTTCAAGCTGCGCATCTCGGCAGCGGCTCTGCGCACCGTGGACCACCGTGGTGGGCTGGACAGCTTCCTGGCCAAAGCCAAGGATGCCGAGCTGTCCGAGAAGGCGCTCAAGATCAAGAAAGACATCGCAAAGGCTCAGGCCGCCGCCTGATCCCTCTGAGATTTCGACAAAACGCTCCGCCGGTTGATCCGCGCGGGGCGTTTTGCGTTTTCGGCTGTCGTAAGGGCCGCGGCGCGGATGCGGCCCTGCTGTGACAGGCCCGCGCTTTGGGCGACCTGTCGGCCTTCGTCGGACTGTGCGCGCGTGACCCCGGATGCGACAAAGCGACCATTTTCCAAAGCGCGCCGCCCCGCCTACCTCTCTGGGTGTGACGCATCTTCGCCGCCTCCTCGCGATCTGCCTCGCGCTGACCCTTGTGGGGACCAGCGGCGCGATGGCCGTGGCCCGGGGCCAGATGGCGGCGGACCCGGGCATGATCGCGGTGATCTGCGTCGGGTCAGAAACCGAAACCCTGCGGCTCGACGCCGAAGGCAACCCGGTTCAGGCCAGCCATACCTGCCCTGATTGCGCCCTGATCGGACTGGCCGCCGTGACGCTGCGCGCGGAACTTGCGACCGATCCGGCCTTTGGCGCGACCAGCTTCCGTCCGCGTCAGAGCCCCTGTCTCTGGGCGCAACCGCCCGAACCCGGAGGCGCGCCGCGCGCACCGCCTGTGGTGATCTGAACACGCTTCACCTTTCAGATCTCTTTTCTCAGGACCTCAGACATGTCTTTGAAATCTCTCATCCTCGCGGCGGGCCTCGGCTTCGCTGCACTGCCCGCGGTCGCCATGGACACATCCATCATGGTGATGGACCCTTATGCGCGCGCCGCCTCGCCGGTTGCCAAATCCGGGGCCGCCTTCATGGAAATCATGAACCACGGCGCCGAGGACGACCGCCTCGTCTCGGCCAGCTCGCCCACCTCTGCACGGGTCGAGCTGCACACCCATATCGATGACGGCAATGGCGTGATGCTCATGCGCGAGGTCGAAGATGGCTTCACGATCCCCGCAGGCGAGACTTACATGCTCAAGCGCGGCGGTGACCACGTGATGTTCATGGGCCTCAAGGAGAGCTGGTCCCAGGGCGACATGGTGCCGGTCACCCTCGTCTTCGAAAAAGCCGGTGAGCTCACGTTGGAGATCCCCGTGGATCTCGAACGGGCCGCCGAGCATGGTGGGCATGACCACCAGCACGGCCATGGCGACCATAGCGGGCACAAGCACTGACCCAACCGGTCCACCGGGGTTGGCGCGCCGTCAGTCGAGCGCGCTGATCCCCTCGGCGGTGGCCCGGGCCCCTTGCATCATCCAGGCATGCTCGGAGGCCACGAAGAACACCGTGAAGCCGTAGCGCCGCCAGGCCGCGGCTTTCTCCACATTGGCGGCGAAGGTCATATAGGGCTTGCCCGTGGCCGCGCAGGCCTCTCCGACGCGGGCGATGGCCGCCATCAGCTCGTCCGAGCTCTGATCCGTCTTGCCATAGGACACCGACAGATCCGCGGGGCCGAGAAAGACCCCGTCAATGCCCGGGGTCGCCGCGATCCCCTCGCAGGCCTCGACCCCTTCGGCATCCTCGATCTGGGCGATGACGATCGGTGCGTCGCTGCTGCCCAGCACCGCCGCCATGGTTTGGGTGCCGTACCCCGCCGAGCGCGTCGAGCCCGCATAGCCCCGCCCCCCGCCGCCATAACGGCAGGCCTTGGCAATGGCCGCGGCCTTCTCGGCGCTGTCCACATGGGGCACGACCACCCCGGCCGCACCCGCATCCAGCGCCTGCATCAGCGTGGCCGGGGTCGCATCCGGCACCCGCACGAGGCAGGGAAAGCCCAGCGCGCGCCCCACGGCGAGGCAGGCATCGATCCGTCCCCGGTCGAAAGGCGCATGTTCTGCATCAAGGCAGACGAAATCCAGCCCCGAGAGCGCCATCACCTCGACCATCTCGATCGCGGGCGTCTTGAGGAAGGTCCCCGCCAAGAGCGCGCCCGCCTCCATCTTTGTTCTGAACTCCGTCATGTCCCCTCCCCCGGTTCGCAATGGCCGCACTGGACCAGAGCCGGGCAGGCGCTGCAACCCTTGGCGGCGCGCGGCGCGAGCGCTAGGTCTCGGGCATGGCCGCAGACCTTCTGACCTTTACCGAGCACGGGATCTACTGCCCGGTGGGCGATTTCCATATCGACCCCTGGCGCCCGGTGGACCGTGCCCTGATCACCCATGGCCATGCGGATCACGCCCGCCCCGGCCATGCACGCTACCTCGCCACCGAGGCTGCCGCCCCGGTGATGCGCCACCGGCTGGGCGAGATCCGGCTCGACACGATCCGCTATGGCGAAACGCGCCAGATCGGCGGGGTCGAGGTGAGCTTTCATCCTGCGGGCCATGTGCCGGGCTCGGCCCAGATCCGGCTGGCCCATCGCGGTCAGGTCTGGGTGGTTTCGGGCGATTACAAGATCGAGGAGGACGGCCTGTCCGAACCGTTCGAGCCCGTGCCCTGCCATGCTTTCATCACCGAATGCACCTTTGGGCTGCCGGTCTTTCGCTGGGACCCACAACCGGATGTGGTCGCGGCGATCCGCGACTGGTGGGCCGCCTGTGCGGCCACGGGCAAAACCGCCGTGCTCGGCGCCTATGCCCTGGGCAAGGCGCAGCGGATCCTCGCCCAGCTCGACCCGGAGCAGGGGCCGATCCTGACCCATGGCGCGGTCGAGGCCACGAACCGCGTTCTGCGCGATCAGGGCCTGATCCTGCCCCCGACCGTGCAAGTCACCGCCGAGATCACCGCCAAGACCCATCCCGGCGCGCTGGTCATGGCCACGCCCTCGGCCCTCGGCACCCCCTGGATGAAGCGGTTCGGCGCGACCGAGACCGGCTTTGCCTCGGGCTGGATGCGGATGCGCGGCGTGCGGCGGCGGCGCGGGGCGGATCGCGGTTTTGTCATGTCGGACCATGCGGATTGGCCCGGGCTGAACAGCGCCATCGCCGAAACCGGGGCCGAACGCATATTCGTCACCCATGGCTATACCTCGGTCTTTCGCAAATGGCTTGAGGATCAGGGCTACGATGCACAGATCGTCAAAACCCAGTTCGAGGGCGAAAGCGTCGAGACCGACAGCGACGCGCCCGAACCCGGCCCGACGGGAGACGCGCAATGACCCGGCAACAGGGGCCCGAGGGGATGGGCGACCGGCTCTGGCCGCTCTTTGCCCGCTATGTCCAGCGCCCGACCCTCGCCTTCACCCCGTCCCAGACCCTGCTCCGGGCGATCTTCGACGCCACCGTGTTTCTGGGTGAGAAACGATGCAAGGGCGTGGCGCAGGGACGGACGGATCTGGGCGGAGTGCCCACGATGACCCTGCACCCCGAAGATGCGACAGGCGGACGGCTTCTCTACCTGCATGGGGGCGGCTTCACCATCGGCAGTGCGCGCAGTCATCAGCATATGGTCAGCCATATCGCCCGGGCAGCGGGCTGCACCGCCTGGCTGCCGGATTACCGCCTGGCGCCGCAACACCCGTTTCCGGCCGCCCCCGAGGATGTGCTTGCGGCCTATGGCGCGCTGAGCGCCGAGGGTCCGGTCATGGTGGCCGGTGACAGCGCGGGCGGTTGCCTCGCGCTCGGCCTGCTCCACTGGGCGGCCCGGGCCGGTCTGCCCCCACCCGCCGCGCTGGCGCTGTTGTCCCCGATCGGCCATCTGGATCTGGAGGCGGGCGGGTTTCAGACCCGGCTCGAGACCGAGATCCTGATCCCCGAACGCTGGGGCCGCAATACGGTCGCGGCTTATCTCTGCGGGCATGACCCGGGGGATCCCTATGCCTCGCCCCTCGCCGCCCCGCTGCCTGCGGCTCCGCCCACGCTGATCCAGTATGCCGAGGGCGAGGCGCTGGCCCGGGACGCGCTGGCCTCTGCCGAAGCCCTGCGTGCCGCCGGGGCCGATGTTGCGGTCGAGGGCTATCCCGGCATGCCCCATGTCTGGCAAATCCACGCGGGCCGCTCTCGCAGCGCCGACCGCGCCGTGGCCAACCTCGGGGCCTTTCTGCGCGCCCATGGAGGCCCCTCGTGAACCGGTTTGCCGAGCTTTTCACCGCGCTGGATCAGACCACCAAGATCACGCCAAAGGTCGCCGCCCTCGCGGCCTATTTCCGCACGGCCCCCGAGGCTGACAAGCTCTGGACCATCGCGCTCTTGTCCGGGCGGCGGCCCAAGCGCACGGTCACCACGACGCGCCTGCGGGAATGGGCGGCGGAACGCGCAGGCATTCCCCTCTGGCTTTTTGAGGAGGCCTATCCGATCGTCGGCGATCTAGCCGAGACCATCGCCCTTGTCCTGCCGCCCCCCGGCCAGACCAGCACCCGCAGCCTGAGCGCGTGGATCACCGAGATACGCGGCCTCGCCGCGCTGGAAGAACCGGAGCGGCGCGCCTTCATCCTGTCGGCCTGGGACAGCCTGCCGCCCACCGAGGCCTTCGTGTTCAACAAGCTGATCACCGGGGGCTTCCGCATGGGGGTCTCGACCAAGCTGATGACGCGGGCCCTGTCCCAGGCCACCGAGATCCCCGAGGCCGAGCTCGCACATCGCCTGATGGGCGACTGGACGCCGGAAACCACCAGCTTCGAAGCGCTCGTGCTGACCCGGGATCCCGAAGCCGACCTGTCCAAGCCTTATCCGTTCTACCTGGCTTACGGGTTGGAGGACGCGCCCGAGAGCCTTGGCACCCCCGAAGACTGGCAGGCCGAGCACAAATGGGATGGCATCCGGGGCCAGCTTATTCTGCGCGGCGGGCAGCATTTCGTCTGGTCGCGCGGCGAAGAGCTGATGAGCGACCGCTTCCCCGAACTGGCCAGCCTGCGCGACTTCCTGCCCGAGGGCACCGTGCTCGATGGCGAGCTGCTGGCCTGGGGCGATGAGGTGCCGCTGTCCTTCAACGCGCTACAAAAGCGGATCGGGCGCAAGACGGTGCCGAAGAAACTGCTGACCGAGGCGCCGGTGATCCTGCGGGCCTATGACCTGCTGGAAGCCGGGGGCACGGATCTGCGCGACACGCCACTGGCCGAACGCCGCGCGCGGCTGGAAACCATGCTCGATGAGCTGCCCGAGGGGCTGCCCCTGCGCCTCTCCCCCGCGCTGACATTCGACAGCTGGGACGCGCTGGCCGAGATCCGCGCCGGATCCCGCGCGCTCGGGGCCGAGGGCGTGATGCTGAAACGCCGTGCCTCGCCCTATCTGGCCGGGCGCAAGAAGGGGGACTGGTGGAAATGGAAGGTCGATCCGCTGGTGATCGACGCCGTGATGATCTACGCCCAGGCCGGGCATGGGCGGCGCGCGAACCTCTTTACCGACTACACCTTCGCGGTATGGGACGGGAACGAGCTGGTGCCCTTTACCAAGGCCTATTCCGGCCTCACGGATGCGGAGTTCCGCCAGATAACCGCCTGGGTGCGCAAGAACACGCTGGAGCGCTTCGGCCCCGTGCGGCGTGTCACACCCGAGCATGTCTTCGAGATCGCCTTCGAGGGTATCCAAGCCAGCCCCCGCCACAAATCCGGCGTCGCCCTGCGGTTTCCGCGCATGTCCCGCTGGCGCAAGGACAAGCCCCTGCAGGAGGCAAACACGCTGGAGGATCTAAAGGAGATGCTGGCGATATACGGCTGATCTGCCCCGTTTTAGGCACCGCTGCGGCGGGGCAGACTGCGTCTTTCGTCGAGATGTGGCAAATCCCTGCGCTCGCGCGGAAAGGCCCCGCCCCCCATGGCCCCTGAACAAAATAGCGGAAAATTGCCAGATGGCGGCCGTGACGATAGTGTCAGAGCGTCCAGCGCAACGAGGGCAGCATGCATTTTCTCAGGTTTGTTCTAGCAATGGTTTCCATATGCGCCGCATTCGCAGCGCATGCTCAAGATCACTCGAAGCGGTTCAAACCGCATAAATTCAATGGCTCCAAGCCGGTTTACAGCGGCGGGATTTGGTCGTTCGAGCTGAAACCGCAGGGATGCAGCTCCCGAAAGTATGGTGATGGTCGCGGCGAGAGCGATTGCCTAAATGGCAATATCAGGTCGCGGATCGCCGCACCCAAAAACGTAAAGCCGGGCCAACTGGTCGAGTATTCCATGGAGATCCGGATCGCCCCCAATTTCCGCTATGACGGAGGCCCGACACCCGCATGGTCCAAGTTGGAGGTTGCGGAATGGGGCCGGACGAAAGGCATCAAGAACCACATCTATGATTTGCAGCTGGATACGGTCCGCGGGCTGACATTCGAGCGTCAAGTCTGCGTGCCACCCTCCAAACTGTCCCAATGGAACAAGTTTCAGCTCAGGATCAAATGGTCAAAGTCCGGAGACGGCTTTCTGGAGGCTCGCTGCAACGGAAAGGTGATCCTCTCGCGACGGGATCAGCAGACTGTCATCCCGCCGGACTGCGCAGCGAAATACAAACTTCAATGTGACCCGAGCCAGCAAATACCGAGCGCCAGCATCTACTGGCAGGTCGGCCCCAAGCTGTCGGGGTTTGGGCCGAATTTCGCGAAATACGGCTTTTCCAGCCAGTTCGCGCCGTTTCCAAGGAATGGCATCCTGCTGCAAATGCGAAATCTCTATGCCGGGAACCCTCCGCGCTCATAGACCCTGCTGCGGTCTCCTTTGGTCGATCTGACGCTGGGCCCGGATGCGCGACAGGGTCGCCCGGGCTATCTCCATCTGGCCAAAATGCTTTGAAACACCGCAAATTTCGCCTCGCTGCTTGAGCCTCCGCCCCTGCCGCCTTACCTCTTGTCCAACCAGATAAGAGGACGTCCCATGCAGAGCCTGCCGCTTTCCTTCCCCGCCCCGACCCCGCTGCGCGATGCCGCTGCTGAGACCGGGGGCAAGAACCTTGGGGATTTGCCGGATTGGGATCTGAGCGATCTTTATCCGGGCGAGGATGCGGCGGAGCTGAAGCGCGACATGGACTGGCTGGAGGCTGCCTGCCGCGATTTTGCCGCCGATTACGAGGGCAAGCTTGCCGATCTCGACGCGAGCGGGCTGCTCACCTGTGTGCAGCGCTACGAGCGGATCGACACGATTGCCGGGCGGATCATGTCCTTTGCCGGGCTGCGCTATTACCAGAACACCACCGATGCCGAGCGCGCCAAGTTCATGGCCGATGCGCAGGACAAGATCACGACCTTCACCACGCCGCTCGTGTTCTACACGCTCGAGATCAACCGCATCCCCGATGCGCAGCTCGACGGGTTGTTCGACAAGAATCCGGATCTCGCGCGCTACAAGCCGATCTTCGACCGGCTGCGCGCCATGAAGCCCTATCAACTCAGCGACGAGCTGGAGAAATACCTCCACGACACCTCGACCGTGGGGGCGGCCGCGTGGAACCGGCTCTTTGACGAGACCATTGCGGGCATGATGTTCGAGGTCGATGGCGAGGCCTATAACATCGAGGGCACGCTGAACTTCCTCTCCGAGCCCGACCGCGACAAGCGCGAGGCGGCGGCCCGCGAGCTTGCAAGCCAGTTTGCCGGGCAGATCAAGCTTTTCGCCCGGGTGCATAACACTCTGGCCAAGGAAAAAGAGATCAACGACCGCTGGCGCGGATTGCCCAGCCCCCAGGCCGGGCGGCATCTGAGCAACCATGTAGAACCCGAAGTCGTCGAGGCCCTGCGCAATGCCGTCGTCGCCGCCTATCCCAAGCTGAGCCACCGCTACTACGCGCTAAAGGCCAAGTGGATGGGGCTTGAGACGATGCAGGTCTGGGATCGCAACGCCCCCCTGCCGCAAGAGGACACGCGGCTTGTGGATTGGGACGAGGCGAAATCGACCGTGCTTGAGGCCTATGGCGCGTTCGACCCGGAAATGGCACGGATCGCCGAGCCGTTCTTTACCAAGGGATGGATCGATGCGGGCGTGAAGCCGGGCAAGGCGCCCGGGGCCTTTGCGCACCCGACCGTGGCCGAGGTGCATCCATACGTGATGCTCAACTATCTGGGCAAACCGCGCGATGTGATGACGCTGGCCCATGAGCTGGGCCATGGCGTGCATCAGGTCCTCGCCGCAGGTCAGGGCGAGCTGCTGAGCTCGACCCCCCTGACCCTCGCGGAAACCGCGTCGGTCTTCGGCGAGATGCTGACCTTCCGCAAGCTGCTCGACGCCGCGCCGGACAAGGCCACGCGCAAGACGCTGCTGGCGGGCAAGGTCGAGGACATGATCAACACGGTCGTGCGCCAGATCGCGTTCTACGATTTCGAGTGCAAGCTCCACGATGCGCGCAAGAACGGCGAGCTGACGCCGGAGGAGATCGGCGAGCTCTGGATGAGCGTGCAAGGCGAGAGCCTCGGCCCGGTCTTCGAGTTCATGGACGGGTACGAGACCTTCTGGGCCTATATCCCCCATTTCGTCCACTCGCCCTTCTATGTCTACGCCTATGCCTTTGGCGACGGGCTCGTGAACGCGCTCTACGCGGTCTACGAAGAGGGCGATCCGGAGTTCCAGTCGAAGTATTTCGAGATGCTGAAGGCAGGCGGGTCCAAGCACCACAAGGAGCTTCTGGCGCCCTTCGGTCTCGACGCGTCGGACCCGGCTTTCTGGGACAAGGGTCTGAGCATGATCTCGGGCATGATCGACGAGCTGGAGGCGATGGAGGACTGATCCCCCGCCACGCCCCATCCGCAGTGCATAAAGAAAGGGACCGGCAGACACCGTCCGGTCCCTTCGATCAAACGCGGAAAACCTGGAGACACCGCGCTGATGTCGCGCCTTGGGGCTAGCCCCGCTGGGCCCGGGATTTGCGGCGCGAGAGCCCGACCACCCCAGCCAGCCCCGTCAGAAGCAGCACCCCACCCGCCGGAAGCGGGATCGGAGCCACAGCGTCATGTGGTGTAAACACAAGGGTGCCAAACCCGATCACGTCACTGGGGGAGCCTCCGACTGCGACCACGGCGCCGTTTTGCCCTGCGAACGACAGCAAAACCGTGGGCGCACCGGTGTTCACGTCGTCGTCAAACCCCTGAAACGATGCGCTTGTGACCATGCCCGCCGAAACCGTGAACATGTTCAACGATGCGAAGGGCGCAAAGTTGCCCTTGGACCCAAAAGGCGAACTGGTGATCGTCACGCTGGCAGCGGCGCCTTGCATATCATCCTCAAGGCCGGACACGACACCGGTAACCGTGTTGCCTATTTCCGAGAAGGAGAAGTTGAAAGACAGTGGCGCGGCCCATCCCGGAGCCGCCAGAAGGATAGAGACGCCGAGGGCACAGCTCAGTGTTTTGATACGTGCGAGAAGTCGTCCAGTCATATGCGAAGTCCGAAAACAACCCGTTGAAATAGCCGCCTCCAGCGGGGCCCTTCGGGTCCCAGCCAGACGCAAGCTGTCCGACCCTAGCGGACAAGACCGGGTGGCTGAACTGGTCCACAGTCCGGGTTTGGTCTTTTTTGCATCGGATATAACCGGTTAGCCCCACACAGTTGGGGCGGACAGGTCGGCATGGATGGCAAAAAGCGCGCAGCTCGTCTCCGCCAGTTGGCCGCGACAGGCAGGCGGCCTGTCTGCAATTGCCGGCGCGGCGTTTTCCGGGTCACGGGCGCCCCCTAGTAGGCCAGAGGAGGCGCGACTAAGCGCCCTCGTCCTCTCCTTGCAGGAGCGGTTTGCGGTTCGCTGCGTGCCGCGCCACGAGACGCTTCTGCTGTGCCCCGGGCGGGATCGTCCGGCCCGGGCAGACCCCGCCCGACAGCGCCTCTGGGAACAGCGCGGAGATCTCGGCACGGTCCTCGGGGGACAGGGATTTCAGCGCCTCGGGCCCAAGGAACAGGCTCTCGGTCGGGCTGTCTTCGGCAAAAATCACCTCGTGCCGGTCAAAGAGCAGGTGAAAATAGGTCACCTCGCGTGCGGATCGGTCGACGGAAATCCCCGGCAGGCTCACGAGCCGGATCGCCGCGATCAGCACTTCGGGCACTGCGAACATGCGTTTCACGATTGGCGAGACGACGAGCATCCGGTGCTGCCGCGACACCCAGAGATCGCGCGTGGGTCGGTCCCGCGCCAGGGCTCCGGCGTCGATCTTCACCGGGCAGAGCCGGGGATTGGCCGCCAGTTCGGCCGCGCTGAGGGTCCGGCGCAGAACAGAGACCAGCGGCACCGCCCCGCCATCATAGGTGCAGACCAGCTGCCCGGGCTTCAACTCTTCGACCGCGACCGGCCCCTGCGGTGTCCGCACGCGGGTGCCGAGGGTCAGACAAGGGATGGTGCCCGGGTTCGGATCCGTCTGAACCTGATAGCTGGCGCCCTGGTCATTGGTTTCCAGCGAGGCACCGCTCCCCGCCTGACCGATCTGGGTCGAGGTCAGCCCCGCCGCAGGCCCGTCGACAGCTGTGACAGGATCCGGACGATTGTCGAAGGAGAAAAAGGCGTAGACACCCGAGCTGTCGGAAAGAGACAGCCCGTTATTCAGCGCAAGCCCCGTAAAGGTATCAGTGGAGGTCGTGTCGATCACATAGATGTCGCGCCCCCCGCTCTGGGTCGGCACGAGGCCCTGCAGCGGGTTGCTTGAGCGAATGGTCCCGTCGGACTGGTAAATCGTCACCACCAGATCCGAGACATCCGCACCGGGATCCACCGCAACCTCGATGAAATCAAGGTTGCGACCACCGAGGTATTTGATCTCAGAGAAAAACGGATCCGCCATGCCGCAATATCGCGCAGAAACGGCGTTAAGGAAAGTTAACGACTTTCGGAAGCGTTAACGGAGCCGCGCCCCCAATCCGTTTGCCGGTGCTAGAGCTTGTTATGCGCCCCATCACAGAGCGGCGCGTTGGCCGTCGCCTTGCAGCCGCAAAAGAACAGGGTCTTGTCCGCTTCAGCCTCGTATTTCATGGGCGCAAAGCCAGACTCCTTATGGGAGCCGTCGCAAAAAGGCTGACTGTCCGAGCGCCCGCAGGTGCACCAGAAATAGGTCTTCCCGGCGGTGACTTCGACGGGGTACGGCGCTTTCTGAGCGATGATCGGCGTGTCGGACATGGGCTAGCTCCTGTGCTTGCTGAATCACACCTAGCGTGCGGGCCCCTCAAGCCCAACGCACAATCGCGGCCAGACCCGCGCAAACTCGACCTTGTCCACCAGCAGAACCCTGGCCCGCTCAACAGCCCTTGTAGTCTCTCGCCACACACGCCCGCGCAAGCTGCTTCGCCAACGGACGCCCCTTTTGCGGAGCGGTTGCAAAATTACCGCTTTCTGCCGCCGCGAGGCCCTGACCGAAAACCTGCACCTGATTTGGGCTGGCGACGACACCAAGTGTCAGCGCGACAAGAACGGCGGGGACACGAGGGATAAACCTCATCTGCCGTTCCTTCCGTTTTGCCGGACGCTATTGGACGACGGCCCGGGTGACCATTCCTGTGACAGGAGACGATCTGGTGCGGGGCCAGAGAGCCCCCCATCCTGTCGAGGCACCTTGCCCCGGATCCCGCGCGCGGCGCTCACAGGTCGGAGCAGTGGCGGACCTCAGTCGAGCTCGGTCCAGGGCCAGGGCTTCACCTCGGATGCGGCCGTCTGATACCGCGCAGCCTTGGCGATCCAGATCCCAAGATCCGTGCCGAACTCGGCAATCCGCTCATTCGGCTGCTTGTTGTTCACCAGCAGGATCACGAATTGCAGGATCGTCACAAAGGTCAGAACGGTCGAGGCCAGGCTCAGCATCAAGGCGATCAGGACCATATGGACCAGCCGCAGGAACAAACCGTCCGGCGCACCGGGGTCTGGCTGCTCCCCGTGGAGCCGCCCGGAAATCTTGTCTTCGTCACTCGGTGTGCTGTTCTCGGCCATCATCCACCCTCTTGCTTGGCTCTAGAGGAGCGCAGGCCGGGGGCGACTGTCAACGCCCCCCGCCACCGGCCCCGCCACCGGCCCTGCCTCAGCCCGCCGCGGCATAGACCGCATCGATCATCGCCTGGGTGCCGCGGGCATCCTCCAGCGTCCAGGGATAGTCTGCACCCTCGGTCACGGTGCGCCCAAAGGCCTCGACCTGTTCGACATACTGGGCTGCCGCCGGGAAACGCTCCACCGTGACGGAGTGGCCCGCGCCACCGCCCGCGCTCATCCGGTGCAGCTCGATCCGCGCCTCGCCAAAGACCTGTGCGTTGAACGGCGCCGTCAGGCGCAGCACGCCCTGCTCGCCGTGAAATACCATGTCCTGAAACGGGGCCATGCGCATGGAGTTCACCCAATGCGCCGTAAAGCCCGCAAACCGCGCCGAGACCCGGGCGATCACATCCACCCCGTTTTCCCAGGTGATATCCGCATGGGTGATCTCTTCGGGCTCCTGCCCGGTCATCCAGCGGGTGCAGCCGTAGGTATAAACGCCGATATCCGGGATGCCGCCGCCCCCCTGCCCGGCGGTGTTGCGGATGTTGCCGGGATCGCCGCGATTGTCATAGGTGAAGATCCCCTCCACATGGACAAGCTGGCCGATCGCCCCGTCCCGCAGCAGGGCGCGGGCGCGCTGCCATTGGGGGTGGTGGACGATCATGTAGGCCTCGGCACAATGCAGCCCCGTCCGGTCCCGCAGCGCGATCAGCGGATCGATCTCGGCGGCGGTCATCGCCATGGGCTTTTCCGCGAGCACATGCTTGCCCGCCTCCAGCGCCTTCATGGACCAGGGCACATGCATCGGGTGCGGCAGGGGAATGTAGACCGCGTCGATCTCGGGATCCGCAAGCAGCGCGTCGTAATCGCTGTGCACGCGCAGGCCCGGCGCGAAGGCGGCAAAGGGCGCGGCCTTGGCCGGGTCACGGGTGGCCAGCGCGGCCAGGGTGGACCCCTTGGCCGCGTGGATGGCCGGGCCCATCTGGTTGCGCGCGAAATTGGCGGCTCCGAGAATGCCCCAGCGGAGTGGTGTCGTCATGTATCGTCCTCCCGCCCCGACCCTAAACCGGGGCGCGGCAAGAGGGAAAGGCTCAGTCGGCGCCCGCCATCAGACCCTTGTCACGGGCGAGATCGCGCATGGCCTTCTGCAGCTTTTCGAAGGCGCGCACCTCGATCTGGCGGATCCGCTCGCGGCTGACCGAATAGACCTCGGAGAGCTCTTCGAGGGTGAAGGGTTTGTCCTCCAGCCGCCGCTTCATCAGGATGTCCTTCTCACGATCATTGAGAACTTCCATCGCCTCGGCCAGCAGTTCCCGGCGGACGGTCAGCTCGTTCTTCTCGGCCAGATCTCCGGCCTGATCCGCATCCTCATCCTCGAGCCAGTCCTGCCACTCGGTCGCGCCCTCGCCATCGGAGCCGATCATCGCGTTCAGCGAGGCATCACCCCCCGACAGACGCCGGTTCATCGAGATCACCTCGTCCTCGGTCACGTTGAGGTCATTGGCGATGCGGGCCACGTTTTCCGGGCGCAGATCACCATCCTCCAGCGCGCCGATCCGGTTTTTGGCCTTGCGCAGGTTGAAGAAGAGCTTTTTCTGGGCCGAGGTCGTGCCGAGCTTTACCAGCGACCAAGACCGCAAGATGTATTCCTGGATCGAGGCACGGATCCACCACATCGCATAGGTCGCAAGGCGGAACCCCTTTTCGGGATCGAACCGCTTGACCGCCTGCATCAGGCCGACATTCGCTTCGGAGATCACCTCGGCCTGGGGCAACCCGTAGCCGCGATAGCCCATGGCGATCTTGGCTGCGAGACGCAGATGCGAGGTCACCATCTGATGCGCCGCATCGGTGTCCTCGTGATCCACCCAGCGCTTGGCGAGCATGTATTCCTGCTCGGGCTCCAGCATGGGGAATTTGCGGATTTCCTGCAAATAACGGTTCAGGCCCTGCTCCGGGGATGGGGCTGGAAGATTGGTATATGATGCCATGGTCGCCTCCGTGTCGTCTCAGCGCGGGTAATGCCCGTCTACCGGATGATATGTTAACGGCGTGAACATTATTCAAGGGGCACGCCTTGGTGTCGAGACGCAATATGACCCGGCGGCAGGGCGAGGGCGAGCCTGTGAAACCGGATGTCACCGGGTTGTGCAGCCTTGTAACAATCGCCGGTCAGAGGCTGAGCGCGTGGACGAGATCAGCCATATCCGACGGCATCGGAGCCGCGAAGGACAGCGCTTCGCCCGTGACGGGATGGGTGAAACCAAGCGTGCGCGCGTGTAGCGCCTGACGCGGGAATTGGCCGGCAGCATCCAGCGCGGCCTTTGGAAAACTCTTTGCAGACAGCTTCTTACGGCCTCCGTAAACCGGATCTCCGATCAGGCTGTGGCCGATATGGGAGAGATGCACGCGGATCTGATGGGTGCGTCCGGTTTCCAGCCAGCAGGCCAGATGGGCCGCGCCCGCGGGGCTGCCAAACCGGGTCTCGACCCGGGCTCTGGTGACCGCGTGACGGCCCTGCCCCTCGGCCACGACCGCCTGTTTCTGGCGATCTGTGCGGTGCCGCGCAATGGCTGCGCGCAGGCACATTACCCCGCCGGGCTCGAACCGCACCATGGACAGACCGCGCAGGCGCGGATCCGAAGCCTCGGGCAAACCATAGACCAGCGCGTCATAGATCCGGTCCACGCTATGGGCCGCGAATTGCGCCGCGAGCCCCTGATGGGCGCGGTCGGATTTCGCCACGACGAGCAGGCCCGAGGTCTCCTTGTCGATCCGGTGCACGATGCCCGGGCGCCGCTCGCCGCCAATCCCCGACAGGCTTTCGCCGCAATGGTGCAGCAGGGCGTTGACCAGCGTCCCCGACGGGCTGCCCGGGGCCGGGTGAACGACCATGCCCGCCGGTTTGTTCACAACGATGAGTTCGGCATCTTCGTGAACCACCTCCAGCGGGATCGCTTCGGGCAAAATTGCGACCTCCTCCGGCGCGCCCAGCCGCAGGGTCAGCAGATCCCCCGCCGCGACCCGCGTCTTGGGGCTGGTCAGCACCTCGGCCCCGCGACGCACATCGCCCGCTTCGATCAGCTTGACGAGGCGCGAGCGCGACAGGCCGAGCCCCTCTGGCACATCCCGCGCGAGCGCCTTATCAAGTCTGGGCGGCGGGTCGGCCCGGACCTCTACCGTGATTTCCTCGCTGGCCTCAAAGGTGCCTGACATGCGCGATGACCCGTCCAATCTGAGGGCCGAACCCGGCCCGGACCTGCCGGAACCGGCCAATCTGCGGTTCCTGCGGCGGTTGGTGACCGTGTTGACGGTCGTGATGATTGCCGGGGTGGTAACGGTTATCACCCTGCTTGTCATCCGCCTGAAGGCACCCTCCGGACCTGTTTTGCCCAGCGAGATCGCCCTGCCCGACGGGATCGAGGCCGAGGCAGTGACCTTTGGCCGGGGATGGACCGCAGTGGTGGCCGGAGATGAGATCCTGATCTTTGACAGTGGCGACGGCGCGTTGCGGCAGCGGATCGCGATCACAGGCGCCGCCGCGGATTAGCGCGCAGGGCGCGCTGCCTTCGGCGAGGATATTTGAAGACTTAAGACGGGGCGCGGTCGGCGCCCGAGAGCTCTGCGACCCAGGCCGGGACGATATCCGTGGCAGGGCCATACCGCGCATCCGAGAAGAGCGCGCTGCCAGATGAAGGCTCGAGATTGAGCTCGAGTGTGGGGATGCCGGCAACGCGCGCCTCCTGTACCAATCCCGCGGCGGGGTAGACCTCCCCGCTGGTGCCGATGGAGACGAAGAGATCGGCGCGGAACAGGGCATCCTCGATGGCGTCCATGTGATAGGGGATCTCGCCGAACCAGACGATATCCGGGCGCGTGGCCGAGCGGTTGCACGCCGGGCACGGATCCTCGGGCGCCATGGTGCGGGGCGCGTCCCAGCGATGCCCGCATCCCGCACAAAGCGCCCGGGTGAGCTGCCCATGCATGTGGATCACATCGTGCGCGCCCGCCCTCTCCAGCAGGTCATCGACATTCTGGGTGACGAGCGTCACCTCCAGACCTGCCCGCGCCTGCAACGCGGCGAGCGCGTGATGCGCGGCGTTCGGCAGGGCCTCAAGGCAGTTGGCCCGCCGCGCGTTGTAGAAGCCATGCACCTTGGCGGGGTCCGCTGCGAAGCCCTCGGGGGTGGCGACCTCGCTCAGATCATACTGGGTCCAAAGCCCATCCGTGTCGCGGAATGTGCCGAGCCCGCTCTCGGCCGACAGCCCTGCGCCGCTGAGAATGACAATCCGCTTGGGCATGGCCGCCCCCTTCGCTACCCTGACTGCGAACCAGCAAAAGGGCGCGGCGCGCGATTGTCCATGAGTGTTTCCATCCTCTTCGTCTGTCTTGGCAATATCTGTCGCTCTCCGACGGCGGAGGGGGTGTTTCGCCATCTGGCCGAAGAGGCTGGCGCCGATGTCACCTGCGACAGTGCCGGGACCTCGAACTGGCATGTGGGCGGTCCGCCCGACGGGCGTGCGGTGGCCGAGGCCCGCCGTCGCGGCATCGATCTGACCGGACTGCGGGCGCGGCAGGTCACGCCGGAGGATTTCACCCGGTTCGACCTGATCTATGGGATGGATCGCAGCAATATCGCCAAGCTCGAGGCCCTGCGCCCAGCCGGGAACGGGACACCGGTCGCCTTGTTTCTCAGCGAGTGCCGCGGACCGGGGCCGGGCGAGGTGCCCGATCCCTATTATGAAGACAACTTCGCGGCCGTGTTCGACATGCTCTCGGAGGCGTCGCGCGGATTGCTGGCGCGTCTGGCTTAGCCGCAGGCGTTCTGCGCGACCGAGCCGAATTCGCGGTAGCGATCCCAGAACTTCTCATCCGAGGTGCGGTCCGACTGCCGGATCTCCTGCGCGCGGTGAGGTTCGGCAAAGAACTTTGCCGCCTTGCGCTGGTCCGAACCGCTCAGCGTCATATTCGCGATGTTCTGAATACAGCCGCAGAGCGCGCCATTGGCCGCGCGTCGTCCTGACGACAGGCATGCCCGCTCAATCGAGCCTGCCTGTGCCGCTGTGCTGCTCAGGGACAGTGCGGTGACACCTGTCACGCTGCCCAGAGCCAAAGTCATGCATAGTCCAAGTAGTGCCGTGCGCATTCTGCTCACCTGCCATTATGTTGCTCTGCCTCGCACCGGGAGCCGACCTTGGGGTTCTGATACCTCCCGGAAGCTTAAGATTAGCTTGATTTGCAGGAAATCTCAATCGGTCTGGCGATCACGGTTTCAACCGGTAGCCCGACCGGAAAAAGGCCCAGCAGGTCAGCAGGATCGCAACCGCGACGCTGGCGCAGACCGCAAGACCAAGCCAGGGCGAGCTGTCCGACACGCCGAGCACACCGTAGCGCACCCCATCGATCATGTAGAACATCGGGTTGATATGGCTGAGGGTCTGCATCACGGGTGGCAGCGCCTCCAGCGAATAGAACGTCCCCGACAGGAAGCTGAGCGGTGTGATCACGAAATTGGTGATGGCGGCCATCTGGTCGAATTTGTTCGCATAGATCGCCGCGATCATCCCGAGCCCGCCCAGCACCGTTGCCCCGAGCAGCACGAAGACCAGCACCCAGAGCGGGTGCGCCACGCTGATCCCCAGCATCAGCACCATGGCCAGCAGGATCACCACGCCCACGAGCAGCCCGCGTCCGATGCCGCCGATGATGTAGCCCGCCACGAGCTCTGCCGCCGAGAGGGGGGGCATCAGCGTGTCGACGATATTGCCCTGCACCTTGGCGACCATGATCGAGCTGGAGGTATTGGCAAAGGCGTTCTGGATCACCGTCATCATCAGGATGCCCGGTGCGAGGAAATGCATGAAGGGCACGCCCATCACCTCGCCGCGCCGGGGGCCGATGGCCAGGTTGAAGATCAGGATGAACAGCCCCGCCGTGACCAGCGGCCCCGCGACGGTCTGGGTCCAGACGGCCATGAATCGACGCATCTCGCGTTCGGCCAGGGTGGCCACGCCAAGCCAGTTCACACGGCCAAATCGGCGGGTGCCCATATCAGGTGTCGTCTTCATCGGGGTCCTTTCTGCGCGCCGGATCAACGTCGCGTTGCGGTTGCAGGTCGCGGGTCCTTGTATCCTCGGATGCGGTGGCTAAAATAGAGGGAGATTGGAAAACTCCAAGGGGCGGGGTTGGGTCATTCGGCCCGACCCCGTCCTTTGTGCATACCCGAGGTGGCTATGTCCTGGACTGACGAGCGCGTTGAAATTCTCAAGACGATGTGGGGCGAAGGCAAAAGCGCCAGCCAAATCGCAAAAGAGCTGGGCGGTGTGACGCGCAATGCGGTGATCGGCAAGGTGCACCGTCTGGGCCTGTCGAACCGCAATGGCGGCGGCGGCAGTGCCGCGAGCAAGCCCGCGGATCCCGCGCCGCGCGAGACGGCCGAGGCCGCACCAAAGCCTGCCAAGCCCGCGCCCAAGGCCCCCACGCCGGAGCCTGCCAATGCCGCCCCCAAGGCGGAACCTGCGGCACGACCCGCCGCGGCCGAGGCCCCTGCCGCCCCGGTGCCGCCGCGCCGGACCATCGTGCCTGCAGGGCAGCCCCTGCCGCCGCAACCTTCGGCCAACGAGATCAGCCCGGAGGCCCTGGCCTCGGTCCGCGAGGTCGAGAAGAAAGCCAAGAAGCTGACCCTGATGGAGCTGACCGAGCGGACCTGCAAATGGCCGATCGGGGATCCCGCTACGGAAGAGTTCTGGTTCTGTGGCCTGCCGGTGCAGGCGGGCAAGCCCTATTGCGAGGCCCATGTGGGCGTGGCGTTCCAGCCTATGTCCTCGCGCCGGGATCGCCGTCGCTGACACGACGGCGCGGACGCGCACCTGTATCAGGACATGAAAAAAGGCGCCCCGCGAGGCGCCTTTTCTTTTGCAGGCATCGGTGGCCCTTGCGGGCCACCTTTGGTCCGGATCAGGCAGACTTGCGGCGACGCGCAGCGGCACCCAGCCCACCGATCCCGGCCAGCAGGAGCAGCGCCGGCGCCGGAAGCGGCACGGCAGAGACCTGGATGTTGTCGATGGCCCCGGACTGGTTGCCAAAGTCAAAGGTGATCTCGGTGACGTTGAAGAAACTCGTCGTCACTTCGGCAAACTGGCGGTCCGCCGCCACGTTCACCATCACGCTGTCGCCCTGGTCCGTGGACACGGTCAAGGTCACATCGTCATAGGCCTCGAACCCCAGCAGGTTTACCGCAGAATCGAAGGCAAAGGTGATCGAGCCACCGGCGCCTTCGTCATCGGGATCGGAGCTGTCGCCGTCTTCGGAAATGATCAGCACGTTGCCCGGGTTGCTGACGCCCCCCATCCCGTCGGTGAACGGCGCCGCAAGGTCACCGTCATCGCCGGAGAAGTTGCGCGTATCGAAGATCATCGCCACGTCGAAGGACCCGTTGCTGTCAACGGTGATGTCATAGCCAACGCCATCCACTTCGAGATCCGTCAGACCGGTGAGCACGTCACCTGCGCTGAACTCTTCGAAGCCGATTTCGGCGGCATGGGCGCCGGAGGCCGCAAGAACGGCACCGACGATCGCGGTCGTGAGAAATTTCATTACTGTCTCCACTCATACTACACTTGCTGTCTTTATGAAGATTTGCGGAGAAATCGAAATAAAATATTCGTTGGTTGGTTACCCGGACAAAACCTGCCTCCGCCTTGGGCAGTTCGGCGTTGGCGCCCTGCGCCCCGCCAGAGCCAAGCCTCTGAAACGACGCCGATAAAATTGGTTAATCCTGCTTTTCCGGCAAGGCCGCATCGAGGGTTTCTGCAATGGACGACAATCGAACCGGATCGAGACAATCGTTCGCTCGATCCCATTCTTTCCGTGCATTGCCCGAATCCCCGCACGAATTCGGGGGGTGATCCACCATGGCCCGGCAGCCCAAACCGGTTTTTCGCGGCTCGCTGAGCCCCCCGTGCCCGCGGAAGCCCTTCCCGACCGGAGCCGACCGGCATATATCCCCCGCATGACCCAGAACCCGCCAGACCTCCGCCCGGACCTCGCCCCTGCCATGCGGCTCGATGCTGCGGCGCGCCCCGGCCAACCCACCATCGGCATGGTCAGCCTCGGCTGCCCCAAGGCGCTGGTGGATAGCGAGCGGATCCTGACGCGTCTGCGGGCCGAGGGCTATGCGATCAGCCCGGACTATAACGGGGCCGAAGCGGTGATCGTGAACACCTGCGGCTTTCTGGACAGCGCCAAGGCCGAGAGCCTCGAGGCGATTGGCGAAGCGCTCAACGAGAATGGCCGCGTGATCGTCACGGGGTGTCTCGGTGCGGAGCCCGACTACATCACCGGGCACCATCCCAGTGTTCTGGCGGTCACGGGGCCTCATCAATATGAGCAGGTGCTGGACGCCGTGCACAAGGCCGTCCCGCCCAGCCCGGATCCCTTCGTCGATCTGCTACCGGCTTCGGGTGTGAGCCTGACACCGCGCCATTTCAGCTATCTGAAGATCTCGGAGGGCTGCAATCACAAGTGCAAGTTCTGCATCATCCCGGATATGCGCGGCAAGCTGGCGAGCCGCCCGGCCCATGCGGTGCTGCGCGAGGCCGAGAAGCTGGTCGAGGCCGGGGTGCGCGAGCTTCTGGTGATCAGCCAGGACACCTCGGCCTACGGCGTGGATATCCGCCATACGGAGGATCGCGGGCACCGCGCCCATATCACCGATCTCGCCCGGGATCTGGGGTCGCTCGGGGCCTGGGTCCGGCTGCACTATGTCTATCCCTACCCCCATGTGCGCGACCTGATCCCGCTGATGGCCGAGGGGCTGGTGCTGCCCTATCTGGACATCCCCTTCCAGCATGCGCATCCCGATACCCTGCGCCGGATGGCCCGTCCGGCGGCCGCTGCCCGGACCCTCGACGAGATCGCCGCGTGGCGCGAGATCTGCCCCGACATCACCCTGCGCTCGACCTTCATCGTCGGCTATCCCGGCGAGACCGAGGCAGAGTTCCAAACCCTGCTCGACTGGCTGGGCGAGGCACAGCTCGACCGGGTCGGCTGCTTTCAATACGAGAATGTGGAGGGCGCGCGCTCCAACGCGTTGCCCGATCACGTCCCCGCCGAGGTCAAGCAGGAGCGGTGGGAGCGGTTCATGCAAACCGCCCAGGCGATCTCGGAAGCCAAGCTGGCCGCCAAGGTCGGTCAGCGGCTCGAGGTGATCGTGGACGAGGTGGATGCGGAGGCCGCGACCTGCCGGACCAAGGCGGATGCGCCCGAGATCGACGGGAACCTCTTCATCGATGAAGGCTTCGAGAGCCTGAGCCCCGGCGACATCCTGACGGTCGAGGTTGAGGAAGCCTCGGACTACGATCTCTGGGGGCGCCCGATCTAGGCCCCCGTCCCGGCCCCGACTGACCCGCTGCGTGCCCCGGGCGCGTGGCCCGACCCTGACCGGAGGCGCAGATGCCCGAGACCGAGAGACCTGCCGACACGCCGCTTTATCTATCAGTGACTTGCCCGGAGGAAGAGACCGCCCGCATGCTGGCGCGGCGCGCGCTCTCGGCGCGGCTGGTGGCCTGCGCGAATATCCTGCCCGGCTTGTCGAGCCTCTACTGGTGGCAAGGCACGCTCTGCGAGGACAGCGAGGTATTGCTGAGCTTCAAGACGCTGGAGCAGCACCGCCCGGCCCTTGTCGCGCTGTTGACCCAGGGCCATCCCTATGACCTGCCCGCGATCACCTGGACCGAGGAGGGCATGTCCGAGGCTCTGGCCGACTGGATCCGGGGCGAGACCAGCGCCTAGCGCTGGGGCACGCTGAAGAGCGTGTAGCCCCCGAGGGTCGCGACCACGAAGCCGCCGGTCTCGGCGGTAAACGCCTCGGCTTCGGGACTGCCCAGAGGGCAACCGACCAGATCCGCCGCATCAGAAAGATAAGTATTGGTTTCGTCCGTCTCGCCCACGCGCTGGCACGGGTCCTCGGCGCTGCGATAACCGCCAAAAAGCGGCAGTTCCGTGTCCGGCGCGGGGATCGGTTGCGTGCTGCACGCCGCCAGCAAAAGAGCCGCACCGCCCAGATACAGGAACGCGTTGGATGCCATGATCGATCCTCCCGGTGACCCGAAGACCGCCTCGGTCAGGCGATCTTCTTCTTCAACTCCGCCATCCGTGCCTGATTGAGGCACGTGTCCGGAGCGCTGTCGGATGTCTGACCCACGATGTCAAGCCAGCGGTGGCACCCCTCGGCCCAGGCGCAGCCCCGGCAGCGCGTGACCATCGCGGCCCAGTCCTTCTGGTCGAGCACGCCCTGATGCATCGCCTCGGCCAGATCCAGCCCCGAGGTCTTGGCCATCCGCTGGATCAGCCAGAAATGCTCGGTCGTATCGCCAAGCTTTTGCGGACAGGGCGACTCCTGGGTGGAATGAGCGAGTGTGAGCGTGGCAGTCATGTGCGGATCCCCATGGTGGATCGCCCGGGCTATCCCGGGCGGGCGTCTGCGCGCCTTGATACGGTGCGGCGTGGCGGGTGCGCTACTGGAGTTTCTCGAAAGTCTCGCGGTTCACGCAGTAGCTCGGCGCGGTCTCCAGCGTCGATGTCGCCGCCAGAAGGCGTTTGCAGGATTCCGGATTGGTGCAGTTGGTGCAGCGCAAGACGAGATCCGGGATCAGGTCCGGCGGGATGTCCCCGCGCAGCACGGATTCCTCGAGATCAACACCCACACGGTCCGCCATACGGTCCACAAGGCTGGCATGTTTGCGAAGAACGCGGTCGTTTTGCATGTTGTCAGACTCCTGTCATTGACCGAAGTCTGACCGTTCGCGCCCCGCCGGGCCTTGAGCCAGATCAAACTGGCCCCCGATGCGCCCTAAAGCGTGGCCGCGACCTGCCGAACGACCTCGATCCGGGCCTGATTGGGCGGGTGACTGCCCAGAAACTGGTCGCCCGGGTCTGGAATGCGGGTGAAGAACATCGCGCCGCGCAAGGGATCATAGCCCGCCGCATCCGCGATCACGGTGCCCAGCGCATCGGCCTCAAGCTCATTTTGCTTGCTATAGGTCCGCGCCCCGACAAAGGCCCCGGCCTGGGTGGCCTGTTCCACCGCGGCCTGCCGCACCGAGTCCGAGGCACCCGATGTGGCCAAAGAGGCCAGCGCCCCGAACACCACCGCGCCAAGCCCCGCATTCGCCTGAGTCTGGGCCAGATGCCCGGCGATGTGATGGGCCGCCTCATGCCCCATGACAAAGGCCAGTTCGTCCTGATTGCGCGCCTCGGCAATCAGCGCGACGGTGAAGACGATCAGCGGATTGCCCTCATCATCAAGCGTGTGAAAGGCGTTCACCGGTTGGCCGGGCCGCGTATCCACCTGGATCAGGAAATCGCAATTGGTGTTCCGGGTCCGGCTGCGACACTGAGCTTCGGCCACGGGTTCCACCCGGCGCATCACCGCATCGAAATTGGCCACGGCCTGATCCACGGACAGACGACTGGGCGCATCCACCGCCTGTGGCGCAGGCGCCCGCGACGAGGACGGCGCCACGCTGCACCCCGCCAGAGCCAAAATCGTCAGGATCCCGAAGACACGCACCATGTTGGCCTCCCATTCGCATACTCGTCTGCCTAAATAGGCATTTCACCGCGCAACGCCAGCACGACACGCGGTCTCTTGCCGGTTTCCTCCCCGCATTATGGCGTGGCCATAGGGGGATTCGGCGACAATTCTGCGAGATCTCGTCGATTTTGCACGCTCGCGCGCAGATACATCGCGACGCGCTACACAGCCCCGATTGCCCGGTACAGGGCGACCTTGGCCCCCTGCCCATGCGACCTAGATCCTGCGGAGAACGGAGATCCCCAGATGCCAGACACCGCGCCGCAAACCCCGCCCTCCTCTTCCGAGACGGCGGTGCTCTATAACAAGGAATGCGCCGTATGCCGGTTCGAAATCACGCAGTATGAGCGCTACTCCGAGGATAAGGATCTGGCCATTGGGTTTGAGGACTTGAACCAGACGGATCTCAATCCCTGGGGCCTGACCCAGGATCAAGCGGCGCGGAGGCTCTATCTGCGCAAGGATGGCGTCTTGCTCAGCGGTGTCCCCGCCTTTCTGGTCTTGTGGGCCGACATGCCCCGGTATCGCTGGCTCGCGCGGCTCGTCGGCTTGCCTGGGATCCGTCAGGCCGCCTGCTTGATTTATGATCACGTGCTTGCGCCAATTTTGTATCACCGCCAGCGCCATCGTTATGCAGGTGCAGAAAAATCTGGAAATGAACCGGGGCGGCAGTAGGGTTGAGACATGTTTACAATCGAACACGACTTTGATTCGACGATCGTGACCCTGGTGGATGAGGGCAATGCGCCCCTGACCGAAGACGTCGTGGTCCATGCGTTCGAGGAATGCGTCACGATTGAACAATACGACCCCCGGACCGAAGAGACCCTGCGCATCACCCTGTCGATCTCGCAGCTGAACGACCTTGGCGCGGCGCTGGATCTGCCCGAAGGGGTCTACCGGCTCAAGCGCAGTGAGACCAAGCGCCAGAACGCCTGACCTGCGCGCTACTCCGCCTGAATTTCAAAGACCTTGATGCGATGGGACTGGCCCTGCACGAGCCGGAGCCGTCCCGGCGCGATCCCCAGCGCCTTGGCCAGAAGCCGCGCCACGGCCGCGTTCGCCCGCCCCTTTTCCGGCGCGGCGGTCACCCGCACGCGGATCGGGTCGGTGCCGGGATCTATCCCTGCACGCTTGGACCGGGGCACGGCCTTGACCGTCAGGCGCGCGCCAGGTTGCGCAAGATGAGATAGATCAGGCTCGGACATGCCCCCTGCCTGCGCGAAACCCCGGATGTGACGCAAGGTTTCAGCGGCGTGATGCGCTGAATTGACAAGGCCGGCCGCGCGCGGCCTACAGTCCGCCTGCCCAATCCGGAGTTTCCCGATGCGCCCCGCCCTCCATGCCGTCCTGGCCCTGTTTTTGCTGAACGGCGCCCTCTTCGGGAGCTGGGCGGCACGGATTCCCGCCTTCAAGGAACGCTTCGCCCTCAGCCCCGACGCGCTGGGGCTGCTCCTGCTTTGTCTGGCGGGGGGCGCGATCCTCGCCTTCCCCGCCGCCGGGCGCGTGATCGACCGGCAAGGGACCGCGCAGCTGAGCAAGATCCTCGCCGTGGCCTATTGCCTTGCCCTGCCCCTGTTGGCGGTGGCCCCGGACCCGATCACGCTGGCTGCGGCGCTGCTGATCTTCGGGGCCTGTTTCGGTGCAATGGATGTGGCCATGAACGCCTGGGGGGCCGAAGTCGAGAGCGCGCGGGGCAAGCCGCTGCTGCCGCAGCTCCACGCGGTGTTCAGCCTCGGCGCGGGGCTGGGGGCGGCGGGGGGCGCGCTGGCCGTTGCCGCCGGGTTGGGACCGCTCGGGCATTTCGCGCTAGTTGCGCTGGTCCTCGGGCTGGCGACGGTGCCTTTCGCCCTGCGGGGGCCGGAGGGCGCGCGGCCCGCTGCCCCTGCGGAACCTGCGGCCAAGCCTGCGCGCGGGCCGATCCTGCCGACCGGGACGCTTCTGCTTGTGGGGTTGATTGCCGGGGCGACCGGGCTCAGCGAGGCCGCCGTCGCGGATTGGAGCGCGGTCTACCTGCGGATCGTCACCGACGCGCCCCCGGCTCTGGCAGCCTTGGGCTTCGCGGCCTTCTCGACGACCATGGTCATCGTGCGCATGAGCGGTGGCTGGATTGTCGCGCGGCTGGGCGCGGTGCTGGCCACACGTCTCTCGGGGATTTGCCTTGCCCTTGGCACGACGCTCGTGGTTTTCGGTGCAGGAAGCCTGACCGTGCTCGCGGGCTTTGCGGTGCTGGGCTGCGGCGCGGCCCTTGTGATGCCGCTGGCCTTTGCCCGGGCGGCGGCGGACACCCGCGTGGCGCCGGGGACCGCCATCGCGCAGGTCGCCCTGATCGGGTATGGTGGCCTTCTGCTGGGCCCGCCCCTGATCGGCTTTATCGCCGCGCGCAGCGACTACCCCACCGCGTTCCTGCTGCTGCTCGCGCTCGGGCTGCTGGTGGCGGTTCTCGCCCCCGCGCTCCGCCCCCCCCTTGAAGCGGCGCGCGAAAACCCCGAGGTAACGAGGGAGTGAGCGCGCCCCAGCGTCCCAGCCCAAGCCCAATTCACGCCGACAATCCGACCGAGAAAGCCCCCTATGACCAGTTCCGCCCTGCCCCCGCTGACCCCGCGCCCCGAGGTGATGGAGTTCCTGCTCACGCGCCGCTCGCGCCCCGCCAAGACCTTGCGCGCGCCCTATCCGGACCGGGCGACGATCGAGACCTTTCTGACCGCCGCCGCACGCACGCCGGATCACGGCAAGCTCGAGCCCTGGCGCTTCGTGGTGCTGCAGGGGGCGGCTCTTGCACGAATGGCCGCCCTGACGGAAACACGCGGCACGGCCCTGGGACAGGCACCCGAGAAGATCGCCAAGGCGAAAGCCGCCTTCGCGGATGCGGGCTGCGTTGTCGCCGTGATCGCGGCCCCCAAAGCCTCGGACAAGATCCCGGCTTATGAACAGGACCTCTCGGCGGGCGCGGCCTGTCTCGCGCTGGTGAATGCGGCGCTGGCGTCGGGCTGGGGGGCCAATTGGCTCACCGGGTTTGTCGCCCATGATGCCAGCTTCGGGATCGAGGGGTTGGGCCTTGCCCCGACAGAGCGGGTGGCGGGCTTCATCCATCTCGGGACCGAAACCGTCGCGCCCCCCGAACGGCCCCGCCCCGATATCACCGCGCTCACACAGTGGGTGGACGCATGATCCCGCTGATCTATTCCAAGGCCATCGCCCAGCTGCCCGATCCGGCCTTTCGGCGCGTCTTGCTGATCGGGATCGGGGCGACCGTCGGGCTTCTGGTGGCCATCACCTGGCTCTTCACGCTGCTGCTGGGCTGGCTTGTCCCCGATGCCCTGACCCTGCCCTTCGTGGGCGAGGTGACATGGCTCGACGATCTGGCCTCAGGACTTGGCATCCTGAGCATGCTCGGCCTGTCGGTCTTCCTGATGGTGCCCGTGGCCTCGGCCTTCACCGGTCTGTTTCTCGAAGATATCGCCGACGCGGTGGAGGCGCGGCACTATCCGGGACTGGGTCAGCCGCCCAAGGTGCCCTTCGCGGAGGCCCTGCGCGACACGTTCGGGTTTCTCGGGGTGCTGGTGGTGGCGAACATGGCCGCCCTGGTGCTCTATTTGATGTTCATCCCGCTCGCGCCGCTGATCTTCTGGGGGCTGAACGGCTTCCTGCTCGGCCGGGAATACTTTCAGGTCACAGCCATGCGGCGGCTCGGACGCGAGGGGGCCGCACAGATGCGCAAGCGCCATATGCTCAAGATCTGGATCGCGGGGGTGCCCATGGCGATGGTGCTGTCTCTGCCACTGATCAACCTGATCATCCCGGTGATCGGCGCGGCGGCCTTCACCCATCTCTATCACAGACTGGCCGCGCAGGAGGTCTGATCCCCTGCCATCATCCCGGCATGAAAATAGCCTCGGCCCATCGCGGTGCCGAGGCTTTCGCATGTCCGCAGGTCTGGCTTACTCCAGCCGCTCCAACCCGCCGCCGAAGCGGTTGAACAGGTCGAAATCATCCACCGTGATATAGCCTGCGACGATGACATAGACCAAGGGGACCCAGATCACGACTGCGACGATCGAGGTGATCTTGACCTTGCGCCGCATGTCGATCCGCGCCGGAGCGCCCGCAGGCGTGCCCATGGTGACCCGGCCCTCATCGCCCTGAGTCTTCATCCGGATCGGCAGGACGATGAACAGGGTCATGAACCAGATGACGGCCAGAAGGACGAGTGCCGAGGTGATTTGCATGGGGTCAGACCTGCTCGAGCTCGACCAGGGTGCCGTTGAAATCCTTGGGGTGCAGGAAGAGGACAGGCTTGCCATGGGCGCCGATCTTGGGCTCGCCGGTGCCCAGCACCCGCGCGCCTTCGGCGCTCAACTTGTCGCGGGCGGCGAGGATGTCGTCGACCTCGTAGCAGATATGGTGAATGCCGCCCGAGGGGTTCTTTTCCAGGAACCCGGCAATCGGAGAGCCCTCGCCCAGCGGGTAAAGCAGCTCGATCTTGGTGTTCGGCAGTTCGATGAACACCACCGTCACCCCATGATCGGGCTCATCCTGGGGCGCGCCGACCTTGGCGCCCAAAGTGTTGGCGTATTGCGCCGAGGCGGCTTCAAGATCCGGGACGGCGATGGCAACATGGTTAAGGCGACCGATCATAACTGGCTCCAACTGTGACTGGTTTGGCGCGGTTATGGCCTGTCACCCCCTTGTGAGCAAGGCGCAGAGGGTCGCGTTTACCTCTCATTAGGGAAGGTGACGCAGTCTGAAGAGAGATTCGGAGGACCCAATGGACGATACAGCTGCCCTGCTCTCCGCTGCGCCCAGACCGACAGCCGCGCGTCCCCTGTTGGGGGTGACCATCCTGCTGGTCGAAGACAGCCGCTACGCATCCGAGGCGATGCGCCTCTTGTGCCTGCGCTCCGGCGCGCGATTGCGCCGTGCCGATTGTCTGGCCTCGGCCCGCCGCCACCTGCGCATGTACTGCCCGACCGTGGCGATCGTCGATCTCGGCCTGCCCGATGGCGCTGGCGAAGACCTGATCGCGGAACTGGCTCAGGCGCAGCCCCGCCTGCCCGCGATCCTCGGCTTCAGTGGCGAGCTGTCGGGCGAGGACTGCGCGATTGCCGCGGGCGCCGACGGCTTTCTCGCCAAGCCCCTGACCCGCATCGCCGAATTTCAGGCCGCCGTGCTGGCCCATCTGCCAAAGGACGCGCAGCCCAAGGGCCCGCGCGCGATGACCGAAACCGAGATCTGCCCGGATACGCTGGCCCTGCAGGATGATCTGGCCCATGCCCAGGACCTGCTGCTGGATGAGGATGACCCGATCCAGCGGGCCTATTCGGCGCAGTTTCTCCATGGTCTGGCCGTGGCGGCCAAGGATACTCCGCTCGCCGAAGCCGCCAAGGCGCTGGCCGCCCAAGGGGATCGGGACAGCCTGAGCGCCGTGCGCGCCATGCTCGAAGACCGAATCGCCACACGCGTCGCGATCTAGGAACCTGCCTCGCAATCAAGCGCTTACAGCGCAAACTTGTCACACTTGCGACACACCTGTGTCACGAGACGGCCCAATCCTTGCCTCACGGGTCGCTTTTCGAGCTGTCCGCGGTAAGCAGAACACTCGAAGGCAACGACCTCGAGCAGTCAATAAGGGAACACCCCGATGCCCAAACGCTGGAACACCGCCCGTTCAGCGTC
Source organism: Dinoroseobacter sp. S375 (assembly GCF_049800775.1). Lineage (NCBI taxonomy): Bacteria > Pseudomonadati > Pseudomonadota > Alphaproteobacteria > Rhodobacterales > Roseobacteraceae > Dinoroseobacter > Dinoroseobacter sp. S375. The sequence goes on along the minus strand of NZ_JBNAFR010000002.1, from coordinate 256,672 downwards.
CCGGACAGATCGGCCCATGGCCACTGTCGGGGCGAATATCATCCTGGGACTCGCCATGCTGGCCGCGATCCTGATCGGGACGTCTGATTTCTCAATCCGGTCGATCACGTCCGATCTCGGCACCACCGAGGACGTGCAGGGCACCCTCGTGCCGCACGGCGCCGATTGAGCCCCCGAAGGGGCCCCTGTCGGCGCCCCGCGCCCGGCATCAGTCCTGCGGGATGACCCGCAGGGACAGGTCGCGCAACTGCTCGCCCGTGGGTTCGGAAGGGGCACCCATCATCAGATCCTCGGCGCGCTGGTTCATGGGGAACATGATCACCTCGCGGATATTGGCCTCATCGGCCAACAGCATAACGATCCGGTCGATCCCGGCCGCGCAGCCCCCGTGGGGTGGCGCGCCGTACTTGAACGCATTGACCATACCGCCGAACCGCTTTTCGACCTCATCGCTGCCATAGCCCGCGATCTCGAAGGCCTTGTACATGATCTCGAGCTTGTGGTTCCGGATCGCACCGGAGACGAGCTCATAGCCGTTGCAGGCCAGATCATACTGATAGCCGAGCACCTCGAGCGGGTCGCCATCCAGCGCCGCCATCCCGCCTTGCGGCATGGAGAACGGGTTGTGCGAGAAGTCGATCCGCCCCTCGTCATCGGCCTCGTACATCGGGAAATCCACGATCCAGGCAAAGGCGAAGCGGTCCTTGTCTACGAGGTTCAGTTCCTCGCCGATCACCGTGCGGGCGCGGCCTGCGACCCCTTCGAAGGTTGCGGGCTTGCCCCCGAGGAAGAAGGCGGCATCGCCCACCTCGAGCCCCAGCTGCTGGCGGATCGCCTCGGTCCGCTCGGGGCCGATATTCTTGGCCAGAGGGCCGGCGGCTTCCATGCCGTTGCCCTGATCACGCCAGAAGATATAGCCCATACCGGGCAGGCCCTGTTCCTGAGCAAACTTGTTCATCCGGTCGCAGAACTTGCGCGAGCCGCCCGTGGGGGCGGGGATCGCGCGGATCTCGGTGCCGTCCTGTTCCAGCAGCTTGGCGAAGATCGCAAAGCCAGAGCCCGCGAAATGCTCGGACACGATCTGCATCTTGATCGGGTTGCGCAGGTCCGGCTTGTCGGTGCCAAACCACAGGGCGCTGTCGCGGTAAGAGATCTGCGGCCAGTCCGTGTCCACCTTGCGGCCGCCGCCGAACTCTTCGAAGAGGCCCGCGATCACCGGCTGGATCGTGTCGAACACGTCCTGCTGATCGACAAAGCTCATCTCCAGATCGAGCTGGTAGAAATCCGTGGGCGAGCGGTCCGCGCGCGGGTCCTCGTCGCGGAAACAGGGCGCGATCTGGAAATACTTGTCGAAGCCACCGACCATGGTGAGCTGCTTGAACTGCTGCGGGGCCTGCGGGAGGGCGTAGAACTTGCCCGGATGCAGGCGCGAGGGCACGAGGAAGTCGCGCGCGCCTTCGGGGCTGGAGGCGGTGATGATCGGCGTCTGGAACTCGTTGAAGTCGATATCCCACATCCGCTTGCGGATCGAGCGCACAACGTTGGAGCGCAGGATGATGTTCTCATGCAGGCTCTCGCGGCGCAGGTCGAGGAAGCGGTATTTCAAGCGCGTCTCCTCGGGGTAATCCTGATCGCCGAAGACCGGCAGGGGCAGCTCGTCGGCGGTGCCCAGCACTTCGAGATCGCGCACGAAAACCTCGACCTCGCCCGTGGGGATCTTGGGGTTGATCAGGCTTTCGTCCCGTGCCTTCACCGTCCCGTCGATCCGGATGCACCACTCGGAGCGGACCTTTTCGACCTCGGCAAAGACCGGGCTGTCCGGGTCGCAGAGGACCTGGGTCATGCCGTAATGGTCGCGCAGATCGATGAAGAGCACGCCGCCATGATCTCGCACCCGGTGGACCCAGCCCGACAGGCGCACGGTCGCGCCGACATCGGCTTTGGTGAGGGCGGCGCAGGTATGGGTACGAAAGGCGTGCATGGGGGTCCCCGGAACTCAGATGGCTGATCTGGGGCCATACATATCAGGGGCGGTTGGGTGTCAAGCGGTACGGGCCGCGCCCTTTGGATCCGGCGGACGCGCTTCTGCGCGGGCGGGAGCCTCCGGCGGGGATATTTGGAGACTTAAGATGGGGGGCGTTGCGCCATGCTGGTCAGGTGCCCGAGCGGGTCAGCATGATCCGACAGGCCCCGTCACCGCAGGCACAGCAGGTGGTCTCGCGGGCCATGTAGTCCGAAGCAACGAGGCGCCGGAACAGGGTTTCGAACACGGCCACGTGCCAGAAACAGATCGGGTGCCGGGCCTGCTCACCCCGCACGATGGGGTTGTCCGCGATCTCGACCATGATCGGTCGGGTCGAGACGACCCGGAAACCGCCCGAGCCCGCGAAGGTCCAGGCATGTCGGGCGATCGAGCGCAGTAGCAGGTGCGCCGCGGGGCGTGCGGGCAGCAATTTCAACAGCCAGACCACCGGCCTCGGGATGCGGCGCGCTATGATGTAGTTCGCGGTCGCCTCCCCCGCGGCCCAGGCCAGACGCGGGGCATCCGCGGGTCGGTCCCGGCGCAGGGCCTGATGGAGCCGGGCCACGGGGCGTTCGTCGATCATGCCCGTATCCGGCGGCAGATCGAACAAGCCCGCCAGCGCCAGCACATGGGCCGCGAGCTTTGGCCCGCCCTCCTCCTCGAGCACAGCGAGGAGCTGGTGCACCGCATTCGGGCCGATCCGCGCCTTGGTGTCCGGCGGTGACCAGTCCGAAGTCAGGCGGGTATCGAGCGGCATCACACATCTTCCATTTGCTGAGTTCCCCCGCCGCAGGCCTTGATCGGTGTGCGACCTTCCCTGTCCGCGTCGGGCGGGTCGGGCAGCTTGAAGGAGGTGTCGAGCGCCTTGCGACGCGCCCGGGCCTGGCTGGCGCGATCCGCAGCGGCCTCCCAGTCATCGGTCTGGGCCTTGGCGATCTTGCGGGTCCGGTCGAAGTTGAAATTCACCTTCTCCTTCGATTGCGGCCCCCAGTAATTGGCCTTGCCGAGGTCGTAGAATTTTCGCTCGAACCCGGCCTTCAGGAAGGCCTTGAGGCAGCCGAGCAGGTATTTCCGGCGATAGCCCGTGCCGCGCCAGGGATAGTGGAACAGCGCCTTTTGCATGTAGAAGCGGCGGTAATTCTTCATCACCCCATCCAGCAGCTCGCCGCGCGTCATCTGGTCCGGGGCCATGATCGGGGTGACGAAATTGTATTTCGAGAAGTCGAAGATCTCGACCTTGTCGCCCAGTTCCTGGAAGAGCGGTGTGAAGGGCCAGGGGGTATACATCGCCCAATTGGCCAGATCCGGCTGCCAGTCCCAAGCCATCCGGTAGGTTTCCTCCAGCGTCTCGGGCGTCTCATTGTCCAGCCCGACGATGAACTGCGCCTCGACGAAGATATCGGCCTCGCGCAGCAGGCGGATCGCCTCCTTGTTCTCGGAGACCTTGGTCTCCTTGTTGAACTGATCGAGCTTGAGCTGGGCTGCCGCCTCGGTGCCGAGGCTGACATGGACGAGCCCCGCTTTGCGGTAGAGCGGCAAAAGCTCCTTGTCCCGCATGATATCCGTCACGCGGGTGTTGATGCCCCACTGGATCCGGTCCGGCAGATCGCGCGCGATGAGTTCCTCGCAGAACTGGATGAATTTGCGCCGGTTGATGGTCGGCTCCTCATCCGCGAGGATGAAGAAGCCCACACCGTGGTCGTTCACCAGCCGTTCGATCTCATCCACCACCTTCAGCGGGTCGCGCACGCGGTAATCCCGCCAGAACTTCCACTGCGAGCAGAACGAGCAGGTGAACGGACAGCCGCGCGCCATGTTCGGGATCGCGACTTTCACGCCGAGGGGGACGTAGATGTATTTGTCCCATTCCAGCAGCGACCAGTCCGGGTCGATGCCATCCAGATCCTTGACCGTGCTCGCCGCCTGAGTCGCGACGATCTTGTCCTCCTCGCGAAAGGCGAGCCCCTTGATCTTGCGCTGATCCTGGGGCCAGCGTCCCTCAGCGACGCAACGGGCCAGTTCGGTCATGATCTCTTCGCCCTCGCCGCGGACGATCACCTCGACCTCCGGAGCCTCGGAGAGGACCTGTTTATACATGAAAGTGCCATGGATCCCTCCCAGGACGCGCAGGGCATCCGGGCAGGCCTCGGAGGCGATTTTCAGAACCTTTTCCGCCTCGTAGATCGCCGGCGTGATGGCCGTGGTGCCCACGATATCGGGCTGCAGTTCGGCCAGACGGGCGCGCAGGGCCTCCTCCGGCATGTCATTGGTCATCGCGTCAAGGAAATAGATATCGTCAAAGCCCGCCGCCTTGAGCGACCCGGCGAGATAGGCCACCCAGGCCGGGGGCCAGTTGCCGGCGATCTCGGCGCCGCCGGAATGGTAGTTGGGATGAACGAACACAATGCGCATGAGACCCTCCGCTGCCTTTGGCGTAGGGTGGCATTTATTGTGTCAACTTTCCTTGACGCACATCAACACCTCTGGGTTGACAGAACGGCGCGCCGCACAGGTCAGTCCGCCGGGGTGACCGCGTCGAAATCCGTCGAGATCTGGTGATTTTCCAGCTGTCGGTTGAGGGATCCGGAATTGGTGGTCATGGCGGGGCCCAGCACCGCGATCACAGCAATGGCGAGCCCGACCAGCGCCGCCGTCAGGACAACCCAGTCGACGGTGACGGCGCCGTCCTCGGCCCGAAAAAAGGCAATGATCCGGTCAGCCATGGGGTCTGGGGTCCTCTTTTCGCAAACTGACCGCGGGCGGCCACTCCTGAAAAAGACCCAATCACAGGAATCTGACGAGATTAAGGACAGGGCCAGAACTCTCACCCCCTTGGCCAGGCCAAGTTGACCGAGCGCCAAAACCGCCTTAAAATTAACCATTATTGAAAAACAGTTTTATCAGGACCCAGCTATGTACAAAGCTCTTATCACCAGTGCGACCCTCTTGTTTGCGGCCTCCTCCGCCCATGCAACCAGCGTCACCCTGACATTCGACGGCGACGCCTGCGCGGATGGCCTCTGCAACTCCAACAGAGAGGCGATCAGTCAGGACTACGGAGATATCGACGGCGAAGTTGAGGTGACCTACGACGCCTCGCGGGTGTCGGACGGGCTCCAACCGTGGATCTATTGGAACCTCGGCTATGAAGAGTTGGTCGACGCCGCCTATGGCAATTCTGGATCACAGGGCGGCACGCTCCTGATCGAGCCATTGGACGGGTTCGAAGTGTCGCTGGTGAAGATGGACATCGCGCCATATGCGGACGCCCTCCAAACCACAGGTGTTACGGTCACTGAAGTCGGCGGTGTGGAGCAAACGGCTCTGGCGGTCGATCTGCTGAGCGTCATCGAATCCACAGAGGTCGATCTGTCGGCCTTTGGCCCGAGCACCAGCGGTTATCTCATCACCATCGCGCCGGAGTTCTTCAACACGGGCGTGGACAACATCATGTTTGACGTCTCTCGCGTCGACACCACCCCCGCCCCGGTGCCACTGCCGCCCAGTGCCCTGATGATGCTGGCCGGGGTGGCGGGCCTTGGCGGATTGGCCCGGCGACGCCGCCGCAAGGGCTGAGCCCTCTCACCCCCTGAAACACCAGATCAGACGCGGTCCCGGCGGAGCGCGTCTTTTTTCGTGGGGCCAGTGGACCGGTGGCCTGCAAGTCGCCATCAAGGTCGCAGGGCGCGCCGGACGCTCTTGCGCCCGGACAGCCCCCATGTATAACGCCGACAATTTGCGCCACTGGAGTCTGCCCGATGCCCAAAAGAACCGATATCAAATCGATCATGATCATCGGGGCGGGGCCCATTATCATTGGCCAGGCCTGCGAGTTCGACTATTCCGGGGCCCAGGCCTGCAAGGCGCTGCGCGAGGAAGGGTACCGGGTCATTCTGGTGAACTCGAACCCGGCGACGATCATGACCGATCCCGGGCTTGCGGATGCCACCTATATCGAGCCGATCACCCCAGAGGTTGTCGCCAAGATCATCGAGAAAGAGCGGCCCGACGCATTGCTGCCGACCATGGGCGGGCAGACCGGCCTGAACACCTCGCTCGCGCTTGAGGAAATGGGCGTGCTCGACGAGTTCGGCGTCGAGATGATCGGCGCAAAGCGCGCCGCCATCGAGATGGCCGAAGACCGCAAGCTCTTCCGCGAGGCGATGGACCGGCTGGGCATCGAGAACCCGCGCGCCACGATCGCCACCAACATGGATGAGTGCATGGCCGCCCTCGACGATATCGGCCTGCCCGCGATCATCCGCCCGGCCTTTACCCTTGGCGGGACCGGCGGCGGTGTGGCCTATAACCGGGACGATTACGAGCATTTCTGCAAATCCGGCCTCGATGCCTCGCCGGTGAACCAGATCCTGATCGATGAAAGCCTGCTGGGCTGGAAGGAATACGAGATGGAGGTTGTCCGCGACAAGGCGGATAACGCGATCATCGTCTGCGCCATCGAAAACGTCGATCCCATGGGCGTCCATACGGGCGACAGCATCACCGTCGCGCCCGCGCTGACCCTGACGGACAAGGAATACCAGATCATGCGCAACGGCTCGATTGCCGTTCTGCGCGAGATCGGGGTCGAGACCGGCGGGTCCAACGTGCAATGGGCCGTGAACCCCGCCGATGGCCGGATGGTCGTGATCGAGATGAACCCGCGCGTGTCGCGCTCCTCGGCGCTGGCCTCCAAGGCGACCGGCTTCCCGATTGCCAAGATCGCGGCGAAGCTGGCCGTGGGCTATACGCTGGATGAGCTGGACAATGACATCACCAAGGTCACGCCAGCCTCGTTCGAGCCGACCATCGACTACGTGGTCACCAAGATCCCGCGCTTCGCGTTTGAGAAATTCCCGGGCTCCGAGCCGAACCTGACCACGGCGATGAAATCCGTGGGCGAGGCCATGTCCATTGGCCGGACGTTCCATGAAAGCGTGCAGAAGGCGCTGGCCTCCATGGAGACCGGCTTGACCGGGTTCGACGAGATCGAGATCGACGGCGCACCCGACAAGGCCGCCGTGGTCAAGGCCCTGTCCAAGCAGACCCCGGACCGGCTGCGCGTCATCGCCCAGGCCATGCGCCACGGGCTCAGCAATGACGAGATCCAGGCCGCCACGGCCTTCGATCCGTGGTTCCTCGACCGGATCCGCGAGATCACCGATACCGAGGCGGCCGTGCGCAAGGACGGGCTGCCGCTGGATGCGGATGGGTTGCGCAAGCTCAAGATGATGGGCTTCACCGATGCCCGCCTCGCCAAGCTCACGGGTCGCGAAGAGGGGCAGGTCCGCCGCGCTCGCACCCGGCTGGGCGTGACCGCGCAATTCAAGCGGATCGACACCTGCGCGGCCGAGTTCGAGGCCCAGACGCCTTACATGTACTCGACCTATGAGACGCCGGTCATGGGCGAGCCTGAATGCGAGGCGCGCCCGTCCGATGCGAAGAAAGTCGTCATCCTCGGCGGCGGTCCGAACCGGATCGGACAGGGGATCGAGTTTGACTATTGCTGCTGTCATGCGTGCTTTGCGCTGACGGATGCGGGCTATGAGACCATCATGGTCAACTGCAACCCCGAGACCGTCTCGACAGATTACGACACCTCAGACCGCCTCTATTTCGAGCCGCTGACCTTCGAGCATGTGATGGAGATCCTGCGCGCCGAACAGGAAAACGGCACGCTGCACGGTGTGATCGTGCAGTTCGGCGGCCAGACGCCACTGAAGCTGGCCAATGCGCTGGAGGCCGAGGGCATCCCGATCCTCGGGACCACACCCGACGCCATCGATCTGGCCGAGGACCGCGAGCGGTTCCAGGCGCTGGTCAATGATCTGGGCCTCAAGCAGCCCAAGAATGCCATTGCCAGCACCAATGCCGAGGCCTTCGCCGCCGCGGGCGAGATCGGCTATCCGCTGGTCATCCGGCCGTCCTACGTGCTGGGGGGCCGCGCGATGGAGATCGTCCGCGATCTGCCCCAGCTGGAGCGGTATATCTCCGAGGCGGTGGTGGTCTCCGGGGACAGCCCGGTGCTGCTCGATAGCTATCTCGCGGGTGCTGTGGAACTGGATGTGGACGCGCTCTGCGATGGCGAAAACGTCCATGTCTCGGGCATCATGCAGCATATCGAAGAGGCCGGCGTGCATTCCGGGGACAGTGCCTGTTCCCTGCCGCCCTACTCCCTGTCCGACGAGATCCTTGCCGAGATCCGCACCCAGACCGAGGCGCTGGCCAAGGCGCTGCGGGTCAAGGGGCTGATGAATGTGCAATTCGCGATCAAGGACAACGAGATCTACCTGATCGAGGTGAACCCGCGCGCCTCGCGCACGGTGCCCTTCGTCGCCAAGGCCACGGATTCGGCAATTGCCTCGATTGCCGCGCGCCTGATGGCCGGTGAGCCGATGTCGAACTTCCCGCTGCGCGATCCCCTGCCCCATGACGCGCCCGAGGATCAGCACCTGCCGATCGGTGATCCGATGACGCTGGCCCATCCCGATACGCCGTGGTTCTCGGTCAAGGAGGCTGTGCTGCCCTTCGCCCGCTTCCCGGGCGTCGACACGATCCTGGGCCCGGAGATGCGCTCCACCGGCGAGGTGATGGGCTGGGACCGCTCCTTCCCGCGCGCGTTCCTCAAGGCGCAGATGGGCGCGGGCACCGAACTGCCGACCGAGGGCACGGTGTTCCTGTCGATCAAGGAGGCCGACAAGACCGAGATGCTGGTCGAGACGGCGGCGATGCTGGTCGAACTGGGCCTCGACATCGTGGCCACCCGGGGCACGGCGTCCTTCCTCAAGGAGCACGGCATCGCATCGGTCGTGGTGAACAAGGTTTATGAGGGTCGCCCGGATGTGGTCGACATGCTCAAGGACGGGCGCATCGCGCTGGTGATGAACACCACCGAGGGCGCCCAGGCGGTCAATGACAGCCGCGAGATCCGCTCGGTCGCGCTCTATGACCGGATCCCCTATTTCACAACGCTCGCCGCAAGCCATGCCGCCGCACAGGCAATGAAAGCCCGCCGCGAAGACGCCATCGGCGTGCGCGCGCTGCAGGGCTGACGCCAGCGCCTCCCGCCAGGGGGGCGCCACCCATACGCTTTTCGCACAAGTCCCGGCCCCCGCACCGACGGGCATATGACTCGGGTCCGCCCCGTCGTGGTCAGCGACGGGGCCCTGCGCAACCTCGCGCGCCGTCACCGCGCGCACCGTCCCAGCGCATGCAGCAACGGCTTCTACCCGATACTCGGACGGGTCTCGACACCACGCTGCGTCTCAGCGTGCCGCCTCTGCGGATTTTTGGTCTCGACCAGACGATTCATCAGACTGGACAGGGCGCGGTCTTATCCCGCGCCCATCAATGACCTGCCGCCGCTCAGCGCAGCTCGGTCCATTTCGACACACGGGGCCGCCCGCCGCCATGGGGCGCGGATTCCAGAACATAATTCGCCCCCGGGGGCACGGTCGCCGTGACGAAGCAGGACTTGTCCCACTGGCTGTTGTTGTTCTTGGTCTCGGCCACGGTCAGTCCGTTCACCTTGATCCGCGCATGGCAGCGGTTCGACTCCGCCACATTGATCGTGGCGGCCACGACGATGGGATAGTCCTTGTCGTTGTTCTGGGCGCGCCCGATGCTGCGCTTGGCAACGCCGAACTCCTCCCATCCGCGCCCGGTGATCCGGCCAAGGGCGCGCTCCGCGGCCGTGACCTGCATCTTCAGGCTCCGCAGCTCGCCTGCCTCGGACCCGCTGGCCTCGCGGATCTCGGAGCGCAGCGTCCGTGCCTCCGTGGCCAGTGCCGAACTCGTCCGACGTTCGCTGGCCTGAACGGCACGGGCGATCTTGTCATCCACCCCGTCCAAACTCGTCTGCAGACGCCCATCCGCACGCTCCAGCCCGGTGATGCTCCGCTCCACGGCGCTTACGCGCATCTGCAGCGCATCCAGATCCGTGCGCGTCTCCTCGGCGCAGATCAGCAGCGCCTCGAGCTTGCGGCTGTCCGAGGCATTGGCCCCGAGGAAGTTCAACTTGCGCTGGCATTCCTGCGCGGCGGCATCCCCGGGCAAACCGCTCAGGCACAGGACAAATGCAGCGGCGGCGGGAAACAGGGAACGGGACAAAAAGGGCATGGGAAACTCCGTTTGATGAGACCTGCCCTGTCCTACGACAGCCCCGTTAGGGCTACGTCAGCGCGCCCGAGCGGGTCCGCTAACGGATCAGGGGGTTTCGCAATCGTACCAAACTCGCCCGCAGGGCGCCACAAACCGGTCAGAATGCCGTGCCAGACCCGCAGCGTACCGAGTGCGGAGGCCCCATGAATCCCGGGATGTCCCTTACCCCAGCTGAACCGGACATCCTGTCCATGCTGATCCTGTTCATCGCGATCGTCCTGTTCGGGCTGTTCATGGTTGGGGCGCTCTGGGTGCTGGCCAGGGTCTCGGAGAAGTTGGGCTGGTCGAAACGGCGGCGGCGCAATACGCGCATCCCGAAAGGCGCCCGCACCCGCGCCCCCTCCAAGGCCGTGAGCTTTGCCCGCCAGACCGAGCGTCTGGACCAGCTCGAGGTTGCCCCGATCCCGCTCACCATGCTTGGTGCCGCGCAGGTTCATGACGCATTGCAGGCCTGGGCCATGTCCCGTGGCGCGCCGGACCTGCGGGTCCTGGCGCAGGTCGATCTGAACGCGCTGTTCGAGGTGACGTCCAGCGGTGATGCCGGGCGCGCGGGGGCCGAGGTTCTGCGCGGGCACAAGGTCGATTACGTTCTGGCCGAGCCCGGGGGCATGCCCGTCGCCGGGTTGATGCAGACCGATCCCGAGGACATCCGCACGCAGACCTTGCTGCGCGAGACCACCCTGCGGGAGCTTTTCCTCAAGGGCGCTCTGCCCCTCGTGGATCTCGCGCCGGACGCGACCGAGGCCGAGATCCATGCCAGCCTCGATGCGGCCTTCGACCTGATACCCGAGGAGGAACCGGCCCTTCAGGGCGCCACGGACATGCCCGCGTTTCACGGACCCCAAGCGGTGCCGGATCCCGCCCGTCCCCCACGCGACACCGCCCCGTTGGCGCGCCCGGCCCTGGCGAGCCCGCCGCGCGCCGCCCCGCCGCTCACGCGTCCCGGAAGACGACGCCGGGGCGAGCGCTAGGCGGGATCCGCCTGCCCGACCTGATTGCGAGGCGTGTGCCCGAGGGGCTCGCCAAGGCCATTCCCATGCCGCGCAACCCATGGGGTACAGCGCAGACAACGCCATGGGGAACAGCTCGGGGAACGGCTCGGGGCGCAGCCTCTTGCCCGCCCCCGCCAGCCCTTGCTATGGCAGCCCATGGCCAAGCTCTACTTCCACTACTCGACCATGAATGCGGGCAAATCCACCGCGCTGCTGCAAGCCTCGCACAACTATATCGAACGCGGCATGCAGACCCATCTGGTGACCGCGCGCTTCGACAATCGTGCAGGCACGGGGCAGATCGGCAGCCGCATCGGCCTCTCGGCCCCGGCGGACACGTTTGCCCCGACGACCAACCTCTTTGACGCGCTGAGCCTGCGGCTCAAGGGCGGGCCATGCGCCTGTGTATTCGTGGACGAGGCCCAGTTCCTGACAGAGGATCAGGTCTGGCAACTGGCCCGCGCCGTGGATGACCTCGGGCTGCCGGTGATGTGCTACGGACTGAGGGTGGATTTCCGCGGGCAGCTTTTCCCGGGCTCGGCCACCCTGCTGGCTCTGGCGGATGAGATGCGCGAGGTCCGGACGATCTGCCATTGCGGGCGCAAGGCGACCATGGTGATCCGGCAAGGCCCTGACGGGACGCCCCTGCGCGATGGCGATCAGGTTCAGATCGGTGGAAACGAGACCTATGTTTCCCTGTGCCGCCGCCACTGGCGCGAGGCCATAGGCGACCGCCAGCCGGACTAGCGCAGGGCCTGTTCCATATCGAAGAGCGTCACCAGAAATGGCGATTGATCGGTCTTCACGAGGCCCGCCGAGCTGCGCTGCACATCGACGATGGTGACCATCACCACGAAGAGAAACCCGGAGAACATGAAGGTCCGCCACGACAGCGCGCGCCCATGCATGCCCGACCGGTTCCCCAGCAGGAAAAGCGAGGCCAGCGCCGCCGCCAGCACCATGCCCTGAGTGATATCCGCCACTGGCACGGCGAAGGTCTGCATCCGGTAAAGATGGGCGTCCAGCGCGTCATTCATCGCCGAGGCCACGAAGGTCGCCGTGGGCGGCGGCACGGGCGCGGCGGTGGCCGCAAGCGTTGCGGGCCAGAGCGCGGCCTGAGCCGTCAGCGTCGTTTCCAGAAAGTCGCGCACGCCATGGGCATCGCTCATCTGGCTCGCATCGGGCACCACGCGGGTCTGCGTATAAGCATAGATCGCCTCGCGCAGCTCCGTGCGGCCCGGCTCGGCCAGATAATCGGCCCGCAGGAACACCGTGCCCAGCGCGGCGGCCTCGTCGATGACCGTGGATTTGCGCGTCTGAGCAAGCGTCAGGGCATTGCCGAAACTGAATGCCAGCAAGAGCCCGAGGATCCCGAGGATCGCGCCCAGCGAGGTCTCGCCGGTCACCTTGTCCACTTCGCGCCCCGCAGCCAGCGTGCGCTGGCGCTGGCGCCGTCCCAGCGCGTGCCCGATCACTGCCGCGGCCGGCAGTAGCACCAGCAGGAGGATCACGATCCCTCCCATGCTCAAAACCGGCAGGTGCATATCCTCGTAAACCGAGGCGGCCGTCATCCCGTCCATCGTAAAGTCTTTCCACGTAAGTCTCGGACGCCAGTTTAGGGGCGGCGCGCCGCAAAAAGAAAGTTTTCATTTCGGGCGCAGGGTTCGCCCTGCCTGACGGTCGCCGGGTGTCGCGCCCGGCGCGCCCGTTCAGACCGGGTTGGGCAAGGGCGTCCCCTCGGCGCAGGCAATGACATTGTCGAGCGCCATGAACCCCATCGCCTCGCGCACTTCGAGCGCCGCGGTGCCCAGATGCGGCAGCAGGACGACATCCTCCCGGGCGCGCAGGGCCTCGGGGACCTTGGGCTCGAACTCGTAAACATCGAGCCCCGCTGCCCCCATCTGCCCGGCTTCGAGCGCGGCGATCAGGGCGGCTTCATCCACCACATCGCCCCGGGCGATGTTCACGAAGACCCCGTGGGGGCGCATGGCCGCGAACGCCTCCGCCCCGATCAGGTGCTTTGTCTCGGCCCCGCCGGGAACCGCGACCACAACCACATCCGCCGCCGCCATCACCTCGGGGATCGAGCCCAACTGGGTCGCGGGCAGGTCCAGCGTCTTGGGAGAGCGGTTCTGGAACACCACATCCATGCCGAACCCATGGTGGCACCGCGCCGCGATGGCCTGGCCGATCCGGCCCATGCCGATCACCCCCAGCGTCTTGCCCGTGACATGCAGGCCCAGCATCTGGGTCGGGTGCCAGCCCTCCCACGCTCCGGCGCGCACAAGGCGCTCGCCCTCGCCCGCGCGGCGCGCCGCCATCAGGATCAGGGTCATCGCCGTGTCTGCCGTGGCATCCGTCACCGCGCCGGGGGTGTTGGTCACCGCGATCCCGGCGGCCTTGGCCGCAGCGGCATCGATATGATTGTAGCCCACCCCGAAATTCGCCAGCAACTTGGCGCGCGGCGCAGGAACATCGGCGAAGACCTCGGCCGAGAAGAGATCCCCGAGGGTCGGCAGGACCAGATCATAGTCGCGCAGGGCCGCGCGCAGCTCGCCCGCATCCATCGGCGTCGTCTCGGAGCGGACCGTCGTGTCGAACGTGGCGCCGGCTTTGGCCAGCACAGCCTCCGGCAAGGGCCGGGAAATCAGAAGTTTCATCAATATAGCCGCCCCCCCAGCGGAACCTTGAGGTCCGGCGCCAAAAGCACCACCTCCCCCTCCGTGTCCGGCACCCCCAGCACGAGGATCTCGGACATGAATTTTCCGATCTGGCGCGGTGGAAAGTTCACCACCGCCATCACCTGTCGCCCGACCAACGCGTCCGGCGTGTAATGCCGGGTGATCTGGGCCGAGCTCTTCTTGACGCCCAGCGGGTCGCCGAAATCGACCCAGAGCTTGATCGCGGGCTTGCGCGCTTCCGGATAGGGCTCGGCCTGAACGATCTCGCCCACACGGATATCGAGCTTCAGGAAGTCGTCAAACGTGATCTCCGCCATGGCGCTACTCCGCCAGCTCGCGACCCCGTTGGGCCGCGGCTGCCACCGCCCGCCGCAACAGCGGCGGGAACCCATCGGTCTCATCCATGAGAACCTCCAGCGCCGCCGCGGTCGTGCCCGCCGGACTGGTGACGTTCACCCGCAATTGGGACGGGTCCGCGCTGGCGGCCTCCGCCAGCGCCCCCGCGCCCGCGACCGTGGCCTTGGCCAGATGCAGGGCGAGCGCCCGGGGCAACCCCTCGGCCTCGCCCGCGACGGCCATCGTCTCAATCAGGTGGAAAACATAGGCCGGACCCGAGCCTGACACCGCCGTGACCGCATCCATCTGATGCTCGCCCTCAAGCCGCACGGTCTGGCCGATTGCGGCCAGCAGAGCTTCGGCCAGGGCCAGATGGGCCTCGCCCGCGGCCCCATTTCCGGTGATCGCCGTGATCCCCTTGCCAATCGCTGCGGGCGTGTTGGGCATGGCGCGGATGATCGGCGTGCTCGCCCCGAACGCCTCTTCGAAATACCGGATCGGGGTGCCTGCCGCGATGGACAGGATCAGCGTCTCGCCTCCGCCCAGCGCCGTCACCGGCCCCAGCGCGTCGCCCATCATCTGCGGCTTGACCGCCAGAAGGGCGATGGCGGGCGCACCGGGCACACCTTCGTTCAGGTGCAGCCCCTCGGCGGCCAGCCCCGTCAGCCAGTCTGACGGCTTGGGGTCCATCACCCAGACCGATGCCGGGGCAATCCCCTGCGCCAGCCAGCCCTGCAACATGGCCGAGCCCATCTTTCCGCATCCCAGAAGGAACAACCCCCGGCGGCCTACATCGTCCAAACTCATGTGTTCTCCCCGCGTCCAACGGGGGCAGGTTAGGCGCGCCCGTACGCCTCTGCAATGGCCACGTCGATCGCCGCCTGCGGGTCCTGCTCGCCCCATGTCGCCAGCTGAAACGCCGGGTAGAACCGCTCACAGTTCAGGAAGGCCGTGGTCATCATCCGGTCGATCTGTTCCGGCCCCGCAATCGCGCCGCCGGTCAAGACGAGGCCATAGCGATAGACCATGAGCTGCTGCTTGGCCCAATGGGTGAAGGCGCCGGTCCAGCATTGGTCATTCACGGCGTTCAACACTTCATGGAGCGCGGCCACCCGGTGTTCGGGCGGCTCCATGTCAAAGGTCATCACCAGCCGCAGCGTCTCGTCATAGGCCGACCAGGCCAGGGTCGCCGAATAGGTCCGCCACTGGCCCTCGACGGCCATGGCGATCTGATCCTCGGCGATCCGGTCGAAATCCCAGTCGTTATGCTCGGCAATTGTCTCGACAATGTCGATCGGATGCAGATCGTCGGTTTCGTAATGCTGCTCGATGAGTGACATGCGCGGCCCCGTTTGTTTGCCGGTCGCGAGGGGAACCCCCACTATAGGCTGGGTGTCATTACAAGACCCGGACCGCGGCGGCCCGCGTCTTACAAGATATGGTGTCCGGCTTTGGGGCGTCCTGTAAAGACGTATTTTCACAGCGCGGCGTCGCGCGGCGGTTTGCGCCGGAGTTATCCACAGAATTCGGGAAAGTCTTAAGAAACCCGGGGCCTGCCGTGCCAAAGGCACCCGCGCAGCCCCCTGATTTTGAAGCCTCAGCCCCCCAAATTGGACCCACCTGAGCGACTCAGAGGTTAATGCCCAAATTTCAGGCAGTGGGCGCGCAGGCCGGAGATCTCCCGGCCCAAGCGGTCGTTCAGGCCTCAGCCCTTGGCTTCAAGCGCCTCGATCCGGGCCTTGAGCGCTTCGTTCTCCTCGCGGGCCTTCTGGGCCATGGTGCGCACCGCGTCGAATTCCTCGCGGGTGACGAAGTCGCGATCCGCGAGCCAGCGGTCCATCACGCCCTTCATCGCGGTTTCGGCCTCGTCCTTGGCGCCCTGGGCCACGCCCATGGCGTTGGTCATCAGTTGGCCGATATCGTCGAACAGTTTGTTTCGCGTCTGCATGGGGCGCTCCGTCATCTACCGTGTTGAGATGTATATGGCCCCGCCCCTGCCAAAGCTCAAGGTTGACATCCGCGCGGTCAGCCCGGACAGATCGCCCCAGACGCCGGAGCCCGCCATGCCCTTCGCCATTCCCTTCCCGCCCCTGTCGCCTGAACTCTTCAGCATCGAGATCGGGACCTTCACCTTCGCCCTGCGCTGGTATGCACTGGCCTATATCGTGGGGCTCGGGCTGGGATGGTGGATCGTCACGCGGCTCGTGCAGCGGCCCGCCCTGTGGGGGGCCAAGCCCGCCCCCATGACCCCGCCCCAGGTCGAGGCATTGCTGACCTGGGTGGTGCTGGGGGTGATCCTCGGCGGGCGGCTCGGCTTTGTCCTGTTCTACCAGCCCGATTACTACCTGCGAAACCCGGCCGAGATCCTGATGGTCTGGCAGGGCGGCATGGCCTTCCATGGCGGTCTGGTCGGGGTGGTTCTCGCCGTCGCGCTGTTTTGCTGGCGCGAGGGAGTGCCGCCCCTGCGCACGGCGGACGCGCTGGCGCTGGCCACGCCTCCGGGGCTGTTCCTCGGGCGGATGTCGAATTTCGTGAATGCCGAGCTTTGGGGCCGCCCGACCGACGCGCCCTGGGGCGTGATCTTTCCCGGGCTGAGTGCGCAGGATTGCGGCCAGCCCATGGGCGAGCTCTGCGCCCGTCACCCGTCCCAGCTTTATGAAGCCGGGCTCGAAGGACTGCTGCTGGGGCTCGTCCTCTGGGTCCTGCTGCGGCGCGGGGCGCTGGCCCGCACCGGCACGATCTTTGGCACCTTCCTTGCTGGCTATGGCGCGGCGCGGTTTATAGTCGAACTGGTGCGCCAGCCCGACGCGCAGTTTGTCAGCGCAGGCAACCCGGTGGGCTATGCCCTGCAACTGGGCGAGTGGGGGCTGACCATGGGACAGATCCTCAGCCTGCCGATGATCGCGCTGGGGATTGCGCTGATTGCGCGCGCGCACCTGCGCCCGGCGGCCCCTGCATGACGCCCCTGGCCGAGCTTCTGATCGCGCGGATCGCGGCGACCGGCCCGATTACCGTGGCCGAGTACATGGCGGAGTGCCTGCTCCATCCCGCGCATGGTTATTACACCACCCGGCCCCCGTTCGGGCGGGAGGGCGATTTCACCACGGCCCCGGAGATCAGCCAGATGTTCGGCGAGATGCTGGGCCTTGCCCTCGCACAGGCCTGGATGGATCAGGGAGCCCCCGCCGAGGCCTGCCTTGCCGAGATCGGTCCGGGGCGGGGCACGCTGATGGCCGATATCCTGCGGGTCTTTGGTCAGATCCCCGGTGGCCCGCGTCTGCACCCGCATCTGGTGGAGGCCAGCCCGGCCCTGCGCCGCGTGCAGGCCGAGGCCGTGCCCGGTGCCCAGTGGCATGACACGGTGGCCGACCTGCCCGAAGCGCCACTGTTTTTGGTGGGAAACGAGTTCTTCGATGCGCTCCCGATCCGCCAGTTCCAGCGCACGGAGGAGGGCTGGGCCGAACGCATGGTCGGGGTGAGCGACGGCGCGCTGTCCCTCGGGCTTGGCCCGTCGGACCCGCGCCCCGAGCTGGATCATCGGCGTGGCGACACGACCCCGGGCGATCTCGTTGAGACCTGCGCCCCGGCGCGCCCGATCATGACCGAGATAGCCCGGCGCATCGCCACCCATGGCGGTGCAGCCTACCTCATCGATTACGGCGGCTGGCACAGTCTGGGCGACACATTGCAGGCAGTGCGCGCGCATGCGCCTGACCCGGTGCTCGCCCATCCGGGTGAGGCGGACCTGACGGCCCATGTGGATTTCGAGCCGCTGGCACAGGCCGCCGCCGAGGCGGGTGCGCATCCCGCCCCCCTGACACCGCAGGGGGTCTTTCTCGAACAGCTCGGCATCACGGCACGGGCACAGGCCTTGGCCACGCGCCTGAGCGGTGCGGCTCTGGACAGCCACATCGCCGCACATCGGCGCTTGACCCACCCGGATGAAATGGGAACCCTGTTCAAAGTGCTCGGCGTGAGTCCCAAGGACGCGCCGCCCCTCGCCGGGATGCGCCCCTGATCTCTCGACCGGAGCCGATCCATGACGCTCGACATCCTGACTTCGCCGGCCCTGTCGGTGACCCACGGCTTCTTCACCCGCAAGGGCGGAGCCTCCTCCGGGGTATTCGAAGGGCTCAATTGCGGACCGGGCTCGTCGGACCAGTCCGAGGCGGTGGAGATGAACCGCGCCCGCGTCGCCGCGGCGATGGAGGTGGCCCTGCCGCAACTCGCCACGGTGCATCAGGTCCATTCCCCGGATGTGGTCCGCCTGGACGGGCCCATGGGCGACGGGCCCAAACCCAAGGCGGACGCCATGGTCACGACGGTGCCGGGGCTTGCCCTCGGGATCCTGACCGCCGATTGCCAGCCGGTCCTCTTTGCCGATGCCGAGGCCGGTGTGATTGCCGCCGCCCATGCAGGCTGGCGCGGGGCACTGGACGGGGTGCTCGAGGCGACGATTGACGAGATGGTGGTGGCCGGGGCAACGCGCGACAGGATTGCTGCCGTGATCGGCCCCTCGATCTCGCAGACCGCCTATGAGGTCGGCCCGGAATTTCTGGAACGGTTTCTGGAGGACGACCCGGAGAATGGCCGCTTCTTTATCAATGGCTTCGGCAATAAGTATCAGTTCGACCTGATCTCCTACGGGCTGACCCGCCTGCGGGCCGCCGGAATCGCCCACGCGGAATGGACCGGTCATTGCACCTATTCGGATCCGGGCCGGTTCTTTTCCTATCGGCGTAGCGTGCACCAGTCCGAAGCCGATTACGGCCGCCTGATCGCGACCATCCGGCTCTAGACCACATTGCCGCCACATTTCTGCCCCATCCGCCGGGCGCAGCGTTGCAAATCCGCCGCGATTTTCGCGATTTCCCTCGGAAAAACAGGTGTTTCCGCCGAGCGCCCGCACGGCCCCATCCGAACAATTTGACTCAAAATGTCCGAAATCGGCCCAGAAAGCGCCTCATTCCCCGGCGACCGTGTGAACAATCAGCCGCAATGCGGGGTATTGGCTGGGAAACGAGTGACAAGTCCGGAGGGACACCCATGATGACCAAGACACCACGCTGGCTGATCGCGATGATCCGCGCCACCGAGGACGAAATCCCGCCCATGCCCTATGCCCGCGGCACCCGCCGCCCGGCGTCCCTGCGTGCGATGCCCAATGAGCCAGTTGAGGAGCTTGTGCGCCGGGTCGGATGACCCTGGCCCCCGCCCCGATGCGGGCGGGATGTTAAGGTTTACGACTTAAATTCTTTGACAATTTTACTCAAACGGACGAGCGTCGAGGGGCTGATAGCGGTGGGGGCCGTACAGCAACCCGAGAGTAACGAGTATGGCTCCTGTTCGTTTTCCGTCCGCCCATGTTGGGTCGGACACGCCAACGTCGTCGACCACCCAATTGCCAATTCTGGCAAAGTTTTCCAGCCGCTGCATCCATATGGGGGAGCGGAGCCTTTGCGCACGCAATGCCGAGATCACCCTGCGCCTTCTGCCGGCCTTCGGGATCTTTGCCCAGGGCGCACAGATCCGCGTGCCAGATGGCACAGTCTCCATCGAGGATCTTGCGCTTGAGGACGAGGTGACCGGGGCCGACGGCAACCCGATGACCATCACATGGATTGGCGAGGTGACCCTGCGCCCGGACGCCCTGGACGCGCCCTGGCTGCGCCGGGTGCAGCCCGAGCGTTTCGGCTTTGCCCGCCCGCTCAGCGATGTGATCCTGGGGGCCGGGGCAGAGATCCTGCTCGACCCCTTCACCGAGAGCTCGCGCCCGCTGGACAGCTATCCGAATGATGACATGATCACGGCGCTCGTGCCGCCGACCCCGGTGCGTCTGTTCCAGATCGCCTGCGAGGCGCCGGGCTGGGTCTCGGCCAATGGTCTGCCCGTGCGGACACTGGACACTGACGCTTTTCTCTCGCGGCAAAGCGGGCTGGTGACGACGGCGTTTTCAAAGCTGATGCCGGGTGGGCTCACGGCTGCACCGGGAGAGCGGTTCGTGACCTCTTCGCCTTTCCGCAAGGCGCGGCTCGGGAATTGAAGACGCCGGGCGGGCGCTGCGGCGTCCGCTCAGGCGGTGCGGCTCAGACGTTCTTCCATGACGTCGAAGGGGACACCCGGCTCGTCCTTCGCCCCGCGGATCACCAGCGAAGTTTTGACGCTGGCCACGTTCTCGGCAGCGGTGAGTTGCCCGGTGAGGAAGCTTTGGAACGAGGACAGGTCCGGCGCCACGCATTTCAGGATGAAATCGATCTCACCATTGAGCATGTGGCATTCGCGGACCAGCGGCCATTCGCGGCAGCGCGCCTCGAAGGCGCTCAGATCCGATTCGGCCTGGCTGTTCAGCCCAACCATGGCAAAGACCTGCACCTCAAAGCCCAGCGCGCGACTGTCCACGTCCGCATGGTAGCCACGGATAAAGCCCGCATCCTCCAGCGCGCGGACCCTGCGCAGACAGGGTGGTGCCGAGATGCCGACCCGCTTGGCCAGCTCCACATTGGTCATGCGACCATCGGCCTGAAGCTCCGCCAGGATCTTGCGATCAATCGGATCTAATTTAGATGCATGCATAGCAGCCCCTTCCCATAGGGGTTTCTTACGTGACACGCTCTGGCTGCGCAATAATATTTCACCGTTGAGCAATAAATTTATGTCCGGTCCGGTCTGTATCGGCCCCCTTCCCCTCGCGGCGTCGGGGTTTTATATGCCATGGATCATTTGCCGAGGAAGCTGCCCCATGTCGACCGAGAACATCCGCAACCTGAAGGTCCTCATCATCGGGTCCGGACCTGCCGGGTACACCGCCGCCGTTTATGCCAGCCGCGCGATGCTGGACCCCGTGCTGGTTCAGGGGATCCAGCCGGGCGGTCAGCTGACCATCACCACCGAGGTCGAGAACTGGCCGGGCGACAGCATGGTGATGGGTCCCGACCTGATGGTGCGGATGGAAGAGCATGCCCGCGCCATGGGGACCGAGATCGTCTCGGACCATATCAACCGGCTTGATCTGTCCGCACGCCCTTTCACCGCCTATGCTGATAGCGGCACGGTGTTCAAGGCGGACGCCCTGATCCTCGCGACCGGGGCGCAGGCCAAGTGGCTCGGGCTGCCGTCAGAAGAGCATTTCAAGGGCTTCGGGGTTTCGGCCTGCGCGACCTGCGACGGGTTCTTCTATCGCGGCAAGGAGGTCGTGGTGATCGGTGGCGGCAACACCGCCGTGGAAGAGGCCCTGTTCCTGACGAATTTCGCCTCGAAGGTTACGCTGGTGCATCGCCGGGACAGCCTGCGCGCCGAAAAGATCCTGCAGGACCGGCTGTTCAAGAACCCCAAGATCGAGGTGATCTGGGACCACACGGTCGAAGAGGTGGTCGGGGCGGACAACCCGCGCGGCGTCGAGGGCGTAGTGATCAAGCATGCGACCAGCGGCGAGAGCCGCACCGTGCCCTGCGCCGGGTTCTTCGTGGCGATCGGCCATGCGCCAGCATCCGAGCTGGTGATCGATCAGCTTGATACCCATATGGGCGGCTATGTGGTTACCAAGCCTGACAGCACGGAAACTTCGATCCCGGGGGTGTTCGCGGCCGGGGACCTGACGGATCACGAGTATCGTCAGGCCGTGACCAGCGCCGGGATGGGGTGCATGGCCGCCCTGGAGGCCGAGCGCTTCCTCGCCGCGCAGGAAGGCGCGGACTCGGTCGCCGCCGAGTAGAGCGGCGCGACAGACGCGGATCTATTGATCCGCGCCACCGAACACCGTGGCCCCGTGCGACACGCACAGGGCGGACCCGCGAGACGGCAAGCGATCCGCCAAACCTGTTCGCGCGCGCCTCTGCACCTCGCCCACCGCGCCCTTTGGCGCGGTCCTGGACCAAGGATCACAGAGGTGTGGCCGCACGGACCCAGATCCCGATACTTAAACTCTGCGACATTTATGGGATTTGCTGCGCGTGCAAAATCGTGCGAAGCGTTCACGCGTGAACAAACATTGAGTCGCGCCGCCCCATGTCCCTCCACCCTGCCCCGATCTCGGCTGACAATGACGAAGACCTGCGCTTTCGTCTGCTGCGCCAGCTCGATCTCGCGCCGGACGAATCCCAGCGCGCCATAGCCGCGGCCATCGGGGTCTCGCTGGGTCGGCTCAACGCCCAGCTGCGCGCCGCCACCGAAGCCGGGCTGATCGAGGTCAGCGACCGCAATGACAGCGACCGGCGCAAACGCTTCGCCTATGGGCTCACCGCCCAGGGCGCGGCCGAAAAGGCCCGCCTCACCGACCGTTTCCTCGCGCGTAAGTTTTCGGAATACGCCGCCCTTCATGCCGAACTGACCGGTTCGGCCGCCTACCCCATTCCCCAAAATGTCAGGAGCACTCTGATGCAAAACAACCTTGCCCCCATTCCGGAGCTTTATGTTTCCGCCGACAGCGCCCAGAAGCTCAAGGTCGAGGCCGCATCGCTTCCCTCCTGGGACCTGACCCCGCGCCAGATCTGCGACCTCGAGCTGCTGATGAATGGCGGGTTCAACCCGCTCAAGGGCTTCATGGGCAAAGCCGATTACGAAGGCGTGGTCGAGAACATGCGCCTGGCCGATGGCGCCCTCTGGCCCATGCCGATCACCCTGGATATCAGCCAGGATTTTGCCGACAGCATCGAAGAGGGCCAGGACATCGCCCTGCGCGACCAGGAAGGCGTGATCCTCGCCATCCTGTCGGTGTCTGACAAGTACATCCCCAACAAGACCCGCGAAGCCGAGATGGTCTTCGGGGCCGATGATCTGGCGCACCCGGCGGTGAACTACCTGCACCACGTGGCCGGTCCGGTCTATCTGGGCGGCGCCATCACCGGCATCCAGCAGCCGATCCACTACGATTTCCGCGCCCGCCGCGACACGCCGAACGAGCTGCGCGCCTATTTCCGCAAGCTCGGCTGGCGCAAGGTTGTCGCCTTCCAGACCCGCAACCCGCTGCACCGCGCGCATCAGGAACTGACCTTCCGCGCGGCCAAGGAATCCCAGGCCAACCTGCTGATCCACCCGATCGTGGGGATGACCAAGCCGGGCGATGTGGACCACTTCACCCGCGTCCGCTGCTACGAGGCGGTGCTCGACAAATACCCGGCCTCCACCACGTCCATGAGCCTGCTGAACCTCGCCATGCGCATGGCAGGCCCGCGCGAGGCGGTCTGGCACGGGCTGATCCGTGCCAATCACGGCTGCACCCATTTCATCGTCGGGCGTGACCACGCCGGCCCCGGCAAGAACTCCGCCGGTGACGACTTCTACGGCCCCTATGATGCGCAGGACCTCTTCCGCGAGCATCAGGAGGAAATGGGCATCGAGATGGTCGATTTCAAACACATGGTCTGGGTGCAGGAACGCGCGCAGTACGAGCCCATGGACGAGATCAAGGACAAGGATGACGTCACCATCCTGAACATCTCGGGCACCGAGCTGCGCCGTCGTCTGGCCGAAGGGCTCGAGATCCCCGAATGGTTCTCCTTCCCCGAAGTGGTCGCCGAGCTGCGCAAGACCAAGCCGCCGCGCGCCCAGCAGGGTTTCACCGTCTTCCTGACCGGCCTGTCGGGTTCGGGCAAATCCACAGTGGCCAACGCCCTGATGGTCAAGCTGATGGAGATGGGCGGCCGTCCGGTCACCCTGCTCGACGGCGACGTGGTGCGCAAACACCTCTCGTCCGAGCTGGGCTTCTCGAAAGAGCATCGCGACATCAACATCCGCCGGATCGGCTATGTGGCCTCCGAGATCACCAAGAATGGCGGCATCGCGATCTGCGCGCCCATCGCGCCCTATACCGCGACCCGCCGGGCCGTGCGCGAGATGATCGAAGCTTACGGCGCCTTCGTCGAAGTCCACGTGGCCACCAGCCTCGAGGAATGCGAGCGCCGGGACCGCAAGGGCCTCTACAAGCTGGCGCGCGAAGGCAAGATCAAGGAATTCACCGGGATCTCCGACCCCTATGAGGCGCCCACATCCGCCGAGCTGGTGCTCGACACTGAAGGCACCGAGGTCGATTACTGCGCTCAGCAGGTGCTGCTGAAGCTCGAGTCCATGGGCCTCGTCGCCGCCTGATCCGGCCCTTCGGGCCCAGCGCCCGTCAAAGAAAGACCCCCGCCCTGCCAGTGCTCTGGCGGGGCGGTTTTCATTTGCGCCCGGCTGGCTGCATTGACATGCCCCGGCGCGGGACAGAGGCTGTCCCGACGCCCCGCCCCCCCCCCCGCGCAGGAGTTTTTGGCCATGCCCAGCCCGGACGAGCAGAGCGCCGCACTCCGATGGATCACCGGGACGGCGCAGCATCACGCCCTGCCCTATCAGATCGTGGGCGGCCCTGCGGCGATTGCCCATGGGGTACGCGCCCTCTCCATGACATCGACCTCTACATGCCCTTCGACCACCCGCGCTGGCCCGGATTTCTGGATGCGATCCGGCCGCAGGTGACATGGGGCCCCGAGAAGGTGGTCGAGGGGCCATGGGATCTGAGCTATCTCAAGCTTCTCCATGGCCGCCAGAAGATCGAGATCGGCGCGGCGGAGCGCACCCGGATCCTGGACCGCGCCACTGGAACCTGGGTGCGGCAGGTAATCGCGTTCGACCGGTCAGTGATCCGTTGCGTGCTGGGCTGCGAGGTCGCGGTCATGCCCGCAGCACAGCTCATCGCCTATAAGCGGCTTCTCGGGCGCGATGTGGATCTGGAGGATATCCGCGCATTGGGCGCCGCGTAGCCTCCACCGCCCCCCGGACAAGGCCAGCCCTGTCAGGATCCGGCGAGGCGCGTGCGTTGTCGCGCGATCAGGTCGCTCGCCGCAGTGACCATGGGCTTGCCGAGATAGATCAGCTCGGACAGCCCATAGGCCCCGCGGAAATCGAAGCGCTCGCTATGGATCCGCCCGGACTTCCCGACGGCCGCCCATGTGGCCACGATCATGTTCTTGAGCCCCTCTGGCCCGCAGAGATAGACCTGCGTCCCATCCCCGGTCTCGCGCAGAATATCGGCCAGACGGTCCGGGTTCAGCCCCGCGACATCCGCATCACAGATCGCATGCAGGTGAACCTGAGGCAATTGCAGGACCCGACGTTCCACATCACACAACACCCCCGCGCTTTCCCGGGACCGGATGTAGTAGAGCAGGGTCACGCGCGGGCCCTGATCGGGCTCCATCTTTTCCAGCGCGGCGAGGAAGGGCGTGATGCCCACGCCGCCCGCAACCCAGACCTGCTCGGACCGCGCGCGCCCGGTTTGCGGCAGGAAGCGCCCCACCCCGCGCCCGAGGCGCATCTGATCTCCCTCGGTCACATCGCGCATGAAGGCGTCGGTCCAGTCCCCCGCGGCCCGGATCACAAACCGCCGCTCGGTCTCGGTACCGCCAGCGATGGTGAAGGGATGCGCCTCGGCCCGCGCCTCGTTCCAGGCCAGGGTCGAGAATTGACCGGGCCGAAATCGCGGCAGCGGCGCTTCGGCCCGCAGGGTCACATCGACCCCGCCCTCGAAACGCTCAACCGACGCGACCCGCACCAGACGGGACGGCGTGGCCTTGCGCCACAGGGTCTGTGCCCAGGCCAGGCAGCCCAGCACCGAAGCCAGCGCCATCACCGCCCAGGGCAGCGTGCCAAGCGACAACGGGCTCGCCACAAAGAGCGTATGGAACGCCCCCAGCACGAAGATCGGCCCCATCACCATGTGGCTCGCTTTCCACAAATGATAGGGGATCGCCCGCACCATGGCGGCGGCCGTCATGACGATCAGCCCCGTCGCCGCAATCGTTCCTGCCCCCTCGCCCCCGTCGGCGAGAAACGGCACGAGCCCGGGCCCCGAGAAATCCGCCAAGGCCCAATGGCCCAGCGCGCCGCCCAGCGCGCAGATCCCCAGCCAGCGATGGGCGCCATAGGACTTGTCCGGCCCCCCCGTCAGCCGATCCACCAGACGCCAGCGCGCCGCCAGAACAAGGCTTGCGGCCATGGCGGTCATGGACAGCGCCCCGAGCCCGGCGGGCAGGATGCCGGACAGCGGCACGAAGGGGGCCACGAGGGCGATATGGACGGCGATCAGGCCTGCAACGCGCAAGAGAGTTTTTCTGGGCATGGGGGCACTCCGCTTTTGTGGTGCCTCCGATCTAGGCAAGCTGCCTCACAGCGCGCTGCAGCCCGTCTTACAAATCCGTAACCTTGGCGGCAGGCGCAACTTCCCCTTGCTCCGAATCAAGCGCCGTCCTAATCGACCCATGTCGCACATGGCTTTGTGTTGGAGAGATCAGCCCCGCGCTGGCGCCGAAGGAGCAACCCCCCGGAAACTCTCAGGCAAATGGACTGCACAAAAGCCGACAATCTGGAAAGCGGGCCGGTCTGATCCGGTCCCACCGACGGAGAAAGCGGGCCGCCCTCGGGGGGGCCGCGTAGCTCTCAGGTTCGCGGACAGAGGGGATGAGTGGCGCGGGGATCCGCGCTGGGTCTTGATCTGTCTGGGGGGAATCCCGTTGAAGAAAATCGCTGTTATCGGAGCCGGTGTGACCGGTGTCACCACCGCCTATGCTCTCATGAACCGGGGCTTCGAGGTGACCGTGTTCGACCAGAACCGCTACGCGGCCATGGACACGTCCTTTGCCAATGGCGGGCAGCTGTCTGCCTCCAATGCCGAGGTCTGGAACCGCTGGTCCACGGTGTTCAAGGGCATGAAATGGATGTTCAAGCGGGGCGCGCCGCTGCTGGTGAACCCCAAGCCGAGCTGGCACAAGTATTCCTGGATGGCCGAGTTCGTGGCCAACATCCCGGGCTACCGGCAGAACACCATCGACACCGTGCGGATGGCCATCGCCGCGCGCGAGCATCTCAAGGAGACGGCCAAGGCCGAGGGCTTTACCTTTGACGCTGAAGAGCGCGGCATCCTCCATATCTACAACACCAAATACGAGTATGACCACGCCACTGCGGTCAACGCCCTTCTGGAGGAAGGCGGGCTGGTGCGTGAAGCCGTCTCGCCGTCCGAGATCAAGGCACTCGAGCCTGCGATCGTCGGGGACTATTACGGCGGCTATTACACCGCGTCAGACATGACCGGGGACATCCATCGCTACAGCCGGGGCCTGTCAGACGCCTGCCGCAAGAAGGGGGTGAATTTCCACTTCCGCGCCGACGTTACCGGGATCCGGATGGTCGAAGGCGGTCATATCGTGCACTGGTCCGACGATGACGGCACCCAGACCGAGGACCGCTTCGACGGGCTTGTGGTCTGCGCGGGCGTGTCGAGCCGCAAGTTCGGCCAGATGCTGGGCGACCGGGTCAATGTCTACCCGGTCAAAGGCTACTCGATCACCGTCAGCCTCGATGACGAGACCAGCCAGGCCGCAGCCCCGTGGATCAGCCTTCTGGATGATGAGGCCAAGGTCGTGACCAGCCGTCTGGGCAAGACCCGCTTTCGGATCGCGGGCACGGCCGAGTTCAACGGCTATAACTGGGATATCCGGGATGACCGGGTCCGCCCGCTAGTGAAATGGGTCGAGCGGAACTTCCCGGATGTGGAGACCGAACATGCGGTGCCCTGGGCCGGGCTGCGCCCGATGATGCCGAACATGGTGCCGCTGGTGGATGCGGGCAAACGCCCGGGCGTCTATTACAACACCGGTCACGGGCATCTGGGCTGGACCCTCTCGGCAGCCACCGCCGAGATCATCGGCGACAAGATCCGGGACGATATGGCGGCTTGAGCCATCGGCATCGGCACGACCGGTCAGGCATCGCGACGATGCTCCGACCGGTCCCAAGGACCGCGAAGCCAAGACAGCGGCGGCAAGGCCGCGGCTCTGGACGCTCTTATAAACTGGAATTGGCCCGGACCCCCATCCAGGGCTGACTGCCTTGTAGAGGCTCCCGCTCCGATGGAGAGGGAGGCCAGCGCCATGGCAGGCCGCAGGTCTGAGGGGCGCGTAGTATCCGGCAGGCATGACGGGTCGTCACGCCAGTGGTGTGACGCCGCTCAGAAGCTCCGCTTGAAACCAACCGACAACGCCGTCGAGCCGCTATCGGCATCAAACACGCCATAACCGTCCGAGCGATGGTGCATCCCCAACAGAAGCGCAGTGTCCGGGCTCGGCAAATTGAACTCCAGCTCCGCCTTCCAATAGAAGAAGTTCCGCTGGGACTCGCCCGTGCGTTCAACCTCGACGCTTGGCACTTCGGTCGCGTGGGACAGCCCGAGCCCATAGGCAAAGCTCTCGAAACTGTCGATCCAGGGGTTCGGCGGGGTGTAGCGCAGAACCACGGGCAGGTTGACCTCCCAATGGTCCATCTGCCCGAAATGGCGCACGATCTGTCCTTCAACCCCCCAGCTGAACCGACTCGCGCCGATCTGCCGCTCGGCACCGAAGGCCAGACCGACCAGATAGCTGTCGGCCCAATCGACCTCGAAGCGCAGGATCTCGAAGGAGGTGTTCTCGGTCATCGACGCGCCGAATACCGTCACATGCCGCTCCCAGGCGGGGTCCAGCTCGAACCCGGAGGCCACGCCCGGCCCCACACAGAGCGCCGCTGCGCATACCGCGCCGGCCCATCCTCGCACTTGCCCCATCATCGTCCCCCGCACATGGCGCGGCCCCGAACCGCCGCGCGAATCATAGTTGCCCATTGTCATAGGAAAGACCCGTGGCCTGGGCTAGCCCTCAGGCGCGGGACAGACCCCATGTCACAAGGGCCAGAACGCAAAAGCCCCGCCCGGGGGACCGGACGGGGCTTTGCAGTCTCTTGCGCTCAGGCTCAGGCGGCGGCGACGGCGCGTCCTGTCAGAACCTTGACCAGATGGGCGCGATAGGCCCCCGTACCGTGGAGGTCACTGATCATGCCATCCGCCGAGACGGACAGATCCGCGAGGGCATCGGCCGAGAAGTTGCTGCTCAGGGCAGCTTCGGCTTCGCTCCAACGGAAGACACCTTCCTCGGACGCTCCGGTCACGGCAACGCGGACGCCATCGGCGAATTTCGCCACATAGACGCCCACAAGGCTGAAGCGCGAGGCGGGCTGGACGAACTTCTGCCAGGCGGCCTTTTCCGGCACCGGGAAGCGGACCTCGGTGATGATCTCACCTTCCTCCAGGGCTGTGGTGAACATCCCCTGGAAATAGTCATCCGCCGCGATCTCGCGCGCATTGGTGACGATGGTCGCGCCCGAGCCGAGTGCGGCTGCCGGATAGCAAGCCGCCGGGTCGTTATTGGCCAGGCTGCCCCCGATGGTGCCGCGATTGCGGACCGCCGGATCGCCGATCTTGCCCGCCAGGGCCGAGAGGCCCGGATAGCTCGACGCGGTCTCCTTCGAGACCACCGCATGGACCGTGCCACCGCCGACGCAGATCTCGCCTGCATCATTGCTGCACACGCCCTTCATCTCGTCGATGCCGGACAGGCTGACAAGGGTCTCGGGCGCTGCGAGCCGCTGCTTCATCGTCGGCAGCAAGGTCTGTCCACCGCCCAGGGCCTGTGCCTCTTCTCCGGACAGGGCCGAGACAGCATCCGCGACGGTGCTTGGTTTCACAAAGTCGAAATTGTGCATTTCTTTCTCCCAGTTGTGGGAGCTCCGCCCGGAGGCGGAACCCGTCGCTTACTTGTCGTGGATCGCAGCCCAGACGCGGCTCGGCGTCAGCGGCATGTCGATATGGGTCACATGGGTGTGGCCCGCCCGGTGCAGGGCATCGATCACCGCGTTCACCACCGCCGGCGGGGAGCCGATGGCCCCGGCCTCACCGCAGCCCTTCACCCCGAGCGGATTATGGGTGCAGGGCGTGATGCAGGAATGGTCGACCTCGAACATCGGGACGTCATCCGCACGGGGCATGGTGTAATCCATGTAGGACCCCGACAGGAGCTGCCCGTCATCGTCATAGGAGCAGTTCTCGAGCAGTGCCTGCCCGATGCCCTGCGCCACGCCGCCATGGACCTGACCCTCGACAATCATCGGATTGATGACGTTGCCGAAATCATCCGCTGCCGTGAAGCCGAGCACTTCGACCTTGCCGGTCTCTGCATCCACCTCGACCTCGCAGATATACGCGCCCGACGGGTAGGTGAAGTTGGACGGATCGTAGAACGCCGTCTCCTCCAGTCCGGGTTCGATATCCTCGAGCGGGTAGTTATGCGGCACATAGGCCGCGAGGGTCACATCGCCCCAGGCCACGGATTTATCCGTGCCCGCAACCGAGAAGGCGCCGTCCTTCAGCTCGATATCGCCTTCGGCGGCTTCGAGCAGATGGGCCGCGATCTTCTTGGCCTTGTTGATGATCTTCTCGGTCGCCCGGACCATAGCCGAGCCGCCCACCGCGATGGAGCGCGAGCCATAGGTGCCCATGCCCATCGGCGTGTTGGCGGTGTCGCCATGGACGATCTCGATCATGTTCTCATCGATACCGAGCATCTCGGCCACAACCTGCGGGAAGGCGGTTTCATGCCCCTGCCCGTGGCTGTGCGAACCGGTCATCACGCTGATGGACCCGGTGGCGTTCACCCGGACCGTCGCGCTCTCGTAGAGACCGGCGCGCGCGCCGAGCTGACCCACAAGGTTCGACGGTGCGATCCCGCAAGCCTCGATGAAGTGGGCGATGCCCAGACCGCGCAGCTTGCCGTTCTTGGCGCTCTCTTCGCGACGGGCCTCGAACGTGTCGACGCCGGCCATCTCGAGCCCCTTTTCAAGGGTCGCGTGGTAGTTCCCGGTGTCATAGGTGACCGCCACGGGCGTGTCATAGGGGAACTGTTCGGGCTTGATGAAGTTGATCCGGCGCAGCTCGGCCGGGTCGACGCCCAGCTCCCGCGCGGCCTTGTCCACCACACGCTCCAGCTGGAACGTGGCCTCGGGGCGACCGGCCCCGCGATAGGCATCCACCGGCGTCGTCGTCGTGAAGACGGCCTTGACGTTGGTGTAGATCAGCGGCGTCGTGTAGTTCCCCGCCAGCAGCGTGCCGTGCAGCCATGTCGGGATGGACGGCGCGAAGGTCGACAGATACGCCCCCATATTGGCGTAGGTATCGCAGCGCAGGGCGGTGAACTTGTTGTTCTCGTCCAGCGCCAGCTCGATCTTGGTCACGTGATCGCGGCCATGGGCATCGGACACGAAGGCCTCGGAGCGCGAGGAGGTCCATTTCACCGGGCGCCGGATCTGCGCCGACGCGAAGGTCACGAAGGCCTCTTCGGCATAGTGATAGATCTTGGAGCCGAACCCGCCGCCCACATCCGGGGCCACCACGCGCAGCTTGTGCTCGGGGATGCCCAGCACGAAGGCGCCCATCAAAAGACGGATCACATGGGGGTTCTGGGAGGTGGTGTAGAGGGTGTAGTCCTCGGTCCCGGGGTTGAAATCCCCCACGGCGACGCGGGGCTCCATCGGGTTGGCGACCAGACGGTTGTTGGTCAGCTCCAGCGTGGTGACGTGATGGGCGTTCTTGATCGCCTCATCGACCGCGGCACGGTTCTCTTCGACAAAGCCCCACTCGTAGCAGAGGTTGTCATCGAGATCGTCATGCACCTTGGTTGCGCCTTCGGCGATGGCCGAGGGCATGTCCATGACCGCCGGCAGCTCGTCGATATCGACCTCGATCGCCTCGGCGGCGTCGCGGGCCTCTTCAAGGCTTTCGGCGACGACCACGGCAATCGGATCGCCCACATGGCGCACCTTGCCTTCGGCCAGCACCGGGTGCTTGGGCTCTTTCATCGGGTTGCCATGCAGGTCGGTGACCTGCCAGCCGCAGGGCACACCGCCCACGCCTTCGAAATCCTTGGCCGTGAAGATCTTGACCACACCGTCCATGCCTTCAGCGGCAGAGGTGTCGATCCCGTTGATCGTGCCATGGGCCACTTCCGACCGCAGGAAATAAGCGTAGGTCTGGTTGTGCAGGTTGATGTCGTCCGTGTAGCGTCCACGGCCGGTCAGAAACCGGACGTCTTCGCGGCGCTTTGAGCTGGCGCCAATGCCACCGTCTTTGGGCATGCATTCCTCCCTGGGAAAAACCTTGGTCTATGGATCCGGGGCGCGGGGTCGCGCCCAAGCAATCGCGTGCTGGCCTTATTCCGCAGCCATCGGCGGCGCGACGTCCTGACCGGAGGCGGCCATGATCGCTTTGACGATGTTGTGGTACCCGGTGCAGCGGCAGATATTGCCTTCGAGATATTCGCGGATCTCGGCCTCGGAGGGCTTGGGGTTGTCCTTGAGCAGTGCGGCCGCCGACATCACCATGCCCGGCGTGCAGAACCCGCATTGCAGACCATGGTGTTCCTGGAAGGCTGCCTGGATCACCGAGAGCGAGCCGTCCGGATTGGCCATGCCCTCGATCGTCTTGACCTCGGCGCCATCGGCCTCGGCCGCCAGCATCGAGCAGGCCTTGACCGCCTCGCCGTTCACATGAACCACGCAGGCCCCGCACTGGCTGGTGTCGCAGCCCACATGGGTCCCCGTGAGGTTCAGCTCATCGCGCAGGAACGACGACAGAAGCGTGCGGCCCTCCACGTCACCGGAGCGGGCCTTGCCGTTCACGGTCATAGTCACAGATGTCATACAGATCCTCCCTGAATCCTGATGTCTGACAGCGGTTCAAGTGCTCAGCTGACGAGCTTCTTGAGCCACCCTTTCTTCTTTTCGCCTTCGCCACCCTCGGGCGACGGATCCTCACCCTCGGGGGCGGGCCCCTCGACGGTTTCCTGGAACTTGGCAAAGAACTGATCCGCCATCTTCTTGGCAAATCCGTCGATGATCCGGCTGCCGAGCTGGGCGAGCTTGCCGCCGACCTTGGCCTCCACATCGTAATGCAAGCGTGTGCCGGTCTCGATCGGCTCGAGCCGGACACTGGCCCCGCCCTTGGCAAAGCCAGCCGCGCCGCCCTTGCCTTCGCCGACGATCTTGACGCTTTCGGGGGCGACCATGTCCTGCAGCTCGACCGCGCCCTTGAAGGTGGCCTTCACCGGTCCGACCTTTTGGACGACGACGGCCTCGAACCCCTCTTCGGGGGAGCCATGCATCTCTTGGCAGCCGGGCACGCAGGCCTTGAGGACCTCCGCATCGAGCAGCGAGGTCCAGACCGTCTGCGGGTCCGCAGCGATATCGCGCGAGTCAGTGAGGTGCATCGGGGTCGTCCTTTCACGTTCTACGGGAGCCTAACACGCCGTTCGCATGCGACTACTCGTACCAAAGTTGTAGGCTCAGCGCTCCGGAGCGCTGAAATTCAATCCATAATCCGCAAAGATCGTCTCGATCCGGCCGTCATCCAGCGCATAGCGAATGGCATCATCCACCCAATACGCGAGCGGGCGATAGGCGAAATGCACGCCCAGACCGATGGTCCAGCTCCCGCGTGAGAAGCCGGGCAAGGGCGGCTGATGCACACCGATGGTCTCCGTCTGGCCATGTTCGAGCTGGGCCAAGGGGCCCATGGCGGCCTTCACCTCGCCCGCCGCGAGGGCGGCCATCGCTTCCTCCATGGTGGGGAAGCGACGGATGTTGTTCAAAAGCTGCCCGCCCGCGAGGCTCGACAGGTAGAAATCCGCAATCGAGTCATTCTCGACCGCGACGGTGTCGAAGCGGAAATAGGCCGGAACCGGCTTTTCCTCGGGATAGCTCGCCGCGTCATAGGCGATGGCGATGCTTTCCTTGTAATACTGCCCGGTGAACACGACCTGCTCGACACGGCAGGTATAGGCACTGTCATAGGGCACCCGCATCATGATGTTCGACACGGCCCCGCCGACGATCGGCCCTTTCCAGACATTGTTGCGCAGATCCGCATCCAGGGTCTCGCCCGCGGTGACGAAATTGAACCGCGCATCGACGCCGATATCCGCGGCGATCAGCTTGCCGATCTCCACATCGATGCCGCGCGGGGTCGCGCCGTCTTTCCACGAATAGGGCGGGAAGTCGTCATAGACCGCGATGGTGATGAAGCCACGCTCCTGGATCGTGTCGAGATCCTGGCCGACGATATCCCGGCTGGCATTCTGGGGCTTGGGCTGTGGGACCCAATCGGCGCACCTGTCCGCATGGGCCGGAGCGCTCAAGGTGATCATTGACAAGATGGCAGCCGAAATCCAGTTGGAAACGCGGACCATTCTTCCTCCCATGCTGTTGGTCCGGCGCGCTTTTTTTGATCTTTTGCGCGCGCCGGAGATCACGAGCCTTGATTATTGCGCAGCAGACAGACCCACCGTCAAGGTTTCCGCCGCCGTCTTGTAGCTTTGGGGCGAACCGGCCAGCTGGGCCGCCGCGCGCCAGGCGATGCTGTCGGCGAGGGGTGCGCCGCTCTCGGTGTAGACCTCAGCGGCAATCGCCTCGAGTTCGGCCTTCATGGCCGCTTCATCCGACACGCTGCCGCTCATCAACTCGTCGCGGATCTCTTTCAGCCGCGCCTGATGATCGTCGAGCGCGCCCTCGCCGGGACGGGTCTCGATATAGAGACGGATTGCCCAGGCGGCTTTCTGGCCCAGCAGCTCCCCGAAGGCGGGCATCTTGGTGATGCCGTTCTGGGTGTAGCCGTACTGGAACCGCTCGACATACCACTCGTCGCCATATTCCTCGGCCTCGAGATAGCGCAGATCCGGCGCAAGCCCGCCAGAGACAGCGCCCAGCCCGTGGCAGCGCGCGCAGTTCTGGTTGTAGCCGGACGATCCGATGTCGATCGCGGCTTTCCAGAGCGCCGGGTCAAGCTCCCGGTAGGGATTCTCGATCAGCCACTCCTCGCCCACTTCGGGCAGCGCATCGGTATCGACCGGCTGCGGGGCGACGTCGCCATGGGCAACGGCCATCGTGGCAGTGAAAAGGGCGATCCCCACAAGGTGGGCGGTCTTGGTCAGGTCCATGGTCCTCGGCTCCCGCATCAGTGTTCTCATGTCGAGGCCGTTGTAGTCGACAGGATGCGCTCGCAGAATTGGACTTTGGTTTAAGAGGTCGCAGCCAGCCCCCCTCAAAGGCGGGAAATAGGCCCCGAACGCCTTGGACATTGGTCGCATTTTACACCCGGTGACGCTCCGCCTACCGTGGTTCCAAACGGGAGGATCACATGCACCAACTCGCCTTGAGCGTTTGTGCGACTGCTATTCTGACAACCGCCGCGAGTGCCGTGGAGCTGTCTGTGCATTACCTGCGCCAGGACATCCCGCCGCCGCCCACATTGTCCAATCTGGACCCTGTGCCCGAGGATCTCGGGCTGGCCGGCGCCGCGCTCGGGCTGGACGACAACACCACCACCGGGCGGTTTCTCGGGCATAAATACATGCTGACCGTGACCGAGGTGGCCGAAGATGACGACCTGCTCTCGGCGGCGCGGGCGGCCCTTGCCGAGACCCCTTATCTGCTGGTGGATGCGGCCCCCGAGGATCTTCTGGCGATCGCCGATATGCCCGAGGCGGCCGAGGCACTGATCTTCAACGTTGCCTCCGGGGACATGGCTTTGCGCGATGCCGAATGCCGGGGCAACCTGCTGCATACGATGCCATCGGACGCGATGCGCACGGATGCGCTGGCCCAACTGTTGGTCAAAAAGCGCTGGACCGATTTGGTGATGATCTCGGGCACCTACCCCGTGGATGTCGCCTATGCCGAGGCGCTGCGGACCTCGCTGACGAAATTCGGGCTGGACCTCGAAGCCGAGAAGACTTGGGCCTTTGACGCGGATATGCGCCGCAACGCCGCCCAAGAGGTCCCGCTCTTCACGCAGGAATTCGGCGATTACGACGCGCTGTTGATCGCGGACGAGGTCAATGATTTCGGGCGCTACATCCTTTACAACACGTGGGAGCCGCGCCCGGTCGCGGGATCCGAGGGGCTCAGCCCCCGCACCTGGTCCCCGGTTGTCGAGCAATGGGGCGCGGCCCAGCTGCAATCGCGCTTCACCGAGGCCGCCGAGCGCGACATGGCCCCTGTGGATTACGCCGCCTGGGCCGCCATGCGGTCCCTTGGCGAGGCGGTGGTACGCACCTCTGCCGCCGATCTGCCGACCCTGCGCGCCTATATCCTCGGCGACACGTTCGAACTTGCCGGGTTCAAGGGCCGCCCCCTGACCTTTCGCCAGTGGAACGGGCAGTTGCGCCAGCCGATCCCCATCGTGCATCCCCGGGCGCTCGTGGCGCAGGCCCCGCTTGAGGGGTTCCTGCATCCGCGGACCGAGCTCGACACGCTCGGCCTCGACGCTCCCGAGAGCGCCTGCACCGCCTTCAACTGAGGCCGACCCAAGCCACGACACACCCAGATACTGGGGGGCGAAGATATCCTCTGCCCCCTCCACCAGAGCCGGAGCCTGACCATGAAACCGACCCTGACCACCCTCGCCTTCCTTCTCGCCTCCACCGCCGCCCATGCCTCGGGCGAGATCTGGGTGACCAACGAGAAGGATGACACGATCAGCGTGATCGACATCGCCACGCTCGAGGTTGTCCGCACACTCGAGACCGGCGAGCGCCCGCGCGGCATCACCTTTTCCAAGGATTTTACCCGCGTCTATATCTGCGCCTCCGACAGCGACACGGTGCAGGTGATGGACCCGGTCACGGGCGAGATCCTCCATGATCTGCCCTCGGGCGAGGATCCCGAGCAGTTCGTGCTGCACCCCAACGACCGGCACCTTTATATCGCCAACGAGGATGACGCGATCACCACGGTGGTCGATACAGAAACCCGCACCGTGATCGCCCAGATCGATGTCGGGATCGAGCCCGAGGGCATGGCCGTCTCCCCCGATGGCAAGATCGCCATCACCACATCCGAGACCACCAACATGGCCCATTGGATCGATACCGAGACCCAAGAGCTCTTCGCCAATACCCTCGTGGACAGCCGCCCGCGCCATGCGGAGTTCATCAAGGACGGCGAACAGCTCTGGGTGAGTGCCGAGATCGGCGGCACGATCTCGATCTTCAACGTGGCCGACCAGACCGAGATCGCCAAGATCAGCTTCGAGGTGGACGGCATTCACCCCGACCGGGTACAGCCCGTGGGCTTTGAATTCACCGAGGGCGACACCCATGCCTTCGTGGCGCTGGGGCCGTCGAATCATGTGGCCGTGGTCAATGCCGAAACCTACGAGGTCGAGGATTACATCCTCGTGGGCCGCAGGGTCTGGCACATGGATTTCTCACCGGACAAATCCCTGCTCTTCACCACCAATGGCGTCTCCGGCGATGTCACCGTAATCGATGTGGCCAAGCGCGAAGCAATCAAATCCATCAAGGTGGGCCGTTTCCCCTGGGGCGCAGCCCTGCGCCCCACGGAATAACCCTGCCCTCCAGACCTGTTGCGACCACGACCTCCACCAAAGGACCGAACCCATGAAAACCCTGACCCTCACCGCCCTCGCGCTCGCCCTGCCCGGCCTTGCCGCCGCCGATGGCGCACCGCGTGACGAATGGGGCCGCGCTGGCATCCTGTCTTCGGCCAACAAGGCCGATCTGCCCCCCATCACGCTCAGCTCCGGCGTCCCGCTCTCCGAGGCGCCCTGGGTGCTGACCTCGGGCACCTATTACGAGTTCGAGATCGAAGGCGACGGCTCTGCCGAGCTGGCCCTCGAAGGCTCGGAATTCTTCCGCGCCATCTGGATCGACGAGATCGTGGTCAATGATCTGGAGATTCGCCCCCTCGGCGTGAACTCCATCGAGTTTGACGACGCAGGCGAAATGGAAATAGGCTTCGTGGCAATCAAGCCAGGCAATTACTTCCTGCGCATCCCAGGCTCCACAGGAGAGACCCAGCGCATTGACATCACCATTGAGTAACACCGCGTGACGGGCCTCAGCGTCCGCGATCTGAGCTTTTCCTACGGCTCCAAACGCGCCCTTGCGGAGGTCAGCTTTGACATCCCCCAGGGCGCGTTCTGCGCTTTGCTTGGGCCGAACGGGGCGGGGAAATCCACGCTGTTCGGCCTGCTGACGCGGCTCTTCACCAGTGCCGAGGGCGCGATCACCGTGGCCGGGCACGCCCTGCGGGAGACTCCGCGTGCGGCGCTCGCCGAGATCGGCGTGGTGTTCCAGCAGACCACGCTGGACATGTCGCTTTCCGTGGACCGCAACCTGAGCTATTTCGCGGCCCTGCACGGGCTGGCCGGGGCCGAGGCTGCACGGCGGATCGATGCCGCCTTGGACCTTCTGGACATGACCGAGCGGCGACGCGAGACCGTGCGCAACCTCAATGGCGGGCACCGCCGCCGGACCGAGATCGCTCGCGCCCTCATCCATGACCCGTCAGTCCTTCTGCTCGATGAGCCGACCGTGGGGCTCGACGCCGCCTCGCGCGCGGCCATCACTGCCCATGTCCACGACCTCTGCGCGGCGCGCAACCTGACGGTGCTCTGGGCGACCCACCTGACCGACGAGATCCGCGATACGGACCAGCTCCTGATCCTGCACCGGGGCAGGATCCGCGCCGACGGACCCACGGCCCGCATCCGCGGCAAGGCCAGCCTGACCGACCACTTCCTCGCCCTGACCGGAGCCGAGGCATGACCGCCCCCCTCATTGTTCTCCAAATACTCCCGCCGGAGGCGGTCCCGCAGGCCGAGCCCGCGCCATGAATGCCTATCTCATCGCCCTGCGCGCCATCATCTCCCGCGAGGCCTTTCGCTTCATCCAGCAGCGCGAGCGCTTCATCGCGGCCCTGGTCCGGCCCCTGGTCTGGCTCCTGGTTTTCGCCGCTGGCTTCCGCGCAGCCCTTGGCCTGTCTATCATCCCGCCCTACCAGACCTACATCGCCTACGAGGTCTATATCGTCCCGGGGCTCTGCGGGATGATCCTGCTCTTCAACGGCATGCAATCCTCGCTCAGCCTCGTCTATGACCGCGAGATGGGGTCCATGCGGCTCCTGCTGACCTCGCCCCTGCCGCGCTGGTGGCTGCTGTTTTGCAAGCTGACCGGGGGCACCCTGATCTCGATCGCGCAGGCCTACGCCTTTCTCGCCATCGCGGCGGCCTTCGGCATCTACATGCCCTGGCATGGCTATCTGCTGGCCTTTCCGGCCCTGTTGATCGCGGGGCTCATGCTCGGCGCGCTGGGGCTGGCCCTGTCCAGTTTCATCAAGCAGCTGGAGAATTTCGCCGGGGTCATGAACTTCGTGATCTTCCCGATGTTCTTTCTCTCTTCCGCGCTCTACCCCTTGTGGAAAATGGCCGAGAGCTCGGAACTCCTCCATGACATATGCGCGGTGAATCCCTTCACCCATGGGGTCGAGCTCATCCGCTTCGCGCTCTATGGCAGTCTGAACCTCGCCGCCCTGGGCTGGACCCTGCTGGCGACCGTGGCCTTCATGGCCTTGGCGCTCTGGGGTTATGACCCGGCGCGCGGCATGATCAAGCGCAAGGGATGAGCTGGCGCGCCCCCCTTGCGGCCCTGCTCGCCGCGCTCGCCCTGCCGGTCCTCGCGGACGAGGCGGAGGACGATCCGGGCGGCACGCTGAACCCCGAGGAGATGACCTGGGGCTCCATGCTCGACAAGGCCAACCGGGGCGAGACCGGCATGGTGATGTGCGCCTCGGGCTACATGCTGACGAAATCGGGCGATCACGCCACTGCGCGGCAAATCTTCGAGACCTGCGCCGAGGCGGGCTATACCGGCGCGATGACCTGGATGAGCCAGCTCGACGATAATGGCCTGGGTGCCGAGGAAAACCCCGATGCCGCCGCCGAGTGGAACCGCCGCGCGGCGGAGGCCGGGGATGCGGTGGGCAAGTTCAACCACGGGATCGACCTGCTGCGCGGGCGCGGGATCGCGAAGGACCCGATCAAGGGGCGACAGATGGTCGATGCCGCCGCCGCCGAAGGCGTCGAGGCCGCGCGCCGCCTGCAGGGCGCGGGCTATGATTTGGACGAGGTCACCCCGGATGCGGATAACTGGAAATACGCGCCCTTGTTCTGACGCTCTTCGCCCAGGCGGGCCGGGCTCCCCGACAGGGTGACGATCCGCGAGGCCAGCATCTTGGCCTCCGCCTCCACATGGGTGACGAGCACCGTGGCCAGCCCCCGGGCGGCGCGGAGCCGCGCAAAGAGCACCATCATCTCCTCCGCCAGCTCGGGATCGAGCGAGACGAAGGGCTCATCAAGCAGGAGCACATCCGGCGCGCTGCCAAAGGCCCGCGCGAGGGACAGGCGCCGCTGCTGGCCGAGGGACATCTGGGTCGGGTACTGGCTGGCGTGATCGGCCAGACCGACCTCGGCCAAGGCGTCCAGCGCGCCCGCACTGGAGAGCCCCGTGGCCAGTCGGATGTTGTCCCGGGCCGAGCGCCAGGGCAGCAGGGTCGGCTCCTGAAACACCATCGCCACCCGGTCGGGCATCTGCAGCGTGCCGGTATAGCGGGTCTCGAGACCGGCCAGAATGCGTAGCAGGGTGGATTTCCCGACCCCGGAGGGCCCGGTGATGGCCAGCGTCTCGCCCGCGCGCAGGGTCAGGTCGAGCCCGCCCAGAACCAGCGTGCCGTCATCATAGCGCATCTCCGCAAGGGTCAGCGCAACAAGCGGCTTGCCCGTCCCGGGCGCCGGGGGCGCGCCCGTGGGGTCCTGGGTCTCGCGCGCCACGGGCAGCCGGACCAGCTCAGCTTCCCGGCTTGACAAAGACACCCTCGGGCAGCTCCGTCGCCGCCCCCAGCAGATCCTCTCCGCCCAGCTCAACCATCAGGGCGAGCATGCGGGCCGCGGCCTCTTCATCCACGGGCCCCTCGGCGGGAATGCCCGCCCGGAACCCGGCCTTGAGCGCCTCGAACTGCGCATCGGTCTTGGCATTCATGCGCCCGCGCAAACGGTCCCATTCCGCGTCATTCCCGGCCAGCATGTCCTTGGCGCTGCGCGAAGCCGCCGACAGGCCCGCCACAAGCTCGGGATGCTCCGCCAGCATCTCGCCCGTGACCACGTAGCCCAGAAGTGGTGTTTCACTGTCCAGCCCCAGCGCCTCGGCGGCATCGCCCACCGAGACCAGCTGGCGCATCCCCGAAGCGCCCATCTTGGCCATGAAATGCCAGAAATTGATCGCCCCGCCGAGATCGCCCTGCAGGGCGGTCTTGAAGATCAGCGGCGGCGCGCCAAAGACCTGCTCGGTCTCGGCGGCAAGGTCGAACCCGTATTGCTGCTGGGCATAGGCCTGCAGGATCAGCCAGCTCTTGTCGAGCGGCCCGCCCGCGATCCCGATCTTGTCGCCCTTGAGATCCGCGAGGGATTGCGCCGGGCTGCCTTCGGGCACCATGACGCCGCCCACGGCCTTGGAATAGGGGATGAACACGTAATCCTTGCCCGCCGCCCGCTGCCGCGCGACCCAGAGCCAGTCGGACACGATCACATCCGTCGCCCCGCCCTGAAAGGCGACCTTGGCCGCCGCGCCCCCGGCCACGCCCGTCACCTGCAGGTCGAACCCGTTCGCGGTGTCCAGCCCGTGATGCTTGATCGTGTCGAGTTCCCAGTTCACCGTGCCGAATTTCAGCACTTGCGCGCGCAGCACCGGCATGTCGGCAAAGGCGGCAACGGTCGAGATCACCAGCGCCGCAGCGCCGGTCAAAATACGTGACATACAGGTCATGAAACCCTCCCAATGGTCGCATATTCTACCTATGGGCGAGCCGCGTCAAATACGACTAAAGCGTCATGCAAGCGGGCGCCTCTGTTGACCTAGCTCAAGTCCCCGAGCGCCCGCTTGGCCTAGCGTGCAGGCACTCAATGGAGGACGACATGACCCGAATTCTGATCGCCGCAGCCCTTGGTCTGAGCCTGTATGCTCCGACCGCCACGGCAGAAACCTTTGACGCGGTGAAGGTGACCGCGGGCGAGACCCTGTACAACTCCGAATGCCGCCGCTGCCACGCGCCTGATTCCGACCATGAAAGCTATGGCCCCACGCTGCAGAACATCGTGGGCCGCGCTGCGGGCATGGTCGAGGATTACGATTATTCCATCGCGCTCGAGGCCTCGGGCATCGTCTGGACCCCGGCCGCCCTGCGCGCCTGGATGGAAGACAACCAGGGTTTCATGCCGGGCACCAAGATGCGCCATGTGGGGATCACGGATCGCACGGTGCAGGATTTCATCCTCGCCTATCTCGAAAGCATCTCGGATGTAGAGATGAACAAGGCGCTGGACGAGTAACCGCGCCGGACCCAAAGGGGGCGGGGTGATCGCAAAGGTTGCCCCTCCCCTCCGCGCCTATTCAATGACCAGCCGCGGCAGCCAATGGCTGTCCGGCTCTGCGGGTTCCAGATCGGCAGCGCGCACCGGGCGCAGATCGCCATCCTCGGGCGGAGCCGAGAGGATATCCATATCCATCTCATGCATGACGCCCACCAGCCGGTCGCCCTCGGCCTCCAGCTTGTAGTAGACGCCGTTCCACATGTTGATCCCGTATTCGCCTGCCCCTTTCCACAAAAACAGCAGGTCGTATTCCAGATCCGTGAACTCGGTACTGATGTTGCGGGCGTTCTCGTAGGGATACGGGACGTAGCACCAATGCTTCTCTGCCCCGGCAAGGCATTTGAACGGGCGCATGGACAGGAAGTGATCCGAGAAGGGCGCGTCCCGCAGGGACAAGTCATAGGCGCCGTCCTCGATCAGCAGATCGGCTATGGCGAGACGCGTGCCATCCTGCGCTTCGAGGTAAACGGCGCGGGTCGCGACGTCGGCCGAGGCCGAGGTCGCCATGATCCCCCCGAGGCAACAGGCCCCCGCACAGGCCAGAACGGCCCGGCAAATGCGCGTCAACAGGATCGGGACTGGGGTCTTGAACGGCATGAACACTCCTCCTTGGGCCCAGAATACGTCGCCCGCGCGGTCGGATATCTGCGACTTTCGTGCCGCGCTCACGCCCCTGTGAACCGCGCAAATAAAGGGGATTTGGCCATAAATACAAGTCTTTGAGTCAGCTTACGACTATTGTGCAATAGGTCCACCGCCGGATTCTGAGGGACACATATGCCAGAGGAGCTCCCGCAAAACGGGAGTCTTAGGGACAGCAACACCATGGAGGAAAACCGCATGAACCGGTTTATCGCCGCCGTGACAGCTGCAGTCGTCGCCACCAGCGCGGCCTATGCAGAAGGCGTCACGGAACAAGACCTGGC
Source organism: Dinoroseobacter sp. S375 (assembly GCF_049800775.1). Lineage (NCBI taxonomy): Bacteria > Pseudomonadati > Pseudomonadota > Alphaproteobacteria > Rhodobacterales > Roseobacteraceae > Dinoroseobacter > Dinoroseobacter sp. S375. The sequence continues at coordinate 213,443 of NZ_JBNAFR010000002.1, read as the reverse complement.
CAACGATCAGGCAGATACCAGTCGCATCCTGACGAACGGGATGGGGCGCGACCTGCAGCGGTACTCTCCGCTCGACACCCTGAACAAGGAAAATGTCGAGAACCTGGTTCCGGCCTGGGCCTTCAGCCTCGGCGGCGAAAAGCAGCGCGGTCAGGAAACCCAGCCGCTGATCTATGATGGCGTGATGTATATCACCGGCTCCTACAGCCGGGTCTACGCGATCGACGTCAAAACCGGCAAGGAACTGTGGCAGTATGATGCCCGTCTGCCCGAAGGCATCCTGCCCTGCTGTGACGTGATCAACCGCGGTGGCGCGATCCATGGCGACAAGTTCTTCTTCGGCACGCTCGACGCGCGTATCGTGGCACTCGACCTAAAAACCGGTGATGTGGTCTGGCGCAAGAAGATCGCCGATTACAAGGCGGGCTACTCCTACACTGCGGCCCCGCTCATCGTGAACGGCCTGGTGATCACCGGCAATTCCGGTGGTGAGTTCGGGATCGTCGGTGCCGTCGAGGCCCGCGATGCAGAGACCGGCGATCTGGTCTGGAAGCGTCCGGTCATCGAAGGCCACATGGGCGAGCTGAACGGCGAGCCGTCGACCATGACCGGCACGCTGAACGCCACCTGGCCCGGCGACATGTGGAAGACCGGCGGCGGGGCAACCTGGCTCGGCGGGTCCTATGACGCACGCACCGACACGCTGATCTTCGGCACGGGCAACCCGGCCCCCTGGAACAGCCACCTGCGTGGCGCGGGCGAGCCCACTGAGGGCAATACCGGCGACAACCTCTATGCCGCCTCCCGTCTGGGCATCGATCCCGCCACCGGCGAGATCAAGTGGCACTTCCAGACCACGCCGCGCGAAGGCTGGGATTTCGACGGTGTGAACGAAGTCGTCGCCTATAACGACCGCGACGGAAACGAGCGTCTGGCGACCGCCGACCGGAACGGGTTCTTCTACGTGCTCGACGCGGCCGATGGCGGCTATGTCTCAGCGGTTCCCTTTGTCGAGCAGATCAGCTGGGCCTCCGGCATCGACGATACGGGCCGTCCGATCTTCGTTGAAGAAAACCGTCCGGGCGATCCGGCGGCAGCAGCCGATGGCAAGAAGGGCGAAACCGTCTTCGCGGTTCCGGGCTTCCTCGGCGGCAAGAACTGGATGCCGATGTCCTTCAGCCAGAACACCGGCAACTTCTACGTGCCCTCCAACGAATGGGGCATGGATATCTGGAACGAGCCGATCACCTACAAGAAGGGCGCGGCCTATCTCGGCTCCGGCTTCACCATCAAGCCGCTCTTCGAGGACCATATCGGCTCTCTGAAGGCGATCGACCCGGATACCGGCGAGATCAAGTGGAACTACAAGAACGACGCGCCGCTCTGGGGCGGTGTGATGACCACGGCCGGCGGCCTGGTGTTCTTCGGCACCCCGGAAGGCGAGTTCATCGCGCTGGATGACGAGACAGGCGAGACGCTCTGGTCCTTCCAGACCGGGTCCGGCATTGTCGGCCAGCCCGTCACCTGGGAGCAGGACGGCGAGCAGTTCGTCTCAGTGGTCTCCGGCTGGGGCGGCGCGGTTCCGCTCTGGGGTGGTGAAGTGGCCAAGAAGGTCAACTACCTGAACCAGGGTGGCATGGTCTGGACATTCCGTCTGCCCAAGCAGTACGCGTCCAAGTAAACCACGCGACAGACCGATCATGGCGCGCGTCCTCCGGGACGCGCGCTTTTTCGTGCCCACGGGCCACGCGCCTGCCCCGTCTGCGCATCCGGATCCGACCGCCCGGGCACGGGGCACGGGGGCGCGCCCAACATGTTGGGCGCGCCACGTCCCGCACAACCCGCCTGCCAAACCCTGCGTGACGCCAAGCAGGTCCGTGGTCTAGGCTGCCGGGACACCTACCTCCAATTGTGAGCCCCCCATGACCGACCCCCACCAGACAGCCATGATGGAAAACCTCTACTGGTGGGGCATACCGACCATGTTCCGCTGCCCCAACGAACCACCCGAAGGCGCGGATATCGCGCTGGTGGGGGTCCCCCATTCCACCGGCAACGGCACGACCGAGCGCGACCAGCATCTGGGCCCGCGCGCCGTACGCAACGTCTCCAGCGTCGCGCGGCGGATGCATGGCGGGTTCAACCTTGACCCGTGGAGCGCCGCGCGGATCGTGGATATCGGCGATGTCCCCCTGCCCCGGGCCAATGACAACGAAGCCTGCATCGCCGACATCACCGCCTTCTACAAAGGCATCGACGCGGCCGGCGCGCGCCCGGTCTCGGTGGGCGGCGACCATTCAATCACCGGCGGGATCGTCCAGGCCCTTGGGAACGGACATCTGGCGGGCGGCGAGAAAGTCTGCTTCCTCCATCTGGACGCCCATACGGATGTCTTCACCAAGGTCGATCACTTCCTCGGCGCGAAGAAATCGGCGGCCCATTGGGGGGCCTATCTCGCAGATCAGGGCCAGGTGGACCCGACCCACTCGATGCAGATCGGTTTGCGCGGCCATGCCCGCACGCTCGACTGGCTGCAGCCTTCCTACGAGTACGGCTACAACGTGGTCACCATGAAGGAGTTCCGCCGCCGTGGCCTCGCCGAGGTGGTGGCCCAGACCCGCGAGACGCTGGCCGGACGCCCGGTCTATATCACCTTCGATCTCGACTGCCTCGACCCGACCATCGCGCCCGCGGTCTCCAATCTCGAACCGGGCGAGAAGGGTTTTGACATCGACGAGGCCGTGGGCCTTCTCCACGCGGTGCGCGGGCTCAACATCATCGGCGGGGACGTGGTCTGCATGATGCCCACCAAGGACGCCCCGAACCAGATCACGGCCCTGACCGCCTCGGCCATCCTGTTCGAAATGATCTCGATGATCGCGGAAAACACCGCGAAATCTTAACGAATGGCCGTGTTCAGCCCCTGATGCAGAGTCGCAACCACGCGGCTATGGGACCAATGGCTTGGTTTTCCTCGGGCAGTTTTTTCTTATGATTAAAGTCAAGAACCGGCCGCCTCAGAAGCCATGAGGCCCGACCGGACGGCAAAAGGACAACAGGCGATGGTGGCAACAGTCTTCAAGACAGCGATGATCGTGGATGATCACCCGTTGTTCTGCGATGCGCTCTCGATGACCCTGAAAACGGTGGCCAGCATCGATGCCATCAACACGGCCGATCATCTGGAAGCGGCCCTGACCCAGCTTGAGGAAGTGCACCCGGATGTGATCATTCTCGATCTGAACCTGCCGGATGTGAACGGGCTCGACGGGCTGATCCGTCTGAAATCCGTGGCGCCGGAAACGCCCGTCGTCGTGGTGTCGTCCATGGCGGACAACCGGATGATCTCGTCGACCCTGCGGGTCGGGGCTGCGGGCTTCGTGCCCAAGCATTCCAAGCGCGATGTGTTCCGCGATGCGTTCGAGGCGATCCAGAAGGGCGCGATCTTCACACCTGACAGCTATGTGCCCACCTCGGACCGGGACGGACCGCAGAACAATGCCGAAGAGGCGCTCGCCCGGCTGGGCCTGCTCACGAAACAGCAGGCGCGAATCCTGCAGCTGATCTGCGCGGGCAAGCTGAACAAACAGATCGCCTATGACCTGTCTATTGCCGAAACGACGGTAAAGGCGCATGTCACCGCGATTATGCGCAAATTGGGCGTCCAAAGCCGCACCCAGGCGGTTTTGATTGCACAAGAGGCAAATTTCGCCAACTTTGTGGCGAACGAGAACAGCTCGATGGCCTGAGCGGCGTACCCGCCGGGCCTTGAGGACAGCTTCCGGGAGGACGGGGGCTGGAAGGGGGGACCGCGGAGATGCTCAGCACGCCCGATGGCGCGCCACAGGCCTTTTTGCAGGCCCATATACGCTGCGATGAACCCGATGCGATGACCCGATTGCGCGATGCCCTGTGCACCGAGCCTTTGGCCCTTGTCATCCTCTTCGTCACCCCGGCCACGGATTTCCGCGATGTGATCGCCCGGGCCGACAAGCTCTTTGGCGACACCCCGGTGCTGGCCTGCACCACCGCCGGAGAGATCTCGGCCTCGGGCTATACCGAGGATGAGATCGTGGCCGTCGGCCTGCCCTCCGCGCTCTTTGCGGTCGAGACCATGCTGATCGACACGCTGGAAAAGATCGACACGCAGGAGCTGATCGGGCGTACGATCCGCAAGCGTCAGAAGCTGACGCGCCGCGCCGAGACCTGGGAAAACGAGTTTGCCTTCCTGATGATCGACGGGCTGTCGCTCAAGGAGGACGAGCTGGCCTTTGGTCTGGCCACCGGGCTTGGCCCCATGCCGCTCTTTGGCGGCTCGGCGGGCGACGGGGCGCGGTTCGAGGAAACCTTCGTCTCGCTCAACGGCACCCCGTTTCAGAACGCGGCCATCGTGACCTTCGTGCGGACACTCTGCCCGGTGAAGGTGTTCAGCCTCGACCATCTGACCCCGACGGACCGGCGTCTCGTGGTGACCGATGCCGATCCCAGCCGCCGCATGGTCCACAGCCTGAACGCCGCCCCGGCGGCCCGGGAATATGCCCGCGTGCTGGGCAAGGACCCCGAGCAGCTGGGCCCTTTCACCTTTGCCGCCCATCCGGTGGTGGTGACCATCGGCGGCACCCATCATGTGCGCGCCATTCAGCAGGTCACCGAGGATGGCGATCTGGTGTTTTTCTCGGCCATCGACGAGGGGCTGGTGCTGACCCTCGCCGAGCCTGATGATCTTGTGGCCCATCTCGAACGCGAGTTCGATGCGCTTGCCGAAGGCGGCAAGCCTGCGGGCATCATCGCCTGCGACTGCATCCTGCGCCGGCTGGAGGCCGGGCAGAAGCAGATGATGGGCCGGATCTCGAACACGCTGGCCGAGCATTGCGTTGTCGGTTTTTCAACCTATGGTGAGCAATTGAACGCCATGCATGTCAATCATACGATGACCGGCGTGGCGATCTATCCGCCTGCACCCCAAGGCGACCAACCCGGGAGCGCGAATGACGGACTGGCTGATCGATCCAAGTGACTCGCTGGAGCGGCAGAATGAAAAGCTGCGCCAGATCACGGATGTGCTCATGCGTCGGGTCGAACAGGATACCGACAAGACCGGCGTCGCCTATCGCCAGTTCGAACGCGCCGCCCTGCTCGAAGATCAGGTGCGCCAGCGCACGGCGGATCTCGAACATGCGCTGGATCTGCTCAACGATTCCAACGCCCGGCTCGCCGAGGCCAATCGGGCCGCCGAGAGCGCGCGGGCAGACCTGTCCAGTGCGATCGAGACCATTCAGGAGGGGTTCGCCCTCTTCAATGCACAGGACGAGCTGGTCATGTGCAACAGCCGCTTCGGCATGCATATGCTCGACCTGCAGGCGGAGCTGTCGCCGGGCCTGACCTTCAAGCGCTATGTCGAGCTGGTCAGCCACAGCCGGTTCCTCGCCCTGCCCGTGGATCTGTCGCCCGAGGCCTGGGCCGAGCGACGGCTGAAGCGGCACCAAGACAACCACGTGATGTTCAATGTCCGCATGGTGCGCGACCGCTGGGTGCAGGTGTCGGAACACCGCACCCATGATGGCGGAACGGTGATCATGCAGACCGATGTCACCGACATCATGCGGCTGGAGCGGGAAGAGCGCGACAAGCTGCTCGACGGCCAGTCCCGGATGATCCGCGCCACGCTCGACCATCTGAACCAGGGCGTGGTGATCTTCGACCGCAACGCCCGCCTGATGGGCTGGAACAAGCGGGTGGGCACATTGCTGACCCTGCCGGTCAACCGCTTTCGCCTCGGCACCCAGTTCCAGACCCTGCTCGACCGGTTCGAATCCGAAACCACCACGGAGGCGGCCGAGAAACGCTCCAGCCTGTGGCAATGGGTGATGGAGGATGGCGACCGCAAGCCGATCAGCTTCGAGGTCAAGCGCCGGGACGGGCTCATCCTCGATGTCTTCGCCCAGGAAATGCCCGACCGGGGGTTCGTGATCAGCTTCACCGACGTCACCGCGGAGCGCGAGGCGACCCGCACCCTGTTCGAGGTCAACGAGCTGCTCGAGCAGCGCGTGATGGAACGGACGCTGGAGCTGGAGGATGCACTCTCCTCAGCGGAGCGGGCGAATGCCTCCAAGTCGCGCTTCGTGGCGGCGGCGAGCCATGACCTGTTGCAGCCCCTTTCGGCGGCCAAGCTCTATGTCTCGGCGCTGGACGGGCCTGAAACCGGCTCGGCCACGCGCGAGATCGCCCATAAGGCGCACCGGGCGCTGAACTCGGTCGAGAACATCATCGACGCCCTCCTGGACATCTCGAAGCTCGAGGCGGGCATGGCCTCACTCGAAGTGACCTCGGTGCGGCTCGACACGATCTTCGACACGATCCGCGAGGAATTCACCCCAATTGCCGCGCAAAAGGGGTTGGATTTCAAGGTACTGACCTGCTCGGCGGTGGTGGAATCCGATACCTCCTACCTGCGCCGGATCGTGGCCAATCTGGTCTCGAACGCGATCCGTTACACGGATACGGGCCGGGTGCTGGTGGGCGCGCGCAGCAACGGGAACTCCTTTCGGATCGAGGTCTGGGACACGGGCCCCGGCATCCCCGAGACCAAGCAGGACATCATCTTTCAGGAGTTCGAACGTCTGGATGCCAAGGCCAGCGCCTCCGAGGGGCTGGGGCTGGGCCTTGCGATCGTGGAGCGGGCCTGTGCCCGGTTGGGCCACCCGCTGGGCCTGTGGTCCGTTGTCGGCAAGGGCTCAGGCTTTTTCGTCAACGTCACCCTCTCGAACCAACCGCACCTGACCTTGCCCGGATCGCTCAGCAAGATCACCGGCGGGCAATTGGCGGGCTCGGGCATGATCGTGCTGCTGGTCGAGAATGATCTCGAACTGCGCCGGGCGATGACGCTCTTGCTTGAGAAATGGGACATCTCGGTGCTCGACGTCCATGGCGCGGAAGAGGCGATTGCCCTGCTGGACGAGATCGAGATCGCGCCGGATGCGATGCTGATCGACTACCAACTGGATGACGGCGAGAACGGGCTCGACCTGATCGACCAGATCCACGCGCGCCATGGCAAGCTGCCGACGCGGCTGATCTCGGCCAATCGCTCGCCGGAACTGCGCGCGCAATGTGCGGCCCGGGATGTGGACCTGCTGAACAAGCCGATCGATGCCCGCACGCTGGAACGGTTCCTGACCAGCGCCCTGGAAGCCGTGGCCGAATACTAGGGCGACGCGCGGTCGATCAGGGCCTGCACCTCGGGACCGAGCGCCTCGACGATCAGCGCCACGCCATCGGCATTCGGGTGGATCCCGTCGCTCTGCATGTAATCGCGCACCGCCTGCACCTGATCCACCTGCGCGGTCAGCGCGCCGAGAAAGCTGTCCACATGAAGCGTGCCATAGGTCTCGGCGAGCTCCGGGTACATCGCGTCAAAGGACGCCTTGTACTCGGGGCCGTAATTGCCGGGTGCCACCAGCCCGACCAGCAGCACCGGCAGCCCGCGGGCCTGAGCCTTGGCGAGGATCCCGTCGAGATTGGCGCGGCTCACCGATGGGTCGATCCCGCGCAGCAGGTCGTTGCCGCCCAGCGCCACGATCATCGCATCCACCTCGGGCGTCAGGGTCCAGTCCACCCGGCTGAGCCCGCCCGCCGTGGTATCGCCCGAGACCCCGGCATTGATCAGCGCGACCTCTTCGCCCTGCGCCTCGAGCCAGCGCTGCAGCTGCGGGACGAACCCGTCCGCCTGCGGCAGGCCATAACCCTGGGTCAGGCTGTCGCCGAGGGCCGCGACCGTCACCGGCTCCGCCATGGCTGGGCTGAGCGCCAGCCAAACCGCGCCCGCCAGCCCGGCAAGCCCTGCCCGCGCCTTGCGAAACGCCCCACGCGCCCCATATGCCCTTGCAACCCCCTTCGCTCGGAGACCCCCGCCCATGTCAGACGCTGTCCTGTCGCTCACCGATGTTTCGCTTCGCCTGGACGGGAATGCGGGGCCGGTGGACATTCTGCATGACATCTCGCTGGAGATCACAACCGGGGAAACGGTGGGGCTCATCGGGCCGTCGGGGTCGGGCAAATCTTCACTCCTCATGGTGCTCGGGGGGCTCGAACGTGCCACCGGCGGTCAGGTGCTGGCGCTTGGCCATGACCTGACGCGGCTCGACGAGGACGCATTGGCCCGGTTCCGCAGGGATCATATGGGCGTCGTGTTCCAATCCTTCCACCTCATTCCCACCATGACCGCTCTGGAAAACGTGGCAACCCCTCTTGAACTGGCCGGGGCCGCCGATGCGTTTGAGCGCGCCGAGGCCGAGCTCGCCTCGGTCGGTCTGGCGGACCGGTTGCATCATTACCCGTCCCAGATGTCCGGTGGCGAGCAGCAGCGTGTGGCCCTGGCCCGCGCCGCCGCCCCCCGTCCCAAGCTTCTGCTGGCCGATGAGCCCACGGGCAATCTCGACGGCACAACCGGCGAGGCGATCATGGATCTGCTCTTTGGCCTGCGCGACCGCCACGGCGCGACGCTGGTGCTGGTCACCCATGCGCGCGAACTGGCCGCGCGGTGTGACCGGGTCATTCGCCTGCGCGACGGGCGCGTGGACAGCGACACCACCGCCCAGCGTGAGGCGGCGGAATGAGCCTCGCGGTCGCGGGCCGGATCGCCCGACGTGAGCTGCGCGGCGGGATCGCCGGGTTCCGGGTCTTTCTGCTCTGTCTTGCCCTTGGCGTGGCGGCGATTGCCGCCGTGGGCTCTGTCCGCGTGGCAATCCAGCAAGGGCTGGAGCGCGAAGGCGCGGTGATCCTTGGTGGCGATGGCCAGATGGAGTTCACCTATCGCTTCGCCACCGAAAGCGAGCGCGCCTGGATGGACGAGAACGCGCTGGAAGTCTCTGAAATCGTGGAGTTCCGCTCCATGGTGGTGGTAGACGGCCCCGATGGGCCCGAGCGCGGCCTGACTCAAGTGAAGGCGGTCGATGACCTCTACCCGCTGAAGGGCGCGGTGGTGCTCAGCCCGGATATCCCGCTGGCCTCGGCCCTCGGGGGCGAGATCCCCGGGGCGGTGATCCAGCAGATCCTCGTGGACCGGATGGGGCTCGAGATCGGTGACACCTTCCGGCTCGGCACGCAGGAGTTTCGCCTTTCGGCCGTGCTGGAGCGGGAACCGGACAGCGCCGGAGGCGGCTTCGGGCTCGGCCCGACGACCATCGTGCGCACCGAGGATCTGGCCGAAAGCGGCTTGATCGGCCCCGGCAGCCTGTTTGAGACCGAGTACCGCCTTTCCCTGCCCGTGGGCACCGACCTGCAGGAGATGGAGGACACCGCCGAGGGACTGTTCCGCGACAGCGGCATGCGCTGGCGTGACAGCCGCAATGCCGCCCCGGGGGTCGAGCGGTTTGTCGAACGGATCGGCTCGTTCCTCGTGCTGGTCGGCCTTGCCGGGCTGGCCGTGGGCGGGGTCGGGATTTCCGCCGCCGTGCGCGCCTATCTGGACGGCAAGACCCCGGTGATCGCGACGCTCAAGACGCTTGGGGCCGAGGGCAGCACGATCTTTGCCGCCTATCTTATGCAGATCGGCGTTCTGACGGCGCTTGGCGTGACCGCAGGGCTGACCATTGGCGCGGCGATCCCCCTGCTTGCGGCTCCGATCCTGAGCGAGACCCTCCCCATTCCCGCCGCCTTCGGGGTCCATCCCGGACCGCTGGCCGAGGCGGCGCTTTACGGGATCCTGACGGCGCTTGTCTTCACGCTCTGGCCGCTTGCGCGCACCGAACAGGTCCGCGCCGCCGAGCTCTTTCGCGATGCCTCCACGCCCAAGTTTCACTGGCCGCGCGGGAAATACCTCGCTGCGGTGATCCTCGCCGTGCTCGCGCTGGTGGGCAGTGCGGTGATGTTCTCGGGCATCCCGACGCTGGCCATGGGTTCGGTCGGCGGCATTGCCGGGGCGCTGGTGCTGTTGATCGGGGCCGCTTGGCTGGTGCGGCGGGCCGCGCGCCGCTTGGCCCGGTCCAGGATCGTGCGCGGCCGCACCGCCCTGAGGCTGGCGCTCGGCGCGGTTGGGGGCCCCGGGGGCGAGACGACCTCTGTCGTGCTGTCGCTCGGTCTCGGCCTAGCCGTGCTCGCAGCTGTGGGGCAGATCGACAGCAACCTGCGCACGGTCATCGCCGAGGAGCTGCCGCAGGACGCGCCGAGCTATTTCTTTGTGGATATTCAGACCGACCAGCTGCCGGACTTCCTGTCCCGGACGCGGGGCGATCCGGATGTGCGGCGCGTGGATACCGCGCCGATGCTGCGCGGCGTGATCACCGAGATCAACGGCCAGCCTGCGCGCGAGGTGGCCGGGGATCACTGGGTCGTGCGCGGCGACCGGGGCATCACCTACGCGGCTGCCCTCGGCCCGGACACGCGGATCACCGAGGGGGCCTTCTGGCCCGAGGATTATTCGGGACCGCCCCAGATCAGCTTTGCCGAGGAAGAGGCGCTGGAGCTTGGGCTTGAGCTGGGCGACCGGCTGACCGTGAACATTCTGGGCCGCGATATCGAGGCCGAGATCACCAGTTTCCGCGTCGTGGATTTCTCGACCGCCGGGATCGGGTTCGTGCTGACCATGAACCCCGCTGCCGTGGCTGGCGCGCCTCATACCCATATCGCCACGGTCTATGCCGCCGAAGAGGCCGAGGCGCAGCTTTTGCGGGATGTGGCGGCAGATGCGCCCAACATCACCGCGATCCGGGTGCGCGACGCCATTGACCGGGTGACCGAGGCCCTGTCCGGGCTGGCCGCGGCCACAAGCTATGGCGCGGCGGCCACGCTGATCACCGGCTTCGTCGTTCTGATCGGGGCGGCAGCAGCGGGGGAGCGGGCGCGGGTGTTCGAAGCCGCCGTGCTCAAGACGGTGGGTGCCACCCGGGCGCGGATCCTTGCGAGCTTTGCCTTGCGCTCAGCCTTTCTCGGGCTGGCAGCCGGGCTGGTCGCGATCCTTGCGGGCGGATTGGCCGGTTGGGGCGTGATGACCTTTGTGATGGAGACAAGCTACCGGTTCGAGCCGATTTCGGCTCTGGCGATTGTCACCGGCGGGGCCGCGGCCACATTGTTGGCGGGGCTCGCCTTCGCCCTGCGCCCGCTGGCGACCCGGCCCGCGCGGACCCTGCGCGGGCGAGAGTAACGTATCGCCATTGCGCCGCGCTGACGCGCGTCGCCCGGGGCGAGAGGGGCCAGCCCCTCTCGCGCTCTCCCCGGGATATTTGGAGACTTAAGACATTGCAGCGCGGCGGCACTCTCAGCACTCGGGCAGGTTGACCGCGAGGCCCCCGAGGCTGGTTTCCTTGTATTTGTGAGACATGTCGATCCCGGTCTGGCGCATGGTTTCGATGCAATTGTCCAGCGGCATGAGATGCGTGCCATCCCCGCGCAAGGCGAGCGAGGCCGCGGCCACCGCCTTGATCGCGCCGAGGCCGTTGCGTTCGATGCACGGGACCTGCACCAGCCCGCCCACCGGGTCGCAGGTCATGCCGAGGTGATGCTCCAGCGCGATCTCTGCAGCGTTTTCCACCTGCGCATTCGATCCGCCCAGCGCGGCGCAGAGCCCGGCGGCGGCCATGGCCGCGGCGGAGCCGACCTCGCCCTGGCAGCCGACCTCGGCGCCGGAGATCGAAGCATTGTGCTTGATCAACCCACCGATCGCGGCAGCCACCAGCAAGAACTCGCGCTCGCCTGCTTCGGTCGCGCCGATGCAGTGGTCGCGGTAGTAGCGCAGCACCGCCGGGATCACCCCGGCTGCCCCATTGGTCGGCGCGGTGACGACCTGCCCCCCGGCGGCGTTTTCCTCGTTCACCGCCATGGCGTAGACGCAGAGCCAGTCATTGACCTCATGGGGCTGCGAGAGGTTGAGCCCCTGTCCCGCCTTCAGTGCCTCGTGGATCCCGTGGGCGCGGCGCTTGACCGAGAGCCCGCCGGGCAGGATGCCGGTCGTGCCAAGCCCCCGGTCCATGCAGGCGAACATCACGTCGCGCACTTGGGCGATCGCCGCATCCGGGTCGCCATGGACGCGCTCATTGGCGTGCTTCATCTCCGAGATCCGTTTGTCCGAGGCCGCGCCCATCTCGAGCATCTCCGCCGCCGAGCCAAAGGGATAGGGATATCCCTGCGCGGCCTTCTCGTCGTGAAAGGCCTCTGCCCCGCCATGATCCGCCGCCGCGATCTCGGAGCCGCGCAGGACAAAGCCCCCGCCAACCGAGTAAAAGACCTCCTCCATGTAGAGGGCGCCGGTCTGGTCATGGGCGCGCAGGACCATGGCATTGGCATGGCCGGGCAGGGTCGTGTCATAGTCAAACAGCACGTCCCGTTCCGGGTGAAACGCAAGCTCCGGAAGGGCGTCGGGACGTACCAGCCCCTCGGCGCGCATGGCCGCCAGCGCTGCCTCCGCCGCGACAGGATCCAGAGTTTCCGGCACGAAGCCCGCAAGCCCGAGGCAGACCGCCCGATCCGTGGCATGCCCCTTGCCAGTGAAGGCGAGCGAGCCATGCAGCGTGGCCTGCAGGGCGGCCACGGTTCCCGCCCCGGGCTCCTTTTCGCGACCGCCGCGCAAATCGTCGAGGAACATGGCGGCGGCCACCATGGGCCCCATCGTATGCGAGCTCGACGGGCCGACCCCGATCTTGAAGATATCGAAAATACTCAGAAACATGGGCGCCCTCCCTCGGTCCTTACCTAGTGCGCTACGGGGCAGATCCACCGCCCCTGTGCGACATGGTTTTCCGGATCCCGACACGCACGACCTCGAAACGAGGCAGGTCCGCCCGGTGCGACAGCACCGGGCCACCCCCAACGGGAGGCGCTGCGCCGCATGGCGCGGCAACGACGGGCGGGAGCCCCCCGAACCCTATTCCGCGGGTTCCGCGTAATCCTCCACCGGCGGGCAGGTGCAAACGAGGTTGCGGTCGCCAAAGGCATTGTCGACGCGGTTCACAGGGGGCCAGTACTTGTCCACCCGGAACGCACCGGGCGGATAGCAGGCCTGCTCGCGGCTATAGGGCCGGTCCCACTCCCCCACCAGATCCTCCACCGTGTGAGGCGCGCGTTTCAGCGGATTGTTCTCTGCATCGAGAGTCCCGGCGGCAATCGCGTCCGTCTCCTCGCGGATCGCCAGCATCGCATCACAGAACCGGTCGAGCTCGGCCTTGGGCTCGCTCTCGGTCGGCTCCACCATCAGGGTGCCTGCCACGGGCCAGCTCATGGTGGGCGCGTGGAAGCCGCAATCCATCAGCCGCTTGGCCACATCCTCGACATTGACCCCGGCGATCTTGTCCAGCACCCGCGTGTCCAGAATGCACTCATGGGCCACCCGCCCCTGATCATTGGCATAGAGGATCGGGAAGCCCGCGCTCAGCCGCTTGGCCATGTAATTGGCATTCAGGATCGCGACCTTGGTGGCCTGTGTCAGCCCGGCCCCGCCCATGAGCAGGCAATAGGCATAGGAGATCGTCAGGATCGACGGGCTGCCATAGGCCGCCGAGGCCACCGCCCCCACATCGCCAAACCCGGCGCCTTCGCGCGTGATATGGCTGGGCAGATGGGGCGCCAGATGGGCCTTTACGCCAATCGGGCCCATGCCCGGGCCGCCCCCGCCATGGGGGATGCAAAAGGTCTTGTGCAGGTTGAGATGGCTCACATCCCCGCCCAGATCCCCCGGCGCCGAGAGGCCGACCATGGCATTCATATTGGCCCCGTCGATATAGACCTGCCCGCCATGGGCATGGGTGATCTCGCAGACCTCGCGCACGGTTTCCTCGAACACGCCATGGGTTGAGGGATAGGTGATCATGCAGCCCGCAAGCGCGTCGGAATGCAACTCAGCCTTGGCGCGGAAATCCTCGAGGTCGATATCGCCATTCTCAGCCGATTTCACGACGACGACCTTCCAGCCGACCATCTGAGCGCTGGCTGGGTTCGTGCCATGGGCCGAGGTCGGGATGAGGCAGATATTCCGCCCGGCCTGCCCCCGTGCGCGGTGATAGCCGCGGATCGCCAGCAGGCCCGCATACTCGCCCTGCGCACCCGAATTGGGCTGCATGGACATGGCGTCATAGCCCGTCACATCGCAGAGCATCTGCGACAGCTCGGTGATCATCTCGGCATACCCTGCGGCCTGATCCGCCGGGGCGAACGGGTGCAGATTGGCAAATTCCGGCCATGTCAGCGGCAGCATCTCGACCGTCGCATTGAGCTTCATCGTACAGGAGCCCAGCGGGATCATCGCCCGGTCCAGCGCCAGATCCCGATCCGCGAGCCGCCGCATATAGCGGGTCATCTCCGCCTCGGCGCGGTTCATGTGGAAAATCGGATGGGTCATGTAGCTGCTCTCGCGCAGCATCTCCTGCGGCAGGTGATAGACCATCCGCGTCTTGTCATAGGTCATCTCCACCGCGCCAAAGGCGCGCCAGACGGCCTCCACGGTGCTGCCGAGGGTCAGCTCGTCGAGCGTGATCCCGATCCGGTCGGCCCCGACCTTGCGCAGGTTCACCCCCTCGCGCAGGGCGGCGGCCAGGATCACCCCCTGCATCGCGCCGACCTTGACGGTGATCGTGTCGAAATAATCCTTGGGCGCGACCTTGAAGCCGAGCTCGGTCAGCCCGTCCGCCAGCCGTGCGGTCTTGCGATGCACGGTCTGGGCGATGGCCTTGAGCCCGTCCGGCCCGTGGAAGACACCGTACATGGACGCCATCACCGCCAGCAGGGCCTGCGCGGTGCAGACATTGGAATTGGCCTTTTCGCGGCGGATATGCTGCTCGCGGGTTTGCAGGGAAAGGCGGTAGGCCTTGTTGCCCCGCGCATCCACCGAGACGCCGATGATCCGCCCGGGCATGGCCCGTTTCAGCGCTTCGGCGCAGGTCATATAGGCGGCATGCGGCCCGCCAAAGCCCATGGGCACGCCAAAGCGCTGGGTCGAGCCGATGGCGATATCCGCCCCCATCTCGCCCGGGGATTTCAACAGGGTCAGCGCCAGCGGATCGGCCGCGACGATGGCCAGCGCCTTGACCGCGTGCAGCGCCGCGATCTGTGCGCTGTAGTCGCGCACATGGCCATAGCTGCCGGGGTATTGGAACAGCGCGGCAAAGACCGCCTCGGGGTCCAGCGCGTCCACAGACCCGACAATAACCTCGATCCCGAGCGGTTCAGCCCGGGTGCGGATGACCTCGATGGTCTGGGGATGGCAATCCTCGGCCACGAAGAAGCCTGTCGCCTTGGATTTGGAGGCCCGCTGCGCCATGGCCATGCCCTCGGCCGCCGCCGTGCCCTCATCGAGCAGCGAGGCGTTGGCGATCGGCAGGCCGGTCAGATCCGCCATCATGGTCTGGAAATTCAGCAACGCTTCGAGCCGACCCTGGCTGATCTCGGGCTGATAGGGCGTATAGGCCGTGTACCAGGCCGGGTTTTCGAGGATGTTGCGCAGGATCACCGGCGGCGTATGCGTCCCGCAATAGCCCTGCCCGATCAGAGAGGTCAGCACCGTGTTCTTGTCCGCCAGCTCCCGCATCCGGTGCAGGGTGTCCCGCTCGCTCAGCGCCGGACCAAAGGCCAGCGGATCGCGCCGCCGGATCCCCTCGGGCAGGGCCTCGTTGATCAGCGCTTCGAGCGAAGGCACGCCCAGCACCGCAAGCATCTGCGACATCTCCTTGGGGGAGGGTCCGATATGGCGGCGATTGGCGAAATCATAGGGCGCGTAGTCCGTCAGCGAAAAACCCATCTTGGTCTCCTTGCGGTGGGCGGCAGGGCCAGAGGCGGGGTGCGGGACCGCCTCCGGCGGGAGTATTTTCAGAACAATGAGGCGGCGTTACTCGGTCAGCGCGGCATAGGCATCGGCGTCGAGCAGCTCAGAAAGTTCGCCCGTATCGGTCAGCTTGATCTTGTAGAGCCAGGACGCGCCCTCGGGATCCCCGTTGAGATCTGCGGGCGCCTCGACCAGCGCCTCATTGGCCTCGACAATCTCGCCGGTGACGGGGGCGAAGATATCCGAGGCGGCTTTCACGCTCTCGACCACACCGATCTCGTCGCCCTTGGCAAAGGTCTCGCCCACGGGCTGCAGCTCGACGAAGACGACCTCGCCCAATTGCTCGGCGGCATGCTTGGTGATGCCGATCGTGGCCATATCCTCATCGACCTCGATCCATTCATGGTCATCGGTGAAATAGGTGGTGGGCATCGTCTTGGCCTTTCAACGTTTGTAGCGGTGCGGAACAAAGGGAAGCGGGGTGACCGTGGCGGGCTTGGGTTTGCCGCGCAGAATCACGTGAAGCTCGGTGCCCGGGGCGGCATGGTCCGCCGCGACATAGCCGATGGAGATCGGGGCCTGCAGCGTGGGTGAAAACCCACCGCTGGTGACATGACCGAGCGGCGCGCCCCCGGGCGTCGTGATCTCGACCCCGGCGCGCACCGGGGCGCGGCCTTCGGGGCGTAGCCCGACGAGTTGGCGGGCCGGGCCGGTTTCGGCTTCGGCGCAGATCCGGGTCGCGCCGGGAAAGCCGCCTTCGGCCCGGCGACGTTTCGGGATCGAGAAGCCCAGCCCGGCCTCCAGCGGCGAGGTGGACTGGTCGATGTCCTGACCATAGAGCGGCAGGCCTGCTTCCATCCGCAGCGTGTCGCGCGCACCAAGCCCGGCGGGCACCGCCCCGGCCGCGATCAAGGCGCGGGCGAAGGGTTCGGCGGCCTCGGCTGGCAGCGAGATCTCGAACCCGTCCTCGCCCGTATAGCCAAGCCGCGAGACACGGAGGATGTGCCCCTCCCACGCGAGTTCACAGGACTGCATGAAGCGCAATTCACCGGCCTTGGGCAGCAGCGGCGCGACGATATCCGCCGCCTCCGGGCCCTGCAGCGCCACCAGCGCGCGGCTTTCAAGTTGGTGGAGCGTGCAATCGGGCAGGCCCTGGCGCAGGAGCGCGATGTCCTGATCGGCCATGGCGGCGTTCACCACCACATAGAGCCCGGCTTCGGTCCGGGTCGCGATCAGGTCGTCATAGATCCCGCCCTCTGCCGTGGTGAGCTGGGTATAGCGCGCGCGCCCCGGTGCAAGGCTGGTGATGCCCCCGGGGACGAGCCGCTCCAGCGCCGTGGCCGGGTCATCGCCGGTGATCTCGATCTGGCACATATGACTGACATCGAAGAGGGCCGCGCCCGTGCGGCAGGCCGCGTGTTCTGCCATGATCCCGGTGGGGTATTGCACGGGCATCTCCCACCCGGCAAAGGGGACCATCTTGGCTCCCAGCTCTAGATGTAGATTGTGCAGGGGCGTCTGCTTCAACATGCGCGCAGTCCGGTCTGAGTCGTGGCCCGGAGGCCTTGCTTGTTTCCTATCGGAAACTTCGCCCGGGATGCAAGGATTTCCGGGGCTTGGGACCTGCGACAGTCTGGGCGCGGGGTGGCTTGCATCCCGGGCGCGTCCACCGGATCCTCGGGGCGGAATTTGGCCCCCGGAGATCCCCATGACCGCTGTCTCGAAACCTTTTGGCACCACCGCGCAGGGCGCGCCCGTGACGGCCTATACCATCGGGTCAGAGGCGCTGCGCGTGACCGTTCTGAGCTGGGGCGCGGTGCTGCAGGATGTGCGCCTGAGCGGGATCGCCCACAGCCTGACCCTGGGGACGGATCAGATCGCCGCCTATGAGGCGGGCATGATCAGTTTCGGCGCGTTAATGGGGCCGGTTGCCAACCGGATCCGGAATGCGCGCGCGCCGATTGCCGAGGTGATGCATGCGTTCGAGGCCAACCTGCCGGGTGGGCATACCCTCCATGGCGGGAGCGCAGGCACGCAGGGCCGGGTCTGGGATCTGGTCGCGCAAGGGCCCGATCACGTGACGCTGGAGACGGAGCTGCCCGACGGGCTGTCCGGGTTTCCCGGGCACCGCAGGGTGCGGGCGCGCTACCGGGTGACGGGCCGCGATCTGGACCTGGAGATCACCGGGACCAGCGATGCACCGACGCTGATGAACATCGCCAATCACAGCTATTGGAACCTGGATGGCACCGACCGGATCGACGGACACCGCCTGCAGGTGCATGCGGAACGTTATACGGAGAGCGGACAGGACCTGATGGTGACCGGCGGGCTCGGGAAGGTTGCCGGCACGCCGCTGGATTTCACCGAACCGCGCCCCTTCGCGCCCGGGCCGGACCGGCGCTATGATCTGAACTACGTGCTGGCCGAGGCGCGCCGCGGGCTCAGCCCGGCCTGCAAACTGACCGGGGCGTCCGGAGTGAGCATGGAGATGTTCACGACCGAGCCGGGGCTTCAGGTCTTCGATCTCGGGACCTTCGACACGGCGCCCTTCCCGGTGCATTCGGGGCGGATCGCACCGCGGTTTTCCGCCATCGCACTGGAAGCACAGGTCTGGCCGGATGCGGCGAACCATGCGGGCTTCCCCTCGATCGAGATGGGCCCGGACGCACCCTACCGGCAACACACGCGCTGGCGCTTTGCGGGCCCTTGATGAGATCGGTGGCCGGATCGGCCCAGGCCGATCCGGCGGACGCGCTGCGCACCCACCGAGGGGCGACACCCTGACCGGGTCTCGGACCAGCGCGGGTCCGCGCGCTCCACATGTGGAGCGCGCCCGGCAACCCTAGCGGGCCGCGCGGTACCAGGCCACGATGGCGGCCCGTTCCTGGGGCTCCATGTAGCTCAGGTTCGCCGGGGGCATCGCGTGGCTGAGGCCCGATTGCAGGTACACCGCCTTGGCCTGTGTGGCGAGATCCGCCGCGCTTTCCAGCACCACGCCCTTGGGCGGCCAGTAGATCCCGTCCCAGCTCGGCTCTTTCGCGTGGCACATGGAGCACCGCCCGAGCACGATGTCATGCACATCCTCGAACCCCTCGGCCTCGGCAAAGCGCACGGCGCCCGGGCTCAGCTGCGCCTCGCCCTCGGTCTCGGGCGTGCCGAGCACCGACAACCACACCGCTGCCATGAACAGCGTCACCGTGATCGCCCAGGTCCAGAGCGGCGGCTCGCCCCCGATATGCTTGGTGTTGAAATAATGCCGGATCGTCACCCCCATCAGGAAGACCAGCCCCGCGATCAACCAGTTATACTCGCTCGCAAAGGCCAGCGGGTAATGGTTCGACAGCATCAGGAACAGCACCGGCAGGGTCAGATAGTTGTTATGGGTCGAACGCTGCTTGGCGATCTTGCCGTATTTCGCATCCGGCTCCCGCCCGGCCTTGAGATCCTCGACCACGATCTTCTGGTTGCGGATGATCACGAAAAACACGTTCCCGCTCATGATCGTGGCGGTGAACGCCCCCAGATGCAGCAGCGCCGCGCGCCCGGTGAAGACCTGCGTATAGCCCCAGGCCATGATGACCAGCAGCACGAACAAGAGCACCATGAGCCGGGTGTTGTTCTCTCCGAACTTGCTCTTGCAGAGCAGGTCATAGGCCATCCAGCCGAAGCCCAGCGAGCCCAGCGAGATCAGCACCGCGCCCCAGACCGGGATATCGGCCACATTCGGATCCACCAGATAGAGCTCGGCCCCCAGATAATAGACCAGCACCAGCAGCACGAAGCCCGAGATCCAGGTGAAATAGCTCTCCCATTTGTGCCAGGTCAGGTGATCCGGCAGCCGTTCCGGCGCGACCAGATACTTGGTCATGTGATAGAACCCGCCGCCATGGACCTGCCATTCCTCCCCATGGGCGAGCTTGGGCATGCCCTCGGCCTTGCGCAGGCCAAGATCCAGCGCGATGAAAAAGAAAGATGAGCCGATCCACGCGATCCCGGTGATCACATGGAGCCAGCGCACGGCAAATTCGGCCCAGGCCTCGAGAACTGCTAGATCATACATCGGGGGTCTCCTTCGGTCCGGGTCACTATACCCATGGCGATCTTTCTGATAATCGGAGAAATAGCCAAAGACCTTCAAACAGGCGCGAAGAATACCAATGATGTCGCTGAAGAACCTCGCCATGTTCGTGCGTGTCTACGAATTGGGCAGTATGTCAGCGGCGGCGCGGGATCAGCGATGCTCGCCCGCCGTGGCCTCCAGCCGGATTTCCGAGCTGGAGAAGTATCTCGGCGTGCGCCTGTTCAACCGCACCACCCGCACCCTGCGGGCCACGGAGCATGGCAAGATCTTCTATCAGGGCGCGCGCAAGGTGACCGAGGCGCTGGCCGAGGCCGAAGCCGCGGTGATGGAAACCAGCCAAAGCCCGCGCGGCTCGATCTTCGTGGCGGCCCCGCTGGGGATCGGGCGGCGGCTGGTGGCCGCACAGATCCCGGCCTTCAAGGACCTCTACCCCGAGATCGACGTCCGCCTGCGCCTGTCGGACCGCAAGCTCGACCTGACCGCCGAGGGGCTGGACATGGCGCTCCATATGGGGCCGCTGCCCGACAGCGATCTCAAGGTGAGGATGGTGGCGGAATGTCCCCGGGTGCTGGCGGCCTCGCCCGCTTATCTCAGCCGCCGGGGCACGCCGCTCGACGGGGCGGCGCTGGTGCAGGACCGACATGACTGCCTGATGCTGCGCTTCCCCGGGGCGACCGAGTTCCAGTGGACCCTGATGACGCAAACCGGGCCGAAACGCTTCGACATTGCGGGGCCGTTCGAATCCGATGACGGGGATGTCCTGACCGATTGGGCGCTGGCCGGGCGCGGCATTATCCTGAAACCCGCCTTCGAGCTGGCCGAGCATCTGCGGGCCGGGCGGCTTGTCCCGGTCTGCGAAGACACGCCCCCTGCCCCGGTCCCGCTGGCATGGCTGTTTCCCCACAGGCGCTTCACCGACCCCAAGGTGCGCCTGTTCTCGGACTACATGACCCGGCAATGCCGCGCGGCCATCAGCGGCCCGACCGCCAGCGCCCCTGTCTGACCCGGCATCGGGCGCGGCCCTGCCATGCGCAGTTTCAGGAAATCCTCAGACACCCCTCAAGCAGCGCATCCCTGCGCCCCGTTAAGCAGGCCGCGCAGGCGCCATACGGGATGGCGCCCTCCATGAGGACAACATGTATGAAAATGAATATCGTGTTCGCCGCCTTCCTTGCGACGATCCTGGGGTTCGACCTGGCTCAAGCGGCAACGGTCACCCTCACCACCACTGCGGGTTTCGGGGCCCAATCGGACCCGTCCCGCCAAAGCTTTGCCGGTGGCACCTCCAACGGTCAGACGGACTCGACCGTGACAGACCGAGCAGGCGCGCAGCTCAGCACCTCGCTCGCCACGTTTCAGGCCAATGGCGATGACCTTTTCGCGGCCACACGGATGGTCCGCCCCGAGACCGGGATCACCGCAAGCCAGACGGCTTCGGGCCGCGGCGAGGCCGAGCGCACGATCCGCGTCGCCACCGCGGGGACCCTGCGGATCGAACTGCGGGCGTCGGGTTTCTACAGCATCACGGCGACGGCTCCCGGGACCGATCCCTTCGCCGCCTTCATGGCTGATCTCGACGTCTCGAAAAACGGCATGCCGGCGGTGTCAGACAGCTTTGGCTTGTCCAGCAATGCCGGCCCCCCGGACCTGACATTCGCGGAACGGCTGAGCACCGAGATCGCGGTCGAGGCGGGGGATGACCTCACGATCTACACCGGGGTCTGGGTCTCCGCAGGCGCGACGCGCCAGATCCCGGCCTTTCTGGATGTGCAGGCCAATATGGACAGCGTCTTCAGCATCACGGCCCTCGATGGTGCGACCCTCGGCACGGACACTGTTGCGCCGGTGCCGCTGCCGCCGAACCTGGCAATGCTCGGTCTCGGCCTCGCGGGTCTGACCGGGTATCGCCGGGCGCGGCGCCAAGGCTGAGACGCAAGAGGCGGAACAGTCCCTGCGGGGTGTGTTCCGAGTGCCAGCGGGTCCGCAGGAGCGGGCCCGGTGGTCAGCTGCCCCGATAGGTCGAAAAGCTGAAGGGCGAGAGTAGCAGGGGCACATGATAATGGGCCGCGCCATCGCTCATGCCGAACCGGATCGGGATCTCGTCGAGAAAGAGCGGCTCCGGCCCGGCCTGCCCGGTCTCGCGCAGGTAGTCACCCGCATGAAAGACCAGCTCATAGGTGCCGGTGGCAAAGCTCTCGGCGGGCAGGATCGGCCCATCCGTGCGCCCGTCGCTATTGGTATGTTTGGCCGCGATCACCTCGCGCGTGGTCCCGTCCAGCCGATAGAGCACGATGTGCATCCCCTCCGCCGGAACACCCCGCGCAGCGTCGAGCACATGGGTTGTCAAATAGCCTGTTTCTTGCGCCATCACGTTCCCTTTCGTCTGATCCTTTGGCAGGGCTCGGCCAAACCTGCCGAAAAACTGCGCGAATGCCTATGGATTAGGTCTTTCAAAGTTTTATTGAAAAACACGCCGATTGTTTTGCATTAGAAGCAATTCCATCAGCGAGGGGAAATAAAAAACGTGAACCGCTATCCGCGTGACATGCAGGGGTATGGACAGACCCCACCGAACGCCCACTGGCCGGGCGGGGCGAAGATCGCTGTCCAGTTCGTCATCAACTACGAAGAGGGCGGCGAGAACTGCATCCTGCATGGGGATGCGGCCTCCGAGGCCTTCCTGTCCGAGATCGTCGGGGCCGCCGCCTGGCCCGGGCAGCGCCATTGGAACATGGAGTCGATCTATGAATACGGCGCGCGCGCCGGGTTCTGGCGACTGCACCGGATGTTCACCGCCGCCAATGTGCCGGTGACCGTCTATGGCGTGGCCACCGCGCTTGCCCGCGCGCCCGCGCAGGTCACCGCGATGCAGGATGCGGGATGGGAGATCGCCTCCCACGGGCTGAAATGGATCGAATACAAGGACTATGCGCCCGAGGACGAAGCCGCCGACATGGCCGAAGCGATCGCCCTGCACCGTGAGGTGACCGGCGCGCGGCCCACGGGCTGGTACACGGGGCGGTGTTCCGAGAACACCGTGCGGCTCGTGGCCGAGGAAGGCGGGTTCGCCTATGTCTCCGACAGCTATGCGGATGACCTGCCCTATTGGGTGCGCTACGGCGATCAGGATCAGCTGGTCATCCCCTATACGCTCGACGCCAATGACATGCGCTTTGCCACGCCGCAGGGCTTCAATTCCGGCGATCAGTTCTACGCCTATCTCAAGGACAGCTTCGACGCGCTCTATGCCGAGGGGGCCGCGGGTGCGCCGCGCATGATGTCCATCGGGCTCCATTGCCGCCTCGTGGGGCGGCCCGGGCGGGCCCAGGCCCTGCAGCGCTTCATCGAGTATGCCCAGACCCATGCGGATGTCTGGTTCGCCCGGCGGATCGACATTGCCGAGCATTGGCACGCGACCCACCCGGCGCCCGCGCCCTGGGATCGCCCCTCCGAGATGGACCGGGAGGCTTTCGTCGCCGCCTATGGCGGGGTGTTCGAGCATTCGCCCTGGATCGCCGAGCAGGCCTGGGAAGGCGAGCTGAGCGCCGTCCATGACACGGCAGGCGGGCTGCACAATGCCCTCGCTCGGAAGTTCCGCGCCGCCGATGAGGCCGCGCGCCTCGGCGTGCTGCGCGCCCATCCGGATCTCGCCGGAAAACTCGCCGCCGCCAAGCGCCTGACGGCGGAATCCACCGCCGAGCAGGCCGGGGCCGGGCTCGACGCGCTGACCGACGCCGAGCGCGCGACCTTCAGCGATCTCAACACGCGCTACACCGACCGCTTCGGCTTTCCCTTCATCATCGCGGTCAAGGGGCTGAGCAAGGACGACATCCTGAGCGCCTTCCAAAGGCGGATCGAGAACACGCGCGACACTGAATTTGAAACCGCATGCCAGCAGGTGGAACGCATCGCGCGCCTGCGCCTGCAAGACATGCTACCGGAGTAACCAAGAATGAGCCCTGAGCAACAGGACCCCAATATCCCCCTTTTCGTACGAACAGGCATCAACCTCGCCTCGGCTGGGTTGGGCGCGCGCGCGCTCTATGCCTCTGACGAGTTCTTCGCCCCGCTCAACCGGATGCTGCAGGACCAGCCGGCGATCTTCATCCCCGACAAGTTCGACGCCCATGGCAAGTGGATGGACGGATGGGAAACCCGCCGCCGTCGCGGGGGCGGGCATGACCTGGCGGTGATCTCGCTCGCGGCGCCGGGCCGGATCCTCGGCTTTGACGTGGACACCTCTCACTTCACCGGCAACTACGCCCCCGCCGTGATGATCGAGGCGGCCAATTGCGACGGCGACCCCACCGACGAGACCCGCTGGATCGAGGTGCTGCCCCACAAGGCCCTCGGCGCCTCGGCGCATCACTATTTCAACTGCAAGAGCTTTGAGAGCTGGACCCATCTGCGCATCCATATCTTCCCCGATGGCGGGGTGGCGCGCCTGCGGGTCTATGGCATCCCCGAGCTCGACCCGACCGAGGACGGGCAGGATATCGAGCTTTCGGCGGCCCTGAACGGCGGCCGGATCCTGAGCTTCTCGGACGCCCATTACGGCGACTACATGCGGCTACTGGCCCCCGGGCGCGGGGTGAATATGGGCGATGGCTGGGAAACCCGCCGCCGCCGCACCCCGGGCCATGACTGGATGGTCATCGCGCTGGGGGCCAAGGGGCGGGTCAATCGCTGCGAGATCGACACGGCCCATTTCAAGGGCAACTTCCCCGACCGTGCCTCGATCCAGGCGGCGGATCTGGCGGTGTTCGGCGACGGGCTGACCGATGCCATCGTCACAGATTCGATGTTCTGGCACACGCTCCTGCCCGAGGTGAAGCTGACCGCCGATACGATCCATGAGTTCACCAGCGAGCTCGCCGATCTGGGCGCGATCACCCATATCCGCTTCAACATCTTCCCCGATGGCGGGGTCAGCCGGTTGCGGCTCTTTGGACGGCCCGAATGGTCGCCGGGCTCGATTTGAGCGGGCGGATCACCGCACAGCCCCTGACGGCGGCGCGGTTCGCGGCCTTTGGCGACGTGCTGGAGGTGGCGGGCGCGCCGGACAAGCTGATCAATCAGGGGCTCTGCGGGCGACACCATGACCGCGCAACGCTCGATTTCGGCCCCGGCGGACGCGCCGGGATCAGCCTGTTCGACGCCGAGCCCCGGGCGCTGCCGCTCAGGCTCGAGATGGTGGAGCGGCACCCGGAAGGCTCGCAGGCCTTCATCCCCATGGGCAGCGATCCGTTCCTGGTCGTGGTGGCCCCGGATGACGCGGGCCGCCCGGGTCGGCCCGAGGCATTCCTGACCGTCCCCGGTCAGGCCGTGAACTATCACCGAAATACCTGGCACGGGGTGCTCACACCGCTCCACGCGCCCGGGTTGTTCGCCGTGGTCGATCGGATCGGATCCACGCCGAACCTGGAAGAACACTGGTTCGACACACCCTACGAGGTGGTTGCGCCGTAAATCCGCGCGACGGGGACGCCAGAAGCCCCGCCGCTCCATCAGGAAGGAAGAAAGGCCCCTCATGGCAGATACCTCCATTGGAACTCCCGCGCAGTTGCGCGACCCAAATTTCACCCCCCCGCTGGCCAAGGCCATCCCGCTGGGCATCCAGCATGTGCTGGCGATGTTCGTCTCGAACGTGACCCCGGCGATCATCGTCGCGGGCGCGGCGGGCTTCGGGTTCGGCTCGAACTCGCCGGATTTCCCGGAATTGCTCTACCTCATCCAGATGTCGATGCTCTTCGCCGGGCTCGCGACCCTGCTGCAGACCATCACGCTCGGTCCGGTCGGCGCGGCCCTGCCCATCGTGCAGGGGACAAGCTTTGCATTCCTGCCGATCATGATCCCGCTGGTAGCGGGCAAGGGGGTCGATGCCCTCGGCGCGCTCTTTGGCGGCATCATCATCGGAGGGCTGTTTCATGCGCTGCTCGGGCTGGTGATCGGCAAGATCCGCTTCGCCCTGCCGCCGCTAGTGACAGGCCTCGTGGTGACGATGATCGGCCTCGCGCTGGTCAAGGTCGGCATCCAATATGCGGCGGGCGGTGTCCCGGCCATCGGCACGCCGGAATATGGCAGCCTGCTGAACTGGTCCGCAGCGCTCATGGTGATCTTCGTGACCCTCGGGCTGAAGTTCTTCACCAAGGGGATGCTGTCGATCTCGGCGGTCCTGATCGGCCTGATCGTGGGCTATGTCTACGCCATCATGGTCGGCATGCTCAGCATCGACGCGATCACCGGCTCCTGGGAGCGGTCCGCCGCCTTCGCCCTGCCGCAGCCCTTCAAATACGGGTTCGAGTTCTCCTTCGCGGCGATCCTCGGCTTCTGCCTGATGGCTTTCATCTCGGCGATTGAAACCGTGGGCGATGTCTCGGGCATCACCAAGGGCGGCGCAGGCCGCGAAGCCACTGAAGAAGAAATCAAGGGCGCGACCTATGCCGACGGCTTCGGCTCGGCCCTGGCCGGGATCTTCGGCGGCTTCCCGAACACCTCCTTCAGCCAGAATGTCGGCCTGATCGCCATGACCGGTGTGATGAGCCGCCATGTGGTGACCTGCGGCGCGATCTTCCTGATCATCTGCGGGCTCGTGCCCAAGGTGGGTGGCATCATCCGCACCGTGCCCATCGAAGTGCTCGGCGGCGGCGTGATCGTCATGTTCGGCATGGTCGTGGCCGCGGGCATCTCGATGCTCTCGGATGTGGACTGGAACCGGCGCAACATGGTGATCTTCGCCATCGCGCTCTCCGTGGGCCTCGGCCTGCAGCTCGAGCCGGGCGCGGTGCAATACCTGCCCGACACCCTGCGCATCCTGATGACCAGCGGCCTGCTGCCCGCTGCGGCCATCGCCATCGCGCTGAACCTGATCCTGCCCGAAGAGCTTTCCGAGGAATCCACCGAGGAAGTCTCCGGCGGCCTCAAGGGCAACGCGAAGGGCTCCCTGCCCCGCTAACCAAAGGCGGGCGCGTCGATCCCGGCGCGCCCCCTCCCCCTTAAGTCTGCAAATATCCTCGCCGAAGGCGCACAGCCACCACAGGCGATCCCGCCCGCAGCGGGGCTCAGAATTTCGACATCCGGATCGCCACGTCGAGCATCCGGTTCGCGAAGCCCCACTCATTGTCATACCAGCCGAAGACCCGCACCATGCCGCCATCGCTGACCTGGGTCTCGGGCGTGGCCATGACGATGCTCTCGGGCCGCTGCCGCAGATCCGAAGACACCAGCGGCTTGCCGGTCACCCCGATGATCCCGCCCTCGGCCCCGCGCAGCACCGCATTGACCGCCGCACGGTCAGGGCCCTGCCGGGTCATCACGCTCAGATCCACCGCCGAGACGCTGGCCACCGGCACCCGCACCGCCGATCCCTGGATCCGCCCGGCCAGCCCCGGCAGCACCAGATCCGTGAGCGCCTGCGCACTGGTGGTGGTCGGCACCATGGACAGGGCCGCCGCCCGGCTCCGCGCCGGATTGGCCATGGGCATATCCACCGTGGGCTGCGAGCCGGTATAGCAATGCACCGTGGTCATATGCCCGGTCTCGATCCCGAACGCCCCGTCGAGCAGCTTAACCAGCGGCGCCACGGCGTTGGTCGTGCAGGAGGCGTTCGAGACGATCCGGTGCTCGCGGCTCAGATCCGCGTCATTCGCCCCCAGAACCAGCGTCCAATCCGCCTCCAGCGAGGGCCCCGAGACCAGCACCCGGCGCGCCCCCGCCTCGAGCGCGCGCTCGGCAAAGGCCCGGTCCGAGCCGCGCCCGGTGCATTCCATCACCAGATCCACGCCCGACAAGTCGCGATCCCGCAGGTTCGCCACGGTGGAAAACGGAATGCGCCGCCCATCCACCACCAGCGCGCCATCCTCGGTCCGAACCTCGCCGCGCCAGGGGCCGAAGACACTGTCATACTCAAAGAGATAGGCGCAGGTCTCCAGCGGCGCGATGTCGTTCACGCCGACAATCTGCAGCCCGGGCCAGCCGCCGCCGAGCCAGGCCCGCAAGACAGACCGACCGATCCGGCCAAAGCCGTTGATGATGACACTGTACTGACGCATGGGGGGCCTCCTCGCCCATGACATGACCCAAGCGCCCGCCCCGCGCAAGATCCAGTCCCGCGATCCCGCATGGAGCCAGATGCTGGTCCGAAGCCCACGCCCAGCCAGACAGACCGCACAGAACAAAGGCATGTGCCCGCCAGCTCCTGCCCGGTATCGGGCGCAAGTTGGCATCAGGCGCAGACCTGTCGCGGCTTGCGGACACAAAACCCGCTACAAAAGCCCTGCGCATTGACTCGCAGCGGCCACAGTCGCCAGAGTTAACCGAATTTCATCCACCTGGCCCGCCTCAGGTCGTCCCCGTCGCTTTCAAACGCGGGCACGTTTGAAAGCGACGGTGACATCAATAACAGCCGTGGGACGATCGAAAACAGGGGCGCGTTTGAAAGCGGTGGCGGGCATCTATAACAGCTCCGGAACAATCACAAGCGCGGGCACGTTTCGAAGCGGTCGCGGCATCGATAACAGCTCCGGAACAATCACAAACGCAGGCACGTTTCAAAGCGGTGGCGACATCGATAACAGCTCCGGAACGATCACAAACGCGGGCACGTTTCGAAGCGGTGGCGACGTCGATAACAGCCGTGGGACGATCACAAGCAGTGGTTTGTTTGCAAGCGGCGGCGATATCAACAGCTCTTCTGGAGTAATCCAGAACAGTGGCACCTTCATCACTGGGGACATCGATACTGAGGGCGGAGAAATTGAGAATACCGGGATTTTTCACGTAGACGGCAATATCACCGGAGTTGATGGAAACTTTCGACAAACCAAAGGTACCATCATTCTCGAGGGCGACATGGATCTGAACACCATTCGCATCGAAGGTGGAACGGTTGAGGTCAAACGGGGGCTTTCTCAAAGCCGACCTCAGCCTCGCGTTTAACAACACCAGACTGTCGATCGGCAATGGGGACCGATCCTTGCTGATTGCGAGGAACCCTGGCAGCGCCGGGTCTGCCTCTTTCGCACAGGGATCTGTCGTCGACATTCTCCTTGATCCGACCGAGGGTGGAGTTGCGCTTGAACTGAACGGAACACTGGCGATCTTGGATACGGTCACGTTTCAGATCGACTTCGTTGACGGCACAAATATCGAAGACGGGGATATCTTTGATCTGCTCACCGCGGACTTTATCTCCGGGTCCTTCGATGTCGCAGACATGTCCAACTTTGCCTTTCCCGACATTTTCGGGATCGACTGGAGCGTGTCCATCGTGAGCGATGGACTCGTTACAAATCGCCAGATCCTGCGCGCCACGGCCACCGCCTCCGCCGTCGCCCCGGTCCCTCTGCCCGCGGGGGTCTGGCTGCTGGGCGCGGGACTGCTGGGTCTTGTGGGCCTCAAGCGCCGCCGCGCGCCCGCCTGACCCCAAGCTCCGCGAAACTGGCGGGGATGTGCGCACCTCAAGGATCCCGCCGCACCTGAAACAGGCTTGTCCTGGCGGACCCACCTCCTGCATCCTTCGGTCCTGCACTGATCTTTGCATTTGGCGCCTATCGTCTGGACACCGATCTGGTTGAGCGCCACGGCCCTTTCGGCGCCGTCGCGCTGGAGCCGAAATGCTTTGCACTCTTGCGCCATCTGGTGGTCAATCGCGCCCGCAGCGTGTCCAAGGACGAGATCTTCGAGGTGATCTGGCCCGGCGTCTTCGTCTCGGACGCGGCCCTGTCGACGGCGATCAAGCAGGTGCGCGCAGCCGTCGGCGATAGCGGGCAAGCGCAGGCGGTGATCAAGACCGTGCGCGGCTTCGGCTATCGGTTCGTTGCCGATGTGGAGCCTTAGGACACAGCCGTGCCGGCCACCCCTGCGCCCGAGCCGGGGGGGCCGACCGCGCCCCTTGACGGGGGACGGCCCACCATCGCCGTGCGGCCTTTTGAGCTTCTGGGCGCGGCCCCCTCGCAGCAGGCCATCGCCGAGGCCATCCCCGCCGAGCTGATCGCCTCGCTCTCGCGCTTGCACTGGCTCAATATCATCGCCCGGGCGCCGAGCTTTCAGATGCCCGAACCGGGCAGCTGGTCTGGACCGAACGGCTGGTCGGCGCGCGGGACGAGATCTATGACCTGCGCGCGCAGTTGGCCCGGGGCCTCGCGATCGCGCTGGAGAGCCGCCTGCCCAGCCACGAGGCCGAGAAGCTGCGGCACCATCCCTCCGAGAGCATCGATGCCTGGGGGCACTACCATCTCGGGATCCGGCACATGTTCCGTTACAACCGCGCGGACAACCAGATCGCCGCCGGGCACTTCCAACGCGCCCTGTCGCTGGATCCGCACTTCGCCGGGCCCATGCGGGGCTGTCCTACACGGAGTTTCAGATTGCGTTTCAGCATTTCGAGGGCGAGAGCGCGGCCCATACGCGCCAGGCCCTGCACCAAGCGGCCAACGGGCTGCGCCATGACGAGCACGATCCCTTCTGCAACCTGATCTATGGCCGGGCCAAATGGCTCGAGGGCCACCCGGAGGACGGGCTCATCTGGGTCAAACGCGCGGTGGAGCTCAACCCGAACTCCGCCTTTGGCGACTACAACAGCGCGACCCTGCAGACCGTGCTCTGCGCGGGGCAGGACGCGGACCAGAACGTGGCGCGCGCGCTGTTTCTCAGCCCGATGGACCCGCATCTGCAATCGATGTTCGGCACGTGCGCGCTCGCGGCCTTCGTGACCGACGATCTGGCGGCTGCGATCCGGTACTCGGACCGGGCTGTCGCGGCGCCGAACCCGCATCTCTATGTCTTCATGATCGCGGCGGCGGTGTATAATCGGGCGGGCCATGCGGACAAGGCCCGCGCCTGCGTCGATCGGATCCGTGCGCTGAACGCACCCTTCGGCAAGACCGACTTCCTGACCCATTTCAACCTGCGCGATCCGGATCGGCTTGCCGCCCTGTCCGAGGCGTTCGACAGTCTGGACATCTGAGAGATCGCGCGGCCGGGATCAGACGGGCAGTGCGTCGGCGCTGTATTGCTCGGCGAACCCCGCCGCGGGCGGGATCGGCCGGATCACGTCGATCAGCACACCGTTGGGATCCCGCGTGATGAAATGGCGCTGGCCAAAAGCCTCATCCGTCAGGGTCTTGAGGATCGGCAAGCCCGCTGCCTCGACCCGGGCGAACTCCGCATCCACATCTGCGACCTCGAAATTCAGGATGAGCCCGCCGACAACGCCCCGGCCCTCTTCCGGGATCGTCTCATGATCCGCTTGCAGAATGGCAAGGTTCACAGCCGGATCCTCGCAGGATTGCAGATGGCAGTACCAATCCGCCGCAAAGGCCTCGCGGAAACGGAAATGGTCAAGATAGAAGGCCTTGGTCTCGGCGACATCGCGGGTCTGGATGACAGGGTAGTATTGGGTGCATTTCACGTTGCGTCTCCTTTCTTGCAAACATACAGTATGTATGTATCCAGACGATAAACATACAGGCTGTACGTATGCAAGAAGAAAAGCAGACGCGGACCAACAAGGCGCGCACCGAGGCCACGCGCGCCGCGCTGATCGCTGCCGCGCGACAGCTGTTTTCCGAGAAAGGCTATGCCGAGACCTCGACCCCCGAAATCGTCCGGGCCGCTGGGGTGACACGCGGCGCGCTCTACCACCATTTCGAGGACAAGACCGCCCTCTTTCGGGCCGTGATCACCGAGGAGTATCAGGCTGTCGCGGCCCAGATCACGGCTGAGGCCACCAGCCAGCCCGGTTCCACCATCGACGCCTTGCAACTGGGCAGTCGCGGCTATCTCGCGGCGATGGCCGATCCCGGGCGGGTGCGGATCATGCTGCGGGACGGCCCCGCGGTGCTCGGCCAGGCCGCGCTCGACACCATCGACCGCGAGACCTCGGCGGATGCGCTCCGCGCGGGCCTCGCCGCCGCCATGGAGGCAGGCGAGATCCGCACCCTGCCGCTCGACGCGCTGACCGTGCAACTCTCGGCGCTGTTTGATCGGGCGGCGCTCTCGGTGGCCGAGGGCGGCTCGGCCGAAGCCCATCTGCAGGTGATCGACGCGCTCCTGGCCACGCTCAAATGACCCGCCCCGTCGGAGCGGGACAGCGGGTCGCACCCTCTCTCTCTGGCAACCCTGAGGTGAAAACCTAATTCTGAAACAAGACAAAAAGACCAGGCATATGAACCCCCGAGGAGGTCCCCGATGGACACCCTGATCCTGTCGCGCATCCAGTTCGGCGCGAATATCTCGTTTCACATTCTGTTTCCCACCATCACCATCGCGCTTGGCTGGGTGCTGCTGTTCTTCAAGCTGCGCTTTCAGGCCACGCAGGACGGCAAATGGATGGAAGCCTACCGCTTCTGGGTGAAAGTCTTCGCGCTGACCTTTGCCATGGGTGTCGTGTCGGGCATCACCATGTCCTTCCAATTCGGCACCAACTGGCCGGGTTTCATGGAAAGCGTCGGCAATATCGCGGGGCCACTCCTGGCCTATGAGGTGATGACCGCCTTCTTCCTCGAGGCGGTGTTCCTCGGCATCATGCTCTTCGGTGTCAGCCGCGTGCCGCCCTGGCTGCATACGCTGGCCACCTTCCTCGTGGCCTTCGGCACCACGATGTCGGCCTTCTGGATCCTTGTCCTGAACAGCTGGATGCACACGCCTGCCGGGTACGAGATCCGCGATGGGGTGGTGCATGCCACGAACTGGCTCGAGATCATCTTCAACCCCTCGCTGCCCTACCGATTCTTCCATGTGCTGCTGGCCTCGGGCCTGACCGCGTCCTTCCTGCTGGCCGGGCTGTCGGCCTTCCGCTGGCTGCGCGGAGACCGCTCGGGCGGCATGCGCGCCGCGATGAAGACCGGTGTGACGGTCGCCGCCTTCCTGATCCCGGTGCAGATCTTCGTGGGCGACCAGCACGGGCTGAACACGCTCGAGCATCAGCCCGCCAAGGTTGCCGCCATGGAGGGGCACTGGGACGGCGAGGAAAGCCCGGTGCCGCTGATCCTCTTCGCGATGCCGAATGAGGAGACGCGCGAGAATGACTTCGCGATCAAGATCCCCTATGTGGGCTCGCTGATCCTGACCCACAGCCTCGATGGCAAGATCCCCGGCCTGAACGACTTCGTCACCGAAGACGGCGAGATCCTGCACCCGCCCGTGGCCAAGGTGTTCTGGTCGTTCCGGATCATGGTGGCGACCGGCATGGCGATGCTGCTGATGAGCTGGGCGGCCATGTGGTTCATGCGCAAGGGCCGCGGAATGGAGGGTCTGCCGAAACCGATGTTCTACGGCTTCGTGGCCATGGGCTTTTCCGGCTGGATCGCCACGCTGGCGGGTTGGTACACGACCGAGATCGGACGGCAGCCCTGGCTGGTGGACGGCGTGCTCAAGACCGCCGACGCGGTGGCCGATGTGCCCGCGGGCATGGTGCTCGGCACGCTGATCGCCTATCTCGCGGTCTATGCGGCACTGATCGTGTGCTATGTCAGCGTGCTGACCTATCTCGCCGCCAAGGCCGCCAAGGGCGAGCCCACCCGCATCTTCGACATGCCGCGTTCCGGCGAGGCCGAAGTGCGCATCATCAACCCGGCGGAGTAGACCCATGTCCGAGATTTTCGCCGACCAGACCCAATGGCTCCCCCTGGTCTTTGCGGCCCTGATGGGCCTGTCGATCCTAATCTATGTGGTGCTCGACGGGTTCGATCTGGGCGTGGGGGTGCTCTTTCCCTTTGCCGAGGACGCCGAAAAGGACCGCATGGTCGCCTCGATCGGCCCCTTCTGGGATGCCAACGAGACCTGGCTGGTGCTGGCCATCGGCATCCTTCTGGTGGCCTTCCCCTCGGCCCATGGGGCGATCCTGACGGCGCTCTATCTGCCCGTGGCGATCATGCTGGTGGGGCTGATCCTGCGCGGCGTCTCCTTCGAGTTCCGCGCCAAGGCCCCGGCCAAACAGAAACCCGCCTGGAACATGGCCTTCTTCATCGGCTCGATGATGACCTCGCTCAGCCAGGGGTTCATGCTGGGCCTCTATATCATGGGCCTGCAATGGACGATCCTGACCGTGGGCTTTGCCCTGCTGACGGCGGTGTTCCTGACCGTGGCCTATTCCTTCATCGGCGCCACCTGGCTCGTGCTGAAGACCGAAGGCGCGTTGCAGAAGAAAGCCGTCGCTTGGTCGCGCGGCGGGATCTGGGGGCTGGTGCTGGGGCTTGGGGCGGTCTCGCTCGCCTCGCCGCTGGTGAGCCCGCGGATCTTTGACAAATGGTTCTCCTTTCCCGAGATCGTGCTGCTCGCCCCCCTGCCCTTGATGTTCTGCCTGCTGATCGGGCTCCTCTTCGTGGGGCTCAAGCGCCTGCCGACTGCCGATGACAGCTTTGCATGGTTCCCCTTCGCGGCGACCATCGTGCTGTTCATCCTCGCCTTCTTCGGGCTTGCCTACTCGTTCTACCCTTACGTGGTGCCCGAGCAGCTCACGATCTACGAGGCGGCGAGCGCGCCCGAGAGCCTGCTGATCATCCTCTTCGGGACGATCTTCGT
Organism: Dinoroseobacter sp. S375; assembly: GCF_049800775.1. NCBI lineage: Bacteria > Pseudomonadati > Pseudomonadota > Alphaproteobacteria > Rhodobacterales > Roseobacteraceae > Dinoroseobacter > Dinoroseobacter sp. S375. The sequence continues at coordinate 179,091 of NZ_JBNAFR010000002.1, read as the reverse complement.
GCTTCCGGCGATCCTCGGCTACACGGTGCTGAGCTACGTGATCTTCCGCGGCAAAGCCCGCGCGCTGAGCTACGACTGACCACAGGGCGGCGGCCCCGCCGGGTCGCCGTCAATGCCCCTCCCCGGCAAGGCGTCTGTGCTGCGGGGAGGATCCCCCCCTGGCCAGCTCACCACACCTGAGGCCCGTGGAACGCCGCCCATCGGCGCGCCCGCGACGGCCACAGCTTCACCAACCGGCGGATCGCACCGTCCTGCGCGCTACATCATCGCCGCAGGCGAGAGCGCAGTGAAGACGCGGATATAGTCGCCGGGCGAAGAGCCCGCCCAATAGACCCAGAGCCGCGCGGGGTTGTCCTCGTCGATCCAGACATAATCGCCCTGCTCCAGCCCGCGCAGATCGGTGCTGATATAGTTGACCTGCGTATTGGCGAGGAAATCCGTCGCATCCATCGACGCGGGCAGCGCGGCCACCCCGAGGATCGGCGCATCGAACTCGACCCAGCCGTAATGCACACCGTTCACACTGTCGAAAAACACGTAATGGCTGGCCACGACCTCGCCTTCGGGGATCACCCCGTCGATCCCGCCCACATCCACGGCGATCGGAGCCATCAGGCGGATATTCTGATCCTCATCGAAGGCATAGAGGTGATCCGTGTTGAAATTGTCCCGCCCCACATCGAAGGGCCTGTCGGTCTCGAGGATGACGAACTGCCCCTGCCCACTCTGGCGCAGGATCTGACCGTCGAGCACGGTCGCCAAGGCCGGGCCCGCCAGCCCGCCTGCGAGCGCTGAGGCCAGCGCGGCCTTCCATAGTCCCGATCCGATCATCCGCGCCCCTCTTTCCTGTTGCGCAACAGGCTAGGCGCGGGCCCGCCCCCGGGCCAGTCGCAGGCGCGCGCCTCGCAGAAACGTGACCGCCGGGCCTAGCGCAGTTTCGGGCGAAGCTGGCTGACCCGCTCTTCGCCGCCCCCCGCACGCAGGGCCACCGGACCGCCCAGCGGACGGGTCGCGCGGATCTCGATCTCGTAGGTCTCGGCGTAGTGGCGGGCGACTTCATCGACGGGCACCGAGAAGGGCGGGCCGTCGGTCTGGCTCTGGTCATAGGTCAGGGTGACCAGCAATTGCGGCGCGGCCCCGGTGACCTGCACCAAATGCCGGGCATAGCGCGGCCGGGTCTCGGGCGGCAGGGCGATCAGCGCCGCACGATCATAGATCGCCGCCACGGGGCCCAGCATCTCGGCGGTCAGGGCAAAGGCATCGCCCACGAACAGACGCAGACCCGGCGCCTCAAAACACTCGAGCGCCCCCAGCCGCGAAACCTGCGGCGCAAGGCCCAGCCGGTCGAATACCTCGGCGACGGCCATGCGGTTGAACTCCACCCCGGTCACGGCAAAGCCCCGGTCCCGCAGCCAGTCGAGATCGAGGCTCTTGCCACAGAGCGGCACGAAGACCGGCGCGCCCGGGGCCAGGGCCAGCGCGGCCCAGTGATCCGTCAGCAGCGCGTTGGCCTCGGGTTCGTGAAACCCGATCCGGTTCTCGCGCCACCTTTCCTCCCAGAATGCCTCGTCCATCCGCGCCTCATCTCCTCTGTTGCCCCCGAGTGCTGCCTTCCGGCGGGGGGCCGGGTCAAGAGGGCAGCCCGCGACATGGCGAGAAATCCGCGGGCGCGGTCTGCCTGCCCTTGCCAAACAAAGCGCGCTTCGATTGTCTGAACCCAGAGCGTGGAGGCAAGCGATATGGCACTCGAGATTTATCAATACCCCTATGGTCCCGGCGCGAATTACGGCGTGCTGCTGCATGATCCGTCCTCGGGTCAGACCGCGTCCGTGGATGCTGGCGAGGCCGCAGCCCTGATGACCGCGCTGGACAAGACCGGCTGGGGGCTGACCGAGATCTGGGTGACCCATCACCACCATGACCACACCGACGGGATCGAAGAGGTGAAGGCCGCCACGGGCTGCACCGTGATCGGCCCGAAGCCCGTGAGCCAGCCCATCGCAGGGGTGGACACCCGCTACGGCGATGGCGAGAGCTTCGAGTTCTCCGGGCACCGGGTCGAGGTGCTGCACACGCCGGGCCATACCACGGACATGATCAACTTCTACCTGCCCGTCGAGAGGGTGGTCTTCACCGGGGACACCCTGTTCGTGATGGGATGCGGGCGGCTCTTTGAGGGCGACGGGCCGATGATGCATACCAGCCTGCAGAAGCTGACCACCCTGCCGCCCGAGACGGTGATCTATTGCAGCCATGAATATACCGAGGCGAATGCCGGGTTTGCCCTGACCGTGGATCCCGACAACACCGCCCTGCGCGAGAAGGCCGCGACCGTGAAAGCCCTGCGGGCTCAGGGCAAGCCGACAGTGCCGACCACGTTGGCCGAGGAGCTGGCGACCAACCCCTTCCTGCGCGCCGCCGATCCCGCGATCCGGGCCCATCTGGGGATGGAAGGGGCAAGCGATGCCGAGGTATTCACCGAGATCCGCCGCCGCAAAGACAACGCCTGAGCACGGCCCGGTGGCGCCGTCCGTGCCGGACGGCGCGGACCCACATCACCCTTCACGACATGCAGGATGGTGATCCTGCGCTCGCCCGCTCTGCCCCGAGGATCCCGGCGCGGGATCCTCACCCCGCATGACCACGGTCAGGCGCATGATTGCGGAGGGGCGCTTGCCGGAGCTTCCCCGGCGCTGCAGATGCCCCAATGTCCACGTGACCCGCGTGCCCGCCCAAATGGCCTTAGGTCGGTGGCACAGGCCTTTGCCCTGCCCCGCCTGACACCTCTTGCAGGGCCACATGTCCGATGGCGCGCCGGTCAGCGTCACGCCCGCCCATTCAACACGCCGCCACCCGGATCACGGGCCCAACGCGGCCACGGCGGCACACTGAAAAGACAGGGGGATCATAGGTCTCCTCGTCGCCAGTCGACGCTCGGCGGGCGGAACGGGCCCGGGGCTCGCTCTCTCTGCTGCAGGAGGTGGTGGCGTGGGGGAGACTTGAACTCCCGACCTAACGATTATGAGTCGTTCGCTCTAACCAACTGAGCTACCACGCCATCGTGCGCGGCTGGGTATGACACCCGTGTGGGGGCGTCAAGAGCCTTTCGCGCGACTTCGCGACCTGACATGGCCGGGGCGACAGAAAGACCCGCTTCGCGCCCCGCCCGGGGTGCCGCGCCCCTGCCCGGGGTGCCTGTGGCGCGGGCTGCGCGCCGCCGCGCGTGAAATCCTGTGCGTGACGCTGCAATGCGGCAGAGGGCGTGCATACGCAGAAAACCGCGCAAAACAGCTTTGAGAACTGCGCACAAATTAGTCACACCGCGCAAAACGCGAGCAGATGCGCTCAATTCTTGCCGGTTGACGCGCTCTGGTGGCGCTGACAGCGCGATTCTCGGTTCTTCCGACGGGATGGCTGGTCGAAGTTGCCCCCGCGCTCAGTTGCGGTCAGCCGCTCAGGGCGCAGGAGGTGTGCGACGGCGTCGTTCCTGGCAGTTCTCTGCCGCCGCACAATGCAACAAAAAAACGCTGCGTATGGGCATGTATGCAGATCCTGGTCCGGTTTCAATCCATCGGGCCCGTACCTGCCCCCACGCAGTCATGGCTTTGGGAAACAAGCATATGACAAAATTTGGGAAATCCTTGCTGCTGGGCGGCGTCGCCACGGCCCTCATGTCCACCACGGCGCTGGCACAGGACGAGACAATCAAGGTCGGCATCCTGCACTCGCTCTCCGGGACGATGGCGATCTCCGAGACGACGCTCAAGGACGCCATGCTGATGCTCATCGAAGAGCAGAACAAGAAGGGCGGCGTGAACGGCAAGATGCTCGAGGCGGTCGTGGTCGACCCGGCTTCCGACTGGCCGCTCTTTGCCGAGAAGGCGCGCGAGCTGATCGAGGGCAATGGCGTGGACGTGGTGTTCGGCTGCTGGACCTCCGTGTCGCGCAAATCCGTGCTGCCGGTCTTTGAAGAGCTGAACTCCCTGCTGTTCTACCCGGTGCAGTACGAAGGTGAGGAAAGCCAGCGTAACGTGTTCTACACCGGTGCGGCGCCGAACCAGCAGGCGATCCCGGCGGTGGATTACCTGATGAACGAAGAAGACGTGGAGCGTTGGGTCCTCGCGGGCACCGACTACGTCTATCCCCGCACCACCAACAAGATCCTCGAAGCCTATCTGCAGTCCAAAGGCGTTGCCGCCGAGGACATCATGATCAACTACACGCCCTTCGGTCACTCCGACTGGCAGACGATCGTGTCCGACATCGCCTCCTTCGGCGGCGCGGGCAAGAAAACCGCCGTGGTCTCGACCATCAATGGCGACGCCAACGTGCCGTTCTACAAGGAACTGGGCAACCAGGGCATCTCCGCCGAGGATATCCCCGTGGTGGCCTTCTCCGTGGGTGAAGAAGAGCTCGCCGGTCTCGACACCGAGCCGCTCGTCGGTCACCTGGCCGCGTGGAACTACTTCATGTCCGTGGACACGCCCGAGAATGACGCATTCATCGACGCATGGATCGACTTCATCGGCGACGAAGACCGCGTGACCAACGACCCGATGGAAGCCCATTACATCGGCTTCAACATGTGGGTCGAGGCCGTCGAAGCCGCTGGCACCACCGATCCGGATGCAGTCATCGACAGCATTGTCGGCGTCTCCGTGCCGAACCTGACCGGTGGCTATTCCACTATGCTGCCGAACCACCACATCACCAAGCCGGTGCTGGTGGGCGAGATCCAGGATGACGGTCAGTTCGACGTTGTGTGGGAAACCTCCGGCCTCGTGCGGGGCGATGCATGGTCCGACCACCTGCCCGAGAGCGCGCCGCTGATCTCCAACTGGCTGCCGCCCATGTCCTGCGGCAACTTCAACACCGAAACCGGCGTCTGCGGCGGCGGCTCTTAAGCCCTGCCCCTGTCGCGGCCCTTGCCGGGTCGCGACACCGCCTGACTGTCATGGCCCCCTGCTCTTGCGGCGGGGCCGTGATCTTCTCTGACCCCCGAGAGACACCATGACCCTTCTTCGCCTCTGCGTCGCGGCCCTGTTGACTTGTCTTGCCGCCCTGACTGCGCCCGCCGCGTCGGCTCAAACCTTCGAAGAGCTTGTGGCCAAGTTGCCCGATGGCAAGTTTCCCGAACGCGCAGCCGTGGTGACACAGCTGGGCGTGCTGGGGGATCCGCGCGCCGTGCCGGTGCTCGAGGTGCTCCTTGAGGGCAATCTGCACGTGCTGAAAGCCAATGACCGCGTGGTCGAAGTGCGCGAGGTCGCCGATGACGACGTGGCCTATGATGCGCTGACGGGCGAGGAATACGGGATCGTGCCCCGGCGCGGCTCGACGAAGATCCGGGTGAATAACGGGCTGCGGCGGGATATCCGTGCGGCCATCGGCACGCTGACCCTGCGTGCGCCCGACCCGGCCCTGCGCCTGGCGGCCGCCGAGGCGGCCTTCCGCGCCCCGAATGTGGACCAGCTGGAGCTGTTGCGCACCGCACGCGACGAAGAAAGCGATGAGGGTGTTGCCGAGGCGCTCGATTTTGCCATTGCCGCGACCGTGCTGGAGGGCGATCTGCCCGAAGCCGAACAGGTTGCTGCCATCGAGGTGCTGCGCGAGATGGGTAATCAGGAGGCGCTCGGCGTTCTGACCCCGCTCCTGCAGGCCACGAACCCGACGCTTGCGGCGGCAGCGGCGGATGCGGTCAGGGCCATCGAGGACAATCAACGCCTGTGGAACATGGCGCAGAATGTGTGGTTCGGCCTGTCCCTGGGCTCGGTCCTGCTGCTGGCGGCGATCGGGCTTGCGATCACCTTTGGCGTGATGGGCGTGATCAACATGGCCCATGGCGAGCTGGTGATGATCGGGGCCTATACGACGTTTTTCGTACAAGAGATCATCCGTTCCTCGTTCCCCGGGCTCTTTGACTGGTCGCTGCTGATCGCGGCCCCGCTGGCCTTTGTGATTGCGGGCGGCGTCGGCGTGGCGATCGAGCGCGGCTGCGTGCGCTTCCTCTATGGCCGCCCGCTGGAGACGCTGCTGGCGACTTGGGGGATCAGCCTGATCCTGCAACAGACCGTGCGCTCGATCTTCGGGCCGAACAACCGCGAGGTGGGCAATCCGAGCTGGATGTCCGGCGCGTTCGAGGTCGGGCAGATGACGATCACCTATAACCGGCTGTGGATCCTGCTCTTTGCGCTGGCGGTGTTTGCGATCCTGCTCTTCGTGCTGAAGAAGACGCCGATCGGGCTGCAGATGCGGGCCGTGACCCAGAACCGGGCGATGGCGGCGAATATGGGGATCCGGACCGGCTGGGTCGATGCGATGACCTTTGGTCTGGGCGCCGGGATTGCCGGGCTGGCGGGCGTGGCGCTCAGCCAGATCGACAACGTGTCGCCGAACCTCGGCCAGAGCTACATCGTGGACAGCTTCATGGTCGTCGTCTTCGGCGGAGCCGGAAACATCTGGGGCACGCTCGCCGGGGCGTTTTCGCTGGGCATCGCGAACAAGTTCCTGGAGCCCTATGCAGGGGCGGTGCTGGCCAAGATCCTGGTGCTCGTCTTCATCATCCTCTTCATCCAGAAGCGGCCGCGCGGGCTCTTCGCGGTGAAGGGCCGGGCGGTGGAGAATTGACGATGACCTTAACACATCGTGACCCCGCCGCGCGCCAGTGCCCGACACTTGCCCGACACATGCCCGACGCACGGCCGACGCAGGGCCGACCGGGTCGGACCCAGGGTGTCGAACCCCTCTGGCAGGGGGATACGTGGCTCTCCCGCCCCCGGCTTTCGGACCGCTTCGCGGTGCCTCATCCGGCGTTGGGCCCAGCCGCGCGCGCATACGCGCGCGGCGGTCTCGCCCGGAAGCCCCAGCGTCTTTTGATGACCACCGCCTTGCCTGAGGCGCGTCCGCCGCGTGCGCCCGCACGCGGCCCGGCCCAACGGGAGGCGCTGCCCGGCAGGGCGGCAACGACGGGCGGGAGCCCCCTTTCCTCACTCACCCCCGGAGGCCTGCTATGAGCCGTCTCATCGACCGCCGCATGGGCATTTTCCTCGCCGGACTCTTTGTCCTCACGGTCGCCATCCCCGCTGGCAACCTGTGGATGGAGGGCCAGCCGGTCCCGTCCTATGTTGTCAGCCTCCTCGGCAAATACCTCTGCTACGCGCTTCTCGCCGTCGCGCTCGATCTGGTCTGGGGCTATACGGGCATCCTCTCCCTAGGCCATGGCGCCTTCTTTGCCTTGGGCGGCTATGCCATGGGCATGCACCTGATGCGCGAGATCGGGGACCGGGGCGTCTATGCCAATCCCGACCTGCCGGATTTCATGGTTTTCCTGAATTATCAGGAGCTTCCGTGGTTCTGGTACGGGTTCGATCAGTTCTGGTTCGCCTGCCTGATGGTCCTCCTGGTCCCCGGCGCTCTGGCGTTTGTCTTCGGCTGGTTCGCCTTCCGCTCCCGGGTCACGGGCGTGTATCTGTCAATCATCACTCAGGCCATGACCTATGCTTTGATGCTCGCCTTCTTCCGCAACGAGATGGGGTTCGGCGGCAATAACGGCCTGACGGATTTCAAGGACGTCCTCGGCTTTGACCTGCAATCGGACAGCACCCGCGCCGCCCTCTTCGCGCTCTCGGCGCTGGCCCTGACCGCCGGCCTGCTGATCTCCAAGGCGATCACCACCTCCAAGCTCGGCCAGATCCTCGTCTGCGTCCGGGACGCCGAGAGCCGCACGCGCTTTCTCGGCTACCGGGTCGAGAGCTACAAGCTCTTCGTCTGGACCGTCTCGGCCATGATGGCAGGCGTGGCAGGCGCGCTCTATACGCCCCAGGTCGGCATCATCAACCCGGGCGAGTTCAGCCCCGCGAACTCCATCGAAATCGTGATCTGGGTCGCCCTGGGCGGGCGCGGCACCCTTGTGGGCGCGGCCATCGGCGCGATCCTCGTGGCCCTGTCGAAAACCCTGCTTACGGGCTGGTTCCCCGAGATCTGGCTCTTCGCCCTCGGCGCGCTCTTTATCTTCGTGACGATCTTCATGCCCAAGGGCGTGCTGGGCGTGGTGGAAAACGCCCTGAAGCGCAAACCCAAACCGGGCGCGTCCCCTGAGGAGGCAAAGGCATGAGCATCCAGCTGTCCCTGAACGGCGTGAACCGCAGCTTTGATGGTTTCAAGGCGATCAACGACCTCAGCCTCCACGTGGAGAAAGGTGAGATGCGCGCCATCATCGGCCCCAATGGCGCCGGGAAGACCACGATGATGGACATCATCACCGGCAAGACCCGCCCCGATGAGGGCGAGGTCCTGTGGAACCAGACCGTGGACCTGACCAAGACCGACGAGGCCGACAGCGCCCGCCTCGGCATTGGGCGGAAGTTTCAGAAACCCACGGTATTCGAGACCCATACGGTGGCGGACAATATCGCGCTGAGCCTCAAAGCGGACCGCTCAGTCTGGACCACGCTGTTCAACCGCCGGACCGCGGCGGAAGAGACGAAAATCACCGAGCTTCTGGAACTGGTCAAACTCGACAGCGACCGGGACCGGCTGGCCGCGGATCTCAGCCATGGGCAAAAGCAATGGCTGGAGATCGGAATGCTGCTCGCCCAGGATCCTGAGCTGTTGCTGGTGGATGAACCCGCCGCCGGCATGACCGACGCGGAAACCATGCGCACGGCGGAACTGCTGCGGGGCATTGCCGGGCAGCATACGGTGATCGTGGTCGAGCATGACATGGACTTCGTGCGCGCCCTCGACTGCCGCGTCACCGTCCTGCATCAGGGCCATGTGCTGGCCGAGGGATCGCTGGACCATGTCTCGGCGAACCCGCAAGTCATCGAAGTTTATCTGGGGCGCTGAGATGCTGACGATCGAAAACATCGACCTCCATTACGGCGCGGCTCAGGCGCTGCGCGGCGTCTCGCTCACGGCGGAAACCGGCAAGGTCACCACTGTGCTGGGGCGCAATGGTGTGGGCAAGACCACCCTGTTGCGGGCCATCACCGGGCGACAACCGATTTCGGCGGGCCGCATGGACTGGGAGGGCGCCGACCTGTCACGCCTGCGCGCTGACGGTCGCGCCCGGGCCGGGATCGCCTCGGTGCCGCAAGGGCGCGAGATCTTCCCACTGCTCACTGTGCAGGAGAACCTCGAGACCGGATTCGGCGCCCTGCCCCGCAGCCTGCGCCATGTGCCGGACGAGGTCTTCACCCTGTTCCCGGTGCTCAAAGACATGCTCGGACGCCGCGGCGGCGATCTTTCGGGCGGTCAGCAGCAGCAGCTCGCCATCGGACGCGCCCTTGTGATGCGTCCCCGTCTTCTGGTTCTGGATGAGCCCACGGAAGGGATCCAACCCTCGATCATCCAGGATATCGGACGCGCTATCAGCTTCCTGCGCGACAGGGGCGACATGGCCATCCTGCTTGTGGAACAGTATTTCGACTTCGCCCGCGACCTCTGCGACAGCTTCGCGGTGATGGATCGCGGCCAGATCATCAAGTCCGGCACCCGCGCCGAGATGGATGAAACCGAACTGCGCGGACTTCTGACCGTCTGACACGCCCCTTTCATTGTTCCTGAAATACTCCGGGGGTCCGGGGGCAGCGCCCCCGGGGGGTGAAGCTGCGCGCGCCCGTCAGCCGCGCATGGGTGTCACGGACAGACGCCTCCGGCGGGAGTATTTGGGGAACAATGAGGCGAAGCGCGCGCCGGAAGGTGACTTGCGCCGCTTCCCTGCGCGGGTCATCCTCGCGCCAGAACGGAGCCTCAGATGACGATCACCACCTGCATTTTCGACGCCTATGGCACCCTTTTTGATGTCAGCGCCGCGGCCCGCGAAGCCGCCGCAGAACCCGGGCGCGAGGCCTTTGCCGAAAAATGGCCCGAGATCGCGCAGAATTGGCGGCTCAAACAGCTGCAATACACCTGGCTGCGCGCAATCACCGGGCATCATTGCGACTTCTGGCAGGTAACGCAGGACGGGCTCGACTGGGCGCTCGAAGCCTCGGATCAGGGCGACCCGGACCTGCGCGCGCGGCTCTTGCAGCTCTACTGGGAGCTGTCGGCCTATCCGGAGGTGCCCGCCATGCTGCAAGCCCTCAAGGATCAGGGTCTTGCCACGGGGATCCTGTCCAACGGCTCGCCGGACATGCTGGCGGGTGCTGTGAACAGTGCCGGTCTCGGCCCGCTTCTCGACGATGTGCTCAGCGTCGAGTCGGTGTCGATCTTCAAGCCCGCCGCACTGGTCTACGACCTTGTGGGCGCCCGGTTCAACTGCGCGCCGGAGGAAGTTCTGTTTGTTTCGTCCAATGGCTGGGATGCCGCTTCGGCGGCCGCTTACGGCTTCCGCACAGCCTGGGCCAACCGTGCCTCCGAGCCGGTCGACCGGCTGCCCGCCACCCCAGACCGGGTCCTCGCGGATCTGCGTCCCCTTCCCGTCCTTGTGAAAGAGTTCTGATGCCCCAGATCACTGCCCCCGATGGCACCCGCCTGTTCTACAGCGACGAAGGCACGGGTGTGCCGATTTTGTGCCTGTCGGGCCTGACGCGGACCACGCGCGATTTCGACTATGCCATGCCTCATCTCACGGGCTGCCGGGTGATCCGGATGGATTATCGGGGGCGCGGACAAAGCGACTGGGCCGATCACGCCAGCTACACCTTGCAGCAGGAGGGGACCGACGCGCTGCAACTGCTGGATCATCTCGGCATCGACAAGGCCGCGATCCTCGGGACCTCACGCGGCGGGCTGATCGCCATGGGGCTTGCGGCAGTGGTCAAGGACCGGCTCCTGGGCGTGTGCCTGAACGATATCGGGCCCGAACTCGACCCCAAGGGGATCGACGTGATCAAGGGCTATCTGGGACATAACCCGGCCTTCAAGACTCATGCGGAAATGGCCGCCGAACTGCCCAAGCTGATGCGCGGCTTCGCCAATGTGCCCGCCAGCCGCTGGATGGAGGAAGTGACCAAGCATTATACCGAGACCGAGCGTGGGCTGCAGATCACCTATGATCCGAAACTGCGCGATGCGGTGCTGGAATCCGGCGCGACCCCGGCCCCGGATCTCTGGCCGTTTTTCGATGCCTTCGAGGGGCTGCCATTGGCGATCATCCGCGGGGCCAATTCGGATCTTCTCAGCGCCGAGACGGTGGCCGAAATGAAGCGCCGCCGCCCGGACATGATCGTGGCCGAGGTGCCGGACAGGGCCCATATCCCCTATCTTGACGAGCCGGAAAGCATCGCGGCGCTGCGTGCTTTCATCTCAGCGCTCGGCGCATGATCGCACCGGACCCCGGGATGATCCGCGCGGCTGCCGCGCGGCTTGCGGGGCATATCCGGCGCACGCCCCTCCTGCACGCGCCCGCGCTCGACGCAGTTGCCGGGCGCAGGGTCTGGGTGAAGGCCGAAGCGCTGCAGCATACGGGCTCTTTCAAGGCGCGGGGAGGCTGGGCGGCGGTGTCCGCCCTGACGGAGACCGAGCAGAGGCGCGGTGTGCTCGCCTATTCCAGCGGGAACCATGCCCAGGGGGTGGCGCGCGCCGCCAAGGCCTTTGGCGTGCCTGCGCTGATCATCATGCCCCGCGACGCCCCCGCGATCAAAGCGGAGACGACCCGGGCGCTGGGGGCGGAGCTGGTCTTTTACGATCGCGCCACGGAGAACCGGGAGGAGATCGGCGCGGCGCTCATGGAGGCGCGCGGTCTGACCCTGATCCCGCCCTATGACCATCCGCAGGTGATGGCCGGTCAGGCCACGACCGGGCTGGAGATTGCCGAACAAGCGGCCGAGGTCGGGGTCGACACGGCGGATGTGCTGGTCTGTTGCGGGGGCGGCGGTCTCAGTGCCGGCACGGCGCTGGCACTGGCGGACACCGCGCCGGATCTGCGGGTGCGCACCGTGGAGCCGGAGGGATTCGACGACATGGCCCGCTCCCTCGCGGCGGGGACGCGGGTGACCAATGCGCAGCGCAGCGGTTCGATCTGCGATGCGATCCTGACGCCGACCCCAGGGCAGCTGACCTTTCCTGTCCTGCAGGCGCGGGCCGGGCCCGGGCTGGTGGTCAGCGAAGATGACGCGCTGCGGGCCATGGCCCTTGCCGCGCAGCATCTGAAACTGGTGTTGGAACCGGGCGGCGCAGTGGCCCTGGCCGCGGCGCTGTTCCAGCCGGAGGCTTGCGCAGGCCCGGATGTGATCGCCATCGCCACGGGCGGAAATGTCGAGCCCGGGATGCTGGCCCGCGCCTTGGCACGGGGACCCGCGCAAAGCTCGGCGTCCGCCAAGTCCTGAGATGCCGTGTCAGGCGGCCTCGACCCGCGCGGCGAGCCCGTTCACCAGATAGGCGAGCGACGCGCGCTTGCCCCGAGGCACCCGGCTGGAGATCAGGAAGGCCACGCTGGCGCTGTCACAGGCAATGGATCGCTCGACCAGACGCAGCAGCCATGTCTCGTCAAAGGTGATGCTGCCCGCTTCGGGCCCATGCCATTCGGGCGCGCGTTCCAACGCCTGCCCCAGCGTACGCGCCACCGCATCGGCGAAGTCATAGGCCGAAGCCTCTTCCCGGAGGGACAGGACGGCACAGGCCTTGAAGAGATCAAGCCGCGCGGCACTGCGCGATGCATCCGCGCGCTGGCGGATCAAGGTTAGGACGTGCTGTGTCTGATCGTCGTTTGGGACGTCTCGCAACGCCTCCGCCGGTAGATACGTCATGTCAGGCCTCAGAATACTCGCGGCACGGAAAACTTGGTAAACCTAGTCTGACAGAGATTGAGATTTCCCAAAGGGACCGCTCGCCGCAGCGCAGCGATCCGTCGCATGTTGTGGCGAAAACCAGCCAGAATCCGTCAGGCTTGCACAGTAAGCCAGCTGAAGAAGTCCTTGGGTGCGCGCGCGCGCAGCCTCTCGGCGACTTCAGTGCCCATTTTCGCGGCATCCTCAATCGGTGCGGTTTCCGCATCAATCAGAACATCCGAGCCGTCAGGGCGCAGAATCTCCGCCCGCAGATGGACGGTGCCGTCCTTCAGCTCCGCCAGCCCCGCGATGGGTGTTTCGCAGGACCCGTCCAGCGCCGCGAGATAGGCGCGCTCGCAGGCCAGTCGCTGCCCCGAGGGGCCGTCGTGAATTGCCGCCAACATCTCGGCCGCGCGCATATCATCGGCGCGGCGTTCGATCCCGATGCAGCCCTGGGCGACCGCGGGCAGCATGTCCTCGGGCGAGATCGCCGTACGCGGCACCTCGTCCATGCCCAGACGGTTGAGCCCGGCCATGGCGAGGAAGGTCGCCTCGGCCACCCCGTCGCCAAGTTTCTTCATCCGGGTCTGCACATTGCCGCGAAACTCGACCAGTTTCAGGTCGGGACGCCGATGGGCGAGCTGCGCCCGGCGCCGCAGGGAGCTCGACCCCACCACCGCGCCCTCGGGCAGATCCGCGAGCGTGCCCCCATCCAGGGTCACAAAGGCATCGCGCACATCCTCGCGCGGCAGATAGGTATCCAGAAGCAGGCCCGCGGGCTGCTCCACCGGCATGTCCTTCATGGAATGCACGGCGATATCGATCTTCCCGGACAGCATGTCCTCTTCGATTTCGCGGGTGAACAGGCCCTTGCCGCCGATCTCCTTCAGGGGGCGATCCAGCACCCGGTCCCCGGTCGTCTTGATCACCACGATCTCGAACGCCGCCTCGGGCAGATCAAAGGCCGCCATGAGCCGCGACCGCGTCTCATGGGCCTGCGCCAAAGCCAGCGGAGAGCCACGTGTGCCGATTTTGAGAGGTGAAGCGGGGGACGGAAGTGTGATAGCCATAGGTCATTCTCTATATGTGTCAACTTGACTTGACAACCGATTACCGGTGTAACGTTGACAGCACGAGGGGGACTCGTCGTCCCACACACTAAGGAATGACCTCCATGACTGACAGAAAAAAACTTCTCCGCGCGCTGGACGGAGAGACGCAAAAGGTCCCACCCATCTGGATGATGCGTCAGGCGGGGCGCTATTTGCCGGAATACCGCGCCACGCGGGCCCAGGCGGGTGATTTTCTGTCCCTGTGCTACAACTCGGAACTGGCCGCTGAGGTCACGCTGCAGCCGATCCGGCGCTACGGCTTTGACGCGGCGATTCTCTTTGCGGATATCCTGCTGATTCCCGACGCTCTCGGCGCGGATCTGTGGTTTGTGACGGGCGAAGGACCGCGCCTGTCGACGATCACGGATATGGCCGGTTTCAACGCGTTGAAACCGGCGGACGCGATCCATGATCATCTGGCGCCCGTCTATGAGACCGTGCGGATCCTGTCGCGCGAGCTGCCATCCGAGACCGCGCTGATCGGCTTCGCCGGCGCGCCCTGGACCGTGGCGACCTATATGATCGCCGGGCGCGGCACGCCGGATCAGGGCCCGGCACATAAGCTCATGACCGAAGCGCCCGAGGTGTTCGATGCGCTGATGGATCGGCTGACCGAGGCGACCATCGCCTATCTCTCCATGCAGATCGAGGCCGGCGCCGAAACGGTCAAGATCTTCGACAGCTGGGCCGGATCGCTCAAAGGCGCGGCGTTTACCAAATACGCGCTGGAGCCCACCAAGAAGATCATCGCCGCGCTCAAGGCCAAGCATCCGAACGTGCCGATCATCGCCTTTCCGCGCGAGGCGGGGGACGGCTATATCGGCTTTGCCAAGGCGACCGGGGCCGATTGCGTGGCACTGGACAATTCGGTCTCCGCCGCCTGGGCGGCCGAGCATGTGCAGGTCGATGGCTGCGTGCAGGGCAACCTCGCCTCTTCGCACATGGTGACCGGGGGTCAGGCCCTGATCGACGAGACGCGCGAGATCGTGCAGGCCTTCTCGAAGGGGCCGCATATCTTCAACCTCGGGCACGGGATCACCCCGGATGCGGATCCCGAGAACGTGCAGCTCATGATCGACACGGTGCGCGCCCAGTAATCCCGGGCCCTGCCGCCAAGTTCGGCGGGGCACCCAAGACGCGGCGAGGTCCGCTGCCCCATGCGCCTGCTCATCACCTTTGCGGCCCTGTTCGCCTCCGTGGCCCTGTTGCAGGTCTCTTCCGGGGCGGTGGGGCCGCTGGACGCAATTTCGGGCTCGGCACTGGGCTTCAGCACCGCCGAGATCGGCTTTCTCGGCTCGGCCCATTTCATCGGGTTCTTCTTCGGCTGCTGGAGCGCGCCGCGCATCCTCGGCTCGGTCGGGCACGCGCGGGCCTTTGCGGTGTTCACGGCAGCGGGGGCGATCGGGCTTCTGGCGCATATGATGCTGGTCCATCCCATTGCCTGGGCCGGGCTGCGGATTGCGACGGGGATGTGCATCGCGGGCTGCTACACGGTGGTGGAAAGCTGGCTGCAGGCGCGTCTGACCAACGAGACACGCGGGCGGGCCATGGGGCTCTATCGCTTCGTGGATCTGGGCGCGGCCCTGGTGGCGCAGCTGATGATCGGTGTGCTGCCGCCCGCGGCCTATCTGTCGTATAATCTGCTGGCAATCCTGTGCTGCGCAGCCCTCCTCCCGCTTGCCCTGACGCAGACCACCGCGCCCGAGGTCCCCAAGGCCCCGCGCCTGCGCCCGGGCCTCGCCTTCGCGCGCTCCCCCCTCGCCGCAGCGGCGGTGGTGGTGGCCGGTCTGACAGCCGCGGCCTTTCGCATGGTGGGACCGATCTATGGGCAGGAGGTCGGCCTGCGCCCCGACCAGATCGGGCTGTTCCTGGCAGCTTTCATTCTCGGCGGCGCATTGGCGCAATTCCCGGCCGGATGGCTCGCGGACCGGTTCGACCGCCGCTACGTGATGATCGGCTTCTCGCTCGCCGCGATCCTGAGCTGCGGCGTGACCATTTACACCCAGAGCAGCGGCACCCTCGCCGTGTTCGGGGCCGCATTGTTCTTTGGCCTGACGACCTTCCCGATCTTCTCGGTGGCCGCCGCACACGCCCATGACTTCGCCGAAGACCACGAACGGGTCGAGCTGTCGGCGGCGCTGATGTTCTTCTTTGCCAGCGGAGCAATTGCGAGCCCGCTGGTCTCGTCCCTGCTGATCGATGCGTTCGGCCCCATGGCGCTCTTTGTGTTTCTGGCCATGGGGCATCTGGTGCTGGTGGGGTTCAGCCTGGCGCGGATGCGGGTGCGCGCGGCCCCGACAGAGCGGACCGATTACGTCTATACCCCGCGCACCAGCTTCACCATCGGGCGGCTTCTGGGCCGCAAGCGCTAGACCTCTGCGCGCGGCTGCGTTAGGCCATGCGGGCACTTCAGAAGGTCCCGCGCCATGGCTCGCATCCTCATCACCTCCGCGATTCCCTATATCAACGGGATCAAGCATCTGGGCAATCTCGTCGGCAGTCAGCTTCCGGCGGATCTCTATGCGCGCTACTGCCGCGCGCGGGGCAACGAGGTCATGTTCATCTGCGCCACCGATGAGCACGGCACGCCCGCCGAGCTGGCCGCGGCCAAGGCCGGCAAACCCGTGGCCGCGTATTGCGCCGAGATGCATGCGGTCCAGTCGGATATCGCCGATCGCTTCGGCCTGAGCTTTGACCATTTTGGGCGCTCTTCGTCCGAGCGGAACAAGGCGCTGACCCAGTATTTCGCCGGACAGCTCGCCGAGAACGGGCTGATCGAGGAAGTCGAGGAAAGCCAGGTCTATTCCCATGCGGATGGGCGATTCCTGCCGGATCGCTATATCGAGGGCACCTGCCCCAATTGCGGCTATGACAAGGCCCGTGGGGATCAGTGCGAGAACTGCACCAAGCAGCTGGATCCGACGGACCTGATCGAGCCGCGCAGCGCGATCTCGGGCTCGACAGATCTGGAGGTGCGGGCGACCAAGCATCTCTACCTGCGCCAATCCGCGCTGAAGGATCAGCTGGATGCCTGGATCGACAGCAAGACCGACTGGCCCGTGCTGACCACGTCGATTGCCAAGAAATGGCTCCATGACGGCGACGGATTGCAGGATCGGGGTATCACCCGGGATCTGGATTGGGGCGTGCCGGTCAAAAAGGGCACCGAGGATTGGCCGGGGATGGAGGGCAAGGTCTTCTATGTCTGGTTCGATGCCCCCATCGAATACATCGCGGGCACGGCCGAATGGGCCGATGCGAACGGGTTGGACGATGCCGCGTGGGAGCGGTGGTGGCGCACCGACAAGGGGGCCGAGGATGTCCGCTATGTCCAGTTCATGGGCAAGGATAACGTCCCCTTCCACACCCTGAGTTTCCCGGCCACGATCATGGGATCCGGCGCGCCGTGGAAGCTGGTGGATTACATCAAGTCCTTCAACTACCTGACCTATGATGGTGGCCAGTTCTCGACCAGCCAGGGGCGCGGGGTCTTCATGGATCAGGCGCTGGAGATCCTGCCGGCGGATTACTGGCGCTGGTGGCTTCTGAGCCATGCGCCGGAGAATTCCGATGCCGAATTCACATGGGAGAATTTCCAGGCCTCGGTGAACAAGGATCTGGCCGATGTGCTGGGCAATTTCGCGAGCCGCGTGACGAAATTCTGCCGGTCGAAATACGGCGAGGCGGTTCCGGGCGGCGGCGCCTATGGCCCTGCCGAGGTCGCGCTGATCGCGGATCTGACAGAGAAGCTGCGCGCCTATGAAGGGCATATGGATGCCATGGATGTGCGCAAGGCCGCGGCCGAGCTGCGGGGCATCTGGGTGGCTGGCAACGAGTACCTGCAGGCCGCCGCCCCCTGGACCGTGTTCAAGACCGATCCGGATGCGGCCGCCGCGATCATCCGGCTGGGCCTGAACCTCGTACGGTTCTACGCGGTGCTCTCGGCGCCCTTCATCCCCACGGCCAGTGCGGATCTGCTGCGCGCCATGCGCGCCGAGGATGCCCAGTGGCCCGAGGATGTGGCCGAAGCCCTTTCAGCCCTGCCGCCGGAGCATGCCTTTGACGTCCCCGAAGTGACCTTTGCCAAGATCACCGACAGCGACCGCGAGGACTGGGCCGAACGTTTTTCCGGAATTCGCAGCTGAACGCATTGCATTTGCAAATTGCAAAGCTACCTTCTTTGTCAGGGGAGTGCCTCTTTGGGATGGTCATACGTCTATCTCAAATGTAGGTTTGGACCTGATCTAGGGACTTGGCGCAATGCCTGAGACGACACTAAACGGCCTGCAGTCACATGTGATGAACCCCTTCTCGGAGTTCTTTGCCAAAGCACCGATGATGATGCATTCGGTGGATCGGGACGGTGTGATCGTCGCAATCAGCGCCTACTGGGCCTCGCGGCTGGGCTATGACCCGAGCGAGATGGTCGGCCGGGACCTGACGGATTTCATGACACCGCAATCGGCCAATCGGGTCCGGACCGAGTTCATCCCGACCCTGATCCGCACCTCTTCGGTCGAGCGTGTGAGCAATGTTTTTCTGCGCAAGGATGGTAGCCTGTTTCCCGTGCTGGTCTCCGCCGTGGCCCTGCGCGACAAGGACGGGTTGTTCGAACGCTCTCTCTCGATCGTGACGGCGGATGATGGCACGGACGGGCTACACCAGGATCTGCAGAGCGCCCTGATGAAGGCCGAGGATGCCAGCCGCGCCAAGAGCCGGTTCCTCGCCGCCATGAGCCACGAGATCCGCACTCCGATGAACGCGATCCTCGGCTTTGCACAATTGCTCAAGCTGTCGGATCTGGACGCCAAGCGGCGCGGCCATGTGAATGCGATCATCTCGGCGGGCGGGCAGCTGATGAACCTGCTGACCGATCTGCTGGATCTCAGCCATATGGAAACCGGCCAGATGCGGGTCGAGACCCGGCCCACCCTTCTCCAGCCCATGCTCGATCAGGTGGCGGACTGGTGGTACAGTTCGGTCTCGGAAAAGGGCATCACGCTGAAGGTGCTGATCGACGAGGATCTGCCCGACTGCGTTCTTTCCGACAAGGTGCGCCTGCAACAGGTCCTCAACAACTTCCTCGCCAACGCCCTGCGCTACACGGATGAGGGCGCCATCACGCTCAAGGTCACGGAAGTCTCGCGCGGGGCCGGGATCTGCCGGATGCGTATGGAAGTCACCGATACCGGGATCGGCATCTCCGAAGAACAACAGGCCCTTCTCTTCCGTCCCTTCGTCCAGATCGAGAGTGATTTCGGCAAGGATCGCGGCGGCTGGGGGCTTGGCCTGTCGATCTGCCACAACATCGCCAGCGCCATGGGGGCCGAGATCGGTGTGACCTCCACCCCGGGCGCGGGTTCGACCTTTCATTTCGAGCTGAGCGCCCCGGTGGAAGAGAAAACCGCACGCTCCGCCCCGCCGATCCGCGCGGCGGACCTCGCCGCAACCTCCGAGAGCCTGAATGTCCTCATCGCCGAGGATAATGAGCTGAACCAGAAGGTGATGGAGGCGATGCTCCGCGATCTGGGACACAACCCGATCGTGGTGTCCAACGGGTTCGAGGCGGTGGAGGCGATCATCTCGGACAGCTTTGATCTGGTGCTGATGGACATCACCATGCCCGGACTCGACGGGCTGGGCGCAACCGAACAGATCCGGACCAGCGCCCCCGACAAGAGCGGCGTGCCGATCATCGCCTGCTCGGCCCATGTGGGCGGCGATGTGCAGGCGCGTTACCGCAATGCCGGGATCGATGATTTCCTGCCCAAGCCGGTGGATCCGTTCGAGCTGCAATCGGCAATTGACCGGGCGGTGAAACGCTCCGGCCCCGCAGCCTGAGGCCTCGGATCACGCCGCGCGGAAGGTCAGCGCCACACCGTTCAGGCAATGACGCTTGCCCGTCGGCTTCGGCCCATCGTTGAACACATGGCCCAGATGCCCGCCACAGCGGCGGCAATGCACCTCGGTGCGCACCCGCAAGAGCTTGCGGTCGGGCTTGGTGCCGATGGCATTGTCCAGCGGCTCCCAGAAGGACGGCCAGCCGGTGCCGCTGTCATACTTGGTGCGCGACGGATAAAGCGGCAGGTCGCAGCCAGCGCAATGATAGGTCCCGGCCCGCTTCTCGTCGTTCAGCGGGCTGGTGAAGGGACGCTCGGTGCTTTCCTTGCGCAGGACCTTGAACTGCGCCGGGGTCAGGCGCTTGCGCCATTCCGCCTCGCTCATGGTGATCTCGAAAGTGCCCTCTGACGCGATCAGGGTCTGCGGCAGCACGGCTGCGCTGGCCAGAAATCCGGTCGTGGCAGCAAGGAAGTGACGGCGGTTCATGGGGCATCCTTTCGATCGTGTGAGAGGTATATAAGCGCAGCGTCCGGTCCCTGTCCCGATTACGACAGGCGCGTCACGCGCTTGTGTGCGCCCGTGAGGGCTTGCCTCTGCCGCCCGGCTGGGCCATCCCGCGCCCATGGCCACTCCGCAAGACAGTTACACCACCGTGATCCTCGGCGCTGGCGCCGCGGGCATGATGTGCGCCGCCCATGCGGGTCCGGGCGTGCTCGTACTCGATCACGCGGCGAACCCGGGGGAGAAGATCCGGATCTCCGGTGGCGGGCGCTGCAATTTCACGAACATGTATGCAGGCCCCGAGAATTTCATCTCGGCCAACCCGCATTTCGCGAAATCCGCGCTGAGCCGCTACACCCAGTGGGATTTCATCGATCTCGTGGCGCGGCACGGGATCCCGTATCACGAAAAGACCCTGGGCCAGCTCTTTTGCGATACATCCTCCAAGGACATCATCCGGCTGCTGCGCGACGAGATAGACCGGGCGGGGGCTATGCTCTGGCTCAAAACCACGCTCGACGAGGTCTCCCATGATGGGGCGCGGTTCCGCCTGCGTGTGACCCGAGAGGGGCAGAGCCGGGAGGTGACCGCGCAGCATCTGGTCGTGGCCTGTGGCGGCAAGTCGATCCCCAAGATCGGGGCGAGCGATCAGGGCTACCGCCTTGCGCGGCAATTCGGCCATGCCCTGACCGAGACACGCCCCGCCCTCGTGCCCCTGACCTTTGGCGCCGAGGCCGCCTTTGCGGATCTGGCTGGCGTGGCGAGCCCCGCCCGCATCGCGGCGAATGGCACCAGTTTCGACGAAGCGCTCCTGTTCACCCATCGTGGGTTGTCGGGCCCGGCGATCCTGCAGGTATCCTCCTATTGGCGCGAGGGCGACGGGATCACGGTGCACCTTTGTCCCGAGGTCCCGTTCTTCGAGGAACTGCGTAGCCGGCGCAGCACGGCCGGACGGCGGGATCTGGCGACGGTCCTGACCGAGTGGCTGCCCAAGCGTCTCGCCCAGAGCATCGCCGCCCGGGTCGCCCCAGAGCTTGCCGGGCGCGGCAATCTCGCCGATCTCAGCGATGCGCATCTGCGGGCGGTCACGGACGCGCTGACGGAGTGGCATCTCAAGCCCACGGGGACCGAGGGCTACCGCAAGGCCGAGGTGACCCTGGGCGGGGTCGAGACCGGCGGGCTGTCCTCCCGCAGTCTCGAAAGCCGCACCCAGCCCGGGCTCTACTTCATCGGCGAGGTCGTGGATGTGACCGGCTGGCTGGGCGGGTACAATTTTCAGTGGGCCTGGTCCTCGGGCTGGGCGGCGGGACAGGATATCGCGGCGAAAACCCGGGCGGGCTGAGCGGATCGGGCGAGAAAACCCCGCCCTGACGGGCTGGACCCCCCTTTCCCTCGGCGCGCCCTACGATATGTTGCGCAGAAATACCCCCCGGGTCTGGCCCGGGCGACTCAACAGATTCGGGGACACGAATGGCGGACGGCAGCTTGGATATTGGCAAACCCACGGAAGAGATCTCGGTCCGCGAAGTGTTTGGCATCGATACGGAGATGAAGGTGAAGGGGTTCGCCGATGGCTCGGACCGCGTGCCGGATATCGACAGCACCTACAAGTTCGACCCGGACACGACGCTGGCGATCCTCGCCGGGTTCTCCCACAACCGCCGGGTGATGATCCAGGGCTATCACGGGACGGGCAAGTCGACCCATATCGAACAGGTCGCGGCCCGGCTGAACTGGCCCTGTGTGCGGGTCAATCTCGACAGCCATATCAGCCGGATCGACCTGATCGGCAAGGATGCGATCAAGCTCAAAGATGGGGTGCAGGTCACCGAGTTCCACGAGGGGATCCTGCCTTGGGCCCTGCGCAACCCGACCGCGATTGTGTTCGACGAATACGATGCGGGCCGCGCGGATGTGATGTTCGTGATCCAGCGGGTTCTGGAAGTGGACGGCAAGCTGACCCTTCTGGACCAGAACGAAGTGATCACGCCGAACCCGTATTTCCGGATCTTCGCGACCTCGAACACCGTGGGCCTAGGGGATACGACGGGCCTCTACCACGGCACGCAACAGATCAACCAAGGCCAGATGGACCGCTGGAGCCTTGTTGCGACGCTCAACTATCTCAGCCATGACGCAGAGGCGGCGATCGTGCTGGCCAAGAACCCCCATTACAACACCGAGGCCGGGCGCAAGACCGTGGGCCATATGGTGACCGTGGCGGAACTGACCCGGACGGCCTTCATGAATGGCGATCTCTCGACGGTGATGAGCCCACGGACCGTAATCGCCTGGGCGCAGAATGCAGAGATCTTCCGCAATGTGGGCTATGCCTTCCGGCTGACCTTCCTCAACAAATGCGACGAGCTGGAACGGGAGACCGTGGCCGAGTTCTATCAGCGTTGCTTTGACGAGGAACTGCCCGAAAGCGCCGCGTCCAACGCGCTGGGATAAGGGCCCGGTGGCGCACTCCGCATGCGGAGCGCGCGGGCCCGCTCAGCACATCCGCTTCGCCACAGATACCGACGACAGTCCAATTCCGCTCAAAAGACCTGCTCGCGCGTCCGCCGCGCGCTGCCGCAGGCAGGGCGCGGCCACCGGGCTACCCTGCCCGCCCAACGCTCAGCTGTCGCCGGGATCGGAGCCCGGCGGCTCCGGCTTGGGACGCCGCATCACCAGAGCCCAGACCACAACCGCCGCATAGGCCAGGCACAGAATCACAAGGGTCGTCCAGGCAAAGGTGAACACAGCCGCCACTACCGCCACGAAGCCCACGAGGAAGAATTTCACGTTCTCCCGCGAGACCCGCGTGGTCTTGAAGGACCATGTGGGGATCCGGCTGATCATCAGGTAGCCGATGATCATCATGTAGATCATGATCACGGGCCCCGGAACGATGGGCGCATCGGCCACCGCGAAAGAGGCAAACATCGGCAGCATCACCAGCATCGCCCCGGCAGGCGCGGGTACGCCGGTAAAGAATTCCGACAGTTTGCTCGCGCCTTCATCCGCCTTGCTCGTGGCGTTGAACCGTGCCAGCCGCACCACGCAGCACACGGTAAAGACCAGCACCGAAATCCAGGCCGCGCCCCGCATGTCCTGCAAGGCCCAGAAATAGATCAGGAGCGGCGGCGCCACCCCGAAATTCAGGAAATCGGCCAGACTGTCGAGTTCGGCCCCCATCTCGCTGTCACTGCCTAGCGCGCGGGCCAAGCGACCATCGAGCCCGTCCAGCACCGCGGCAAACAGGATGAGCAGCACCGCGCGTTCGTAATTGCCGTCCACCCCGAAGCGGATCGCCGTCACCCCCGCGCAGATCGCCGCAACCGTCAGCATGTTCGGCAAGAGCTGAACGATGGCGAACTCCTTGCGGGGCTTGCGCGGCGGGCGGGTCATGCGGGCTGCTCCTCCGCCGCCATCGGCGCGCCAAGATCCGCCAGCACGGTTTCTCCGGCGACCATGGTCTGTCCGACCATCACCGAGGGTTCGACCCCCTCGGGCAGGTAGACATCGACCCGGCTGCCGAACCGGATCAGTCCGAACCGGTCCCCGGTGGCGAGCGCCTCGCCGCCGGTGACGAAGCTGACGATCCGCCGCGCCACGAGCCCGGCGATCTGGACCACGGCGACTTCACGTCCATCGGCCATCTCGAGGCAAAGGGAGTTGCGCTCGTTGTCTTCGGACGCCTTGTCGAGCGAGGCATTCAAAAACTTGCCCGGGCGATAGGCCACAGCTTTGACCGTGCCCGGCACGGGCGCGCGGTTCACATGGCAGTTGAACACGTTCATGAAGACACTCACCCGGGTCAGGGGCGTGTCCGCCATGCCCAGTTCGGCAGGCGGCACCGCAGGCTCGATCAGCGACACGACGCCATCTGCCGGGCTGATCACCAGCCCGGGGCGCGTGGGCGTGACCCGCTCGGGGTCCCGAAAGAAGTAATAGCACCAGACGGTCGCCCCGACCCCGATCCAGCCGAGCGGCTCCCATAGCAGAAACAGCGCCAGCGCCACGGCGGCGAAGATCGCCACGAATTTCCGGCCCTCGGGATGCATGGGCTTGATGAAGGTATCGGTCATGCGCATGGGCGCTTCGTGCTCCGTTCGGGGTCCAGTCGCCCCAAGCGCTAGGGCCAAATCGGCCCTATTGCAACCGCGTTTGACGCAACGGAGCCCCCGTGGCGCGCCCTGCCCGACCTGCGCCTTGTGCGCCAAGCCCTTGACGTGGCGGCGGATCTGCCCCATCTACGCCACAGCGAAACTGGTCCTGCCGCGTGAGCAGAGCCGTCGGCCTCGACCCGAAGACCTTCGACGGACACCAGATCGCCACCCACCGGTTCCCATTCACGCCTGGGCCCTGCGGAGAGTTGACGGTCCGGGGAGACGCCCCACCGCCCTTCGCACCCACCCGTGCCATGCGCCGCCCAGACCGGGCCGCATGGACCCAATGCCTGCGCCCCAACGGCGCGGAAAGGACATGATCCTTCATGGATTTTGATATGCTGGGGCTCTCGCCCCGTCTTGTGGCCGGCCTCGCCGCCCAGAACATCACCGACCCGACCCCGATTCAATCCCGGGCGATCCCGCACGGATTGAACGGACGCGACGTGCTTGGCCTCGCCCAGACCGGCACCGGCAAGACCGCCGCCTTCGGTCTGCCCCTGCTCGACAAGCTGCTGAAAGAGGGCACCAAGCCCGCGCCGCGCACCTGCCGGGGCCTGATCCTCGCGCCGACGCGCGAGCTGGTCAGCCAGATCTCCGAGAGCCTGCGGGGCTTCACCGAGGGCAGCCATCTGCGGATCAACCTGATCGTGGGCGGCGTCTCCATCAACCCGCAGATCAAGCGCCTGGAAAAGGGCGCGGATCTGATCGTGGCCACGCCCGGCCGCCTGATTGACCTGCTGGACCGCAAGGCCGTGCGCCTGTCGGACACCCGCTTTCTGGTGCTGGACGAGGCCGACCAGATGCTGGACCTCGGCTTCATCCATGCCCTGCGCAAGATCGCACCGCTTCTGCCGAAAGAGCGTCAGACGATGCTCTTCTCGGCGACGATGCCCAAACAGATGGAAGAGCTGAGCCGCGCCTACCTGACCGATCCGGTCCGGGTAGAGGTCTCGCCTCCGGGCAAGGTCGCGGACAAGATCACCCAATCGGTGCATTTCGTGGACCAGAGCGAGAAGCCCTCCAAGCTGATCGAGCTGCTGGCCCATCACCGCGATGAACTGGCGCTCGTCTTTGCCCGGACCAAGCACGGGTCCGACCGGCTGGCCCGTAAGCTTGCCGCCGCGGGCTACGAGGTCGCCGCGATCCATGGCAATCGCAGCCAGGGCCAGCGCGAGCGCGCGCTCAAGGCGTTCCGCGAGGGCACGCTCAAGGTGCTGGTGGCTACGGATGTGGCCGCGCGCGGGATCGACATCCCAGACGTGCGCTTCGTCTATAATTACGACATGCCCAATGTGCCCGAGAACTTCGTGCACCGGATCGGGCGGACCGCCCGTGCCGGGCGCGACGGACAGGCCGTGGCCTTTGTCGCGCAAGACGAGATGGGCGAGTTGCGCGCCGTGCAAAAGGTGATGGGCCTCACCCTGCCCGTGGCCGGTGGCGCCCCGTGGGAGAGGGATGAGGAACGCGCCAAGCCCAAACGCAACGGCGGCGGTGGTGGTGGCGCAGGTCGCCGCCGCGGCGGTCCCGGCGGCAATGGCGGCGGGCAGAAGCGCAAGACCACAGCGGCCACGCCGAACCCGGGCCGCAGCGCCAAGGGCACTGGCGGGCCGGGCAAGGCCCCGGGCAAACCCGGCAACAAGCGTCAGCGGCCGCGCCGCGCCCGCAGCGCGGCCTAAGCCCTGCGCCCGCCTCAACAGGCGGGCACGGGCACGCCCTCTGCGATCAGGTCCAGCCGCGGCGCGACCGGCACGAACGGCCGGTCCGGCGCAACCTGTATGAAGACATCCACGATTTGCGGCCCCTCGGCGCGCGCCCCTGCCATGCAGGGCGCCGCAGAGACCGAGAGCTGGCCAGCCGTGTCCGGATCCTCGGCCTTCAGGGCGAGGATCGCCTGACGCGTGTCCTCCAGCAGGGCCGCGTCTTCCTCCGCGACCCCGAAGAGCCAGCGCGCGCCTTCAGCCGCGCGGCGCTCGTCGAGGATGAACTCCTCTGACACCGCGCGCCCATCGGGCGCCGCCGCGCGCAGCAGCATCACCGCCCCCTCGGGCGCCACGCGCAACCCATCGCTCACATCCACCGCGACCGTCACCGCCGCCAGATCGCTGGAGAGCGGGTCAAAGCGCGCAAGCTCCACCATGCTCATCACGGGCACCTGCCCACATCCGGCGAGCCCGATGGCCGCCACCCAAGTCAGTTGTCGCATCGACACCTCGCTAGACACGAATCATTTATTGTTTTACATTAAACTATCACTGCGAGGATTGAAAACATGGGATCTGCTCTTCCATCAAATCTGGGGCGTCTCTGCCGGGGGCTCTCCCATGGCTGCGCGTTGGGCTGTGCCGCGCTGATTGCCGCCTATGGCGTGGTGCTGGCGGATCCATCCGCGTTCCTGCCGCCGATCGAGACCGCGACCGGGATCACCCCGGGCAAGTGGCGCGCACTTGCCCTGCTGACGGCGGTACTCTTTGCGCCTGCGCTCATCGCGCTCTGGACCGCGCGGGGTCTTCTCGCCCGCTATGGGCGCGGCGACGTGTTCAGCGCCGGGAACGCGCGCGCCATCCGGCGGATCGGGGTTGCCCTGCTGGCCGGCACGGGGCTGGCGATCGCCGGGCGGACGGTGGCGATCCTGATCCTGACCCATGACAACCCACCCGGCGCGCGGTCGCTGACAGTGTCGCTGGCCAGTCACGACCTTCTGCTGGCACTGCTCGGGGCGCTGTTGCTGGTGGTGGGCTGGGTCATGGCCGAGGCGACCCGGCAGGCGGATGAAAACCGGCTTTTTGTCTGAGATGGGGATTGTCGTCACCCTCGATGTGATGCTGGCCCGGCGCAAGATGCGCTCGCGCGAACTGGCCCGGCGGATCGGCATCACCGAACAGAACCTGTCGCTCCTGAAATCCGGCAAGGTGAAGGGCGTCCGCTTCGAGACGCTGGCCGCTATCTGCGCCGTGCTGGAGTGCCAGCCGGGGGATCTGTTGACATTCGAGGGCGATCCGGCGGCCGGGCCCTCTGGCCAATCCTCCCCATCCGCTCCATAACACCTATATGTGTCCAGCGGCCCCGCCGCATGGCCCCTCTCACGACACGCAGGCTCCGATGTCCAAGCCCGACAATCCCGTTGAACCGTTCAAGAAGGCGCTGGCCGAGGCGACCCGTGTGCTCGCCGATGATCCGGATATCGCCGTCACCTATTCGGTGGACCCGCCCGGCATGACCTCGGACGCCATGCGGCTGCCCCAGATCAGCCGCCGGATGACCCGGGACGAGGTGCTCTTTGCGCGCGGCACGGCGGATGCCTATGCCATGCGGCGCAAGTATCACGACGCGGGCACCCATGTGAAATACGAGCCCGCTGGGCAGATGGCGCGCGACCTCTACGAGGCGATGGAAACCGCCCGCTGCGAGGCCATGGGCGCGCGCGCCATGCCCGGCACCGCGGGCAATATCGACGCCAAGATCGAGGCCGAAGCGACCCGCAAGGGCTATGACCAGATCACCCAGGCCTCCGAGGCCCCGCTGGCCATCGCGGCGGGCTACCTGATCCGCCATCTGGCCACCGGGCGCGACCTGCCCGAGGGGGCGCAGAATGTGATGGATCTGTGGCGCGATCACATCGAGGACCAGTGCGAGGATACGCTCGCCTCCCTGCAGGAGGATCTGAGCGATCAGGCCGCCTTCGCCAAGCTCGCCCGGCAGATCATCGACGATCTGGGCTATGGCGATCAGCTGGGCGATGACCCCGACCAGCAGGAGGAGGAGTCCGAGGACAGCTCCGAGCAGGAGGAACAGGAAGAAAGCGCCTCGGATGAAGGCAATGACGGGGACGAGCAGACCGAACAGGGTGAGGCCGCCCCGGACCCGACCGACATGCAGGAAATGGACCCGGCCCAGGCCGAAGTCGCCATGGATGACTTCGCGGATATGGAGCTTGGCGACGAGGCCGAGCTGCCCGAGGGCGAAGCCCCGCTGGACCCGCCGCCCCCGCCCGCCCATTCCGATGCGGACCCCAATTACATCGTGTTCCAGACCGAGCATGATGAAGAGATCAAGGCCGAGGAGCTGGCCGAGGCGGCCGAGCTCGAACGCCTGCGCGCCTATCTCGACCAGCAGCTGGAACCGCTCAAGGGGGCGGTCTCGCGTCTGGCCAACAAGCTGCAGCGGCGTCTGCAGGCCCAGCAGAACCGCAGCTGGAAATTCGACATGGAGGAAGGCATCCTCGATGTGGGCCGCCTCGCCCGTGTGGTCGCCAACCCGACCACCCCGCTCAGCTTCAAGGTCGAGCAGGATACCGAGTTCCGCGATACGGTTGTGACCCTCCTGCTGGACAATTCCGGCTCCATGCGCGGGCGTCCGATCTCGATCGCGGCGATCTGCGCGGACGTGCTCGCACGCACGCTGGAACGCTGCCAGGTCAAGGTCGAGATCCTCGGCTTCACCACCCGCGCGTGGAAAGGCGGGCTGAGCCGCGAGAAATGGCTCGCCGATGGCCGCCCGCAGCAGCCCGGACGCCTGAACGATCTGCGCCACATCATCTACAAGCAGGCCGACGCCCCCATGCGCCGGACCCGGAACAATCTGGGCCTGATGATGAAAGAGGGCTTGCTGAAGGAAAACATCGATGGCGAGGCGCTGGAATGGGCCCACCGCCGGATGCTCGCGCGGCCCGAGGCCCGAAAAATCCTGATGGTGATCTCGGACGGCGCGCCGGTGGATGATTCCACCCTCTCGGTGAACCCGGCCAATTACCTCGAAAAACACCTGCGCGACGTGATCGCCATGGTCGAGAAACGCCGCGCGGTGGAGCTCATCGCCATTGGCATCGGCCATGATGTGACCCGCTATTACGACCGCGCCGTGACCATCACCGATGTGGAACAGCTCGCCGGGGCCATGACCGAACAGCTCGCCGCGCTCTTCGACACCAATCCGCGCGCCCGGGCCCGGGTCATGGGCATGAAGCGCGCGGGCTGACCGCCCAAAAACCGCCAGACGGAGGAGAAGCGCGCCCGGACAGGGCAGCGCGTCCTCCCCCTCATTGTTCCTCAAATACTCACATCCCGACCGTGCCGCCGCCGCGCCCGCCAGACGCGGCGCGCCGCGGACCCGCATGTGATAGGCTGCAGGCACCGCGCCCAAAGGAGCCGTTCACATGACCAAATTTCGCCTGTGCAGCTTCAACATCGAGAACCTCTTCACCCGGTTCGACTTCTCGGCCTTCTCCGACCCCGATGCCGCGCGCTACCTCTCGCCCATCGTTCAATTCTACGGCGATTTCGGCGATGACGACCTGACAAAATTCGACGCCTTCAAACGCATGGTCGAGACCGCCGCCATCGCGCAGGATGACGACAAGCGCCAGCAGACCGCGCTCGCCATCGCCGAGGCCGACGCGCATCTCTACTGCCTGCAAGAGGTCGACGGCTTCGGCCCGCTGACCCGCTTTCTCGAGGCCTATGTGAAGAAGACCATGGGCGAGAGCTTCCACAACCGGGTGCTCCATGAAGGCAACGACATGCGCGGGATCGATGTGGCCGCGATCTCGGTCCGGAAATTTCCGTTCTACAGCCGCAGTCACGCCTGGCTCACCGGATCGGTGATCGACGACACCCCCACGGGCCGGGCCCTTCTGGAGGCCTACCCCCTTGCCAAATCGCGCGCCCGCTCCCTGCGCGCGGCGCGGGTTTTTCGCCGCGACTGTCTCGAGCTGGAACTGGCCGTGGGTGACGATCGCCTGTCGCTCTTCAACTGCCATTTCAAATCCATGGGCGGGCGCGACGCAGAGAAATCCCTCGCCACGCGTCAGACCGAGGCGATCCTCGTGCGCGAGCTGATCACCCGCAAATTCGCGGATCCGGCCACGGCCCTCTGGGCGATTTGCGGCGATCTCAATGACGCGCTCGACTACCGCTTCGTCAGCTCGGTCAAACAGCCCGATGGCAGCTTCAACGAGACCCGGAAAGACAAACCGCCCTCGGGCGAGGACGGCTCGGGCGTCGCTCCGCTGCTCGAGGACGGGTTCGGTATCAACCTCGTGGCGTCCCAGCCGGAGGCCGAACGCTGGACCCATTATTATGCAGGCGGGCGCTCAAAGACACAGCTTGACTACATCATCGTCTCGCCCGCGCTGGCCCAGCGCGTCCGTGGCACGCCCGAGATCCTCCGGGCCGGCATGCCCCACAGGGTCCCGAACCTTGCCACGGCCCGTTATCCCCGCATCGGCTGGGACCGCCCCAAGGCCAGCGACCACTGCCCGGTGGTGGTTGAGTTCGACATCTAGGGCACGCGGCACCGCGCAACATCCCGCAGACCGCGCCCTGCCGGGCGGCGGGGACCGCGCGAAACCGGCCGGACCGATTGGCATGGCAGTTTCCCCGCGAAACGCTATCTTAGGCCCTCTAGCACAAGACGTCGGACTCCATGTTTCAATCCTTTTCTGCCACCACCACGCCCGAGCAAGGGCCACCCCGGCTTGCCGCCCTGCGCGCGGAGATGACCCGCGCCGGGGTCGATGCCTTTCTCATTCCTCGGGCCGATGCCCATCAGGGGGAGTATGTGGCCCCGCGCGACGACCGGCTGGCTTGGCTCACCGGGTTCACGGGCTCGGCCGGGTTCTGCATCGCGACGGCAGAGACGGCCGGGGTTTTCGTGGACGGACGCTATACACTGCAGGCGCGGCAGCAAGTGGCGACAGAGGCCTTCACACCGGTGCCCTGGCCCGCGACCCAGCCCGGGCCCTGGCTGACCGAGACCCTGGGCACGGGGGTGATCGGCTTCGATCCCTGGCTGCACACCCATTCCGAGATTGCGCGGCTCGGCAAGGGGCTGGGCACGGGGCTGAGCCTGCAGCGGGTCGAGAACCTCGTGGACCGGATCTGGCCGGACCAGCCCGCCCCCCCGCAAGGCGCGGTCATCATCCATCCCGACGCGCTGGCCGGACGCAGCTCTGCCGAGAAACGCGCCGAGATTGCCGAGACCCTGCGCGAGAACGGCGCGACCGCGACCATTCTGACGCTGCCCGACAGCCTGTGCTGGCTGCTCAACATCCGTGGCTCGGATATTCCCCGCAATCCGGTGGTCCATGCCTTCGCGATCCTGCATGCGGATGGGACCTGCGATCTGTTCATCGATGCGGCAAAACTGTCCGATGCGCTGCATACCCATCTGGGTCCGGATATCCGGACCCATTCCCCAGACAGCCTGAACCCGGGGGTGATGGCGCTGACCGGTCCCGTGCGCGTGGATCCGGCCACCGCCCCCGTGGCGATCTTCGATCTGCTCGAGAGCGCCGGGATCGAGGTTCAGCCAGCCGAGGATCCCTGCATCCTGCCCAAGGCCTGCAAGACCAAGGCCGAAATCTCGGGCACCGCCGAGGCGCATCTGCGCGATGGCGCAGCCATGGTCGAGTTCCTCGCATGGCTGGATGCGCAGGATCCGGCAAGCCTGACCGAGATCGACGTGGTTCGCGCGCTCGAAGGGTTCCGCGCGGCAACGGGTGCTCTGCGCGACATCAGCTTCGACACGATCTGCGGCGCGGGTCCCCATGGGGCGATCGTGCATTACCGGGTGACCGAAGACACCAATCGCGCGGTCACCCCCGGAGATCTCCTGCTGGTGGATAGCGGCGGGCAATATGCCGATGGCACAACGGATGTGACCCGCACCATGGCCACGGGCACCCCGCCCGAGGGGGCCGTGGCCGCCTTCACCCGGGTGCTGCGCGGGATGATCTCCGTCAGCCTTGCGCGCTGGCCCAAAGGGCTGGCCGGGCGTGATCTGGACGCGCTGGCCCGCGCCCCGCTCTGGCAGGCCGGACAGGATTACGACCACGGTACCGGGCACGGGGTCGGAGTCTATCTCTGCGTGCATGAGGGGCCGCAACGGCTCAGCCGTGTCAGCGAGGTGCCCCTGCGCCCGGGCATGATCCTGAGCAACGAGCCCGGCTATTACCGCGAAGGGGCGTTCGGGATCCGGATCGAGAACCTCGTCGTGGTCACCGAGATGCCCCCGCCCGAGGGCGGCGATCCCGCGCGCGAGATGCTGGGATTCGAGACACTGACCTATGTGCCCATTGACCGGCGGCTGATCGATCTCGACCAACTGGCCCCGGCTGAACGCGCCTGGCTCGATGCCTATCACGCCCGGGTGCGCAACCATCTCGAGACCCGGGTATCCCCCGCGGCCCGGGATTGGCTGTTTCGCGTGACCGAGCCGCTCTGAGCGGAACCGGCCAGACCATCGCAACAAAACTGATACAGTCCGCGTCCTACTACACGGGATACGGAGAACCGAAGGAAGGGGAGTGCCATGAGCGACCATATCAAGATCCACAAAGCCGAGGGGGTCTGGACCGTCCGGGCGGATGGGGCCGTTCTGGCAGAGAGCGAGAATGCCCTGGAGCTTGTGGAAGGCAGCAGCGACCCGGTCATCTACTTTCCGCGCGCCGATATCGGCATGGCCTTCCTCGAGCCCTCGGAGACCCGCTCCCACTGCCCGTTCAAGGGCGATGCGAGCTATTACTCGATCCACGCCTCCGCCGGGCTGATCCCGGATGCGGGCTGGTCCTATGAAAGCCCCAAGGACGGGGTGGCGCGTATCCGCGACCACATCGCGTTCTACCCGCATAAAGTGACCGTCGAACGCATCTAGTCCGACGGCCTCGCGGCCTGCTACCGGGTCGCGGGGCCGGATCAATGGGCCCAGAGCCGAAAGCGGGGAGTCGCGCCGCGCGCGACGGGGGCACCGCCCCCAAATCTGGCACGCAGTGCGCATGGACTTGCGCCGCAGGCGCGCATTTTGACAGCCCTGCCAGCCCGCGCATCCGGTGTGACGATCAGGTCTCCGGGTCGTCCTTTTCCAGCGAATACCGCTCCAGCATCCGCGCCTGCGCGATGAAGAACGCGAACAGCGCCGCGGGCAGAGCAAAGGTTTCGAACTTCACCCAGAACTCGGTATCCATGGTTCGCCAGACGATCTCATTGGCGATGGCCATGGCCGCGAACATCGCCGTCAGGCGCTTGGTCAGCCGCATCCAGCCCTCCTGCGCCAGCGGCATCAGATCCTCCATGACGAAGGCCAGATAGGATTGCCCGCGCAGCAGCCCGATCCCGAGGATCGTCGCGAACATGCCGTAGACGATGGTGGTCTTGATCTTGAAGAAGGCCTCGTCATTGAAGATCACCGTAAGCCCGCCGAAGACGATGACCAGCACGGCAGTCATGATCTGCATCCGGCTGAGCTTGCCCGTCAGCTTCCACAGGATCGCGATCGACAAAAGCAGAACCGGCACAAAGCCCGCGGTTGCGACGATGAACCCGTCATAGTCGCGGCCCCAGATCGGATATACCTCATCCTTGATCCGCATGTAGACGACGAAAAAGCCCAGAACGGGGCCCAGCTCCAGGGCCATCTTGACCCAGGGGTTGATCGGTTTCTGCTCTGCCATCGGGCCTCTCTCACTCATCCTGCGACTTCCACTATCACAGCCCCCGCCGCAATCAATGCCATCAGGCCCATCCGGCGCGGACCCACGGTCTCCTTCAAGAAGACCCAGCCGATCACGGCCGCAAAGACGGTGGAGGTTTCGCGCAGGATCGCGGCTTCTCCCACCTTGTCGAGCCGCGTGGCCAGCATGATCGAGCCGAAACTGCCGATCGCCACCACGGCACCGATGGCCCCCCGCAGGGCGAGCGGTCCGAGTGCGGGCGCCGCCACCATCCGGCGCCAGCGCAGGGCAGCCACCCAGGGGAACACGAGGCTGTCAATGAAGAAGAACCAGGCGAGGAAGGTAAAGGGATCCGCCGTCGCACGAATGCCGTAAGCGTCGAAAGTCGTGTAGAGCGCCACGAAGAGGCCCGTCGCCACCGCCAGCCCCAGCGCCGGCACAAGCGTGTCCCGGTCCAGCTCGATATGGACCAGATTGTAAGCCGCAAGCCCGAAGATCCCCGCCAGCAGCACCGCCACCCCGACCCATTGCAGCGGGGCGAAGGTCTCGCCGAAGATCAGATAGGCCCCGAACACCGTGAAAAGCGGTCCTGTTCCGCGCACGACCGGGTAGACCACCGTGTAGGCCCCCTTGGAATAGGCAAAGCCCTGCAGGATCTTGTAGGCGGTGTGGATCAGGAACACGCCCGCGAAGATCGGCCACATATGGGCCTCGGGCCAGGGCACGACGAAGAGGGCAATTGGCGTTGCGATGACGAAGAGGGCCGCGTCGATTGCGCCCCGGGATAACCAGGGATCGTGGCGGCCCTTCTGCAACGCGCCAAAAATCGCGTGCAGGAGCGCCGCCGTCAGGGCAAGCATCAGGGCAAGGGACTTGCCGTCTGCGGTCCCTTCGAGGCTGATCAGCCAGTCGCTCACCGGTTAGTCCTTGCGGCGGGGAACGGAGGGGGGCTGTCTGCCCCCCGCGCGGGCAAGCCGCGCCCCCCCGAGGATATTTCGAGACTTAAGACCTCAGCGCTCGAGACCGGTGAGCGCATCGGCAAACTCCTCCGGGTCGAAGGGGGCGAGGTCGTCGATCTGCTCGCCGACGCCGATGGCGTGGATCGGCAGGCCAAACTTGTCGGCCAGCGCCACGAGCACACCGCCTTTGGCCGTGCCGTCGAGCTTGGTCATCACAAGGCCCGATACATCGGCGAGCTTGCGGAAGGTTTCGACCTGGCTCAGGGCGTTCTGTCCCGTGGTCGCGTCCAGCACGAGCAGGGTGTTATGGGGCGCGGTCTCGTCGACCTTGCGGATCACCCGCACGATCTTGGCGAGTTCCTCCATCAGGTCCGCGCGGTTCTGCAACCGCCCGGCCGTGTCGATCATCAAAAGATCCGCGCCGGTGGATTGCGCCTGTTTGATGGCGTCAAAGGCGAGCGAGGCCGGGTCCGAGCCCTCGGGCGCGGTGAGCACCGGTACACCGGCACGATCTCCCCAGACCTGCAGCTGTTCGACCGCCGCAGCGCGGAAGGTATCCCCGGCAGCGATAACCACGGATTTTCCAGCGGCCCGGAACTGGCTTGCCAGCTTTCCGATGGTCGTGGTCTTGCCCGATCCGTTGACCCCGACCACCAGGACGACCTGGGGGCGTTTGGGATAGATCGGCAGGGGTCGTGCCACAGGTTCCATGATGCGGGCGATCTCATCCGAGAGGATCCGCTGGATATCAGCTGTGGATACTTTGCGCCCCATCCGGCCTTCGGCGATATTCGCGCTGACCCGCAGAGCGGTGTCCACGCCCATATCCGAGGCGATCAGCACCTCCTCGAGGCTTTCCAGCATGGCGTCATCCATGACGCGGCGCATGGTTGGGCCGCTTGGGGTTGGCGCGGGAGCGGGCTCAGGGGCGGGTTTGGGGGCTGCTGCCTGCGGGGTTTCAGGGGCAGGCTGCGCTGTGCCTCCGCCGAAGAGGCGGCCCATGAGACCGGGTTTGCGTGCGGGTTCGGCCGTCGGGGCCGATGTCTCGGGGATCTCAGGCTCAGGCTCAGGCTCAGGCTCAGGCTCAGGCTCAGGCGGTGTCGCGCGCTCTGGGCGGGGCGCAATCTCTTCGACAGGATCCGCGGGCGCGGGCGGCTCCGGATCCGCGGCAACGGGCTCGGGCGCGACGGGCTGGTTCGCTGTGGCAGTGTCCGGCGCGGCAACCGTGGGCTCGGATGTGATCTCCGGCTCCGGAATAGGAGCTGCGGGCGCAGGCGGCTTCGCCGTCTCGGCCTCTGGCGCGGGCGCAGGGGGCGGTGGGGTCGCGTCAACCTCGCCACCATCCTCGACGATCGCGTCCAGCCCTTCCTCCAGCTTCGAGGAGGATTTGAACATCCGGGTCTTGAGCTTCTTGAAAAACGACATCGGGGGCCTTCTCGCGGGGTCTACACCTCTGGCTCACACCTAATCCCCCCTGTCCCGGAGGAAAAGCCCGCAGCCCGCTTCTGCGTGGATTCGCCCGGGCCTGATGCGGCCCTGCCGCCCGCATCGCTCCGCGCGCCAACAGGGATCGACGGATGCCGGGCGCATTGCTAGCCTGCGGTCATGCTGCGCGCGCTCTGCCTTTGCCTGATCACGGCCCTTCCTGCCACGGCCATGGCGGAAACGCCCCTCTCCGGGGTGGATTTCGCGGCGCGGGTGACCGGCAAGACCATCTATTTCGAGCAATACGGCCGCGCCTATGGCGCCGAAACCTATCGCGGCGACGGATCGGTCACCTGGCGGTTCTCAGGGGAGGAGTGCCGCGAGGGGCACTGGTACCCGGAGGAAGATGCCATTTGTTTCGTCTATGACTACGCGCCGGACGCGCCGCAATGCTGGCACTTCTTCGATCAGCCCGAGGGGCTGGTGGGGCGGCTGGTCGGGGCGGATCCGCTGGATGACCTTACGGGGCGTCGCGAGAGCCCCGCGCCGCTGATCTGCGACCAGCCCTATCTTGGGGCGTGACCCCTAGAACAGCGAGCCTTGGTCCGGTGGAGGCGGCTTGCGTTTGCGCGCGGCGGAGGGCTTGGGCTTGGGTTTGGGCGTGACCGGCTCTGCCGGGGGCGCGTCGCTGGTGGCCACGGCGAGGCGTCCATCCTGGAACTGGATCTCGAGCGCTGACGCCTCTGCAGCCCGTGCCCGGGTCGTGACGATCGCCTCGCCGGCGCGCACCACCGCATAACCCCGTTTCAGCGTCGCCTCGTAGCCCACGGTGGCGCGCACGCGCTCGAGCCCCTCAAGCGCCGCGCGCCAGCCAGAGACCTGCGCGGCAGACACCCGCGCCAGCCGGGCCGAAAGCGCGTCGAGCTGCTCGCTGTCGCGACCCAACTGCCGGGAGAGCACCTCGGGGCGCAGCCGTGCCGCGCGGGTCGTCAGGCGCTCGGATTGCAGGGTGACGACCCGGGGCAACGCGGTATCGAGCCGCTTGCCCGCCTGCGCCGTCCGCTGCGCGCCCGTCTCGATCTGCGTGCGCAACAACCGGGGGCGCAGGGCGGCCCCTGCCTCGGCCAGCGCGCCGCGCTTGGCCTGGGTTGCACTGCGCAAGGCGGTGGGCAGCCGCGCCGCCGCATGGTCGAGCCGCTGGGAAGGCGTGCTCAGCAACTCCTCGGCGCGCGGCAGGGCCCGGGACAGGTCGCGCACCCGCTGGCCCCGGGCGCGCACGCCCCCGGTCAACCCGGTCAGCATCCGCGCGCCCAGCGTGTCGAGCCCCGCCAGCAGGTCGAGCCGCACGGGCACGGCCCGCTCGGCCGCCGCCGTCGGCGTGGGCGCGCGCAGATCCGCGGCGTGGTCGATCAAGGTCGTGTCCGTCTCGTGCCCCACGGCCGAGATCAGGGGGATGTCGCTTTCGGCCGCGGCGCGCACCACGGATTCCTCGTTGAACCCCCAGAGATCCTCGAGGCTGCCCCCGCCCCGCGCCACGATCAGCAGATCGGGTCGCGGCAGCGCTCCGCCCGGGGTCAGCGCATTGAAGCCGCGAATGGCGTTCGACACCTCGGGCGCGCAGTTCTGCCCCTGCACCGCCACCGGCCAGATCAGCACCTTGCGCGGGCAACGCTCGCGCAGGCGGTGCAGGATATCCCGGATCACCGCGCCGGAGGGGCTGGTCACCACGCCGATCACCTCGGGCAGAAACGGGATCGGACGCTTGCGCCCCTCGTCGAAAAGCCCCTCGGATGCGAGCTGCTTGCGCCGTTTCTCGAGCATCGCCATGAGCGCGCCGACCCCGGCCACGGCGATGCGGTCCACATTGATATTGTAGCGGGACGAGGGCGCATAGGCGCTCAGCTTGCCCTCGACCACGACCTCCAGCCCCTCTTCGGGCATCACACCGAGGCCTGCCACCTGACCTTTCCATGTGGTGCAATTGATCACCGAACGGTCATCCTTGAGGTCAAAATAGAGATGCCCGGACTTCGCCCGCATCACCCGGCCCAGCTCACCCTTCACGCGGACGCGGCCAAACTCCCCCTCCAGCGTGCGCTTGATCGCGCCCGAAAGCTCCGAGACCGTGAATTCCGGCGCATTCTGACCCGGCTGGGGATCGTCGATCAGATCGAAATCGGACATTTGGCCTCGCTTGCCTCGCTTTGCGTCGCATCTTAGAACGCGGCAACCCCGGGTAAAAGTCAAAGGACGCGGCAGATCATGAACATCCTCATTCTCGGCAGCGGCGGTCGCGAACATGCCCTGGCCTGGGCGGTATCCCAGAACCCGAAATGCGACCGGCTGATCGTGGCCCCGGGCAATGCGGGCATGGCCGAGATCGCCGATTGCGCCGCGCTGGATATCGAGGATCGCAACGCGGTGGTCAGCTTTGCCGAAGAAGCCGCCATCGATTTCGTGATCATCGGGCCCGAAGCACCCCTCGCCGCCGGGGTCGCGGACCGGCTGCGCGAGGCGGGGATCCTGTGCTTTGGCCCCTCGGCGGCGGCGGCCCAGCTCGAAGCCTCCAAGACCTTTACCAAGCAGGTCTGCGATGCGGCGGGCGCGCCGACTGCCGCCTATGCGCATTTCACCGAGGCCGCCGCGGCTCGGGCCTATATCGAGGCGCAGGGCGCGCCCATCGTGGTCAAGGCCGATGGTCTGGCCGCGGGCAAGGGCGTGATCGTGGCGATGACCGAGGCCGAGGCGCTCGCGGCGGTTGACGACATGTTTGGCGGGGCCTTTGGCGGCGCCGGAGCCGAGGTTGTGATCGAAGAGTTCATGACCGGTGAAGAGGCCTCCTATTTCGTGCTCTGCGATGGCGAGACGGTTCTGCCCATCGGAACCGCGCAGGATCACAAGCGCGCCTTTGACGGCGACAAGGGGCCGAATACGGGCGGCATGGGGGCCTACTCCCCCGCCCCGGTCCTGACCGATGCCATTGCCCAGCAGGCGCTGGACGAGATCATTCGCCCCTCCATGGACGAGATGGCCAGGCGCGGCATGCCCTATCAGGGGGTGCTCTATGCCGGTCTGATGATCGAGAACGGGCGCGCGCGGCTGGTGGAGTACAATGCCCGCTTCGGTGATCCGGAATGTCAGGTCCTGATGATGCGACTCGGGGCGCAGGCGCTGGATCTGATGCTGGCCTGCGCCGAGGGCAAGCTGGCCGAGGCCAAGGTCAACTGGGCCGAGGACCATGCCCTGACCGTTGTGCTCGCCGCCGAGGGCTATCCCGGGTCCTATGAGAAGGGGACCGAGATCCGCGGGGTCGAGGATCTGCCCGAGGACAGCGCCAACATGGTCTTCCATGCGGGCACCAGGCGCGAGGGCGGACGGCTTCTGGCCAATGGCGGGCGGGTGCTCAACGCGACAGCCCGTGGCGCAAGCCTCGCCGAGGCGCAGGCGAAGGCCTATGCGCTGGTGGACGGGATCGACTGGCCCGAGAGCATGGTGCGGCGCGACATCGGCTGGCGCGCGCTCTGAGGCGTGCTCAGGGCGCGCAGCGCAGCGCCTCCGCAAAGCCCGCCGGGGTGGCCGGATAGGGCAAGGCCTGCCGCGAAAGCTGGCCTGCGGTGAACCGGACAGCAACCGTGCCGGACCAGTTCGCCTCGGCCACGATCATCTCCAGCGCGCCCGCGCAATCGCGCACCCCGCCCGAGATGAAATCCTCGCCGATCCGGTGATTGGTGACGCCAGGCATGGCGGCGACTTGGGTCAGGGACCGGTTTTCGTAGCGCCAGAGCAGCAATGTCTTGGCCAGATGCGGACGGTCGATATAGCCGATCTCCACCGCGCCATCGCCATCGAAATCCGCCGCACCAATGGGCGCGAGCCAGCGATTGGTACGCCCGATATGAGGCGTGGCGGCTATCTTGCCCTTGGGGCCATAGACCGCGAGTTGCCCGCCGAGATCCCGGTGGCTCTCGACCACCACGACCTCCGCCGCGCCATCCCCGTCGAGATCCACGACACGCGGGGCCAGATCCTCGAACACGGAATGCTCCGGCAGCACGATGCGCAGGCGACGCCCGCGATCGGTCACGATGGACAGACTGCCATATTCGATGGCATCGCCGAGGACACCATGGGCATAGCGGGTGGTCTCATCCCCATACTCGGCGGACACCACCCCCTCAGCGGCCTGAGCCGCGCCCGAGGCCAGCCAGGGGGCGGCCAGCGCCACAAGCGCGGCGGCCCGCAACGCGCCGCGGGCCCGCGCGGCCCACGAGCGCGGCGCCCGACGCGGCGCCCGGTGGATCATCAGATCTGCTTCTCGGGCATCTGCACCACGAGACCGTCGATCGCATCGCTCACCTTGATCTGGCAGGTCAGGCGCGAGCGCGCGGGATCAGGCTCGAATGCAAAATCCAGCATGTCCTCTTCCATGGCTTCCTTGCCGGGGATCTTCTCGACCCAGTCAGGATGGACATAGACATGGCAGGTCGAACAGGCGCAGGCCCCGCCGCAATCGGCCTCGATGCCGGGGATGTTGTTGTCCCGTGCGCCTTCCATGACGGTCAAACCATTGGCCACCTCGACCACATGCTCCGTCCCATTATGCTCGATATAGGTGATCTTCGCCATTCTGACCGTCGTCCTTTGCTCTGCAAAACAAGTGTTAACTCTCACATAGATCAGCCATGCAGAATTGGCCAGCCTTGCGAAACCCGATAAATGTTCTACTTATGTTCTCATGCCGCCATCCAGCGACCTCCCGGCCCCTGCGCAGCCCCCCTGGCCCCGGCCCCCGGCCTGTATCCCGGCGGACCTGATGCACCGGCCGCCCAATGGCGCGCGGGTCTGCGTGGCCGGGCTCGTGCTGCTGCGCCAGCGGCCGGGCACGGCCCATGGCGTGATCTTCATCACGCTCGAGGACGAGACCGGCACAATCAATGTGGTGGTCTGGAACAAGATCTACGAGCGTTACCGCCGGGCCGTGATCGCCGGGCGGATGCTGCGCGTTCGGGGCCGGATCCAGCGCGAGGGCGCGGTGCTCCACCTGATCGCCGATGAGATCGAGGATTGCTCCGACATGCTGGACGCCCTGCTCCGCCCCGAGATCTGCCGCGCCGCCGACCAGCCCTGAGCCCACGGAAAAACGCGCCCCCGGTCTCCCGGAGGCGCGTCTGTCTCTCATGCCGAGACCTCGGTCTCGCGCGGTTCAGTTCAGTGCGAGCGCCACGAAGCGCGGCTCGTTATCCCGCCGCACCAGTAGCAGGATCGAGTTGCGCCCGGCCTCTTTTGCGGCGTCGATACGCGCCTCGAGATCATCTGCCGAGGCGACCTTCTCCTGGCCGGCTTCGGTGATCACATCCCCTGCCCGCAGACCCTTTTCATAGGCCTGGGAGTCTTCATCGACATCGCTGACCACCAGACCGGCAAGGCTGTTGGTGATCCCGAGCTGCTCGCGCAGCTCATCGTTCAGCTCGGTCACGGTCAGCCCCATGATCTCTCGCTCGATGGGCTCATCGGCAGGGGCCGAGACCGGCACGGCCCGCTCAGCATCCTCGCGGCGACCCAGGGTCACCAGCAGGGTCTGAGTCGCGCCGGAGCGGAACACGACCACGCGCACGGCCTTGCCGACGGCGGTGTTGCCGACGATCTGCACAAGCTCGCGCGTATCTTCCACATCGCGCCCGTCAAAGGTCAGGATCACGTCGCCCGCTTCCATACCGGCATCGAGGGACGGGCCGTCCGGCACATCCGTGACCAGCGCCCCGGCGGCCTTTTCGAGGCCCAGTGCCTCGGCCACATCATCGGTGACATCCTGAATGCGCACGCCCAGCCAGCCGCGACGGGTCTCACCGAACTCCTTGAGCTGGTCGACCACATTGGTCACCACGCCCGACGCCATCGAGAAACCGATGCCGATCGAGCCGCCATTCGGCGACAGGATCGCGGTGTTCACGCCGATCACGTCTCCATCCATGTTGAAAAGCGGACCGCCCGAGTTGCCCCGGTTGATCGCCGCGTCGGTCTGGATGTAGTCGTCATAGGTCCCGGACAGGGCACGGTTGCGCGCCGAGACGATCCCGGCAGACACCGAGAAGCCCTGGCCCAGCGGGTTGCCCACGGCCATCACCCAGTCGCCCACGCGGGCCGCATCGCTGTCGCCGAAGCTCACGAAGGGCAGCGGCTCATCGCTCTCGACTTTCAGCAGGGCGATATCGGTGTTGGGGTCGGTCCCGATCACCGTCGCTTCGAGCTCTTCACCAGAGAAAAACTCGATCAGGATCTCATCCGCCTGCTCGATCACGTGGTTGTTCGTGACGATGAAGCCATCCTCGGAAATCACAAACCCCGAGCCCAGCGCGTTGGAGCGGCGCTGACGCGGGGCGGGACGCCCCTCTTCCTGCTGGCGGTCCATGAAGTCGCGGAAGAAGTCTTCCAGCGGGGAGCCTTCGGGCACGATGGGCTGCGGACCACCGGGGGTGGCCACATTGGTCGACGTGGTGATGTTGACCACTGCCGGGCTCACGCGCTCGGCCAGATCGGCAAAGCTGCCGGGCATGTCGCGCGCCTGGGCGACGAGGGTCTGTGCCAGCACCAGCGCGAGGGCCAGCAGAGCTGCCGCCATCGCATGAAGGGGGGTTACCCGCCGGGACGCGGGGGTCGCGACTTGCGCAATGACCTGCGGCTCGCGTCGCTGTAATTCGTGTCTGTTCACTCTTGGGGTCCTCCTGAACATCCGCCACGGGGGAGCGGGTCTTTAGGTCTCGTCACGGGACAGAGCCCATGCTGTCCCAGATGTTTTCATTGCCTGCGCCATATTCAAGCGGTCTGACTCTCGCGCGCCGTCACGTAGACGTGACATGCTCGGGCGGAAGTCTTCCATGGGACGGCTATGCGGCCAAGCTCTTTCCCACCCAAACCAAGATAGTACCTAGGGCAATCGCGCCCAAACCCAAGCCGCGTCTTATGGTAACGGGCATCCGGGCAAATGCGGCCAACAGATCCTCGATACGCGAAGGGGCCAGTGCGAACACCAGCCCCTCGATCACGAAGACCAGCCCGAGGGCGGTCAGCAGCGTTTCCATCACCGATCGGCGCGTGCCGCGGTGCCGTCCAGATAGTCGAAGAACTCGCTGTCGGGTGCGATGACCATGGTCGAGTTCGAGCCTTGCAGCGCGCGCTCATAAGCGGTCATGGAGCGGTAGAATTCAAAGAATTCCGGATCCGCGCCAAAGGCCCCGGCAAAGATGGCGTTCCGACGGGCATCGGCCTCACCTCGGGTGATGTCGGCTTCCTTCTGGGATTCCGAGACCAGTTCGACCACGGTCCGGTCGGCCTGGGCGCGCACCCGCTGGGCGGCTTCCTCACCGCGCGCGATCTCGTCCGCGGCTTCCCGTTCCCGTTCCGCCCGCATCCGGGCGAAGGTGGCATCCAAGTTCTGCGTCGGCAGGTTGGTCTGCTTGAGACGCACATCGACCACGTCGAGGCCGATATCAAGCGCACGCGCCCGGGCACCGGCCGTGATCCGCGCCGTCAGCGCGCCACGATCCGAGGACAGGATGGTGTTCGAGGTAACTCCGTCCGAACCGAGCACTGCCCGGATCTGCGGGTTGAGAATGGCTTCGAGCCGCTGCTCGGCCACCCGCATGCCCCCAACACCGACCGCTTGCCGGAACTGGACCACGTCCGAGATCCGGTACCGCGCAAAGGCATCGACGACCAGACGCCGGTCATCCGACGGCGTGACTTCGATCGGTTGGGTGTCGAGGCTCAGGATCCGGTCGTCATAGCGCACGACCTCCTGAATGAAGGGGATCTTGAAGGCGAGACCCGGGTCTTCCTTGACGGCCTTGATCTGACCGAACTGGAGGACGAGGGCTTTCTCGCGTTCATCCACGATGAAGAGCGAATTGACCGCGACGAAGACCACGGCTGCAGCCGCGATGAGGGCGACAGAACCTTTTTTCATCAGTTCGTCCCTCCGGCCGGACGGCGCAATTCGTTCAGGGGCAGATAGGGCACGACACCCTGGCCGCCGCCATCCACATTATTGTCGAGGATCACCTTGTCGATCCCGCCCAGAACACGCTCCATCGTTTCCAGATAGAGACGCTTGCGGGTCACT
This sequence comes from Dinoroseobacter sp. S375, assembly GCF_049800775.1. Taxonomy (NCBI): domain Bacteria; kingdom Pseudomonadati; phylum Pseudomonadota; class Alphaproteobacteria; order Rhodobacterales; family Roseobacteraceae; genus Dinoroseobacter; species Dinoroseobacter sp. S375. The sequence continues at coordinate 134,819 of NZ_JBNAFR010000002.1, read as the reverse complement.
TCCGGGGCGTTCTGATACTCGGACAGAACCGCCGTGAAGCGGCTGGCTTCACCTTCGGCCTCGTTCACGACCTGCGCGCGGTACGCTTCGGCCTGTTCCAGGAGCTGCGCGGCTTCACCACGCGCGCCCGCGAGAACACGGTTGGCATAGGCGTCGGCCTGACGTTCCAGCCGGTCCCGCTCCTGCTCGGCGGCCTGCACTTCGCGGAACGCGTCGATCACCTGCTCGGGCGGGTCGGCCCGGTCGAGGTTGAGACGGACGATGTTGATGCCGCTGTCATAGCTGTCGAGGGTCGTCTGGATCAGATCCTGCACCTGTTGCGCGATCAGTTCGCGGTCCCGGTTGAGGATCGGCGCCAGCTCGGACTGCGCGATCACTTCGCGCATGGAGGCCTCAGACACCGCGCGCACGGTCTGCTGACCATCCCGCAGGTTGAAGAGGAATTGCGCCGGATCAGAAATGTTCCAGACCACATCGAAGTCGATATCGACGATGTTTTCATCGGTGGTCAGCATCAGACCATCCTCACCGCGCGCGCTGCTGGTGCGGGATGTGCCGATCTCCTCGGTGTTTTCCCGCGTCACCGGCAGGACCTCGGCGGTCACCAGTGGCCAGGGGGCGAAGTTCAGACCGGGATTGCCCACGGCGGAGAACTCTCCGAGGAACAGTTCGACCGATTGTTCTTCGGGCCGCACCGTGTAGAGCGACGAATACACCCAGAGACCCACCGCAGCCAGAGCGGCCAGGGCCACCGTGCCCTTGGTGATCTTCGGGCCACCGCCGCCACCGCCCGGGCCACGCCCGTTGGTGCCGCCGCCGCGACCGCCCATGAGGACGCGCAGCTGCTCCTGGCCCTTTTTCATGATCTCGTCGATTTCCGGGATCTGACCGTTGTCACCGGGGCCACCGGGCCGTCGGCCGCCGCGATTGTCACCGCCTCGGTTGTCGCCACCGTTGCGACCACCCCCGCCGCCCCAGGGTCCACCGTTGTTATTCGCCATCCGTTTTCCTTGTCGTCTGCATATCGTCGTAACTCCCCTCAGGACATGGTTGCGCACGCCCGGATATCAAGCGCTCCGCATCGGTGATTTCATCGTGACCAACTCTTCGGAGATGGTCGGATGCACCGCGCAGACCCTGTCGAAATCTGCTTTTGTCGCGCCCATTTTCACCGCGATCCCGGCAAGCTGGATCATCTCGCCCGCGTGATCCGCAACGATGTGGCAGCCCAGAACCTTGTCCGTCGCCTGACTGACGACAAGCTTCATCAGCACCCGGTCGGACTTGCCGGCAAAGGCGCCCTGCATCGCCCGGAAGGAGGTGCAATAAATATCCACCGGCTCCTGTTCGCGGGCCTCTTCCTCGCTCAGACCGATCGTGCCCAGCTCGGGCTGGGTGAAAATCGCCGAGGGAATAAGCTCGTGATCAGGCTTGGTGGGATTGCCTTTGAAGACCGTCTCGACGAAGGCCATGCCCTCGCGGATGGCCACGGGTGTCAGCTGCACCCGGTTGGTGACATCGCCGATGGCGTAAATCGAGGGGATGTTGGTCTGGGAATACTCATCCACGACCACCTCACCACGCCGCCCGACCGCGACCCCGGCCTCCTCCAGGCCGAGCCCGGATGTAGAGGGGCTACGCCCGGTGGCGAACATCACCTGGTCATAGACGCCCTCCTGACCATTGGTGGCCTTGACCCAGACCGGGCCACTTCCGGATCCCGCCTCGGTCAGCGCGGCCGTGTCCTGAGCCGCAGCCCCCATGGCCGGGTCCGTGCTCGTCAGGATCTGCGCGTTTTCGGCATCGGAGGCCGCGCGCATCTCGACGATATTGGTGCCGAGATGCAGGTTCACACCCTTCTCGCGCATGGCCTCGGCCACCAGCCCGCGTGCCTCGTCATCGAACCCGCGCAGGATTTGCGCCCCGCGATAGTACTGCGTGACCTCCACACCCAACCCGTTGAGAATGCAGGCGAACTCGCAGGCGATATAGCCACCGCCAATGATCAGAACCGATTTCGGCAGGCTCTCGAGCTGAAAGATCTCGTTCGAGGTGATGCCCAGATGTGCGTTCGGCAGATCCGGGCGCACCGGGTGCCCGCCCGTAGCGATCAGGATATGCTTGGCGGTCTTGGTCTCGCCCGTGGCAAGCTTCACCGTATGCGGATCGGCGAGGGTTGCGCGGCTGTCGAAAATCTCCACATCCGAGCCGTTCAGAAGACTGCGATAGACCTCCTCCAGCCGGTTCAGTTCGGAATTCAGCTTGGTCCGAAAGGGCAGCCAGTCGAAATCGCCATCCTGGATGTCCCAGCCATAGGCGCGTGCCTCCTCGGGCATCTCGCCATAGCCGGAGGCAAAGACCATCAGCTTCTTGGGAACGCAGCCCCGGATCACACAGGTCCCGCCCATGCGATACTCTTCGGCAAGCGCCACCTTGGCCCCTTCGGCCGAGGCCACGCGCGCCGCACGGACGCCGCCGGAGCCCCCCCCGATGACGAACAAGTCGTAGTCAAAACTCATGGGGTCGCTCCTGTCTTCCACGCCGGGCCCACCCGGCCCGGTCGTTACAGGTCGGAGAATACGTTGCCCGCGCCGGGGACTTCAACCTGCTCTTGGTGCACGCTTCCGGCATTGATATCGCGCAGCTCGACAGATCCGTCACCCTTGCCGATCACCACGACGTCGCAGATATCGAGGAAAAGTCCGTTCTCCACCACGCCTGGCAACTGGTTCAGCACCAGCGAGAGCTGGCGAGCGTTTCCAATGCGTTGCAGATCGAGATCGACGATGACATTGCCCTCATCGGTGATATAGGGCGCGTCTCCGTCCATCCGCAGGCGGGTTTCCCGGCCCGTCACATCGATATTGACCAGCGTCTCCTCGATCAGGGTCTTGGTGGTCTCCCACCCGAACTTGATCACCTCCACCGGCAGCGGAAAGGCCCCGAGCGTTGCCACGGCCTTGGACGAATCAGTGATGACGATCATCTGGTCCGACGCGGTTGCCACGATCTTCTCCTGCAGCAACGCGCCCCCGCCGCCCTTGATCAGGTTCAGGCTGGGGTCGAACTCATCGGCACCATCAATGGTCAGGTCGAGCCATTTGACATCGTCGAGGGTCGTGACCGTCAGGCCCAGCTCGCGCGCCAGCTCCGCGGTGCGCGTGGAGGTCGCGACGCAGGTGATCTGCATGCCCTCCTCGGCCACCACTTCGGCCAGATGGCGCACCATCCAAGCCGCGGTTGAGCCGGTGCCAAGGCCAACGCGCATACCATCTTCGATGAACTCGACTGCGCGTTTGGCCGCGACGTATTTGGCGCGATCAATGGGGGACAATTCTCCGGACATAGGGCCTGCTCCTCGACGGTCACGGGCCGCTTATGGGACAAAAGCGCGCGATGCGCGAGACCGGTCCGCGATTTTCCTGAAATTCTCGTGATCCTCCGAGGATTCATGCGCGTTTTTCAGGCCAACCCTCCGATTGCCGCCGGTATTCGATCAGTTCCGCGAGGTGTTCGGCGGGTGCGATCACCAGACAGGCCGGGTCCGAAGCCTCGATTGTGACTCGCGGCGCATCCACGCTGTTGGAAGTGCCGATGCGGTCATGCGGGTCCAGCCACTCCGCCGTGAGGGGCCAGCGCAGCCCAGTGGTCGTCATCCGCACCGGCTGCATCGGAAAGAGAGACAGGCGGGTCTTTTGCGGCAGACGGAGCACGGCGCGTGGCGGCGCCAGGGTCACCACATCGGTCTCCGAAACCAGCAGGACGTTGCGATGGGCATGGCGCAGAAGGGTGTGGAAACAGGCCAGCTCGTGATCCACCCGCCCCCCGAGAAAGCCGACGCCAAGCGCCAGATCCGCCGGGACCGTGCGCAACGCCTTGTCGAAATCCGTGCTCTCCTGCTCGGGAATATGCGTCACGGGGATGTCCGAAAACGCAGGCGGCAGCGCGTCCGGCTGGCTGTCGAGATCCCCGAGGATATGGCTCGGGACGGCGCCAAGTGCGGCTGCATGGGCGACGCCACCATCCACCGCAACGAGAATCGGTGCCTGGGCCAGCGCCGCCTGAATCACGGGATTCGGCGCGGGCCCAGCACCCAAATATGTCACGAATGTGGCGGAATTTTTCGGGAGTTGGGCCATTTCATGACCATTTTCCGAGGCTTGCCAAACTTCAACCATAATTGCCGAAAATTAGGGAATTTTTCTTGTTTTTGTTTGTGAAATGGAAATTGCAGCCCGTATTTTATGTCAGCTGGCTCGGGGGAAGGAAGTGAGCAGGCACATGCAAGATTCGAACAAGTTCCTGACGGTCTCTTACGGGACCTTCTCCTGCACCCTTGAGGGGTTCGAGGATCCGTTCTCGGCGATGAAGGACATCGCCGAGTATTTTCGCGATCTTGCCGCCGAGGATCGGTATTTCGGTGCCGAGCCTCCGACGCCCGATGCGCAGATGCTCCAGAACATCGCCCAGCGCCGCGCCACGACCGACGTGAATGCGGATCTGCGCGACGGGGGCGTTCATCTGACACAGGCGCAGCCGGACCCCGGCAGCGCCTTGGCCGAGGATGAGATGCCTGCCGAGACCGAAACGGTTTACGAGGAGGCCAACGCCCCGACCGAGCCCGACATTGCAGCGGCCGTGTTGGCGGATCCGATCGTGACTGCCCCGGAGGAACCTCCGGTCTTCGCCGAGGATCCGACGCCCCCGCAGGACGCCGAGGCATGGCGCGGTGTCGAGGATGTGAACGCCTTCTTCCAGATCCCCTCAACCGGGTTGCCCCGCCCCAGCGCGCCTGCGGATGCCACACCGGATCTGACCGCCACCGGCCTCAGCGCCTCCAGCATTGCCGCCAAATTGCAGCGGATCCGCTCGGTGGTGGCCGCAAATGTCGCCGACAGCACCGCAGACCTCGAAGCGCGGTTCGAGGTCGAGGATAGCGACGACCTGACCGACGATGTCACCTACGTCCTGCCGTCTCAGGACAGTGGCGACATTGTGGAACCGAAGGCAGCTGAGGCTGAGGCTGAGGCTGAGGCTGAAGCTGAAGCTGAAGCTGAAGCTGAAGCTGAAGCTGAAGCTGAAGCTGAAGCTGAAGCTGAAGCTGAAGCTGAAGCTGAAGCTGAAGCTGAAGCTGAAGCTGAAGCTGAAGCTGAAGCTGAAGAAACCTCGCGCGCGCTCCAAGACGACACAAGCCCGGAAGTCGACCAAGAAGACGAAACCGAGGCACTTCTCGCCCGAATTGCTGGCGACAATACCGAGCTCGTGGACGCTTTCGATGCGGATCTTCGCATTGATCACAAGGATCCCGTTGAGGACAGCATCGCCGAGAAGGCGCAGTCAGACGCGCCGTCGGATGACGTGGAGCAAGACGTCATTACCGCGACCCTCGCCCGGCTCGGCGAAACCGAGGAAACCCCGGATACCGCCACAGCGCCGGAGCTTTCCACCGATGCTGCACAAGCAGACCCCACTGATGATATCGTAGAACAGCAACTCACAGAGGACACGGGATCTGCGGCGGAATCGGACACCATTCCACCCCTTGGCATCCAACACTCCGATCTCGAAGCCGCCGTTTCCCTTCTGAGAGGGCGCGATGCTCAGCGTCCGCAGGCGTTCCGGCGCGATACGGACGCTCAGGAGGACGTTCCAGCGGATCCCGAGCCGGTCCTCGCGGATGACATTCTCTTCGACGAGGCGCCCGCGCCCGAAGACCGCTCTGCGCTGTTCTCACCCGTTGATGATGCCGAGACCGTGGACCGAATCCTCGCCAAGACCGATGATGCGCTCAACGAGGAAGGCGCGCAGCATCGCCGCAGCGCCCTGAGCCATATCAAGGCCGCGGTGGCCGCGACATTTGCCGAGCGCCTTATTCCAGGCAAGCGCAAATCCAAGACCGAGATGGACACTGAGGCGCACGACCCCGGCCTGGAGCTGGATCATGCGACAGCCGCCCCTGAGCCTGCGGACAGCGCAGAAACGTCGCCGGATGCCGACATCTCGGATCTCGAGGAAGCGATTGGCGCGGCGGAGACCAAGCACGGCAGCCCCGCGGCACAGGACAGTCCCCCGCCTCTGATGCTGGTTCCTCAGGCACGGGTGGATTGGGAGGACACGGATCCCGCCGTCCGGCCGCGCCGGATCACCCGCACCGCCATCGCAGGTCAGGACAAAACCCGCGCGCTGGACACAGGGTTCGCGACCTACGCGGAGTCCGTCGGTGCCACCGAATTGCACGAACTGCTCGAAGCCGCAGCGGCCTATCTGAGCGTCGTGGAGGGGAAAACCTATTTCTCGCGTCCGGAGGTCATGCATATGGTCATGCGCCACGACCACGATCGCAGTTTTTCCCGCGAAGACTCCTTGCGGAGTTTCGGAGATCTTCTGCGCAATGGCACGATCGAAAAGATCGAGCGTGGCCAGTTCGTGATTTCAACGGAGTCGCGTTTCGTGGCGAACGGCTAGGACGGCCCGAGCCTGCCAAACAGCCCCACGCAGTCTGGGACCAGATGCAGCCGCAGATGCTTCACCTGTCCGATGCATCCACCGCGCTCTGCGTCGTCAGGCGTCGTCCCGCGGCTGATCCGGATCCGGCTGCCCGATCCCTTTGAACACGAACTTGAACGGCACCGCCCAGATGATCCCGAGCCCGACATAGACGCTCAGTTCAACCCAGAAGGGCGGACGGTCCAGCAGGTTCAGGATCGTCACCGCCGCCACGATATAGGCTGGCAATCCCAAAAGTAGGATCACCAGCGCCCATCGCCGCCGCGCCTTGTAAGATAACGCCATCGCTCTGCCCGTGTTCAGTCCGCGAAAGGGTCCGTCACGAGGATCGTGTCATCTCGTTCCGGTGAGGTGGAAAGTAGCGCCACCGGGCATTGGATCAACTCCTCGATCCGGCGCACATATTTCACCGCGTTGCCCGGCAGGTCGGCCCAGCTCCGCGCGCCTTCCGTGCTGTCGGACCAACCGGCGATTTCTTCATAGACCGGCTTGCACCGCGCCTGGGCATCCGCCGCGGTCGGCAGGTAATCCAGCGTCTCTCCGTCCAGCTCGTAGCCGACACAGATCTTGAGCGTGTCGAACCCGTCCAACACATCGAGCTTGGTCAGCGCGATCCCATTGACCCCGGAGGTCGCGCAGGTCTGACGCACCAGCGCCGCATCGAACCAGCCGCAGCGGCGCTTGCGCCCGGTGACGGTTCCGAATTCACGACCACGCTCGCCCAGGCGCTGCCCCTCCGGCGTGTCGAGCTCGGTGGGGAACGGCCCTTCGCCCACCCGGGTGGTATAGGCCTTCACGATCCCCAGCACATAGTCGATGGAACCGGGTCCGATCCCGACCCCGGTCGCGGCCTGACCGGCGATCACATTCGAGGAGGTCACAAAGGGATAGGTGCCGAAATCGATGTCCAGCAGCGCGCCCTGCGCCCCTTCAAACAGGATCCGGCGGCCCGCCTTGCGCTTCTCGTTCAGAACCTTCCAGACCGGAGCCGCGTATTCGAGAATCGCCGGCGCGATCTCCTGCAGCTGCGCAATCAGCGCATCACGGTCCACGGGCGAGATCCCCAGCCCCTTGCGGAGCGGATCATGGTGCTGCAGCGCGCGATCGACCCGCGCCTCGAGCGTCGCGGCATCGGCCAGGTCCGCCACGCGGACCGAGCGGCGCCCGACCTTGTCTTCATAGGCGGGACCGATCCCGCGCCCGGTTGTCCCGATCTTGGTCCCCTTGGACGCCGCCTCCTCGCGGGCGCGGTCGAGCTCCCCATGGATCGGCAGGATCAGCGGCGTGTTCTCCGCGATCATCAGCGTCTCGGGCGTGATCTCGACACCCTGCGACCGGATCTGCGCGATCTCCTTCACCAGATGCCACGGATCGAGCACGACGCCGTTGCCAATCACCGAGAGCTTGCCGCCCCGCACCACCCCCGAAGGCAGCGCGTTCAGCTTGTAGACCTCGCCATCAATCACAAGCGTATGACCTGCGTTATGTCCGCCCTGGAAACGTGCGATCACATCCGCGCGTTCCGAGAGCCAGTCCACAAGCTTGCCCTTGCCCTCGTCGCCCCATTGCGCGCCCACGACCACTACGTTCGCCATCTCGGCCCTCACTTCGTGTTTCAGGAAACCCGCGCCGGTATATCCATGCTGGTCCGGTGGGGAAACCGCAAAATGCGCGGCGCGGGCGCGCAGCACTGGACGCGCGGGGCGGTATTTGGCAGCACGGGCGCAAAGGCGCGCCAAAACGAGGGACAAAGATGGACATCCTGATCCGCTGGCTGGCGGCATTCCTGCTGCTGGCTGCCACCTATAATCCGACGGATTTCAACTATATTCGCTGGGCTTTGGGCAATCACGAGGCGCGATTGTCGGTGGTGGTCCTGCTCGGGCTGCTGCTGAGTGTCGGCTATATCATCTTTCTGCGCGCGACCCTGCGCTCCATCGGGCTGTTCGGGATGATCCTGATCGCCGCGATTTTCGCGGCTCTGATCTGGGTTCTTTATGATCTGGGCTTGCTGCGGCTGGAGAATCCCGGGGTCCAGACCTGGCTGGGCATTCTCGCGCTGTCCATCGTTCTGGGGGTCGGGCTGAGCTGGAGCATCGTGCGCCGCCGCCTCAGCGGGCAGGCGGATGTGGATGACGTGGACGCCTGAGACATCTGAGGGCTTGCGAGCCGGTCCCGGACGCCTTAGGTAGCCGGGGTCCGCATAACGAGGCCGAACCGTCCATGGAAAACGTCATCCTGATCGTCCACCTGCTCCTGGCGCTTGCGCTGATTGGCGTGGTGCTCCTGCAGCGCTCCGAAGGGGGCGGTCTGGGTATGGGTGGCGGTGGTGGCGGCGGCGCCATGACCGGACGGTCGGCTGCGACCGCCCTCGGCAAGATGACGTGGGTTCTGGCCATCGCCTTTATCGGCACGTCGATCACGCTGACGATCCTCGCTGCGGCGAATTCCAACAACGCCTCCGTGCTGGACCGGCTGACCGATCAGCCCGTGCCGCCCCCGGTGGAGCAGAACGACCTGCTGCCCCCGGCCTCGGACCTGTTGCCGCCCGCGTCCAGCGACCAGCCCCTGCTGCCGCCGCGCGCGGAGTAAACCCTAGTCCTAGGGAAAAAGTTAACGCGGACCGCAGGATATAGCGGTCCGGTTGCCAAAGCGGGACGAATCCTTTACAGGTTAAATCCCGTGGAGACACGGGTTCAGGGGCCACGATTCCCCTGCATCCTTTCCAAAATTTTGCAAGATCCCCAGGGAAACGGGGATGGACGGGAGAGCCGAGCCCAATGGCACGCTATGTTTTCATCACGGGCGGGGTTGTCTCTTCGCTGGGTAAGGGACTGGCCTCTGCGGCCCTCGGCGCGCTGCTGCAGGCGCGTGGTTTTTCGGTCCGCCTGCGCAAGCTGGATCCGTATCTGAACGTGGATCCCGGCACCATGAGCCCGTTCGAGCATGGCGAGGTCTTCGTGACCGATGACGGGGCCGAGACCGACCTCGACCTCGGCCATTACGAGCGGTTCACCGGCGTCGCCGCGCGGCGCACCGATTCCGTCAGTTCCGGCCGGATTTATTCAAATGTGCTCGAGAAAGAGCGGCGGGGCGACTACCTCGGCAAAACGATCCAGGTGATCCCCCATGTCACCAACGAGATCAAGGATTTCCTCGATATCGGCGATGACGAGGTCGATTTCATGCTCTGCGAGATCGGCGGCACGGTCGGCGATATCGAGGGGCTGCCCTTCTTCGAGGCGATCCGCCAGTTCGGACAGGACAAGCCGCGCGGGCAATGCATCTTCATGCATCTCACGCTCCTGCCCTGGATCGCGGCCTCGGGCGAGTTGAAGACCAAGCCGACTCAGCATTCCGTGAAAGAGCTGCGTTCCATCGGCATCGCGCCCGATGTGCTGGTCTGCCGCTCCGAGGGGGCAATCCCCCAGAAGGAGCGCGACAAGCTCGCACTGTTCTGCAATGTCCGCCCCGAGAGCGTGATCGCGGCGCAGGATCTCAAATCCATCTACGAGGCGCCGCTGGCCTATCACCGCGAGGGGCTCGATCAGGCGGTGCTCGACGCGTTCGGCATCTCGCCCGCCCCGAAACCGGACCTGAGCGTGTGGCATGATGTGGCCGACCGGATCCACAACCCCGAAGGTGAGGTGACCGTCGCGATCGTGGGCAAGTACACCCAGCTCGAGGACGCGTATAAATCCATCGCCGAGGCCCTGACCCATGGCGGCATGGCGAACCGGGTGCGCGTGAAATCCGAATGGATCGACGCCGAGATCTTCGAGCGCGAGGACCCGGTGCCGCATCTTGAGAAATATGACGCCATCCTTGTGCCGGGCGGCTTTGGCGAGCGCGGCACCGAGGGCAAGATCAAGGCCGCGCAATTCGCCCGCGAGCACAAGATTCCCTATCTGGGGATCTGCCTCGGGATGCAGATGGCCGTGATCGAGAGCGCGCGGAACCTCACGGACCTGACCGATGCGGGCTCCGAGGAGTTCGATCACGAGGCGGGCAAGCGCCGCTTCACGCCCGTGGTCTATCACCTCAAGGAATGGGTGCAGGGCAATCACAAGGTCGAGCGCAAGGTGGATGATGACAAGGGCGGCACCATGCGGCTCGGGGCCTATACCGCACAGCTTGTCGAGGGGTCCAAGGTTGCCGGGATCTATGGCAGCACCACGATCGAGGAACGGCATCGCCACCGCTACGAAGTGGACATCAAGTACCGGGATCAGTTGCAGGCCGAGGGTCTGATCTTTTCCGGCATGTCCCCCGATGGCCGTCTGCCCGAGATTGTCGAGGTGAAGGACCATCCGTGGTTCATCGGCGTGCAATTCCATCCGGAACTGAAGTCGAAGCCGTTCGAGCCGCATCCTCTCTTTGCGGATTTCGTGCGGGCCGCCAAGGAGAACAGCCGCCTCGTCTGAGGCGCAGGGTTTGGCGCGCGGGTCTGGGGCGCGGGGGTCTGGGGGCGCTGCCCCCGGCGCGATGCGCCTCCCCCGGAGTATTTCCGGAACAATGAGAGGCTGCGATGACGCTTCCGTTTCATGTCTATGACGTCTTCACTGACACGCCGTTCACAGGCAACCCGCTGGCCATTGTCGAAGAGGCAGACGCGCTGAGCACGGCGCAGATGCAGATCATCGCGCGGGAGTTCAACCTGTCTGAGACGATCTTTGTCCAGCGGCCGGAGGATGCGACACAGACGGCGCGGGTGCGGATCTTCTTTCCAACCGGTGAGATCGACTTTGCCGGGCATCCGACCATCGGCTGCGCCCTGCATCTTGCGGCACAGCGCGGTCTCGACCGGGTGGTGCTGGGCGAGAACGCGGGCCCCGTGCAGGTCGAGATTGCCGACGGGCGTGCCACGCTCTCGGCGCCGGTCCTGCCCCACCCGCATGGGCCAGAGTGTGATCCGGCACTGGCCGCCCGCGCGGTCGAACTGGACGGTGTCGGCTTCGGGTGCCACCGTCCCGGCGTGTTTGCCGGGGGACCGGCCTTTGCTTATCTTCCCGTGGCGGATCGCGCGGCCCTGCAGCGCGCCCGCCCGATCGAACCCTATTGGTCCGAGCTGATGACCGCCTGCGACGTGGACAGCGCTTATCTCTATACCCCGACGCCAGAGGGCTATGCCGCGCGGATGTTCTCGCCCACCGCGGGGATCCCCGAGGATCCTGCGACCGGCTCGGCCAGTGCGATCCTCGCAGCGCAGTTGCTCGTTTCTGGGGCGTTGCCCGAGGGATCCACGCGCCTGAGCCTGACCCAGGGCGAGGATATGGGGCGGTTGAGCCGGATCGGGTTCGAGGCCCAGGTGACCGATGGCGCCCTGTCCCGCGTGCGGATCAGCGGGCAGGCCGTGCGGATCTCGCAGGGGCGCATTTGTCGTCCCTGATCGCTCTGACCGCAGGCCCGAACGCAGAAAAGCCGCGCTGGCCCGCGCGGCTCGTTCCCGTGTCCAGAGACCGGAGAGTTCGCCCGAAGGGCGAGCGTTGTCAGAAGATGACGCGGATCAGCAAGAGGTTCGGCACGATCATCGCGAACCACAGAACGAACCATTTCGACGCGCCGGCCACCTTGCCGAATTTGCTGCCGCCCTGAACCGCTTCGCCATATCCCGCAGCTGCCGCCATCCAGGCATAGCCCGAGGCTTCCTTGCGGCGCTTCTCGGCCTCGATGGACGCGAGGGCCGCGGCGTGCTTCTCTGCGTAGGGGTTGTCGATATAGGCGCGCTGGCGATCTTCGAGATTGGACATGGTCTCTCCATAAGGTCTGGTAGGGGGGTACATGTGGCGCACATGCGCAGGGTCAAGTTTCCGGGACCCCTACTTGTTGAAACGCGCTGATCCGGGCAAGGTTCCGCCATGACGCTCCTGCCCGCTGAGACCCCGCATTTCTTTGGCTATGGCTCGCTCGTGCATCGCGGCACCCATGACTATCCGGTGCGTATGCGGGCAGAGGTACGGGGCTGGCGCCGGGTCTGGCGGCACTCCCGCCACCGCAAGGTTGCCTTCCTGACGGTCACGCGCGCGCCGGGCGCGTCCATCGCCGGGCTCGTTGCGGCCGTGCCGAACGCGGATTGGGCGGCTCTGGATGCAAGGGAGCGGGCCTATGACCGGATCCGGCTTGGGGCCCATGAACAAGCCGAGGCGACCACGCTCGACCTGCATGTTTATGAGGCCAGTCCCCACCATGTCGCGGATCCGGACCAGCGCCATCCGATCCTGCTGAGCTATCTCGACACGGTGATCGGCGGGTATCTTGCGGAGTTCGGGCGCGCGGGTGCCGAGGCCTTCTTCGAGACGACAGATGGTTGGAATGGTCCGGTGCTCAACGACCGGAGCGCGCCGATCTATCCGCGGGCCCGCCCCTTGCCAGGCGCGGACCGGGCGCTTGTCGACAGCGCTCTCGCCGCCCTATCGGCGCAGGTGCAAGAGCCCGAGGAGACGGGCCTGCCGGGCGAAGGGCGCGCGCTCTGAGCTGCCCGGTTGGGCCATGACCCGCCGCGCCAGCCAGATCGCCAGAAGCCCGAAGAGAATTCCGCCGACCGCCTGCCCGATCAGCACCCCCAACGCCCCGAACCAGAGCGCGCCGAGCATCACGAACGGGATTGTGCCGACCGTGTGCCGCCCCCAGTTGAGCCAGGTCGAATAGAACGGGTGGCCGAGGTTGTTGAAGGCCGCATTGGCCACGAAGAGTGCGCCGTTGAAAAAGAAGGTCAGCGCCAGGGGACCGCAGAACAGGTAGACCAGCGCCCGCGCCTCGCCCGTGGCCTGAAACAGGTCCGCCAGCGGTGCGCGCGCCAGATAGAGCAGCAGCGCCGCCGCGACCACGTAGAGCCCCGTGAACAGCAGCCCGTCGCGAAAGGCCCGCCGCACCCGGTCCGGCTGGTTTGCACCGAAATTCTGACCGATGATCGGCCCGATCGCTCCGGACAGCGCGAAGATCACGCCGAACGCCACCGGGGTCAGGCGCGAGACCATGGCCAGCCCCGCCACCGCATCCGGCCCGTAGGCCGCCATGGCGCGGGTGACATAGGCCTGCCCCAGCGGTGTGGCGAGCTGGGTCAGGAGCGCCGGGGCCGCGATGGCCAGATGCGGCCCGAAATCCAGCGCGAGACGGCGCAGCCCGGGCCGGATCAGGCCGCCATATTCCTGAAAGATCGGGCGCAGGGCGACTGCGGCAATGGCGATCCGCGCCGCCACCGAGGCGAGCGCTGCACCGACCAGCTCCAGGTCCAGAACGAAGATCAGGATCGGATCGAGCACGCCATTGACCAGCGAGCCCCAGATCGTCGCCATCATCGCCGCGCGCGCCGCCCCATGGGCGCGCAGGATCGCGCCCCCGGCCATTCCGATCATCAGGAGCGGGAGGCTCGGCACCACGATCTGAAGGTACAGCACCGCAAGATCCGCCGTGGCCCCCTCTGCACCGATGAGATGCACCAGCATGTCGAGATTGACCCAGACCAGGGCCGCAAAAAGCGCCCCGAACAGCACCCCGTAGATCAGCGAGGTCGAGGCCTGTTGCCGGGCGAGGTCTTCATCCCCGGCCCCCAGCGCCCGGGCGACCAGCGCCCCGGTGGCGATGGCCACACCGATCCCGAAGGAGGTGGTGAAGAACAGGATCGCGCCCGCATAGCCCACCGCCGCGGCCAGTTCCGCCTGCCCCAGCATCGCGATGAAGATCATGTCGAGGAAATCGACGAAAAACACCGCGACCAGCCCGACCGACGCGGTCAGCGACATCACGGTGACATGGCGAAAGAGATTGCCTGTCAGGAATTTGGCAGCTTCGGACATCGGGCCTCCGGGGTCACGCGAGCGTAGCGAGCCCGGGGCCGTCTGTCCAACCCGAAGGTCTGGCGCGCGCATCCGCGGCAGGCCCGGCCAACCGCCGGGCCAGCGCCGGGCCGGATCCGCTCAGAGCGTCGGTTTTTTCTGCAGCAGGCGCATCACATCGGCCATCTCGGGACCGCGGTCGAGCCCGGTCACCGCCCGGCGCAGCGGCATGAAGAGGCCCTTGCCCTTGCGGCCCGACGCGGCCTTCACCTCGGCGGTCCAGCTCGACCATGTGTCCGGGCCATAGGGCGGCTCCGGCAGGCGGGCGAAGGCATCGGCGACGAAATCGCGGTCTTCCTCGGCCACCTTGGGGGCCCCGCCATCGCGGAAGAGATGCCACCAGCCCGGCAGATCCGAGCGCGTGGTGATATTGGCGCGTGCAACCTCCCAGAAGGTCTCGGCCAGATCCGCTGGCACACCCAGTGCCGCGATCTCGTCGGCCATCTCGGCAAACGGAACCCCGTGCAGGAACCGCGCCGTCAGCGGCAGCAGGTCGTCACGGTCGAATTTGGTGGGCGCGGATCCAAAACTGCTCAGATCGAACCCTTCGATCAGCGCATCCAGACTGTCGACCAGCTCCACCGGCTGGGACGAGCCGAGCCGCGCCATCAGGCTCAGAAGCGCCATGGGCTCGATCCCGTCCGCGCGCAGATCGCGCAGGGCCAGCGTGCCGAGCCGCTTGGACAGCGCCTCGCCCTGCGGGCCGGTCAGCAGCGAGTGGTGGGCAAACTCCGGATGGCCATGACCGAGCGCGGCCATGATCTGGATCTGGGTCGCGGTATTGGTCACATGGTCCGAGCCGCGCACCACATGGGTCACGCCCATTTCGGTGTCATCGACCACCGAGGCAATTGTATAGAGCACCTGACCGTCGCCCCGGATCAGCACCGGGTCCGAGACCGAGGCCGCATCGATCGACAGATCCCCGAGGATGCCATCGGTCCAGGCGATCCGTTCGTGATCCAGCTTGAACCGCCACACCCCCTGCCCGCGCTCGGCACGCAGGGCTGCTTTCTCGTCCTCGGACAGGGCCAGCGCCGCCCGGTCATAGACCGGGGGCTTGCCCATGTTGAGCTGCTTCTTGCGCTTGAGGTCGAGCTCGGTGGGCGTCTCGAACGCCTCATAGAACCGGCCCGCCGCGCGCAGGGCATCGGCGGCCTCGGCATAGCGGTCCAACCGCTTGGACTGGAACTCGATCCGGTCCCAGGTGATGCCGAGCCAGCTCAGATCCTCCTGGATCGCGTCCACATATTCCGGCTTCGACCGCTCGGGATCCGTGTCATCGATGCGCAGGATGAACGTGCCGCCCGCCTTACGGGCAATCATGTAGTTGAACAGCGCGGTGCGCAGGTTGCCCACATGAAGGTAGCCGGTGGGCGACGGCGCGAAACGGGTGGTGGTCATGGTAGTCTCCTTGCCCGGTCCCTTTCCATACTCGCGCGCCATTGTCCACGCAGTATGCCGCAGGCCGCACCCCGGGCGGGTGTTTGACAATCGCGGCAAGTTCCCGTCCCATAGCACTGCCGAACTTTGGGAGGAGGGAGGACATGGGCGCTGAAACAGGCGACCGGACGTGACGGGGTACTTGCATGATCTGATCGCTGCAGCCCCGGACACATCTCACTGGACCCGGGACGGGCACAGCTATGGCAACCTGCGCGCAGAGGTATCGGCACTGGCCGAGACGCTGGCGCGGCATGGGGTGCATCCCGGCGACCGGGTGATGCTGATCACCGAGACCTGCCGCCCGGCCATTCACGCGATCCTCGCGCTCAGTCGCCTTGGTGCGACGGTCGCGCCGGTCAATGCGCGCCATACACCCGCCGAGATCGCAGCACTCCGGACCCATCTGCAGCCGCGCGCCGTGCTGATCACCCCCGACAGCTCGCCCGAGGCCGCAGCCCATGGCACAACGCTGGGCGCGCACCCTCTGGCGGACGGGCTGGCCATGACCCCGCCCGAACCCGTGCCCCCCTCGGCCTGCCCCGCGCGACCCGAGGACCGGATCGCCGCGATCCTTTACACGACCGGCACGACCCAGACCCCCAAGGGCGTCATGCTGAGCCATGCCAACCTGTGCTGGAACGCCCGGACCTCCGCCGATCTGCGGGATATGGTGCCGGGGGATCTGGTGCTCGCGGTCCTGCCGATCACCCATATCTTCGGCTTTGCCTCGGTGGTGCTCTCGGCGCTGGCCACCGGCGCGCGGCTCTGGCCCATGGCACGGTTCGATCCCGCCCGCGTGGCTGCAGCGCTGGCCGCGGGGGTCAGCGTCTTTCCCGGCGTGCCCCAGATGTTTGCCCGGCTGATCTCCGAGACGACCGCGGGCTCCGCGCCGGATCTGCGGTATCTTTCAGCCGGGGGCGCACCGCTCGATCCCGATTGGAAGACGCGGATCGAGGCGCGCTATGGCCTGCCCCTGCATAACGGCTACGGGATGACCGAGGCCAGCCCGGGGATCTGCGCCACGCGCCCCGCCGCGCCGCGCGCGGATATCTCTGTCGGCACCGCCCTGCGCGATGTGCGCCTGCGGCTCGATCCCGAGGGCGCGCTGGAACTGCGCAGCCCCGGCGTGATGCGCGGGTATTTCCGCGACCCGCTGGCCACGCGCGCAGCCCTGACCCCCGATGGCTGGCTGCGCACCGGCGATCTGGCAAGGATCGACCCCGATGGCGCGGTGCATATCCTTGGCCGCGCGAAGGAGCTGATCATTCGCGGCGGCTTCAACATATACCCGCCCGAGGTCGAGGCGGCCCTGTCGCTCCACCCGGATGTGGCACAGGCCGCGGTGATCGGGCGCCCCCGCGCCGGGGATGAAGAGGTGCTCGCCTTCGTCCAGACCACCGCGCCCGTGCGCGAGACGGCCTTGCGCGACTGGTTGCGCGCGGATCTGGCCCCCTACAAGATCCCGGCGCGGATCCTCGTGGTCGACAGACTGCCCACCGCCCCCACGGGCAAGATCCTGAAACACAAGCTGCTGGACATGTTCGCCCATGACCTGCCCCATGATCTGCCCCCCGAGACGGAGACCCCATGCCCGGCCCAGTAACCACGACGCGCAGCGGACAGGTCGCGCTGGTCGCCCTCGACAATCCACCGGTCAACGCCGCCTCGCACGCGCTGCGCAGCGCATTGGTCGAGACCCTGCACACCCTCGATGCGGATCCGCAAATCAGGGTGATCGCGCTCTACGGTGTCGGGCGCGGCTTCATCGCGGGCGCGGATATCCGCGAGTTCGGCAAGCCACCGCGCGACCCGCTCCTGCCCGAGGTCTGCCTCGTGCTGGAACGCTGCGCGACGCCGGTGATCTCGGTTTTGCATGGCGCGACCCTGGGTGGCGGGTTCGAGGTGGCACTTGCGACCCATGCCCGGGTGGCCCTGCCCGGCGCGCTTTTCGGCTTTCCCGAGGTGACGCTCGGCATCCTGCCTGGCGCGGGCGGCACCCAGCGCGCGCCGCGGCTCGCGGGTCTGGCCCCGTCGCTGGAACTGATCACCACCGGGCGGCGCATCGGCGCCGAGGAGGCGCTGGAGCTCGGCCTGATCGACCGGATCTGCGACGGCGCGCCGGCGGAGATCGCCCTGCAGATGGGCGAGGCCGTCCTCGCGGGCGATCTGGCGACCCGGGTCACCGGGGCCTGCGACGTGCCCCCTGATCAAGCCGCGCTGGAAGCCGCCCGCAGCAAGGCTGCAGCCTCGCCCCTCTTTGCGCCGCTGCGCTGCGTGGAGGCGGTGGCGGCCAGCGCGCTGCCGCTGGACGCGGGGCTCGCGCAGGAGCGCGCCCTGTTCAATGACTGCATGGCCTCGCCCCAACGCGCCGCTCTGATCCGCGCCTTTTTCGCCGAACGCGCCGTGGCCAAGATCCCAGAGGCCGAAGCCACTCCCCGCGACATCCAGAGCACCGGGGTGCTCGGCGCGGGCACCATGGGGCGCGGGATCGCGGTTGCGCTGCTGATGGCGGGGCTGCCCGTGACGCTGGTCGAGCCCAAGCCCGCGATCCGCGCCGAGGCCGAAGACTGGATCATGAGGGCGCTGGACGGGGCGGTCGCGCGTGGCAAGCTCAGTACCCCCGGGGCCGAGGCCGCGCGGGCAGGATTGCGGACTGCCGACGACCTGAGCGCGCTGGCGGAGGTCGATCTGGTCATCGAGGCCGTGTTCGAGGATCTCGATCTCAAGCAGGAGGTGTTCCGCGCGCTCGATGCCACCTGCAAGGCCGGGGCGATCCTCGCGACCAACACCTCCTATCTCGATATCGACCGGATCGCGGCGGCCACGGCGCGCCCGGCGGATGTGATCGGTCTGCATTTCTTCTCGCCCGCCCATATCATGCGGCTGCTGGAGGTCGTGGTGGCCCGCGACACCGCGCCCGAGGTCGTGCGCACGGGCTTCGCGCTCGCCAAGCGGCTGCGCAAGGTGGCTGTACGCGCCGGGGTCTGCGACGGGTTCATCGGCAACCGGATGCTGGCCCGGGTCCGGGCCGAGGCAGACGCGCTGGTCCTTGAGGGCGCCACCCCGTGGGAGGTAGACGCCGCACTCGAAGCCGCAGGTTTTGCCATGGGCCCCTTCGCGGTCTCGGATCTTGCCGGGCTCGATATCGGGCAGGCCGGGCGTCAACGGCGGGGCGAGGTGGCCCCCGTCTCGGACGCGCTCTGCGACAGGGGCTGGTTCGGGCGCAAGACCGGGCGGGGCTATTACCTGCACAAGGGCAAGTCTCGGGTGCCGAACCCGGATGTCACCCCGCTGATCGACGCCGCGCGTCACACCCCGCCGCGCAGCTTCACGCCCGAGGAGATCACCACCCGATACCTGACCGCCATGGCCGCTGAAGGGGCGCAGATCCTCGCCGAGGGAATCGCCCTGCGCCCGATCGACATCGACGCGGTCACGCTCTTTGGCTACGGCTTCCCGCGCCATCTGGGCGGACCGATGCATTGGGCCGACGAATTGGGGCTCGGGACGTTCATCGACCGGCTCGGCGGCAGCGCACCCGAGATCCTGCAACAGCTCCATCTGGAGGGCCGCAGCCTCGCCGATCTGAACTGAGCCCCGCTCAGTCCACGGGCAGGCCGCTCGGCACGGTCTCGGGACGCCCGAGCGGCCGGGTCTCGGCACTCTCTCCGGTCAGCGCATGAAGAAAGGCGATCAAATCCGCCACTGCCGCATCGGACAGGGTCACGGGCGTGATATCGAGAACCGCCGCTTGGCGCGCGATCTCTGCCCGGTCCGACCGGATCACGAAATCGATCTCGGCCAGCCAGGGCACCTCGGGCAGTTGCGCCACCGCAGGGGTCCACCCGGCGCGCGCCGCGGCCGGGTCGAGATGATGGCGCAGGATCCCTTCCAGCGTCGGGTAGGCGCCGTTATGCCCATAGGGCCCGGTCAGGGCGACATTGCGCAGGGGCGGCGTGCGGAACCGATACGCATCCTCAAGCCGGTTGCTCTCCCCCACCCGGCCCATATCGCGGGGGATCGGATCCCATTGCCGGGTCCGGCCGGGTCCAAAGGCGGGCAGGCCAAGGGCGTGGAATTTCTGATCCGTCAGAAGCGGGCCGGAATGACAGGTCGCGCAGCCCGCATCGCCAAAGAACAGATCCATGCCCCGGGCCGCCTCGGGGCTGAGTGCGTCGGTGTCACCGGCCAGATAGGCGTCAAAGGGGCTGTCGAAATTGGCCCATTCCGTGCCGATAAACGCAGCCAGCGCATTGGCGATCTCGACAATCGTGACCTGCTCGGGCGCGTCGATATGATCAAAGCTCGCCACGAACATCGCACCATAATCCGGGATCGTACGCACCCGCTTGGCGAGGATCGGCCAAGCCGCGTCGATCCGGTCATGGACCGCGCCAGCGATCTCGTTCTCCTTGGGGTTCCCGGCCATCTCGAACTGCGCCACCAGCGGCAGCACGGCTTGCGCGGCAAGGATGCTCTCGAAGCCCTCGGGCAACCACTCCTGCGCGGGGGAGTTGAACCCGTTTCCGTAAAGGTCCGAGACCTCCAGCCGCCCGTCATGGAAGAGAACCTCCACATCGCGATGCCCGAGGTTCCACAGTGCCGGCGCATTGCGCGGGATGCGCTTGCGGATCCGGTCTTCGCCCATCCCGGCCGTGCGCTTGGGCCCGACCCCGGTCCCGCCTTCACCGATCCCGAGGCTCAGCCCATCCGCGCCCCCATGGTCATGGTGATGGCAGGTCCCGCAAGAGATGTTTCTGTTGCCCGACAGGATCTTGTCATAAAACAGAAGCTGACCGATCCTCGCCTGATCGGGATCGAACGGATGAAAATCCCCCGGGCCCAGAGGATCCGGAAGCTCCGCCAGGGCGGGGCCTGCGAGAAGGAAAGCGACAAGATGAAGGCAGCGCTGCATGGGGCGATTTTGGCGCTCTTTATCGGAGTTTCAAGTCCAGCTTTTGCCGATCTGGAACCTGCGCGCGATCTGATGGAAGAGGGCCGCTTTGCCGAAGCCAAGGATCTGCTCTGGCCCGCCGCGCGCTCCGGCAATGCCGAGGCCGAGGAACTGATCGGGGTGATGTATGCGCTGGGGCTCGGGGTCGATCAGGATTACACCCGCGCCTTCGAGTGGTATCTCCGCTCGGCCATGAAGGGGCATCCGGGTGCGCAATCGGGCGTCGGGTGGTATTACGAGGTGGGTTTGGGGATGCCCGGCCCGGATCTGGTGCGGGCCTATATGTGGTACGTCCTGAGCGCGATTGGCGGCGACCCGGATGCCGCCGACAGCCAAGAAGAGGTCCGCAAGAAAATGACCGCAGATCAGGTCGCCAAAGCCCATGAGCTGGTCGATGACTACAAGGTCTGGATGTACCCGTTCCGGTGAGTGTCACCACCCCAAAACGCGCAGGAGGACCAGCATGCCAAACTGCATCGCATGCGATCAGAGCATCAGTGACAACGCCCGGATCTGCCATATCTGCGCGACACCGCAGAAAACCTTCTGGCGCAGCCTGGGCCGCATCGTGGCTATCGCGTCAGCGATCTCCGTGGTCGGTTCGGCCCTGACCGTCGGCGTGACCTTCTACCCGCAGGCCCGCGCGCTCTTTGTCCCGCCCCGACTGGAGCTCTACCAGGTCGAGATTCTCCCGGTGCCGCGCCGCTCGACATCGGAGCCTGAGCGCGAGCGCTGGGAGTTCTCGGTGGCCAACAAGGGGCGCACGGATCTGTTTCTGACGCGCATCGTGATCGCGCCAACGGGCATCGCGCAAGACTACATACGCGGCAAGAACTTCGTTGTGAATCAGGAGGTCAAGCAGGGGGAGAACCACGTGGTCCGGCTCGTGGTCGCAAAACCGGATCCGAGGTTTCAGCCTCTCTCTCAAACCGCGTTTGACGAGTTTGCCGAGACACGGGGCCCGCTCGATGGACGGCGCTGCATGACCTTCAGGGTCCGCCCCGCCGACCTCTTTGGCTCGGAGGCGCCGAGCGAGATCCGCATCGCGAATTCCGAGATAGACCTGCAATCGACGCTGTTGGTGAGTTCGATCAGTACGGGTGGCGATCTCGACCCGCAGGTCCAGGAGCTCGCGATCAAGGGCATCCGGGTCGGCCTGAACCGTCCCGGATGTATCGACTAGGGCCCATCGCGACCTGCGCGATGGACCCTGTTTTGCTCAGTTCAGATCTGCGGCACGGGCGGCGTTGATCTCGGCCTCGGCCTCGGCCACGGCGGCGTTCAGCGCCTCGAACACCTCTTCGCCACGGCCGACATTGGCCTTGAACCAGTCAAACACCGGAGCGGCCGCTTCCTTGAAGGCGGCCTTTTCGTCCGGGGTCGGCACGTAGAGGTCGCCGCCACCGGCCACGAATTCCTCATAGGCCGCGATGGATTTCCGCTTCGGCGAGGCGAAGGTCGCCTGCTGCAGCGCATAGAACCCGTCCACCACGACGCGGCGCATGTCTTCGGGCATCTCGAGGAAGCGCTGGTTGCTCATCCACCAGAGCGCACCCATATACGCATGTCCATCGAGGGTCACATATTGCAGGCCCGCATCGGGGAATTTCATGCCCATGATGTCGGTGATGCCGTTCTTGGACCCCTCGACCACACCGGTCTGGAACGAGGTGAAGAGCTCCGGCCACGGGATCGGGGTCGGGGAGGCGCCGAGCGCCCGGACCAGTTCCTGCGGCAGGTCGGCGACCACGGTGCGGATCTTGAGGCCTTCCATGTCGGCGGGTGCGGCCACGCGGCGCTCGGTATTGGCAAAGTTGCGCCAGCCGCCGGTATTGCCCACGGTCATCAGGCGGATCGTATCGCCACTGTCTTCGAGAGCCATCTGGCGCAGCTTGCGGGTGAAATCGCCCGCCAGCACCGCCTCGGCAACCCGGTCATCGGCCATCAGGTAAGGCAGGTCGAGCACCTGCACGTAAGGGAAGATCCCGGAGGCTCCGCCCGAGGTCGAGATGTAGATATCGATCGAGCCATCGGCCACGCCCTGCAGGCATTCCGCGCCATTCGAGCAAAGCTGCGTGCCGATAAAGAGCTCGACCGCGATGGCGCCGTTCGACGCGCTCTCGACGAAGTTCTTGAAGACCACGAGGCCGTCATAATCCTCGTCGTTTTCGTTGGAATTCGCCGTGGCGCGCAGGGTGTAGTCCTGTGCGGTCGCCGCCAGCGGGGTGGCGATCAGCATCGCACCGGCCAGCAGAGCCTTCAGGGTGTTTTTGTACATTGTGTACCTCCTCAGTTGGTCGTGTTCTTTGCGGTTGTTATATCGTGTGTCTCTCCGGCGCCGTCATTCGACAAAGCCGGTCAGGCGGGGAATGGTCATGGAAATCGCGGGGACATAGGTGATTAGGAAGATCACGAAGATCTCCACCGCGAGGAAGGGCAGGATCGCCTTGGCGATCCGTTCCACCCGCTCGCCTGAGACCGAGCTTGCCACGAAGAGGACAAGCCCCATGGGCGGCGTTGCCAGCCCCACGGTCAGGTTCACGCTCATGATGATCGCGAAATGGATCGGGTCGACGCCCAGATCGACGAAGATCGGTCCAAGGATCGGCCCCAGGATGATGATCGCCGGCCCCGCATCGAGGAACATGCCCACCACGAACAGAAGCAGGTTGATCAGCAGCAGCAGGATCAACGGGTTGTTCGACAGCGAGAGCATGAAATCGGCCATGATCTGCGGCGCGTAGCTCAGGCTCACCACGGTCTTGAACGCCATCGCCGCCCCCACCAGCAGCAGAACCACCGCCGAGGTGATCCCCGCCCGGCCCAGAATATCCGGCAGCTCCGACACCTTGAGTGTACGCAGCACGAAGAACCCGATAAAGAGCGCATAGGCCACGGCCACGGCGGCGGCCTCGGTCGGGGTGAAGACGCCTACGAGGATCCCGCCCAGAATGATCACCGGCGTCATCAGCGGGAAGAAGGCCTTGAGGCTCGCTTGGCCCCGTTCGCCCCATGTGGTCTTGGCCGAGGCGATGGGGAAGTCGTACTTGTCCGCCATCACCTTGACCATGAGCATGAGGCCCACGCCCACCAGAATCCCCGGAACGATGCCCGCCAGGAACAGCGCCGCGACGCTCTCGCCCATCACATAGGCGTAGATGATCATGATGCCGGAGGGCGGAATGATCGGCCCGATCACCGAACTGGCCGCCGTGATCGCGGCGGCAAAGCGGCGGCTATAGCCCTGCTTTTCCATCGCCGGGATCAGCATGGAGCCCAGCGCCGAGGTATCGGCCACCGCCGAGCCCGACAGCCCAGCAAAGAGCATGGAGGACAGGATATTCACATGGGCCAGACCGCCCCGGAAATGGCCCATCAGCGCCTGGGCGAACTCGACCAGTCGCATGGTGATACCGCCGCGGTTCATCAGCTCGCCCGCGAGCATGAAGAACGGGATCGCCATCAGCGGGAAACTGTCCATCCCGTTATAGACGTTGCGATAGAGCAGCGTGATGTCGCGCTCCTGCCCGTTGAGCCAGAGCAGCAGACCGGGCGCGGCCAGCAGGCCGAACACCACCGGCAGGCCGATCATCAGGAAGAGCAGGAAAAGAGGCAGGAACCAGATCAGCATCTCACTCGGCCCCCGCCATCTCTGCGCCGGGGATGGCCGGCAGTTGGTCACCGCCCCCCAACAAGGATATGACAGCGCGCAGGATCAGCTCGATATTGGCGGAAATCATCATGATGATCCCCACCAGCAAAGACGCCATCATCCAGCTGCGCGGCACCCGGAACCACTCGGTGAAGCCGAGATCCAGCGGCACATAGAGGGAGGCGGTCGCGAATTTGCCACCGAACCCGGTGACCTCGGACCAGCCGATCTGCACCGAGATCACCAGCACCAGCAGCATCACGAATAGCAAGAGCAGCGAGAGCAGCGCGCCGACCTTCTGGGGCAACATCCGCACCACCATGTCGATCGCCACGAACCCGCCGCGTCGGAACGCCGTGGGTGCCATCAGCCCGGTCATCCACAGCATGGCGAAGCGCGCGGCCTCGTCCGGCCAGGGGAGCGCATTGTTCAGAACATAGCGGAAAAACACCTGGATCAGGATCGCGACCACCATGGCGGCCACGCAGATCACCCCGATCCCGCGGCCGAGCTTGAACACGGCCTCATTCACGATCCGGAACGGTGCAAGCACCGCCAGTAATGCGCTCATGGCGCGTCCTCCTCCCATTGGCGGGCGGGGATCATTTGGCGTCCCCGTCTCCGCGTCCCCTTCAGGCCCCAGGGCCTAGTGACCGACGAAGCGGCCGAACATGCCTTCGCTGAAGACAAGCGCCTCGCCATCGCGATAGCCAGCTTCCAGTACCTCTCCGACGACGATCATATGATCGCCCGCATCATGTGTCTGCACTGTTTTGCATTCGAACCGGGCCAGGCAATCGGCCAGCAGCGGCACGTCATGGGGGCACGGATCAAGCTCCAGCCCCGCAAAGGCGTCCGCCCGCTGCGCGAAGCCGCGCGCGACCTCCATCTGGCCCTGACCAAGAATGTGGATGGCAAAGCGGTCCGCCCCGGCAAAGGCGTCAAACCGGCTGGATTTCTTCGCCGGGCACCACATCAGAAGCGGCGGGTCGATCGACACGCTGGAAAAGCTGTTGGCAGTGATCCCCATGGGCCCGTTCGGCCCCTGCACGGTCACGACAGTGACCCCGGTCGGGAAACGCCCCATGGCGTTGCGAAACTCCCGGGCGGTCTCGGGACCGGGGGTGAAGGGCGCAAGGCGGGTCATGTCGGTCATATGCGGGGCTGCTCCATCGGCCATGTCAGGGAACCTCCGCCCCATTGGCCGCCTCATAGAGGGCAAACCATGTCTCGCGGTCCATCTTCACCTTCAAGGCATCGGAGAAGGTCGCGATGCGGTCAAGCTTGTTCGTCCCCATCACGGGCACAATTCCCGCCGGATGGGCCAGAAGCCAGGCCACGGCAACCGCCGCGCGATCCACGCCCTGCGCGTTCGCCACCTGATCGAGCGCGGTGCCCGCCGCGTGGTCGCCAGTCATCAGCGATCCGCCCCCCAAGGGCGACCAGGCCATGGGCGCCACGCCACGTTCCTGCAGGAAGGCGAGATCGCCATTGGTGAAAGCGTCATTCGTGCTCAGACTGATCTCGATCTGGTTGGTGACCAGCGGGGTCTCCATCGCCGATTGCAGCAACGTCCAGTCATGGAGCTTGAAGTTCGACACGCCCACGGCGCGCACCTTGCCCGAGGCCACAAGGCCGTCCAGCGCCGCGCCGGTCTCGCGGTGATCCATCATCGGGTCGGGACGGTGGACCAGCAGCAAGTCGATCTGCTCGATATTCATCAGCCGCAGGGAATGCGCGACCGAGGCTTCGATATGCGCCCGCGATGTGTCGTAATGCTTGACGCGCGCGCTGGCATAGCGGCCCACGGGCGCGACGATATCGCACTTCGTGACGATCTCGCATTTCTCGCGCAGACTTGGGGCTGCCTTTAGCGCCGCGCCCAGCAGCTCCTCAGCCTCGTAGCCGCCATAGATATCCGCCTGATCCAGCGTGGTGATGCCCTGCGCGAGGCAGGCTTCGATCTTGGCCTGAATATGGGCAGGCGAGGTGTCGCTATCCTCGTCCAGACGCCACATGCCATAGACGATGCGGCTCATGCTGAGATCTTCGGTAAGTTGGGTGCGGTCCATCAGCGGCGCTCTCCGGCGGCAAGGGGTGTGGCAGGGGGGCTGGCGGGGACGCGCCCGTAAGCCTCCGGCATGGAACAGGTTTTCAGCTCGGGCAGGACGAGGCGGCCAAAATGCTCGGCCTCCTCCAGATGGGGGTAGCCCGAGAAGATGAAGGCGCGGATGCCCATCTTCTTGTACTCTTCGATCTCCGACAGGACCTGATCGGCGGAGCCCACAAGGGCGGCCCCGCAGCCCGAGCGCGCGCGCCCGACCCCGGTCCAGAGATGGGGCTCCACATAGCCGTATTCATCGGCGATATCGCGGTTCTTGGCCTGATGGGACACGCCCAGCGAGCCCGAATCCAGCGCCCGCTCGCGGATCGCGCGGCCATACTCGTCGTCGAGCTTCGAGGTGATGTGCTCGGCATATTCCTTGGCTTCCGCCTCGGTGTCGCGCACGATCATATGGACGCGCAGCCCGTAATCGAGGGTGCGGCCCTTCTCGGCGGCGCGGGCATGAACGGCTTCCATCCGACCCTTGATGTTCTCCTTCGGCTCCGGCCACATCAGGTAGACATCGCAATGCTCGGCGCACAGATCGAGCGCATCGGGGCTGTAGCCGCCAAAGTACAGCAGCGGCCCGCCGGTTTGATAGGGGCGCGCCGGATCCGTGGTCAGGCCCGAGAAATTGTAGACCTCCCCCTCATGATTGATCTCGTCCCGGGTCCAGGCCTGCTTGAGGATCTCCACCACCTCGCGGGAGCGCTGATAGCGATAGGGGCTCGGCTCCTTCTGGCCCGGGAAATCCGAGCTGATGATGTTCACAGTCAGACGGCCCTGAAGCATGTGATCCAGCGTCGCGATGGTCCGCGCGAGCATGATCGGCTGCATCTCGCCGCAACGCACGGCGGCCAGCAGGTTGATCTTCTCGGTGATCGGCGCGCAGCCCGCCACGAAGCTCAGCGTGTCCTGACCCACCTGATAGGAGGACGGGCAGAGGATGTTGCGAAAGCCCAGCCGCTCCGCGGTTTTCACGATCTCGCTGCAATGGGCCCAGGAGGAGCGCAGATCGCCCTCCGGCACGCCCAGATAGCGATAATCGTCCGAACACAGGGCAGCGAACCAGGAAACCTCGGCAGCGTCGAGATCGGCAGAGGTGACAGGTACGACGGTCATGGAAAGCGTCTCCGGAAGGTGCGATTTTGATTGTGCGTAGCATCCGCCTTGATATAGATCAATCCTGTATCAATTTTATTCCGGTCCCCGATGCCCGCCCTCGCCGCCCTCCCGAAACACATGCAGATCAGCGAGATTCTGATCCGCGACATCACGGCTGGGCGGCTGGCTGAGGGCGCGCGTCTGCCGCCCGAGAGGGACCTGGCGGTGCAGATGGGGACCTCCGTCGGGACCCTGCGCAAAGCCTTGGCGCATTTGACGGAACAGGGTTTGCTGCACCGGATCCAGGGGTCTGGAAACTATGTGCGGCGTGGTGGGCCTGCGGCGGGGGTTTATGCGATGTTCCGGCTGGAGCGGCTGGGCGGGGGCGGGCTGCCCCGGGCCGAGATGCTCGATCGCGGGTTTCTCGCCAAGCCGCGCGACCTGCCGGAGTTTGGCCGCAGTCCTGACGCGACTCGCTTCCGGCGGCTACGCTATCTCGATGATCGGCCTATCGCTGCCGAGGAGATTTGGCTCGATGCCGGAGCCGGGCGCCTGGACGAAGGTCCGCTCTCGGAATCGCTCTATCGCAGCTACGCAACGCGGCTCGGGCTGACGATCACCCGGGCCGAGGACCGGGTGCGGCTCGCGCCTTTCCCGGACTGGACGCCCGCAGCACTGCCCGCGCCGGGCACGCTCGCGGGCTATGTGGAACGGTTCGCCTGGGGCGGGCCAGGCATGCCGGTGGAATACTCGCGCACATGGTTCGACGGAACCAGCGCGCATTACGTGCAACGCCTGAACGAAGCGGCCCAAGGGACGGGCCCAAAGACGGAAGACATCCATGAGTGACGTTATTCGGTACGGCCTGATCGGCTGTGGGATGATGGGACAAGAGCATCTGCGCAATCTCGCGCTGCTGCCAGGGGCAGAGGCGGTGGCACTGTTCGAGCCGGATCAGGGGATGGCGGATGCCGCCCTTGCGCTGGCGCCCGGAGCGGTGCGGGCATCGAGCCTGAGCGAGATGCTGGCGATGCCAGCGCTCGATGCGCTGGTGATCGCCAGCCCCAATTTCCGTCATATGGAGCAGGTGGCCGAGATCGCCGCGACCCGTCCGCTGCCGCTGCTGGTGGAAAAGCCGC
Organism: Dinoroseobacter sp. S375; assembly: GCF_049800775.1. Classification (NCBI taxonomy): domain Bacteria; kingdom Pseudomonadati; phylum Pseudomonadota; class Alphaproteobacteria; order Rhodobacterales; family Roseobacteraceae; genus Dinoroseobacter; species Dinoroseobacter sp. S375. The sequence continues at coordinate 106,078 of NZ_JBNAFR010000002.1, read as the reverse complement.
TCTATACGGATCCGGCGGACCTGCCCCGGGTCAAAGCCCTTTTCGCGCGCTACCCCGCCCCGGTCTGGGTCGCGATGGAGTATCGCTACATGCCCCCCATTGCCGCCTTCCTCGATCGGCTCGAGGAGGTGACCGGTGGTGTCCAGATGCTCTCACTCCGCGAACACCGCTTTCCCTTCCTGCAAAAGGTGGGCGATTGGAACCGGTTCAACCGCTACACCGGCGGCACCTTTGTCGAGAAATGCTGCCACTTCTTCGACCTCATGCGCTTTGCGCTCAAATCCGAGCCGAGCCGCATCATGGCCAGCGCCGCCCCGGTGCTGAACCATCAGGGCGAGACTTATGGCGGGCAATCCCCGGACATCCTCGACGCGGGCTATGTGATCTGCGAATTCGAGAGCGGTGCACGCGCCATGCTGGAGCTTTGCATGTATGCCGAAGGCGCGCGCTACCAGGAGGAGCTGAGTGCCGTTGGCCCCGCAGGCAAGATCGAAGCCCGTGTGCCCGGTCCCGGCCGGTTCTGGCCCGCCGATCTCGGCCCCGCCCCGGTGCCACAGCTTGAGTTGAGCCCGCGCAATCCCCAGCGCCCGGAAGTGCTCGAGGTCCCGGTGGATCCGGAATTGCTCGAGGCAGGCGACCATAACGGCGCGACCTTCTACCAGCACCAGAAGTTCCTGGCACTGGTGCGTGGCGAGGCCGATGCGCCGGAGGTCAGCGCCTATGATGGCTGGCGCGCAGTGGAGATGGGCCTTGCCGCCCAACGTTCCATTGCCACGGGGCTGCCCGTGACCCTGACCCCGGACGCCGCAGAGATCAGCGCCTGAGCAGAGCGCGACCGCGCGGTCCACATGTGGACCGCGCCGACCCGCCCGACCTCAACCGTTCAGGACCAGCGGCCCCACCAGCGCAGGGCGCGTCACCTGATAGGTGGGCGCGAAATCCGGGATCGGGCGGCTTTGATAGCCGCCTTCCACGAAGGCAAAATCGATCCCGGCAGCCTGCGCCGTTGCATAGTCCGTACTGCTATCCCCGACAAAGAGCACATCCTCAGGCGCCACCCCCAGGCCAGCAATCGCGTGGTGCAGGGGCGCGGGATCCGGCTTCAGCACGGGCAGGGTATCCCCTCCGACCAGCACCGGAAAAAACGGCAACAGCCCCAGATGGTCGCAAAGCACCCGCGCCGGACCCTCGGGCTTGTTGGTGCACAGCGCCAGGGCCAGCCCTGCCGCGCGCAGATCGCTCAGCATCTCCATCACGCCCGGATAGATCGTCGTCTCGTGGTCCACCCCGGTCTCGTAGAGCTCGAGGAACCGCGCCAAACCGGCCTCCTCATCCGCGATCCCACCGGTTGCGCGCAGGCTGCGCTGCACAAGGATCCGTGCCCCCGAGCCGACGAAGCTCACCGCCTCGGGCAGGCTCAGCGTCCGGCGCCCGCGCTCTTCGAGCATCCCGTTGATCGCCCGCCGCATGTCCGGCGCGCTGTCGACCAGCGTGCCATCCAGATCAAACACCACCGCCTTGTACCGCATGTTCCGCCTCTTTCTCTGGTCCTGCCGACCTCGCGCGGACCCGCCGGAAACTCAAGCGAAAAAGCATCCGCGATCCGGATCAGAGCGCCGCATTCGCTCCGGACAGAAACGCCCGCGCCTCGGCCGCGGTCTCGAACACATGGGGGCGGACCTCGCGGGCAAAGGCATCGCCCAGCTTCATGCGCATGAAGGCCGATCCCGAATAGCGCGTGACAGTCCCGTAATACCGGTCCTCGAGCCCATGGACCATGGCAACCCAGGCCTCCTGAATGTCCTCATCGATCCGCGCACCATCGTAATTCACGATCACATCGACCCGGTGGCCCAGCGGCGCGCAAAGCGCCTCGACCCCCTCGCGCACCCGCGCCACATCGGCAGCCCCGCGCACGCGCATCTTCTCGAAATTCAGGAACAGCTGCTTGCGATCCGGCGAAAGCGCCATGCGATCCCCCAGATCCAGATGCAGCAGATCCACGCGCAGCTCCATCGGCGCCTCATGGAAAATCCGCCCATCCATCTGCGCCAGATCCGGCGCGATATGGGGGTGGAAGGCCATATGGGCGAGGATATCCCGCTCCAGATCCATGCCCGGCGCGATCTCGATCAGCTCCAGCCCATCCCCGCGCAGCCGGAACACCGCCCTCTCGGTGACATAGAGCACGGGCTTGCGCGCGGCAGCGGCCAGCGGACCGGAAAAGGTCACCTGCTCCACCGCATCCACGAACTTGGCCACCCGCCCCTCCGAGCGCAGCTCCAGCCCCGCATCGCTCACGGCCATGTCGAGCCCGACGGAGGTGAACGTTCCGGCAAATACCACGGCCCGGGCGTTCTGACTGATATTGATAAAGCCCCCCGCCCCGGCCAGCTTGGGGCCAAAACGCGAGACATTCACATTGCCCGACCGATCCACCTCGGCCATGCCGAGCACGGCGATGTCGAGCCCGCCCCCATCATAGAAATCGAACTGCGCACCCTGCGGAACGATCGCATCGGTGTTGATCGCCGCCCCGAAATCGAGCCCCGAAGCCGGTTGCCCGCCGATCACGCCCGGCTCGGCGGTCAGCGTGAGATGGGGCAGAAGCCGCTCTTCCCCGGCCACGGCGGCCACCCCTTCGGGCATCCCGATCCCGAGATTGACCACCCCGTTGATCGGCAACTCGAAAGCCGCGCGCCGGGCGATGACCTTGCGCACGGTCAGGGGCATCTCAGGCGCGGCGTCGGCCTCCACCCGGAACTGCCCAGAAAAGGCGTGGCTATAGGGCGTGGCAAAGGTCTGGTGGTGGTTCTCGGGCCGGGCGACGACAACGGCATCCACCAGCGCGCCGGGGATCACCACGTCGCGCGCATTGAGCCCGCCGCGCGCCACCATCTGTTCGACCTGCACGATCACCACGCCGCCGGAATTCTTGGCCGCCATGGCCTGGGCCAGATTGTCGATGACCAGCGCCTCGCGCTCCATCGAGATGTTGCCATCCGGATCCGCCGACGTCCCCCGCAACAGGGCCACTTGGATCGGCATCGCCTTGTAAAACAGATGCTCCTCGCCGCCGATCTCCATGACCGAGACGATGTCCTCGGGCGTGGCGTCGTTGATCTTGCCCCCCTGCAGGCGCGGATCCACGAAAGTGCCCAGGCCCACGCGGGTCAGGGTGCCGGGCCGCCCCGCAGCGATGTCACGATAGAGATGGCTGATCACGCCCTGCGGCAGGTTATAGGCGGCAATCTTGCCCGCCGTGGCGAGGGCCGCGACCTTGGGGATCAGCCCCCAATGCCCGCCCACGACCCGCGACAGCAGCCCCTCCTGCCCCAGACGGTTCAGGCCCCGCGTCTTGCCATCGCCCTGCCCCGCCGCAAAGAGCAGCGTCAGGTCCCGCGGCGTCGCGGTCTCGGCAAAGCGCGTCTCGAGCGCGGCCAGCAGCTCTTCGGGCACGCCGATCCCGACGAACCCGGATGTTGTGACGGTATCCCCATCGCGAATCAGATCCGCTGCCGCCGCAGCGGAGATGCGTTTGTTCGGCATAACACCCTCTCAGCTTCCCCGCTCCACAGTGTATCGCCGATCGCGGACAAGACCAGACCCCGCTTGCCGCCGATCCGGCCCGAGCGTCACGGCCCTGTTGCAAAGCTTTGCTCAAACACCCCCATGCAGGACAGGTTGGATCCCCTGATTGCCGAACGTGCGCCCTGGTTGTTCCGGACCGGTCCGGGCACGGCCGTGGCACGGCGCGCGCTGACCGGGATGCTCGGTTACCGGCGCACCGTGGCGCTCGGCACCCGGCTCGCCCCGAAACCCGCCGCCGAGATCATGGAGACCATGGGCCGGCTGCTCGCGCGGGATGTCCGGGTCCGCGGGCTGGAGGCGCTGCCCCTGCACGGGCCCGCGCTGGTCGTGGCGAACCATCCGACCGGGATCGCCGATGGGATCATCCTGCATCATGTATTGGCGCCTATGCGGCCCGACCTGTTCTTCTTCGCCAATTCCGACATCCTGCGGGTGCTGCCGCAGATGTCCGCGCTCATCGCGCCGGTGGAATGGCGGCGCGAGAAGCGCAGCATGACCAGAACGCGCGAGACCATGGCCTATACCCGCAACGCGCTCGAGGCCGGGCGGCTCGGCGTGATCTTTCCCTCGGGGCGGTTGGCCAAGCGGCGGGGGTTGCGGCTCTTCGAGCGTCCCTGGATGGCGTCGGCGGCGATGATCGCCCGGAAATTCGACGTTCCTGTCATCCCGGTCTATATCCGCGCGCGCAACTCGGCGCTCTTCTACCTCTTTGACCGGATCCATCCGACGTTGCGGGACATCACCCTGTTTCACGAGACCCTGAACAAGGCCCGCCAGCCCTTCGAGATCACCATGGGCGAGGCGATTTCCGCCGCCGCCCTGCCCGCCCGCAGCGAGGAGGGAAGCGATATGTTGCGGGACGCGACCCTGGCTTTGTCGGACTCTGCGGCAGGCTTGTCGCTTTGGCAGGCATCCCGGCGGCCCGGGTGGGTCCGAGCGCCGCAGGCGCTCATGTCCGGGTTGAATTGACTCGCCCCAAGACGCGCGCCTCTGATAAAATCCGACCGGGGAATGGAGAAGCTTTCTCTCGGAAAGGTGCTGTCACATGCAACAAGATATCCGGCCTGCGGCCACTGACATTCTGGCCCTTGGGGATGACGATATCGGGGAGTTTCTGCGGGACCTGATCGCGCAAAAACGCCTGAGCGATCTCGTCCATGGCCTGAACGAAGAGATCCTCGAAGGCACGGCCGAGATGGCACAGGCGGCGGCCCGCGCCCTGACCCGTCTGGGATTCGTGGACGAGCTTGCCTGAGACCCGCCGGGCCCTGCGCTAGAGACCGCGCGTGGCCCAGCCGAAGCCGGTCTGGCCGAAACCATTGCCGTTGTAGAGCATCACGTGCCCCTGCCCCAGCGGCAGGACCGTGGGATAGGCCTGCATGAACCCGTCCCAATCCTCCGCGCCGGGCGGGTTGGCAAAGACCAGCGGCTCGGCTGGCCCCGCGGGCACCCCCGCAGGGTCGAGCGGCAGGGACAGGATGCGATAGGCCGCGGCACTGTCCGTGCGAAATGCACTCCGCGCGCGGTAGGAGAAAAAGAGCCGCTCGGTGCCGTCGATCCGCGCCCGCCACGGGCGTGCCAGCCCGCCGCCCTCGGGCAGGGCCGATATGCCCGGCGCGACCATCACATCGTGAGGGGTCCAGCGCAGCCCGTCCTCCGACACCGCCCGTCGCAGCCCGTAATCCGCATCCGCCGGGCCATCCGGACGCGCGGTCCAGCCCGTGGCGCTCATGTACCAGGCAGAAAAGCCCTCAGGCTCAGCCTGGATATGGGCCAGCGAGACGAAATAGGGGTCTTTCGGGCCAACCGACAGGACCGGCCCCGTGCTGTGTCGTGTGAACTCTGCGCCGTCCGGGCTCGTGGCGAGACCGATGGCCAGCCCATAGGGCACATCCCGGCGCAGATGCATCCCCATGTAATAGAGATGCACGCGCCCATCCCGCCACAGGGCCATGCTCGGCCCCTGTCCGGCGCTGTCGAAACAGCCCGGCGCCCCGAGCGGCAGGATGGGGGTGTCCGCGCGCGCCAGCACCCGCATCTCGTCCAGCGGGTCCACATCGACCCAGAGTATGCGCGCCCGGTTCTCCTGATCGCGGACGGCGTAGTAAAGCCGCCAGTGCCGGTCGTCAAAGATCAGTGGCGTGGGGTTCTGCGCATGGCTGCGCCAGCCCGCCACGCCCGGCTCGGGGGGCATCTGGATCACCCCGCGCCGCTGCCACCGATCTGCACCGGGGCCGCTCACAGCAACCTGCGCATCCGGCTGCTCTTGAAGGGTTTGGTCTCGGGGGCGGGCCCGACGACAACGCCCTCATCGGGCACGTCCTGTGAGACCAGCGCGGCATTCAGCAAGGCCGCCGCCCGCCCGATCCTGAGCCCGTGGGTCACCGCTACCTGCCCCGCCAGATGACATTCGTCCCCGATCACCGTGGAGCCCGCGACGCCCACCTGCGACGAGATGAAGACATGATCGCCGATGGTGACATGGTGGCCGATGTGATTGCCGCTCCACAGGATGCAATTGTTCCCGATCTTGGCGAAGGGCTGGATGATGTTCCGCTCGAGGATCACGCAGTTCTCGCCGATGCTGTCCCCGTAATAGTGGCAGTCCGGATGCAGAAAGCGCGCGAAATCATAGCCCCGCGCCTTGCCTTCGAGGTAACGGTCCCGGCGGATCGTGTTCATCCGCTGATAGGTGAGCGGGCCGAGCAGCTGCACCTTGTCGGGCGGAAAATGCGCCTCGAGCTGAGACCAAGGCACGAGCGGTAGCCCGTCATGGGTCTCAGCCGTGCAATAGGCGTCGTCCAGCGTATAGCCAACGATGTTCAGATCGGGTGCCTCGGCCCGGATATACACGGCCACGACCGCCGCCATGTCGCCAGCACCGAACAGAACGATATCCGTCTGCGTCATGATCCACCCTCCTCGGCGGGGCCGTCCAGCCACCCCAGTGCCGTGTCGAAATCCGCGGCCGCGATCCAGTAATTCGACTGGTCCACCCAGCGATCGGTCCGTTTCGAAAACGCTCCGGCCAGAACCCGCATTTCGACCCCGGTCTGGGCATGGGCCTCGATCTGCATGGCCAGCCGCGACATGTCCGGGTGGCTGAGATACAAAAGCCGCGTCCCCGCCGCAGCCAGAAGCAGCCCCAGAGAGCCCGACCCGTTCTGCACCACGATCCGGTCCGCGCCATGGATCGCGGCCATCTGTTCGGCGAAACTGAGCTCTTCGGGAAAACAGGTGACATAGCCGCGTGCGGTGAGCCAGCCCGCCACCTCCTCCCAGTTGTCGATGGCCCGGTGACGCTCGGGCTTGCGCGCCCAGAAGAGCCGACGGCTCTGCCCGAGACCTGCGGGCAGGGCGGGCGGCGCGGCGTCAAAGCGCGCGGCGATCTCGGCGCTGCCCGCGCGGCACAGCACCGTCAGGGCCTCGATTGTCGGGTGGATCGCGGCAATGTCGAGCCCCTGATCCGTGGTCAGCAGGTGCGGTGCGTAGAACCAGTTCTGCACCGCATAGAGCCGGTCCACATGGACCCGGTGCCCGCGCGGGATCTCGACCAGTTCGATGGCCCCGTCCCCGGCGAAAAAGCGCAGGGATTGCCGATGCTGGCGCGGCATGTGCTGGTCGATCAGGACTGGCAGGGGGCCCGCCCCGGGGGCGAGCCGATCCCCGAGCCGGGCACGGGCGGCGAGAAACTGCGGAAGTTGCTCCATCATCCAATGGCCGAAGGACACCGTGTTGATGCCCAAGAGCGACAGCGCCTCCGGGATCCGGTGCGCCCGCTCCGCCGCGTCATCCTCGAGAAACATCACCTCACCCGGTCCGCAGCGCCGGAAAATCACCGGATCGAACGCCATCTCGACCGGCAGGGCGCTGGCCTCGTCCTCCTGCGCGTCAAAGAGCAGCCGCCCCTGGTGCAGCACCATGGCGGAGCGTGCGAAAATCGTCACCTCCCGGAGCCATCCCGACCGGATCCGCCGCGCGCGGTTGCGGATCTCGGGCACCGAGGCGGGGCCATAGATCACCGGTGCCCGGTTGTGCAGATCGCCCTGCCCGTCATGGGCAATGGTGAGCCCCTCGGCGGTCTCTTCGAGTGCTGCGCCCAGACTGCCAAGCGGCAGCCGCCGCAGGGATAACCCCGTCTCGACCCGCATCAGCTCTGCGTAGCAGGACAAGGCCTGATCCTCGGGCAGATGGGCGCAAAGCTCGGTCTTGATCTGCATCGCCGCGATCAGCGAAATGGGCTTGGCCGCCTCGGGGGGCGGCGCGCGCTTGACCAGCCGCGCCCAGACCGCCTCGGGCACCGGATCGGGCCGCATCCTCACCCCGCGGACCGCGAAATCGGCGGCGATACGGGCGCCACACACGTCGCGACATCCGCGATCAGCGATGGCGCAAGATCCGGCGCCATGGGCAGACCAAAGAGGCGCAGGCCCAGATCCTCCGTCACCGGCAGCGGATCGCGCGGGCAGGCGGCGAAATGGGCCATGTTGTGCAGCCCGTGCTCGTACCAGCGCCGCCAGCCGAAACTGGCCCCGGACAGAACCGCATGCAGATGCTCGGCACTGGCGCGATCCTCGGCCTCCAGCAGGGCATAGGCCGAGCTCACCTCAGGCGACACAAAGAGCCGCCCGGGCACATCGCGCGCGTCAAAGGCCACGCGGTAGCCGCGCGACACCTCTGCATAGGCCGCCGCGCGCCGCCCATACATGTCGAGCATCGCATGGCCGACAGCAGCGTGATACTCGCTCATCTTTCCGTTGAAGCCCGACATCCGGCATTCGCGCGAGTTCAGAAATCCGAAATTCGTCGCTTGCGAGATCAGCTCCCGCCCGGGCTGGGTATCCCAGACCACGGCCCCGCCCTCGCCGGTGGAAAAGGTCTTGGTCGCGTGAAAGCTCAGGCAGATCGGCAGGGACGAGGATCGGGCGAAAGGGGTGCTCAGCACGGCCTCGAACGCCGCCGCCGCATCGACCACGACCGGCACCCCGGACTGATCCCGAAACGCCTCGAACGCGGTCAGATCCGGCAGGCGCCCGTAAGGGGCCACCACCAGCACAACACCCGCCTGCGCCAGGGCTGGATGGTCGGCCAGCGCTGCGGGGTCGAGCGCCCAGCTCTGGGGGTCGACATCGACGAAATAGGGGGTGTAGCCGCACCGCTCGGCGGCAAGGGCCGTGGCTGCAAAGGTGTAGGACGGCAGCAGGGCCAGAGGCTTCTCCGCCGTGGCGCGCCCGGCGGTTGCCATGATCGACGCCTCCAGCGCGGCCGTGCCCGAGGCGGCGGTGGTCACCACATCCCGATCCGCGCCCAGCGCCTTGGACAGCCGCGTCTCGAGCCGCTGCACCAGCTCGCCGCGATTGGCGTACCAGCGATTGCGGTCCGGCACGTCGAGATAGCCCATGATCTCCTGCGCGGTCGGCAGGAGCGGGTCGCAGACTTTGCGCAGATCCGAGGTCATGGCACTCCGTTGATCTGTCCGACGGACGGGCGCCGAAATGGGCGCGCGTGGGACGTATGACGTAACCTGCCTCGAAACCCACCGATATTGCAAACAGATCACGTGCCCCGCGCGGCTTGAGTAACCTGGGTTGGGCCGTATGATCACGCAAGGCCCGACCATTGGCGTCGGAAAACTGGGGCTGCGCGCAATCCATGAAAATCAGTGTCGTCATCTGGGTCAAGGACGAAGCCGATGTCCTCGCGCTCGCCGTGCGGCAATTGCTGCGGGGGGGCGTGTATTCGGTGAACATCATGGATGACGGTTCCACCGATGGTACCGCGCAGGTCATCGCGGATCTCTGCGCCGCCCATGACCAGGTCCACCCGATCCCCCGCACGCAGATCCTGTCCGAGGCGCTGCAGCTGGACGGGCCGGTCTTTGGTCCGGTCGTCGCGCGGGACGGGTCGGACTGGCTGATGGTCACCGATCCGGATGAATTCTGGCTGCCGCGCAGTGGCGATCTGCGCCAGACCCGCGCGCTGGAAAACCATGACGTGGTCGTGGTCGAACGGTTTAACGCGGCCTTGCCTTTGGGGCCCGTGGCGCTGGACCCGCTCAGCACGGATGCAGGGCTGCGCGATCTTCCTCTGCTGGTGGCGCGCACCCCGCTGTCGCGTCAGGCCATGGCCGAGGATCCCGACCTGCGCTGGGTCACCCACCGGATCGGACCCAAGCTGATGGTGCGCCCCGAAACCGTGCAAAGCTATGGGCTGGGCATGCATCAGGTGGCCACTGCGGATGAAAGCCTGCTGCGCCGGGCCCGGGGGCAGGATATCGTGGTGGCCCATCTGCCCTTCACCACCTATGCGCGGTTCGAGCGCAAGGTGCAGAACATCGCCCATGTCTTCGACCGGTATGACGACGCCCATAGCGGCAACATCGCCTGGCACTGGCGGCGCTGGCTCGAGATCTACCGGGCGGGCGGGCTGCGTGCGGAGTTCGACCGGCAGTTCTACACGCCCGAAGACCTCGCCGCGATGACCGAGGCCGGCAGCGTCCGAACCGCCCACGGGATCTTCGAGGACCGGCGGGCCGAGGCCCTGGCCCGGCGCGCCGCACGCGCCGCCGCCGAGGCGGGCGGGTCCTGATGCGGGTCGCGGTGATGCAGCCCTATCTCTACCCCTACCCGCTCTATTTCCACCTGATCGCGTCGGTTGACCTCTTCGTGCTCTTCGACTGCGTTCAGTTTCCCCGGCGCGGGCGGATCCACCGCGCCCCCCTGCCGGACGGGGGCTGGCTCACCCTGCCGCTGGCGCGCCAGCCGCGGGACACCCGCATCGCGGACCTCGCCTTCGCTGACGACGCCCCCACGCTCTGGGCCGAGCGCTGCGCCGCCCTGCCCTGGCTCTCGGCCGAGATGGCAGAGACGCTCGCGGCCCCGTTCGCGCAAGGCGTGACCACCTATCTGGAGGGACAGCTCCGGCGCGCCTGCACCATGCTGGGGATCGAGACGCCCTTCCTGCGCAGCTCGACCCTCGCATTGCCCGCGGATCTGCGCGGTCAGGACCGGGTGATGGCCGCGGCCAGGGCGGTGGAGGCGACCACCTATGTGAACTTGCCCGGCGGACGCGACCTCTACAGCCCCGCCGCGTTCCGGGCCCAGGGGCTTGGGTTGGCCTTTCTCGAACCCTATGCGGGCACGCGGGTCTCGCTGCTCCATGCCCTGTCGACGGAACCCCATGACGCACTACGCGCCGAACGCGCCGCGCTGCCCCCGCCCGAGGAGGCCCCCTGATGATGGATCACAGCCCCGAGTCGCTGCAGCGCTACTACGACACCCGCCTCGCGGATCATGGCGATACCGCCCAGGGCGCAGGCTGGCCGAACGAGGCCGACCGGCAGACCCGGTTCCAGGTGATGCGCGCGCTGGCCCCGGAGGGCGGGATGCAGGACCTCTGCGATCTGGCCTGCGGCACGGGCGCGTTTCTCGATCACCTGACCGCAGCCGGCCAGCCACCCCGGCGCTATCTCGGCCTCGACATCTCCGACAGCGCGATCACCGCCGCGCAGGCCAAACATAACCCCGCGCAGTTCCAGCGCTACGACATCCTGCGCGACCCCGCGCCGGGGTCCTTTGACTATGTGGTCGCCAACGGGCTCTTCACCGTCAAGGACAGCCTCAGTCATGAGGAAATGTGGGCCTTCCTGCGCGCCACCACCACCGCCATGTGGGGCATGACCCGCGTCGGCATGGCCCTCAACGTTATGTCCGCCGTCGTCGACTGGCAGCGCGACGACCTCTTCCACGTGGAAAGCGACGCGCTGTTGCGCTGGCTCTACGGGCTGGCCGGGCGGCGGGTGATCCTGCGCGCGGATTACGACCTTTATGAATACACCGCCTATGTCTATCGCGCGCCGGTTTCGGAACGCTGATCAGCAGATGCGCGGCAACTGCTCGCCCACAAGCATATCGACGATCCGCGTGCCGCCGAACAGGGTCGTCATGACCACGCGCCCCGGATGCTCGGCCACCGCGCGCCCGACGATGCAGGCCGCGCGCCCGGCCTCGGTGGCTTGCATGGCGGCCAGTGCGGCGGCCGCCTCCGCCTCGGGGACAAAGACGACCAGCGTGCCCTCATTGGCGAGATAGAGCGGATCGAGCCCGAGGATCTCGCAAGTGCCGCGCACCTCGTCGCGCATGGGGATCGCCGTCTCCTCCAACACGACGCCCACGCCCGCCGCTTCGGCGATCTCGTTGAGCGCCGAGGCCAGACCGCCCCGCGTCGCGTCCCGTGCGGCCCGCGCATGGGGCGCGGCGGCCAGAACCGCCTCCATCAACCCGTTGAGCGACTGGCAATCCGAGGAAATCTCCGAACTCAGCGCCATATCTCCGCGCGCCGCGAGGATCGTCGCGCCATGGTCGCCCAGCACGCCGTTCACGATAGCCACATCCCCGGGGCGCACATGCCCCGCCGCCAGATCCCGTCCCGGCGGGATGACCCCGATCCCCGAGGTGGTCACGAAAATCTTGTCCGCCGAGCCGCGCCCAACCACCTTGGTATCGCCGGTCACGATGCGCACCCCGGCTGCCGCCGCCTCCCGCGCCATGGAGGCAACCACCCGCTGCACCAGCGCGATCTCCACCCCCTCTTCGAGGATGAACGCCGCCGAAAGCCACAGCGGCCGCGCCCCGCCCACGGCCAGATCATTCACCGTCCCGCAGACCGCGATCTTGCCGATATCTCCGCCGGGAAACTCCACCGGGTCGACCACGAAACTGTCCGTGGTGAAGGCCAGCTGCGCGCCGGGCTCGGCCAGCGCATCGGCGGTCAAGCGGGCCTGATCCTCCATCCCGTCGGGCTCGAAGACCGAGGTGAACACCACCTCGATCAGATCCCGCATCGCCTTGCCACCGCCCCCATGGGACAGGGTCACCGCCGTGTCGCGCAAGCTCTTGGCCGTCATCGCGCCCACCTTCTCATTGTTCGTCAAATACTCCGGGGGAGCGCGCATCGCGCGCGGGGGCAGAGCCCCCTACTCCGCCGCCACAGGGTCCAGCGCCCGGGCCCCGCCATACTGGTAATAGGCCGCACAGGCCCCTTCCGAGCTAACCATCAGCGCGCCCAAAGGCATCTCCGGCGTGCAGCCCCTGCCGAATTGCGGACATTGCACGGGCTTCATCCGCCCGGTCATCACCGCCCCGCATTCGCAGCCCTCGATCTCTTCGACCACGCGGCGCTCGGCGCCATAGCCGATCTCGAACTTCTCCTCCGCGTCAAACGCCGCATAGGCCGCGCGGATCCGCAGCCCGCTCGCATCGATCTCGCCCAACCCGCGCCACTCGAACGTCGGGCGCGGCTCGTAGACATCGGCAATCGCCGCAAGGCTCACCGGGTTGCCATGTTCGGGCACCACGCGGGCATACTGGTTCTCGATCTCGGCGCGCCCGTCGCGGATCTGCCCCAGCACCATGAGCACCGATTGCAACAGATCCAGCGGCTCGAACCCGGCCACCACCAGCGGTTTGCCATACTCCTCGGCGATGAAATCATAAGGATGGATCCCGATCACCATGCTCACATGGCCCGGCCCGACAAACCCGTCGAGCACCATGTGCGGATCATCGAGCAGCGCCTTGATCGGGGGCGGCACGGTGATGTGATTGCAGAACACGCTGAAATTCGTGAGCCCCTCGCGCGCCGCGGCCTGAATGCTCAGCGCTGTTGAGGGCGTCGTGGTCTCAAACCCGAGGCCAAAGAACACCACTTCCCGATCCGGGTTGCGGCGCGCCAGTTCCAGCGCGTCGAGCGGGGAATAGACCATACGGATATCCGCCCCATCGGCCTTGGCCTGCAGCAGCGACTTGCGCGTGCCCGGCACGCGCATGGCATCGCCGAAGGTCGTGAAGATCACCTCCGGACGCTCGGCCAGCTCGACACATTCATCGACCCGGCTCATGGGCAGCACGCAGACCGGGCAGCCCGGCCCGTGGATGAACTCGATCCCCGGCGGGGTCAGCTTGTCGAGCCCGTAGCGAAAGATCGCGTGGGTGTGCCCGCCGCAGATCTCCATGATGTGGACGGGTTTCTCGGCGGTCGCACCGATCTCGTCGCAGACCTTTTCAATTGCTGCGAGCACGCCCTTGGCCGCCTTGGGATCCCGGAATTCCTGAACATATTTCATCGCGCACCCTCCCCGGCGAGCATGGCATTGGAGGCCTGCATGGCCTCGATCTCTTCCTGGGCCTCACCCAGTTCGCGCAAGGCCTCCAGCGTCTTGGCGGCCTCGTCGGCGTCAATCGCGCTCATGGCGAAGCCCACATGGATCAGTGCCCAGGTCCCGATCAGCTCCTCCAGCGGTCGGTTGCCCGCGACGCAGGCCACATTGACCTCGCGCTTCACGCCCGACACATCGACCTGCGCCATCAGGCGCTCGGGGTCGGTGATGGCCGTTATCTGGCCCGGAATTCCTAGACACATTGGGTTTCCTCCTCAGTCCAGCTCGCGCGCGGTGGTCTCCGGCGCGGGCGTGATGCCGTAGCGGTCGAGCTTGGCGCGCAAGCCGACACGGCTCAGCCCCAGCTCCGCCGCCGCCCGGCTCTTGTTCCATTTCAACCGCGTGAGCGTCTCGCGTAGGATGCGCATCTCGATCAACTCGACCCGGTCCTTGAGCGAGCCGTCGGTCATCGCCGCGGGATCCGCCATCCGGTCATCCGACCCCTCGCCCGGAGCGGTCTGCAGGATATGGCGCGAGATCAGCTCGGCCCCCAGCACATCCTCCTGAGCAAAGATCAGCATCCGCGTGACCTCGTTTTCCAGCTCGCGCAGGTTCCCGGGCCAGTCGTAGTTTTCCAGGAACGACAGCGCGCCATCGGTGAAGCCGCGGACCTTCTTGCCATGCTGGCTGGCCGCTTCGAACAGCATATGGGTCGCAAGGATCGAGATGTCCCCGGGCCGCGCCCGCAGGGGCGGCATGGTCAGCTCGGTCGAGGCCAGCAGGTAGAACAGATCGCTCCGGAACCGGCCCTCGGCCATCATCGCGCGCAGATCCTTGTGGGTCCCGGCCAGAAGCCGCACGTTGGTGGTCTGCACCTCCGTCGCGCCCACGGGCTGGAACGCGCCCTCGCTCAGCACCCGGGTCAGCCTGAGCTGGAATTCCGGGCTGAGCGTGTCGATCCCGCCGAGATAGAGCGTTGCCTGATCGGCCTTGCGCAAAAGCCCGATCTTGTTGGCGTTGGAATGCTCCAGCGCGCCGCGCCTTGCGCCAAAAAGCTCGGCCTCCAGAAACGCATCCGGCAGGCCCGCGCAGTTGAACGCGTAGAAGGGGCGATCCGCCCGCAGGGAGGCGTAATGCATCGCCCGCGCCAGATCGGTCTTGCCTGTTCCCACCTCGCCCGTCAGCAGCACGGGCACATCGAAACTCGCGAATTGCCGCGCCTGGGCCACGGTTTCATTGGTCGGGGAGTTGGTCGCGCGGAGGATGGTCTCGAACCCCATCCCCTCGCGCAGAGCGGCGCGCTGTTTGTCCAGCTTGGTCTGTGCCGTGGTCCCGAGATAGCGCATCTCAAGGCTCATCCGCTCATTGTCACGGCTCAGAGAAAAAAGTTCGGCAGCATTCCGGGCCACCATCAAAAGTTGGTCGGGATGCCAGGGCTTGGGGACGAACTGATAGATCCCCGCCTCATTGATCGCCGCGACCATGGATTCGCCATCCGTATAGCCGGTGATGATGATCCGCACGGTTTCAGGCCAGCGCTCGCGCACATCCGACAGAAGCTCGACCCCCGTCTTCCCGGGCATCCGCTGGTCGCAGAAGATCACCTGGATCCACTCACGCTCGAGGATGTCCCAGGCCGTCTCCGCGTCGGGCGCGGTGAAGATCTCGAACTCATCCTCCAGCGCCATCCGCATGGAGGTCAGCGAATGCGCCTCGTCATCGACGAGCAGCACCGCTGGCAGGGGCGGTGCCTTGGTCATTCCGCCGCCGCCGCGGTCGCGGTCTTGGCGGCCAGCGCGCGGTGCAGCCAGGCGATCCACTCGTCCATGCCCTCGCCCGTGCGGGCCGAGACGCGCAGGATCTCGATCTCCGGGTTCACCCGGCGCAGGTTCGTCTCGATCAGGTCGAGATCGATATCGCAATAGGGGGCGAGGTCGATCTTGTTCAGGATCGCGAGCCTGGAGGCCGTGAACATATCCGGGTATTTCAGAGGCTTGTCCTCACCCTCGGTCACCGACAGGATCGCGACCTTGGCGTCCTCGCCCAGATCGAACGCCGCCGGGCAGACAAGGTTGCCGACATTTTCGATGAACAGCATCGCACCCGGGTCGAGCGCCAGATGCGCCAGCGCATGGCCCACCATATGCCCGTCCAGATGACAGCCCTTGCCCGTATTGACCTGCACCGCCCGGGCACCGGTCTCGCGGATCCGGTCTGCATCCGCACTCGTCTGCTGGTCGCCCTCGATCACCGCCAGCGGCTGATCGCCCAGCGCCTGGATCGTCTTGCAAAGCAGCGTCGTCTTGCCCGAACCAGGCGACGAGACAAGGTTCAGCGCCAGCGTGCTCAGCTCGGCGAGCTTCGCGCGGTTCCGGTCTGCATAGGCATCGTTCTTGGACAGGATGCTGGTTTCGATCTCGATCAGCCGCTCCTGGCTCATTCCCGGCACTTCCACCCCGGCAGGGCCCTCGCCGAAATGGATGTCGTGACCGTGGTGGTGGTGATGATGGTGGTGATCCTGTCCATGGGCATGGCTGTGCCCGCCCGCCTCGATCTTGGCCCCATCGCCGTCGCATCCGCATACCGTGCACATCTCAAGCCACCTCCATATCCTTGATCCGCATCTCATCCCCACCCTGGGGCATCATCTTGCCGCTGCCGCAATCCGGACAGGGGTCCAGGCGGTCATTGATCTCTTTTTCGCTCATGCAGTCATAACAAAGTGCGACCCCCGGCAGGTCGATCAGCTCCAGCGCCGCGTTTTCGGCGGGCGAGCCGCGCATGACCACTTCGAAGGCAAAGCGCAGGGCCTCCTTCTCGACACCGGCAAAGCGCCCGATCTCGAGCCGCAGCCGCGTCACCCGGTCAAAGCTGTGGGTCCGGGCCTGATCCTCGACAATGCCGCGGATCCCTTCGCAGAGGGACATCTCATGCATGGGCGGGCTCCGGTTGTTCGGCCACGGGGGCGCAAGGGTCGAGGATCGCCAGCAGCAGGCCGACCCGCGCCCGTGTCGGGGTGTTCAGGCGCGCGAGGGCCTGATGCATCGGGCCCTCAGCGGCGGTGCCGTGATCCGTGGGGGTCGCACGGGCAAACTCCGTGACCCGACCTTGCGCATCGCAACGGGCGCGACAGAAATAGGTGCCGCGCGCGGCGGCAACCTCGGCGGTGCCATCGGCGCGGCGGCGCGCGCGGGGCTGCCAGCCCTGGGCCAGCGCCTCGGCCTCCAGCGCCCGGGCCGTCGTACGCCAGAGGGGGCCACGGCCATAGAACCCTTCGATGTCACTCAGCAGCGGATGATCGCCCCGCCGCCCGGCCGCCGAGTTCTCACACGCGGCGCCGTTGAATGGATCGCCGGTGCCGGCCAGGGGCAGCGGCGCGCAGACCGCATCGCCCGGGCCGAACTGCGCTTCGATCCGGCGCAGCACCGCAAGCCCCGGCGCATCCGCATTGCGCAAGAGGTCGAGAAAGCTCGTCAGGGTATGGGGCAGCGGGTCCGGGCCAAACAGCGCCGCGCGCAGGCCCTCCCCCGCCAGGTGCAGCAACTCGGGGCGGGCAGAGAGCCCCAGATGGCCGGGCCAGCGCAGGGCAAAGACCAGCACATGCTCGCGCAGGATCTCGGCATGGAGCGCCTGCGTCTCGCCCGGCAGGGGCGGCAAGTCCAGCGCCAGCCGCGCCGCCACGCGCTGGGTCACGGCGCAGACATTGAAGATCCGGGGCAGCAGCACGGCGGCCTCCTCGGCGGGCCGCCCGGACAGGTAGGCCCCGATCGGCATCGCAGCCCCGGAGATCAGGCGCGGGGGGGCGCCTGTCTCGGTCCAGTGCAACTGCAGCCCGGTGCCCGCCATGATCTCAGCTCTCGCCCCCGGCCAAACCGCCGGAAATCACCGCCCGGCGCGATGGGGCCTCGGCGAGGATCGCGGCCTTGGCGGCCTCGGTCTCGGCCACGGCACGGGCCTTGGCCTCCTCCTCGGTCTCTGCATCCGCCGCCGCTTCGGCCTCGGCCACCGCATCAAGCTCGGCCTGCCGGGTCGCGCGGATCTCGGCGGCGCGGTCGGTCTCGGCCCGGTTGTTCTCGTCAAAAAGCGCAACCATCACCGCCCGGGCCGTATCCAGCGCCTGCATTTGGCTGTTGAACGCCTCCATCGGCGAGAAGAGCGAGCAGGCCTTGTAGCCCCCCACGGTCTCGCGCGTGTTGTGCAGGAACTCATAGGTGCCCGAGGGGAAATCGTGGTTCTCCTTGTCGCCGGGGGTCAGGTCGACCCAATCCTGCTCGCGCCCGGGCAGCAGGACGAGGTTCATGAACCAGGGCGACACCAGCACGCCGAGATAGCCCGTCCCATGGCCGCGGAAGCCCACGGCCTCCACGTGGAGCGCCTTGTTGATGATCGGCACGTCGCGCATCTTGGCATGATAGATCTCGGTGAAATCCGCCACGAGGGCGCGCACGGCCTCCTCCATATGGGCGGAGGTCTCGGCGGCGACCGAACCCGGATCGTCCAGCACCAGAAACTGCTCCCTGGGCGCGTCGCAATTGGGGCAGGACCAATCCTCGGGCAGCGCACTGAAAGGTGTGCCCGGCAGGACCTGACGATGCTCGTCGCCCTCGGCCGGATCATAGGGGGTCCAGCAGATCTTGCACTCCATCACCGCCTGGGCGCTGATCTTGGCATCCGCCCCCATATAGGAGCCTTCGAACCCGGGGGTCATGCCCTGCGCCGTGCTCATCGGATCGCCTCCAGCACTTCGCGCAGGCGCTCGGCACTGTCGATCAGGTCCTCGGAGGCGGCCAGCGCAACCTCGGGCATGGCACCCACTTCGTAGGTATCCAGAATGCGCGTATCCATCGAATTGAAGAACTGCACATGCCAGACATGGGGCGTGGCCGTGGCCGTCACCCGGCAATTGCCATAGCCCCGGCTGAGCACATCAACCGAGCCCGTCCCGAGCGTCGCGGCCAGCCAGTCGAGATCGGCCTCCGTATGGGGCAGCAGGGTCAGGTTCACCACATGGGTCTCGACCCCCGGCCCGAAGGCAGCGGACTTGTCGCGCAGCTCGGCCAGAAGCGCCGGGGCATTCACCACCTGCGCGGTCAGCGGCGCATCGGTGCCAAGCGCCGGGGCCACCGGGTCAAAGGCCCGGTCCCGCGCGGCTTGCGGCACGGGCGCGATCTCGATCAGATCGACCTCCGCGCCCTTGATCTGCCAGACACCGGCAAAGACGCTTTCCTGTACGGCCAGCGCGGGCACCCCGCGCAGCTTCATCGACACCTCGCCATCGCCCATGGTCTCGGCCATCAGCGCCCGGTTCGGCCCGTCCAGCGGCCGCAGGTCGAACTGCTCGGGCGCACCGCCACGCCCGACCCGGTCAGCGGCATCCGCCATCTCGGCCAGCATCCGCAGGGCGGTGCCGACATCCGCTTCGATCTCGTCGATCTCGGGCAGATGGGTGGAATAGGTCCGCATCCCCGAGGGCAGCGGCATGTATTCGAGCTCAGGCCCCTCGCTGGGATCGGGTTGCGAGCCGGGGCCAAACCCGGTGGGCGGCAGGTGAAAGTTC
Source organism: Dinoroseobacter sp. S375 (assembly GCF_049800775.1). NCBI lineage: Bacteria > Pseudomonadati > Pseudomonadota > Alphaproteobacteria > Rhodobacterales > Roseobacteraceae > Dinoroseobacter > Dinoroseobacter sp. S375. The sequence goes on along the minus strand of NZ_JBNAFR010000002.1, from coordinate 86,774 downwards.
TGTGCCATGGCGCCCTCCTCAGGCGGTCTCAAGTTGCAGGATGCGGGTGACGCGGGCCATGTAATCGTCCCAGTCGCGCACCTTGGGGATCGCGCCGATCATGGCGCCATCGCGGAAAAAGATCAGGCTCGGCGTCTTGAACACGCCCGCCGCCTTGAGGATGTCCTGCTCCACCGCCGGGGTGGCGATGGCCACGTCGAACCGGTTCTGAAAGGCCTGCCGGATCTCGGGCAGGATCACCGCCACATCCGTGCTCTCGAGGTTGCGTGCGGGATCGCCGGGGGCAAAGACGCAATGCGCCCCGGGTGCGGCAAGCAGCGCCTCGAAGGCAGCGAGATCCTCCAGCCGTGCCCAGCCCAGCTCGTCGGTCAATCGTGTGATCAAAAAGGCCATGGGGATTATCCTGTGGTTTTGCCAGCGGCTGCCGCCGCGGCGAGATGGGGGGGAAGTTGCGGGCCGCGCGCCTCGAGATCGGCGAAGGCATCGCCCAGCCCGTCTCCGGCCATGAGCGATCTCAGACCACCCAGCGCCGCCGAGATCTTGGCCGCCTCATCCGCGTCGAGCACTTCGCGCGATGCCCCGAGAAAGGTCAGCAGCCAGACGCCGGGGATCGCGTCGGGGGTGAGCGAGATATCGATCAGCTCTTCGCGCTGGCCATCGCTGCATTGGGCGGCAATCCCGTCGATCGAGATCACCTGCATGGGGACGCCGAGGCACATGGGCTCAGGCTCCCGCCGGGAAGAACCGGGCATCGCCCGTGCGGCAGGCCTCCTCCTCGGAGGGGCGACCGGCCTCATAGGCATCACGCAGGATCGCCGGATCCGCCAGCAGGTCTGCAGCACTCTGTCCGGGTTCCGCCGTGACCCCGTGGCGCGCCAGGTAGTCCAGCGCGATCTCGATGGCCGGGGCGATCCGCTCGGCCACCAGCGGGCGCAGACCCCCGCCGTAATCCTCCAGCTCGACCGGCTGCACCCCGATCAGGCAGAGCTTCTCGGGGCACTGATCCATCAGTTGCGCCGTTGCGATCACATCCTGAAATCCGGTCTGGTGCAGGCTCATCTTCTTGGCACCCATGAACCGGGGCACCTCGTCATCCTCGACCACCTTGATGGTGCCGGGCTCCAGCCCGTAATCCACCGCGTCAAAGACCAAAAGCACATCCGCCTCTTCGAGAAACGGCAACAGGTAGAGCCCCTGCGTCCCGCCATCGAGCAATGTGACATGGTCAGGAAATTTCCACCGGCGGGCCAGCTCCTCTACGGCGCGCACGCCAAAGCCTTCATCCGCCCAAAGCACATTTCCGATCCCGAGGATCAGCACACGCTGTGTCATTCTGTCAGTTCCTCCCGCAGATCGGTTTGTTTGTTTCCGATTTCTACCGCGAATGCTCAAAGCGTTGTCAGTTGCGCGGAAGTTGTCAGGCAGACTTTCTGCCGCACCACCTCAAACCCTTGATTTCAGGATACTATTGCATGCAATTCCTGTGTTTTTCCGGAATTAGCATGCAAAGTTTCTTTCCACTTTGTGGATCAGACGGATGCTTTGATGCCACAACAGAAAAGGGCGCCCCGAAGGACGCCCTCTGGGGGGATATGATTCCACCTTACTCGGGGCGGTCATCCTTGAAGGTCCGATGCCCGGAAATCATCGTCGAAACCATGGATTGGCGTGACATGATATCCTCGCGGATCGCCGCGTAGATATGGATGATCGCGAAGACCACGATCGCCCACATCCCCAGATGGTGCAGCGTATGCATCGTCTGACTGCCGCCGACCCAGACCAGGAGCGGCGCGAAGATGCTCTCAAGCGTCGAGCCCGCGCCGATCCCCTCGGCGTAGAGCGCAAAGCCCGTGACGATCATGAAGCTCAGCCCCACGGTCATGAAGAAGAACATCGCCACTTGCGCCAATGGGTTATGGCCCACGTATTTTTTCGGCTCCTTTTCGAGGAACATGTACCAGCGCAGCTCGAACAGGATCTCGGCCCACCAGTGCCGGTTGAAGATCGGCAGGTAGAACATCTGCCGCGCATGGTGGTTGCCCACCATCGCCCAGTAGATCCGCCCGAAAAAGCCGATGGTCATGATCATGGCCGCCGCGAAATGGGCAAAGCGAATATAGCCGAAGACGAACTGGTCCGTGGCCTCGCCAATGATCATCGTGGGCGGCGGGGAGCCGATGAAATAGCCCGTCACGCAGAGCACGACGATGGCCAGCGCATTGATCCAGTGCCAGAGCCGGACAGGGGCCTGGTACACATAGACCGAGGTGCGGCGGCGGATGCTGTCGATATCCTCTGCCGTGGCATCCCCGGTCAGCCGTGAGGAGGGCAGCGGCTCCACCTCGGCGTTGGGCTTGTGGATGGTGCGGGTGCTGGTGTTCATGGCAGCCCCCTCATTCCGACTTGCGGCCAAGCCGCGCCCGCAAGGCCGGCAGGGCCAGCCCGAACGCATAGCCCAGCGCGGCCACGACCAGCAGGTGGTCGACCGATGTGAGCCAATGGATCACGCCGGCCTCGGCCTCGGGGTGGCCGGGATGGGCAAGTGCCGCCCCGGCCGTCAGCAGGTAAATCGCTGCGGTTTTCATGATCACGCCCTCCCTCAGCGTACTTTGACAGTGGTCAGCTCATCCCCGTCCGGCGACATCACATGGGTCGAACAGGCAAGGCAGGGGTCGAAGCTGTGCAGCGTGCGCAGGATCTCTACCGGCTCCTCGGGCCGCTCCATGGGGGTGTTCATCAGGCTGGCCTCGAAGGCGCCGATATTGCCGTCCTTGTCCCGGGGCGAGCCGTTCCAGGTGGTCGGAACCACGCATTGGTAGTTCTCGATCCGGCCATCCTTGACCTGCACCCAGTGGCCGAGCGCGCCGCGCGGGGCCTCGGTCATGCCGACGCCCTTGGCCTCTTTCGGCCAGTTCGACGGATCCCACTTCTCGATATTCGCGGTGCTCTCGTCGCCGTTCTTGATATTGGTGACGAGCTTGTCGAAGAAGTATTTCTGCAAGCGCCCGCAATACTCGGATTCCAGCGCCCGCGCCGCGGTCCGCCCCAGGGTCGAGAAGAGCGCCTCCACCGGCAGATCCATCGTCCGCAACAGGCCCGTGACCTGCTCCGAGATGTCCTCGTGGCCCTTGGCATACCCGATGATGTAGCGCGAGAGCGGTCCGACCTCCATCGCGTGACCCCGCCAGCGCGGCGCCTTGATCCACGAGTATTTCGCGGCCTCGTCGATCTCCTTGATGTTGGTCTTGGTGCCCTTGAGGTTCGGGCCCAGCTCGAACTTCGCCTCGGTCACCCCGTCCCACGGATGCAGGCCCTTGCCAGGCTCGCCATAGTCATACCAGGAGTGGTCGACGAATTCCTGAACCTGCTCAGGATCGCGCACATCCACGTCATGGACCGTGCTCAGATCCCCGTTGATGATCGCTCCGCGCGGCAGGTGCAGCTGATCCGCGTCGAAATTGTTGGCATGCTCGGGGATATCCCCATAGGCCAGCACCGCTTGCGAGCTCAGACCACCGCCATAGAGCCAGGACTTGTAGAACCCGCCAATTGCGATCACGTCCGGGATATACACGTTCTTGTTGAACTCGATGCACTTGTCAATGATGGAGCTGACCATGTTCAGCCGCTCCATGTTGATCGCCCCGGTCGCGCCATCGCCATGGACGTTGATCGGGCACGGCACCCCGCCCACCAGCCAGTTCGGATGGGGGTTCTTGCCGCCAAAGATCGCGTGGACCTTGACGATTTCCTTCTGGAGATCCAGCGCCTCCAGGTAGTGGGTGGTCGCCATCAGGTCCGCTTCGGGCGGCAGTTTATAGGCCGGGTTGTCCCAATAGCCGTTCTTGAACAGACCCAGCTGCCCGCTTTCCACGAATTTCTTCAGGCGGTTCTGCACATCGCGGAAATAGCCCGGCGAGGACATGGGATGGCTCGGCGAGACCATCTGCTGCAACTCCGAGGTCGCCTTGGGATCGGCCCGCAGGGCATTGACCGGGTTCACCCAGTCCAGCGCGTGCAGATGATAGAAATGCACCACGTGGTCATGGATCTGCAGGTTGAGCTGCATGATGTTGCGGATCGAGTTGGCATTGTCCGGGATGGTGATCCCCAGCGCATCCTCGACCGCGCGCACGCTCGTCAGCGCGTGGGTCCCGGTGCAGACCCCGCAGATCCGCTCGGTAAACGCCCAGGCATCGCGCGGGTCGCGCCCCTTGAGGATCACCTCGAGCCCCCGCCACATGGTCCCGGTCGAGACCGCGTTGCGGATCACCCCCTCGTCATCCACATTCACTTCGCAGCGCATATGGCCTTCGATCCGGGTGACCGGATCGACGACGATCCGCTTGCCCGAGTTGTCCAGCGTGTAGCCGTTTGGTGTTTGAATGGTCATCTATCAGACCTCCTCGGACGCATCGGATTGCGTTTTCTTCTGGGCCGCCTTCAGGGCCGAGACCGCAGCATGGAGCGCGACGCCCCCGCCCACGACACCGGCGGCCGCAAGGCCCACCTGATCGGCGTTCTTCTCGATCCCGAATTGCTTGATGTCGGTGAGCCGGTCGTAGAACGACCCCTGATCCCAGAACCCGTCCTCGGAACAGCCGATGCAGCCATGGCCGGATTGGATCGGGAAGGATGTTCCCTCGTTCCAGCGCACGGTCGAGCAGGCATTGTAGGTGGTCGGACCCTTGCAGCCCATCTTGTAGAGACAATAGCCCTTGCGCGCATTGTCATCGTCCCACTCCTCGACGAACTGACCGGCGTCGAAATGGGGGCGGCGATAGCACTTGTCGTGGATCCGCTGGGAATAGAACATCTTCGGACGGCCCTGCCGGTCGAGCTCGGGCATCCGCTCGAAGGTGAGCATATAGGTGATCACCCCGGTCATGACCTCGGCGATCGGCGGGCAGCCGGGCACCTTGATGATCGGCTTGTCGGTGATGACCTTGTGTACCGGCGTGGCCTGGGTCGGGTTCGGCTTGGCCGCCTGGACACAGCCATAGGACGCACAGGCCCCCCAGCTGATGATCGCCTTGGCGTCCTTGGCCGCGTATTTCAGCTTCTCGACAAAGGGTTTGCCGCCCGAGATGCAGAACATTCCGTCCTCGTTCAGGGGCGGGTTGCCCTCCACCGCGAGGATGTAGTTGCCCTTGTATTTCTCGATCGTGTCCGCCATCGCCGCCTCGGCCGCGTGGCCTGCCGCCGCCATGAGCGTGTCGTCGTAATCGAGGCTGATCATCGACAGGACGACATCCTTGGCCAGCGGATGAGCCGAGCGGATGAAGCTCTCGGAACAGCAGGTGCATTCCAGCCCATGCACCCAGATCACCGGGGTGCGCGGCTTGGTTTCCATCGCATGGGCGATCTTCGGCACGAAGGACGGCCCGAGCCCGAGGGCCGCCGCCGTCAACGAGCAATATTTCATGAAACTGCGCCGGGTGATCCCCTGTCGCCGCATCACGTCATAAAAGGTTTCGATCTCACTCACCGGGGGTCCTCCATTCACTGTCCCTACGCTCCGGGATCCTTGTGAACGGACCTCTGGACGCGCTTTGGCTCAGTAGGCGCCGGAATGGAAATAAGGGGCAAACGGCTGGGCCGGTATTTGTGTGCGACGGAATACCGTATTAATTTCAGTTATTTAACCGGTTTTCCACCAAGGCAACACCCGAAAAGCCGGTGATCGGGTTTCCAGTTTCCAGCGAGGGGTGGGAAGTTTCTATCCGCCGGGCAACAGCCGCGCCGACGCCACCGCCGCCTGCCCCAACGCGAGTCCCCCGTCATTGGCAGGCACCTTGGCATGGCTCAGAACAGGCCCGTCGCCAAGCGCCGCGCGGGTCAGCTCGCACAGGAGCGCATTCTGAAAGCACCCGCCCGACAGGACCACCGCCGATGCCCGCCCGGAGGCAAGACAGGCCCGCGCCGGGGCGGCAAACGCCTCCGCCATCCAAAGATGTGCGCCATAGGCCAGCGCCGCCCGGTCCATCCCGGCGTCGCACCCGGCCACCAGCCCTCGGATCAGCGCGCCGGGGTCGAGCGCCCCCTCGGCCCTGCCCGCCGCAAGGGCCCACTCCGCCGGCGCCGCCCCGCGCGCCTTGTTCGCCAAGGCCTCCAATCGCATGGCCGCCTCGCCCTCGTAGCTTTGCTCATCCGGGCAGATCCCGAGGATTGCCGCCACCGCATCAAAGAGCCGCCCGGCGCTGGAGGAGAGCGGCGCATTCACCCCGGCCTCCGCCGCCTGCCGCAGCAAGGTTCGCGGCCTCTCGGCGAAGGCCTGATCCGCCCAATCGCCCAGACCCGCCGCATCAAGCCGCATCAGCGCATTGCGCCAGGGCTCAGCCTGCGCCCGGTCCCCCCCGACCAGCGGCACGGGGCTCAGCCACGCCAACCGCTCGAAGCTGGCATAGTCCCCCACCAAGACTTCGCCGCCCCAGACCGTGCCATCGGGCCCAAGCCCCAACCCGTCCAGGATGATCCCGACGACCGGTCCGGCCTCCAGCGGCCAGCCGTTCTCCGCCATGCAGGCCGCCATATGGGCGTGATGATGCTGCACCTCGATCAGCGGCACGCCGAGCGCCGCCGCCCGTGCCGCCCCATGGCGCGAGGCGTGAAACTCCGGGTGCAGGTCGCAGGCCACCGCCGCAGGCGCATGGTCAAACAGGGCCGCGTAATCCGCATCCGCCTGATCGAAGGCCTCAATGGTCAGCAGATTGTCCATCTCGCCCAAATGATGCCCGAGCAGCGCCTCGCCCCCCTTGGTCAGGCAAATCGCGCCCTTCATCTGCCCGCCATAGGCCACCGCGGGCGGCGCATCGCGCAGCCCCTCGGGCAAGGGCAGCGTACCCGGCACCTGCCCCCGCGCCCGGCGCAGGACCATGGGCCCCGTTGGCATGACCCGCATCACGCTGTCATCAAGCCGCCGCCGGATCTCCCGGTCATGCATCAGGAAGGCGTCCGCAAAACCGCCGAGCTTCTCCCGCGCTTCCGTATTGCCGATCACCTGCGGCTCGCCCGAGGGATTGCCCGAGGTCAGGACCAGCGGTCCGTCAAACGCATCGAGCAACAGGTGATGCAAGGGCGTGCTCGGCAACATCCAACCCAAAGTATCCATCCCCGGCGCGACCGCCTCCGGCAAGGCCTCGCCCCGCGCGGGCAGCAGCAGAATCGGCGCGGCCGGGCTCCGCAACAGCGCGATCTCTTCCGCGCCCATCGCAGCATGGCGCCCGATCATCTCCGGCGTTCCCATCAGGGCAAAGGGTTTGGCCGGTCGTCGTTTGCGCTGCCGCAAGCGGGTAACGGCCGCGCCGTTGCGCGCATCCACGGCGAGATGAAAGCCCCCGAGCCCCTTGATGGCGACAACCTCACCCGCCCCGAGCGACCGCGCGGCCATGTCAATGGCCGCGCCACCGACCTCCCCCGCGCCACGCTCGAACCACAGACGCGGCCCGCAATCCGGGCACGCGATCGGTTGCGCGTGAAACCGGCGATCCTCCGGGGCCTCGTATTCCGCCCGGCACGCATCACACATCGGAAACGCCGTCATGGCGGTCTGGGCCCGGTCATAGGGGAGCGCGTCGATGATCGTCAGCCGTGGCCCGCAATGGGTGCAATTGGCAAAGGGATAGCCATAGCGCCGCTCGGTCGGGTCCCGGATCTCAGCCAGACAGGCATCGCAGGCGGCCGCATCCGGAGTGATCCGCGTCTGGTTCCCGGCCCCGGCGCTCGCGGCAATCGAGAACCCCTCGGGTGGTGCCCCGTCCAACGGGCCGATCTCGACCGCGCCGACCTGCGCCAGCGGCGGGGCCTTGGCGGTGATTTCAGCGGCAAACCCCTCCAGATCTGCGCCCCAGACATGGATCAGCACGCCTTCAGGGTCGTTCAGAACCTCGCCCCGCAACCCCCGCGCCCGGGCGAGCTGCCAGATGAACGGGCGAAACCCGACCCCCTGCACCTGCCCGCGCACGCGGATCCGGCGGCCCTCCATGTCAGTGGACCGTGCAAACCATGCAGGGATCGAAACTGCGCACGATATGCTGCACGGCGATCGGGGTCTCTTCCCCCGGCCCCACGGGTGCCCCGGCCAGCGCAGCCTCGACGGCGCCGGGCTGGCCCAGCCGGTCGCGGGGGCTGAAATTCCACGTTGTGGGCGCGATGATCTGATAGCCCGCGATCTTGCCCCTCTCGATCCGCAACCAATGGCCCAGCGCGCCGCGCGCCGCCTCCACGAGGCCGACGCCCTCCCCGTCGCGCGGGGTCTCGCCCTGCAGCATGAACGCCGCCTCGGGCTGCAGCGTCCGGGTCCACTCCTCCAGCAGGAGCTGCGTCCGCGCCACCTCCAGCAGGCGTCCGGCCACCCGGCTGAGCACCGTACTGCCCCCCGCCGACACCAGCGCGCGGGCCAGGGGATGCCCGTCCACCACTTGCCGCGCAAAGGCCCCGGTTTCGGCCACTTGCCCGGCCAGCCGCGGCGCCTTGCACCAGCTATAGGCGGGCGCGGCCATATCCTCATCCGGTCGGGTCTGCCCGGCTTCGGGATGGGCATCCTCCCCCAGCATCCAGGCGTGGCTCAGATCCTCGACCACTTCTGCCGGATCAAAGGGGCGCAGCGCACCGTCCCAGACCCCTTGGGCAAAGGCCGGGCCCGCAGCCCCCGCATAGGCCCCGAAGGACAGATAGCGCCCGGGCCCGGTGCCCATCTCGCCCAGCCCCAGATCCCGCGCGATCCGCAGGAAGAGCCCGGCATCCCCATCGTCCCAATCCAGCAGGTCCGAGACCGAGCCGAGACCGGCAAAGGCCTCGACCGGAGCGCCAAAAAGATCCCGCTCCAGAAACCGCCGGAACCCCGCAAGGCTCAGCGCGATCCGCGCCTTGTCCCGCGCGGTCGGGGCCTTGGTGACGCCGCCGGGTTGGATGGCCAGCGTATGGGGCCATTTGCCTGCCAACAGCCCGAGAATATGCATCAGCTCGGCCCGCGCCGAGAGGGTGGCATGGGCCATGGAGCCCTTGGTGGCCAGAAACCGCTCAGTCACTGTGCCGTGCCAGACCCGTCCCGCGTAATCGGGGCGCGCGAAATCCGGCATGAAGAACAGCGCGAAATGGGTGATATGATCGGCGAGGTTCTCGACCGCATGGATGATCTGGGTCGCCCGCGCGCCGTTCTCGGTGGGGCTGACCCCCTGCGCTGCGGCCAGCGCCCGGGCCGCCGCTGCCGACTGGCTGATCGAACAGATCCCGCAGATCCGCGGCGTCAGGGTCAGGGCATCCTGCGGCGCCTTGCCCAGAAGCATCATCTCGAACCCGCGAAAGAGCGGCGAGTTCGCATAGGCCGCCTGTACCCGGTCGCCGGAGATCTCGAGCCGCAGCTCCAGATCCCCTTCCACCCGGTTGAACGGCCCGACCAGAAGTTCCCGTTCCGTCATGCGCCGGGGGGCTTTCGCAAGGTCGGCGGCACCCGTACCCGGTCCGAGGTTGCGTTCTCGCCCACCCGGGGCGGGGTCGCGGCCTTGCTGAGCGAGGCGAGCGCCATGAACCAGGCCTTGGGCATATCCGTGGGCAGACCGACGGGGATCCCGGCGAGTTTCGGGGTCTCGGTGAAGGGGTGGCGCGGCTCCTCGAATTCGGGGGCCGTGCAGTTCACGCACGGGTATCCGCCGCGCGTGCAGCTGCCCGATCCGTTCCAGGGGCGGATATTGCAGTCACCGACCGCCTGGGTGCCGACGCAGCCCAGATGCTCCATCATGCAGCCCATCTCCGACAGGGCGCGGGCGCTGGCCTTGTATTCGTAATACTCGTTCTTCGGACAGGCATGGTGCACCAGATGATCGGCGTAGAAGCGGGGCCGCGCGTAGACGTCGAGTGCCTCGGGCGTCAGGTCCCCACCCGCCAGCATCAGCAGCGTCTCGGTCACCCAGTCGGGATGGGTCGGGCAGCCCGCGATATTGACCACCGGCAGCCCCTCGGCGCCGCGAAATTCCGGCGGCAGCACGCCGCCCGGATGGGTGCCCTCATATTGCAGGCCCACCGCATCCGTCGGGTTGCCCCCGGCCGAGGTCACGCCGCCAAAGGCCGCGCAGCTGCCCACGGCCAGCACATGGCCCGCATGGGGCGCGAGGCTCTCGACCCAGTCCAGCATGGACCGCCCGGTCCCCGACAGCATCTGGTAGCGCCCGGTCCCCTTCGGGCCCTTCGCCACCGCCCCCTCGACACAGAGGATATCGAGCGGGATCTCTCCGGCTTCGATCCCGGCCAGCAGGGCACGCACCTCGGCCCCGGTCTCGGCACTCAGCGCCGGATGCCAGAGCAGGTCGATCCCCGCCCCCTCCAGCGCGTGCAGAACCCCTGGTGCCTCGGCACATAGGAGCGACATGGTGCAGCCTCCGCAGCCCGCGGATTGCAGCCAGAGCATACTCCGCCGCCGGGTCATGGAATCGTCACCACCGGCAGTTCCAGCCGCATGCAGGTCCCCTCATCGGTCGGCACATGCAGCAGCCGCCCGCCATGCTCATCGGCGATCTTGTGGGAAATCGCGAGACCCAGCCCCGTCCCCTGCCCCACGGGTTTCGTGGTGTAGAACGGATCGAAGATATGGGGCGCGACATCCACCGGAATGCCCGGCCCCGTATCGGTGACATCGAGGGTCAGAAAATCCCCGGTCTGACGTATGTCCAAATGCAGCGAGGCATCCTCCTGATCGGCCATGGAATCCACCGCATTCTGCACCAGATTCATGACCACTTGCTGAATATGTCCCGGCTTGCCCGCGACCGGGGCCGCATCGAGCCCCATGAAGGTGATCCGCAGCTCACCCTTTGCCCCGCGCGCGACCCAGCTTGCCGCCGTGCGCGCCGCCTCGGCCAGATCGAACTCCTCGGTCTCGCCGGACCCTTCCGCCGAGAGCCGCCGCAGATCGGCCACGATATCGCGCACCCGCTCGGCCCCGTCCCGGGCCCCGTCGATGGCCTCGCGCAGATTGCGGATCTCGCGGTCGAGCTTGAGCTCCTCGCGCAGCGAGACCAGCTCCTCGCGGTCCGCGCCCTCCTGCACCCGCTCGAAATAGGTCTCGAACTTGGTGGCGTAGCGCTCCATCGCATGGGCGTTGGCATAGACAAAGCTGATCGGGTTGTTCAGCTCATGGGCCACCCCGGCCAGCAGGCGACCGAGCGAGGCGAGCTTTTCGTTGCGCACCAGCTGGGCCTGGGTCTGTTGCAGGGCGTCATGGCTCTTGGCGAGCTCGGCATAGGCCTGGCGCAGCTCGCCCACGGGCCGCCCTGTCAGTACCGCGCCCGTCGCGCGCCCGCGATCATCGAGCCGGGGGGCAATGCTGAATTCCAGCGTCGCCGCGCCCTCGGTCCGGTCGAGATCCGCCTCGAAATCCACCCGCGCCTTGGCCGAGATCACCGCCTGCAGGGCATCGGCCAGCCGGGGCCTGTCCGCTTCGGCGAAAAGCGCGGCGATGGGCTTTTCAAGAATGTCGTCACGATCCCGCTCGGCGAGCCGCAAGAGCGACGCGCTGCATTCCTGCAGATCCCCGGTCCGCGACACCACCAGCAGCACATCCGAGACCGAGGCCATGACCGAGCCCATGAAGCGGCGCAGATCCTCCAGCTCGCGGTTGCGCGCCTCCAGCGCGGTCTGGTTCTCGATCAGCGCCGAATAGGTGTCATCCACCGCCCGCAGCACCTCGGACCAGGCGGACTCGTCGATCCCGGACACGGTGCTCGCCGGTTGCGGCGTGGAGGGCGGCTCGATGCGCATGGCTCAAAGCCTAGTCCCAATCGCCGGTTTAGGCGAGGGGATGATCTGGCGCAGGGCCGCGACCGGTCAATCCGCCGTCAACCGCGCTCGCAGATCGGTCTTGAGGACCTTGCCGTAATTGTTCTTCGGCAGCTCGGCGATGGCGATATAGGCCTTGGGCCGCTTGAACCGCGCAATCTGATCGAGGCAGAGCGCGTCGAGCTCGGCCTCGGCCAGTGCGGCACCCGGCGCGGGAACGACAAAGGCCACAACCTCCTCGCCCCACTCCGGATGGGGCCGCCCCACGACCGATACCTCGGCGACGCCGCCATGGGTCAAAAGCACCTCCTCGACCTCGCGCGGATAGACATTCGAGCCGCCCGAAATGATCATGTCCTTGGACCGATCCACCATGGTCAGATAGCCGTCCTCGTCGAGCCGCCCCATATCCCCGGTCCAGAGCCATCCGTCGCGGATCGTCTCTGCCGTGGCCTCGGCCCGGTTCCAGTAACCCAGCATCAGCCCCGCACCGCGCACGGCGATCTCGCCGGTCTCGCCCACGGGCACCGGCGCGCCGCTCTCATCGAGGATCGCGACCTCGCTGATTGTCTGGGCCGTGCCGACCGAGGCCAGCCGCGCCTGCCAGTTCGGGTGGCTGCGGTCTGAAACATCGGCCCGACTGAGCGCGGTGATCCCCATGGGGCACTCGCCCTGCCCGTAAACCTGCACGAAGCGGTCGCCCAGAACGTCGACCGCCTCCATGATATCGGCCACATACATCGGCCCGCCCGCATAGACGACGGTCTTGATCCCGTCCCCCGTGGCGCCCGTCGCCTTGGCCACATCGATCATCCGGCGCACCATGGTCGGGGCGGCAAACATGCTGATCGCACGCATCTCGGCGGCCAGCGCAAAGATCTCCGCTGGCTCGAACCCGCCGCTTTCGGGCACCACATGGCGCGCGCCGCGCAGCACATGCATGAAGTTATAGATCCCGGCCCCATGGCTCATGGGCGCGGCATAGAGGATCGCATCCTCGGCGCTGACCTCGTCCACATCCACGAAGTAGCTGAGCGTCATGGCGGTGATGGTGGCCGTGCTCATCATCACGCCCTTGGGCTTGCCCGTGGTGCCGGAGGTGTAAAAGAGCCAGGCGAGATCCTCACGCGCCATCTCCACCGGCTCGGGCATGGGAGACGTGGCGAGCATCGCGGCGAAATCGGCAGTGCTACTGATCACGCAAGGGCAATCCGGCGCAACCTCGGCCAGCCCCTCGGCCAGATCCGCCGTGGCGAAGCACAAAGCGGCCTGCGCGTCGGACAGGATCCACTCCGCCTCGCGCGGATGAAGCTTGGAGTTGATCGGGATCGCTGCGGCCCCGCTCCACCAGATCCCGTAGAGCACGCGCAGATAGTCGGTGGAGTTCTTCATGAACACCCCCACCCGGTCGCCCTTGCCGATCCCGCGGGCCGCCAGCGCCGCGCCGATCCGCGCCGCTTGGTCCGCAAACCCCGCGTAATCGGTCTCGAGCGTGGTGCCGGTATAGAGGGCCGGAGCCTGCGGGCTGCGGGTGGCCGTCCGGGCCAGCCAAAGGGCGAAGTTCATGAAATCACGTCCTCAAAATACGAAATCAACGGCGCAGGCTAGTCCGCGCGGTGCTCCGCTGTCTAGCCGCCGCGTCCGGGCAACCATGTGGCCAGCGGCGGGAAGAGGATCAGCAGCGCCACCACCGCCAGAGAGCACAGGATGAACGGGATCGCCGCCAGATAGATCTCGCGCATGGTCGTGCTCGGCGGGGCCACCCCCTTCATCACGAAGAGCAGCAGCCCGAAGGGCGGCGTGGTAAAGCTGATCTCCAGAGCCAGCAGCATGATCAGCCCGAACCACACCAGATCAAAACCGAGACTGTCCGCGAGCGGAAAGAAGATCGGCACGGTCAGCAGCATGATCGAGATCTGCTCCATGAACATGCCCAGCACCAGCAGGACCCCGAACATCGCCAGCAGCATCCAGATCGGGTCGAGCTCGAACCCCGTCGCCCAGCCGATCAACCCGCGCGAGGCACCGGAGAAGGCCAGAAGCTGGCTGAAGGTCGCCGAGCCGAAGACGATCATATAGGCCATGAGCGTGACCTTGAGCGCCCCCACCACCGAGGCCTTCAGGGCCTTGAAGGTCAGGCAGCGAAACAGGGCCGCCAGCACGATCACCCCCAGCGCGCCAAAGGCCGCCGCCTCCGACGGGGTGACGATGCCGAAGATCATCATGCTGACGATCACCACCATGACCCCGACCATGGGCACCACGTCCCGGACCAGCAGGCCGAGCTTGGCCAGCGCCGGGATCGGGGTCACGTCATAGGCCGGGGCCGCACTCGGGTCGCGCCGGGTCTGGATGTAGATCGTTGCGATGTAGAACCCGGCGAGGATCAGCCCCGGAAACACCCCCGCGATCAGCAACGCGCCCACATCGATCTGCGCCAGCGTCGCCAGCAGAACCGCGAGGGCAGAGGGTGGAATGATGATCGCAAGCCCGCCCGTGCCGAGGATCGGCCCGATGCTCATATGGGATTTGTAGCCTCGCGCCTGCATCTCCGGCACCATCAGGCTGCCCAGCAACGCGGTGGAGCCCATCGACGAGCCCGACAGGGTCGAAAACCCGGTCCCGCCCAGCACGGTGACATAGCTCAACCGCCCCGGCAGACGCCCCAGCAGCCGGTCGATGGCATTGAACATCCGTCCGCCAAGGCCGGTGTGGAAAAAGATCTCTCCCATCAGCAGAAAGAGCGGGATCGGCACCAGCGCGAATTTCGTCAGCGCGCCGAGCCCGTTGTTCAGCAGCTGCACGACCCCCCTGTCGCCACCCATGAACACCCAGGCCCCGAGGATATTCGCCGCCAGAAAGGCCAGCGCCACGGGCATGCCCAGCGCCATGAGCGCCACGATCGCGCCCAGCAGAAGGGCCAGCGCCTCAAACCATTCCATCGGGCCCGTCCCTCACTCGTGGATCCCCGCTTCGCCCGAATGCAGGATCTCGCGCCCGACCACGAAACGGCTGAACTCGAGCGCCATGAAGCCAAAGGCGATGGGGAAGGAAATCGTCAGCATCCAGCGCGGAAAGAAATAAGCCCGGACGTCGTAGTCATTGCGCTCCAGATTGCGCAGGCAAAGCTCCACACCCTTCCAGGCGAGGATCACGCAGACCAGCACACACAGAAGCGCAACCGCCCGGCTCACCACCTGCCGCAGCCCCTCGGGCAGGGCGGCGGTGACCAGCTCGATATGCACATGGCCCTTCTCGCGCACGAGCCAGGGCGCGCCCAGCATGGTGAGGTAAAGCAGGCTGTATTCGGCCGATGTGAACAGCCAGGCAAAGGGCTGCAGCCCCGCATTGCGCATGGCCACCGACACGATCACGGAGACCATCAGCCAGACAAGCCCGAGCCCGGCGAGGGCGGCCATCCCGACGATCAATCCGTCATAGAGTTTCCTGAGAACGCGCATGGGGCGGGGCGGGTCCGCGCCGACGGGCTTGTCCCGTCGGCGCCTGTCTCAGATCAGTCCTGCGCCTGATCGTAGAAGAGCGAGATCAGCGTGTCGTAATTGCCGTCCCCGGACGGATGCTCGGCCATCAGCCCCTTCATCCGCTCCCAGGTCTTCTCGCGCGCCGCCGCGAGATAGCGCGCCTTGGCATCCCCCTCGAGGCTCACGACCTGCATGCCACCCTCTTCCAGGGCCTTGAAATCCTCGTCGCGCTTGGCCGTCAGGGCGGCGACACTGTCCTTCTCATGCTGGATCGCCACATCCTGCAGGATGGTGCGCGCCTCCTCGCTGAGGCTCTCCCACTTTTCGAGATTCACGATCACCCCGAGATCCGTCGAGAAGAAGCTCGGCTCGATCCGGTAGTTCAGGAACTCGTTCCATTTCAGGTCGATCAGACCGATCTGGGTCCAGCCCGTGGCATCCACCACGCCCCGCTCCAGCGCGGCATAGACATCCGTGGTCGGCAGGTCGATCACCTGCGCGCCGAGATACTCGGTGAAGAACGCGTTGTAGACCGCATTGCCGCGCAGCTTGATGCCCGCCACGCTCAGATCGCCGTCATCCTCGAACTGCGGCTCATCCACGGTCCAGAGGTTGTAGCTGACCCCGCTGTCGAACCAGCCGAGATACTTGAGCCCCATCTTCTCCTGATGGATCTGGTCGATCAGCTCGGTGCCGCCATTCATTCGCGTCTCGACCGCCGTGAGGTTCGAGGCCACCATCGCGTCCTTCTCCGGCAGCGCACCGCCATAGAAAGAGCCGGGCGTGTAGACCATGTCCACGATCCCGTCGCGCACCGCGTCAGGCTGCTGGAACATGCCAATCGCCTCGGGGCCGCCCCGGACCTCGATCTGCACGACGCCCTCGCCCGCCGCATTCACCTTGTCGACGAATTCGAGAAAGCTCTTGGTGTAGATCAGCGTGGTCGGAAAGGCATGCACCGCGGTCAGCGTATCCATGGACCATGCGGCCCCGCCCAGACCAAGGCTCCCGGCCAGCACGGTGCCCAATACCGTATGTTTCATCACTTCGCTCCTTCATGTTCGGACCGCGCGGCGGCGACCCAGTTCCCTGTTGTGGCACCTGTCAGGGGCGATGCCGATGCCCCTCCGCCGCGCTCAGACGCGGTCTGTTCTTGTCCCTTGCACGATCCCCGGCGGGCGCAGCCGCGCCCAGGGCCGCGCCTGTGCATCCCGGTCCCGAAACGCGGTGATATCGGCGCTATAGGCCCGGGTCAGATCGATATCGTCCCAGCCTTCCATCAGCTTCTGCCGCCAGACCGGGTCCAGCGCGAAAGGGATCCGGCAGGCCGAACCGATGATCTCGCAACTCTCCAGATCCACGCTCACCCGGCGCGGCGCCTCGGCCAGCGCGTCGAGCATCGACGCACTCGTCGTCTCGCAGACCTGAGCCGGGCAAAGCCCGTTATTGACCGCATTGGCCGCAAAGATATCGCCAAAGCTCGGGGCCACGACGACCCGGATCCCGTAATCCACAAGGGCATAAACCGCCGCCTCCCGCGAGGAGCCGCAGCCGAAATTCCGCCCCGCCACCAGCACGCTCGCCCCGGCGCTCTCGGCGCGGTTGAGTGCAAAGTCCGGACGGGCCGCGCCCTGCGCGTCACAGCGCAGATCATGCAGCAGGAACCGGCCATAGCCCTGATCCCGCGGCGTCGCCATGAAACGCGCCGGGATGATCTGGTCCGTGTCGATGCCATCCATGGGCAGGCCCACGGCCAACCCCTCATGGTGCTGCCAGCCGCGCGCGCTCATGCGACCGCCCTCCCGGCCAGCAGGGGGCGCACATCGGTGATCTCTCCGGTGACGGCGGCGGCGGCCACCATGGCCGGCGACATCAGATGGGTGCGCGCCCCGGGGCCCTGACGGCCCTTGAAGTTGCGGTTCGTGGTCGAGGCGCAGCGCGCGCCCGGCGGGACGAGATCGCCATTCATGCCGACGCACATGGCGCAGCCCGCCCCGGTCCAGTCGAGCCCGGCCTCGGTGAAGATCCGGTCGAGCCCCTCGGCCTCGGCCTGCGCCTTGACCCGGGCCGAGCCGGGCGAGACCTGCCCCGGCACCTTGGCCGCGCGCCCCGCAAGCACCGCCGCCGCCGCCCGCAGATCCTCGATCCGGCCATTGGTGCAGGACCCGATAAAGACCTGGTCCACCGCCACGCCCGCAATCGGGCGGCCTGCCTCTAAGCCCATGTAAGTTAATGCAGAATTAACCTCTGAACCTTCCCCGCGGGGAAGGTGGCCGGTCACCGGAATCGCCTGATCGGGCCGGGTGCCCCAGGTCACGACCGGGGCGATCTGCGCGCAATCAAGACTCTCTTCGCGGTCGAATGCCGCCTCCGGGTCGCTCTGCAGGCTGGCCCAATCCGCGCAAGCCCGATCCCAGGCCGCGCCCTGCGGCGCATGGGGTCGGCCCGCGAGATAGGAAAAGGTCGTCTCATCCGGCGCGATCAGGCCCAGCTTGGCCCCGCCCTCGATCGACAGGTTGCACAGGGTCATCCGCCCCTCCATCGAGAGGCCCCGCACCGCCGCGCCGGTATACTCGATCGCGTGGCCCCGTGCGGCATCCGCCCCGAACCGGGCGATCCAGGCCAGCGCCATGTCCTTGGCCCCCACGCCGGGCCCCAGCGCCCCGTCGAAACGCAGGCGCAGGGTTTTGGGCCGGGCCTGCCAGACGGTCTGGGTGGCCAGCACATGGGCGACCTCGGTCGCGCCGATCCCGAATGCCAGCGCGCCGAACGCCCCATGGGTCGAGGTATGGCTGTCGCCGCAATTGATCGTGAGCCCCGGCAGGGTCAGCCCCTGCTCCGGCCCAATCACATGGACGATCCCCTGATCCGGGTCCATCAGGTCAAAGAGGCGGATCCCGTGGCGCGCCGCATTCTCCCGCAGCCGGGCGATCATGCTGCGGATCTCGGGCGTGGTCCCGCCCTCGGCGCGGTTGCGCGTGGGGGCGTAGTGATCGACCACGGCGAAGCTCTGCTCCGGCACCGCCACGGGCAGGCCGCGCGCTGCGAGCTTGGCAAAGGCGTGGTGCGACCCCTCATGCAGCAGATGCCGATCCACCCATAAAAGCGAGGTGCCATCCTCGCGCTGCAGCACCTCATGGGCACGCCAGAGCTTGTCCAGCAGGGTTTGCGGCGCGGCGCTCATGCGGCGCCCTCGGTCGGGTTGGGCGGCTCGCTCAGCACCGGCTCCCAATGGCGGTTGTCCTCTGCGCCCACCCGGCAGAGGGTCATGTCCAGCCGGTAGAGATCCGGCCGGTAGAGCGCCGAGAGATACTCGACCCCTTGCCCTTCCACATCATGGACGACCCGGGTCAGCGCGGTCAGGGCCGAGCCCACGGCCACGTCCAGCGCATCGGCCACTTCGGGCGTCGCAAGGGTCGCGGTCACCGATTGATGGGCCGAGGCGATGCGGACCCCGCTGCGCTCCAGCAGGCGAAAGAGCGGCGTGGTGGCGAGATCCGCCTCGGAATAGTTCGTCGCGATCCGCGCGGGCACATGGGTGGTGAGATGCGAGAACGGTACCCCGCCCAGCAGACGGACCCGGGTGGCGGTCTGCACCTGCTCGGACGGATCCAGCGCCAGCGCCTCGACCACCGCCCCCGGTGCTGCGCCGTAGGAAAACGCCAGCAGGCGCGCCTCGGTCCGCTGCCCCATCTCGACCAGTTGCGGCATGAGCGAGGCCAGATTGCCCGTCAGGACCGAGCCCGCCGCCCCCGGTGCGCGGACCACGCTGCCCGCGCCCGCGCGCTTGTCGATCAGCCCGTCCTCGGCCAGCGCCTCGAGCGCGCGGCGGATCGTGACACGGCTGACCCCGAAGCGCGCCGCGAGCTTCTGCTCGCCCGGCAAGAGATCGCCGGGACGCATGGCATCCTGCACGAGCATGTCGCGCAACTGCAGGTAGACCCGCCGTGCCTTGCCCCCCTCGGGCAGATGTGTGCCGCTGCCGCCATCCATGGTGCGATGCCCTCTCTTCCCCGGTGCGACCTAGTCCGGTTCTCCGCCTGCGCAAGATTTTGGATCACGAACCCTACCCTTTTTGGTCTATCGCCATAGCTTCACCTGTATCAAAAAGCAGACAGGTCACTGAGAGATCAGGTCTGCAGCGGGGGGACGACAGCAGATGCCGGTGATCGAACTGCACCTGATCGAGGGCTATGACATCGACACGAAGACCCGGTTGGGACGCGCTCTGACCGATGCGGTGCGCGGGGTGATCCCGGCCGATCCCGACGCGGTGACGGTGCTCACCCACGAGGTCAGCGCCGCGGGCTACATGCGCGGCGGGCAGCCCCGGACCCCGGCCCCTGCCCTGCCCGACCCGGTCACAATCGTGCGCCACTTCCTGCGGGCCATGGAAGCCCGCGATCTGGACCGCGCCGCCAGCTACCTCGCCGAGGGGTTCGAGATGACCTTCCCCGGCAATGTGCGCATGACCCGGCTCGACGAACTCATCACCTGGTCCAAGCCGCGCTATACCCGCGTGGTCAAGACCTATACCGGCTTCGACACGGCGATGACCGAGGGCAATCCGGTGGTCTTCTGCCGGGGTACCCTCGCCGGGGAGTGGCCCGATGGCGCGCCCTTTGACGGCATCCGTTTCGTCGACCGGTTCACCTTGCGGGCGGGCAAGCTCTGGCGGCAGGAGGTCTGGAACGACATGGGCGAGGTTCGCGGGGGCGAGGTTCGGGGAAGCGAGGTCCAGTCATGAGCACGCCGGCGACCCCCGAGATCGACCCGATCACCCTCGCCGTGCTGGCCGGGCGGATGGAGCAGATCGCCGACGAGATGGACGCGACGCTCTTTCGCGCCGCCTTCAACCCGATCATTGCCGAGGCCCATGACGCCTCCCACGGGATCTACCATGCCGAGACCGGCGACACGCTGGTGCAGGGCAAATCCGGCCTGCCGATCTTCGTCGGTGTGATGGCCTTTGCGGTCAAGGCGGTGATCGAAAAGGCGGCCCGGGATGGCGATCTGGCCGAGGGCGATGTCTATATCTTCAACGACGCCCATATCGGCGGCACCCATCTGAGCGATATGCGGCTGGTGCGCCCGGTGTTTCGCGATGGCGCGCTGTTGTGTTTCCTCGCCTCGGTCGGCCATTGGCATGACGTGGGCGGCGCGGTGCCGGGCAATTACAACCCCTCGGCGACGGAGGTCTTTCAGGAGGCGTTTGTCCTGCCGCCGGTCAAGCTGGTGCGCGCGGGCGTGCTCCAGACCGATATCGTCGATATCCTGATGCGCAACACGCGCCTGCCCGCCTCGGCACAGGGGGATCTGAACGGCCAGCTCGGCGCGCTGGATCTGGGGGTCAAGCGGCTCGACGCGCTCTTGTCGGATTACGGGGTGGAGACGGTGCAAGGCGCGCTCACCGCGCTGACCGACCGGGCAGAGGCCCTGATGCGGGCCGAGATCAGCGCCCTGCCCGATGGCCGCTGGGAGGCGGTGGATTACCTCGACAATGACGGGATCGACCCGGAGCCCTTGGCCATCAAGGTCGCGCTGGAGGTGTCGGGCGACCGGCTGAGCCTCGATTTCACCGGCAGCGCGGGGGTGGTGAAGGGGCCGGTCAATATCGCCCTGCCGACGACGATCGCCACGGCCTATGTGGCGATGAAGCATATCTTCCCGAGCCTGCCTGCCAATGCCGGTGTGATGCGCCCGATCAACGTGACCGTGCCCGAGAGCTCGATCCTTTCGGCGGAGTTTCCCGCCCCCACGGGTGGCTATACCGAGACCATCCTGCGGATGATCGACGTGATCTTCTCGGCCGCGGCGCAGGCCATTCCGGACCGCGTGGTGGCCAATGCCTATGGCACGATCAACGCGCTCTCGATTGCCGGGCGGCGGGCCAATGGCGGGCGCTGGGTGATGTTCTCGTTCTATGGCGGCGGCCATGGCGGCAGCCCCGAGAGCGACGGGCTCAACCACGGGAACGCGCCGATCTCGACCGCGACAATCCCGCCTGCGGAGATCCTCGAGGCGGCCTATCCGGTGATGTTCCGCCAATGGGCCCTGCGCCCAGACAGTGCGGGACCCGGTGCCCATCGCGGCGGGCTGGGCGCGACTTACGAGATCGAGCTGCTGGAGGAGGAGGCCGAAGCGTTTCTGTTCGGCGAGCGCGGGCGCTTCGCCCCCAAGGGCGTGGCCGGCGGGGATGACGGGGCGCTCAACCGGTTCACCTATGAGCAGGCGGATGGCTGGCACAGGCCGCCGCTCGCCTCCAAGGCGGTGGGGATGCGCCTGAACAAGGGCCAGCGCGTGCGGCTCGACACGCCCGGGGGCGGCGGCTACGGCGCGGCGGCCATCCGCCCGCCCGAGGTCGTGGCCCGGGATGTGCGGCTGGGCTATCTCAGCCCCGAGACCGCCACAGCCCAATACGGCCCCGCCTGGCAGGAGGTCACAGCATGAGCGTGTTGATCGGCGTCGATGTGGGCGGGACCTTCACGGATGTCTTCGTGCTCGACGAGGCGACGGGCCGCGCCCGGGTGGCCAAGGTGCCGACCTCGCGCCCGGACCAGTCTGGGGGGTTTCTGGACGGGATCGGCGTGCATGTGCCCGATCTGGGCGCGATCGGTGCGGTGGTCCATGGCACCACCGCCGGGACCAACGCCCTGCTGGAGCGCAAGGGGGCCAGGACCGGGGTGATCACCACCCAAGGCTTCCGCGATGTGCTGGAGATGCGGCGCCGGGACCGGCGCGACACCTGGGGGCTGCGCGGCGAGTTTCACCCGGTCGTGCCCCGGGATCTGCGCCGCGAGGTGCCCGAGCGCGTGCTGGCCGACGGGACGCTGCATACGCAGGTCGATCTGGACGCGGTCCGGGAAGCCGCCGAGAGCCTGCTGGCCGAGGGCTGCGCGGCCATCGCGGTGCTTTTTGTGAACAGCTATGCGAACCCGGCCAACGAGGCGGCAGCCCTGGCAGCGGTGCGGGCGGTCTGGCCCACGCCCCATGTGAGCGGGTCGTCCGAGATCCTGCCCGAGATCCGCGAATTCGAGCGGTTCTCGACCACCGCCCTGAATGCCTATCTGCAGCCCGAAGTGGCGGGCTATCTCGACCGGCTCGAGGCGGCTTTGGGACGCGGCGGGTTCGGGGGCGAATTCCTGATCGTGCAATCCAATGGCGGCGTTATGAGCGTCGAGACCGCCTGCGCGCGGCCCGTGCGCACGGCCCTGTCGGGGCCTGCGGCGGGGGTGACGGCGGCGGCCTATATTGCCGAGACGGCGGGCTATCCGGACGTGATCACCGGGGATATGGGCGGCACGAGTTTCGATGTGTCGCTGGTGACCGGCGGCAGCCCCGCGCTCAGCCCGCAGACGGCGATCGATTTCGGCATGGTGATCCGCACGCCGATGATCGAGATCGCCACTATCGGCGCGGGGGGCGGGTCAATCGCCTGGGTGGACAAGGGCGGGCTGTTGCAGATCGGGCCCGAGAGCGCGGGGTCAACCCCCGGTCCCGTGGCCTATGGTCAGGGCAACACGCGGCCCACGGTGACGGATGCCAATGTGGTGCTGGGGCGGATCGATCCGGCCAATCCCATTGGCGGCAGCCTCGACCGGCTGGATGTGGATGCCGCGCGCAAGGCCATCGCGACCCATGTGGGCGCGCCTTTGGGTCTCGATGATCTGGCGGCGGCGGAGGCGATCCTGACCGTGGCGAATGCCCGGATGGCGGGGGCGATCCGGCTGGTGAGCATCGAGCGCGGGCATGACCCCAAGGGGTTTGCCTTCATGCCCTTTGGCGGGGGCGGCGCGCTCCATGCGGGGGCGATGCTGCGCGAGGTGGGGCTCGCCCGGGCGATCATCCCGCGCTACCCGGGGGTGACCTCGGCCATGGGCTGCGTGATCGCGGATATGCGGCAGGATTTCGTGCAGACCCTGAACATGATGCTCGAGGATCTGACACCCGAGATCCTGGCCCCGATCCTGACCGACCATGTGACGGCGGGGCATGCGACGCTCGACGCCGCGCGCAGCCCCTTTGCCGCCCGGGTGGTCGAGGTCAGTTTCGACATGGCCTATCTCGGCCAGACCCATACGGTCGCCGTGCCCGTGCCCCTGCCTGCGCAGGACGCGGGGGCGATCACGCCCCCGGATGCCGAGGCCATCGCTGCGGCCTTTGATGCCACCTATCGCGCGGCCTTCGGGCGGTTGCTGGAGGGCGGGCAGCGGCGCGTGCTGAACCTGCGCAGCTCCGTCACCGGGCAGCGCCCGAAATTCAACCTCGAGACCCTCGCCCCCGAGGATGGCACAAGCGCCGAGGCCGCGCGCCATGGCAGCCGCCCGGTGCATTTCGGCGCGGGCTGGCAGGATACAGCACTCTATCACCGGCTCGCCCTGCCCGTGGGCAGCGTGATCCCGGGCCCCGCCATTCTCGAACAACCCGACACAACAATCCTGATCGAGCCGGGCTTTGAGGGGCGCGTCGACCCCTATGGCAATCTCATCCTGTCGATCACCCAACGCGAAGGGAGATCCTGATGGCCCAGCCTCTTACCACCCTGACCCCGCAGCGCACGGCGCTGCTGACCATCGATCTGCAGAACGACTTCCTGCACCCGGAGGGGGCCTATGGCCGCGCGGGCCAGACCGGCGAGGCGCTCACGGCCCTGCCGGCACGGATCGCCCCGCTGCGCGACAAGCTCTGCGCCGCCGGGGGGATCTATATCTCGGCCCAGTTCACGCTGGTGCCCGGGCGCGATGGAGAACCCCTGATCGCGCCCCATCTCAAGGCGCTGCGCCCCTTTCTCGGGCGCGGGGATTTCTGCCCCGGCGCCTGGGGGCATGGGCTGGTCGACACGCTCGCACCCGCCGATTTCACCATCGAGAAGGTGGCCTATTCCGCGCTCTATCAGACCCGGCTGGAATACATCCTCCGCGCGCTTGAGATCGACCGGCTGATTATCGGCGGGATCGTCACGAACGGCGGCGTGGCGTCCACCGTGCGGGACGCGCATCTGCGCAATCTCGACACGGTTCTGCTGTCGGATGGCTGCGCGGCCTTCGACCCGGCGGTCCATGAGGCCACGCTCATCTCTCTGGGCACGGTCACGCATATCGCCAGCTGCGCGGATGTGGAGGCGCTGCTATGAGCCTGCGCGCGCGCCTTGCCGATCCGTCGATCCTCGTGGCGCCGGGGGTCTATGACGCCCTTACGGCGGCGCTGGCCGCCGAGGCCGGGTTCGAGGCGCTCTACCTTTCAGGAGCGGCGGTGTCCTATACCCGGCTCGGGCGCCCCGATATCGGCCTGACCTCGGTGACCGAGATGGCCTCGACCATGGCGCTGGTCCGGGACCGGGTCGACATCCCGGTGATCATCGATGCGGATACGGGCTTTGGCAACGCGCTGAACGCCCAGCGCACCATGCGGCTTTACGAGCGGGCCGGGGCGAGCGCGCTGCAGATCGAGGATCAGACCTATCCCAAGCGCTGCGGGCATCTGGCGGACAAGGTCCTGGTGCCCGTGGCGGAAATGGCGGGCAAGGTGCGGGCCATGGCCGATGCGCGCCTGTCGGACGAAACGCTGATCGTAGCGCGCACGGACGCCATCGCGGTCGAGGGGCTGGAGGCCGCGCTCGACCGGGCGGAGGCCTATCTGGAGGCCGGGGCGGATGTGCTCTTTATCGAGGCACCGCGCTCGGACACCCATATGACGGCGATTGCCGGACGCTTTGCCGGGCGCGTGCCGCTTCTGGCCAATATGGTGGAGGGCGGAGACACCCCCCTGAAATCCGCGATTGAACTTGAAACGCTGGGCTTCGGGGTCGTCATTTTCCCCGGCGGCATTGTCCGGGCCCTCGCCCATACGGCGGAGGCCTATTACCGCAACCTCGCCGCCACCGGCTCCAACGCGGCCTTTCAGGAGCGGATGTTCGATTTCCGCGCGCTGAACGCCCGGCTCGGCACGTCCGAGATCCTCGCCGCGGGCAAGACCTATGAGGGGGACCCGTCATGAGCGTGATGGCCCCGCCAGAGGATGGATTTCCCCTGCAGTTCGACACGGTCATCGTGGGCGGCGGTGCCGGTGGCATGGTCGCCGCCCTGACCAGCGCGGAGAAGGGGCGGAGCTGTCTGATCCTTGAGCGGGACGCGGTGCAGGCGGGCTCCACGGCGCTGTCGGCGGGGCTGATCCCGGCGGCGGGCACCTCGATGCAGGCTGCGGCCGGGATCCGGGACAGCCCCAGCGCCTTTGCCACCGACATCCAGACCAAGGCGCGCGGCGAGGCCGACGGCGCCGTGGTCCAGCAGCTCTGCGTGCAATCGGGGCCGACCATCGAATGGCTGACCGAGACCCATGGCATGCCCTTCTCGGTGGTCACGGATTTCGACTATCCCGGCCATTCCGCGCGCCGGATGCACGGGCTGCCGAGCCGCGCGGGACAGGAGCTGGTGGACCGCCTGCGCGAGGCCTGCGCCGCGGTGCCCGAGATCGAGACCCTGACCGGCGCGCAGGTCACGACACTCTTTGCCGAGACCGGCGGGCGCGTCACCGGTGTCGCCTATCGCCGCCCGGACGGGAGCAGCGACCGGGTCGGTTGCGACCGGCTGATCCTGGCCTGCAACGGGTTTGGCGGCAATCCCGAGATGGTGGCCGCGCAGACCCCCGAGATCCGCGAGGCGCTCTATTTCGGACATGATGGCAATCAGGGGGACGCGCTGGTCTGGGGCGCGGGTCTCGGGGCGGCGACCCGGCATCTCGACGCGTTTCAGGGCCATGGCAATGTCGCCCATCCCCACGGGATCCTCGTGACCTGGGCGGTGATGGCCGAGGGCGGGATACAGGTCAATCGCGAGGGCAAGCGGTTCTGGAACGAAAGCCAGGGCTATTCCGAGGCCGCCCGCGAGGTGCTGCGCCAGCCGGGTGGCGAGGCCTATGCCATTTTCGACAGCCGGATCGCCAGCATCGCCCGCCAGTTCGAGGATTTCCGCGCTGCCGAGACCGCCGGGGCCATCGTCACCGCCGACACGCCCGAGGCCCTGGCCGCGCGGCTGGGCTTGCCGGGACCGGCGCTGGTCGAGACCATGCTGCGGCTTGAGAGCATGAAGGCCTGCAGCTTTGGCCGGATCTTCGACCCCACCAAGCGGCTGCGCCCGCCCTATCACGGGGTGCGGGTCACGGGCGCGCTGTTTCACACGCAGGGCGGGCTCGATATCACCCCGGACGGGCAGGTCAAACGGGCGGCGGGCGGCGTGCTGCCCAATCTCTACGCCGTGGGCGGGGCGGCCTGCGGGGTCTCGGGCTCGGGCGATGCGGGGTATCTGTCGGGCAATGGCCTGCTCAGCGCCGTGGTTCTAGGCCGTCTGGCCGGCGCGGCCTAGGGCGTGGCCACCCGGCGCCAGCGGCGGGCGCGCGCCTCCCAAGGCTGCACGAGCGCGTATTCCAGCGCCAGCATGATCGCCACGAAGCTCAGGGCATAGGCCAGCACATAGCCGGTCTCGAAGAGCTGGAAATAGAGGTGGATCTGAAAGCCCACACCGTTGGAGCGGCCCAGAAACTCCACCACCAGCACGATCTTCCAGATCACGGCGAGCCCGTTGCGCACGGCGGTCGAGATGAAGGGCGCGAGTTGCGGGATCAGCACGTGGCGCATCCGCCCCCAGGCCGAAAAGCGATACACCCGCGCCATCTCGGCCACATTGGGATCGAGCGCGCGCACGCCCTCGCGCATGGTCACGATCACCATGGCGGTCTTGTTCAGGGCGACGGCAACGATGGCGGCGGTCTCGTTCAGACCGATCCAGAGATAGCAGAGCACGATCACCACCAGCGCGGGCAGATTCAGAAAGAACACCACCCAGGGATCAAGCCAGCGGTCGAGCCAGGGCAGCTTGCCCAGCACCACCCCGATCACCGAGCCGAGACCCATGGCCAGCCCAAAGGCCGCCGCCACGCGGATCAGGGTCTGGCTGGTATGAAAGGCCAGCTCGCCCGAGGCCCATTCGGCCGCGATGATCCTCCAAACGGTCAGGGGCGAGGGCAGCACCGCCGGGTCGGCCAGCGCCAGCGCCCCCAATTGCCACGCCACCCCGAGCGCGATCAGCGACAGGAGCGTGGTGCGGAACTTGGTGAGGCCAGCCTGCATGTCCATGGCGCAACTCTGGCAGGTTCGCGGTCTCAGGCAAAGCCTCTTCACCCTCCCGTGAGGGCCCGCGTTTTGCGACCTTGGTCCAATTCGCGGCATCGGAGCCCGCGCCTAGTGTCCGGGGATGCGCGCCCTCATCCTCCGCATCCTGCTGCTGTGCCTTCTGGTGATCAGCGCCCCCGCGCGGGCCGAGCCCCTGGATAGGGATGCCATGGCCGCGCGCATCCTGCCGCCCTTCACCCTGGGCGAGCCCCTGAACGACAAGGGGGTCTGGTCGCTTCTGAATGCCGGGGGCGCGCTGGCGGGCTATGCCTTCGAGACCGAGCCCATGGCCCCCCTGCCCGGCTTTTCCGGCAGCGCGATCAACCTGCTGGTGCTCCTCGATCTGGAGGGGCGGTTCGAGCATGTGCTGCTGGTGTCCCATAACGAGCCGATCTTCGTCTCGGGGCTGGGCGAGGCGGCGTTCCACAAGTTTTTCGAGCAGTATCGCGGGCATTCGATCTCCGACAGCCTCGTGGTCGGCACGCCCTATGGCGGCGGCGGCGCGGGGGGCGGGCTTGTCTATCTCGACGGGGTGACCAAAGCCACGGCCAGCGTGCGGATCGCGCACGAGTCGATCCTCGCCGCCACGCTGCAGGTCGCCCGCGAGAAGATGCAGGGCGTGGCCACGGGCCCGCCCGCCTATCCCGACCCCGACCATCAGGAGGATCTGGATTTCGCAAGCCTGCAGGCAGAGGGGCTGATCCGCCGCACGACCGTCAACAACGCCGACGTTCAGGCGCAGTTCGCAGGCTCCCTCTGGGAAGACGACGATCCAGAGGCGCTGGAGGACCCCGACGCGCCCTATCTCGACCTCTGGATCGCGGATCTCGGCCCGCCCGCGGTGGCGCGCGCGCTGCTGTCGGAGGATGGCTTCGCCGAGCTGCAGGATTTCCTCGAAATCTCGGGCTCGGATGAGCCGATCCTCGTGATCGAGACCGCGCGGCACGGGCTGGTTTCACCCGATTTCGTGCGCAACACCTCCCCGGCCTGGCTGTCGATCACCCAGGACGGGCTGCCGGTGGCCCTGCGCGACAGCGACATCTTCGTCGAGCTGCATCCGGACCTGCCCGAGGCACTGCAGGACGGGGTCGCGATGGTGCTGCGGACCGACCGGCGGTTGGGCTTTGATCCGACGCGGGACTGGACCCTCGGGGTCGAGGCGGTGCGCAGCCACGGGATGCTCCAGCCCCAGATCGGCAGCGTCACCCTGACCACGACCTATGCCTCGGACCCGCGCTTCTTCCTGCGCCCCGAGATCACGACCCCGCTCGCCCCTTGGCAGGAGGCCTTGCTGAACCGGCAGACCGACCTGATCCTGCTGGCGGTCTTCCTGACCGGGCTCGTGGCCCTTTTGGCGGCGCGGATGAACTGGCTCGCAGGACTGGCAGAGTTCACGCCGGTGCGGCTCGGGATCCTCGCGGTGGTGACGGGGTTCATCGGCTGGTGGGGGCAAGGGCAGCTGTCGATCGTGACAGTGCTCGCAACCCTGCGCACCGCGTGGGAGGGGGCGAGCTTCGCCTATCTGCTCTATGATCCGTTCTCGTTGATGATCTGGGCGGTCGCGATCCTCGGCTTTGTCGCCTGGGGGCGCGGGCTCTTTTGCGGCTGGCTCTGCCCCTTTGGGGCGTTGCAGGAATTCGCCCACCATCTGGGCCGTCTGCTGCGCCTGCCACAGATCGAGCCCTCGGCGGCTTGGGACAAACGGCTCAAGAGCGTGAAATACATCCTGCTGGCCGGGTTGGTCGCGACCGTCTTCATCGCGCCCGCACAAATCGACACCGTGGCCGAGATCGAGCCCTTCAAGACCGCGATCACCGTCTTCTTTATCCGCGAGTGGTACTATGTGGCCTATGCCGCGCTCTGGCTCGTGCTGGGGATGGTGCTGTTCAAGGGATTCTGCCGCTATGTCTGCCCGCTGGGGGCGGTCATGGCCATTGGCGGGCTGATCCGCGGGCGGGACTGGATCGCGCGGCGCGAGGCCTGCGGCTCGCCCTGCCAGCTGTGCAAGGTGAAATGCAAATACGGCGCGATCGAGCCCTCGGGCAAGGTCGCCTATTCCGAGTGCTTCCAGTGCCTCGACTGCGTGACCATCCATGACAGCCCGAGCCAATGCGTGCCCCTGATCCTGGCCGCCCGCCGCGAGGAGCGCAGTTACGGAGTGGCCGCGAAATGACCCTGAGCCGTCGCCGTTTCCTGACCATTTCCGCCGGGGCGCTGGGGCTTGGGGCCTTTGGGGCCGCGGGCGCGCGGGCCGGGGCGGGCTTCACCCATTGGGAGGGGCAGGCCCTTGGCGCGGCCTGCAAGATCACCCTGCGCGCGCCGCCGCAGAGGGCGCAGCCTGCGCTGGATGCGGCGCTGGCTGATCTGCGCGCGGTCGAGCGGCTCTTCAACCTCTATGATCCGGGCTCGGCGCTCTCGCGGCTCAATGCGGCGGGGCATCTGGCCCGACCCGATCCGCGCTTCACCGAGCTCGTGGATCTCGCGGATCAGATGCATGATGCGACCGAGGGACGGTTCGATCCGAGCATCCAGCCGCTCTGGTCTGCGCTGGCCCGGGGCGGAGATGCCCGTGCAGCCCGGGCGCGCGTCGGCTGGGACCGGGTGCGCTGGCAAGACGGGGCGCTGCGGCTGGCCCCGGGTCAGGCGCTGAGCTTTAACGGGATTGCTCAGGGCTATGCCACGGATCTCGTCTCGGACACGCTGAGCGCCCATGGTTTCGGCGACCTTCTGGTCAATATCGGGGAGTTTCGCGGCACGGGAGGTCCGTGGCGGATCGGGTTGCAGGACCCGGATCAGGGTCTGCTGGGAACGCGGGTGCTGCGCAGCGGCGCCATCGCGACCTCAAGCCCGCGCGCCCTGCATCTGGCGCGGGGTGCGACCCATATCCTCGACCCGCTTGGCGCCACGGGGCCGCAATGGTCCACCGTCTCGGTGGAGGCCGGGACCGCGGCAGTGGCCGATGCGCTCTCGACCGCGCTGTGTCTGGCCGATCGTAAGGCCGCCTCGCGCATCAAGGCGCGTGTCTCGGGGGTGGAGCGGATCACCCTCGTGGATTTCGAGGGTGATCTCGTGACGCTCTAGGCGCGGAGGCGTCAGCCCCGGTCAGTGGACATGGACCGGCGACATCTCGTTCTGGCGGGCCAGCACGAAGGCCGTATCCCGGTCGGTCACCAGCGCGAGGCGCTCGCCCGTATCGGAATGGACGGCAAACAGCTCGGAGGCATCCTCGAGCTGGGCCTGCACATCCGCCGGAAGCTCGGCCATATCCACGGGGCGGACATAGACGATGGGCTGGCCATTCTGGGTCACGTCGTCGAAATCATGGGTCATTCGCTGCGGTCCTTCTTGTGGCTGGTTTTGGCGGGCGTGATCTGGATCGTCTGGACCACGGAATCGGGCACGTCGCGCTTGAGATCCACATGGAGCAGGCCGTTTTCCATGGTCGCGCCATTCACATCCACCCCATCGGCGAGCACGAAGCTGCGCTGGAACTGCCGCGTGGCGATCCCGCGATGGAGAAAGATCCGGCCTTCGCCGTCATCGCGCTGGCGCCCGCGGATCACGAGCTGGCGGTCCTCGACCGTGATGGAAAGGTCCTCTTCCTCGAACCCGGCCAGCGCAAGGGTGATGCGATAGCGGTTCTCGGAGGATTGTTCGATATTATAGGGCGGGTAGCCGTCATTGCCGGATTTGGCCGTCCGTTCCACGAGCCGCTCGAGCTGATCAAAGCCGAGCAGGAACGGGTGGGCACCCAGGGTCATCTTCGTCATCGTGCTGTCCTTCGAAAAGCGACGTTCCGCGCGCGGCCCCTTCTGGCGACCGGCACTTGATAGAAATATGGGTGGCGCGGGGCCGTGCGACAAGTGTTCGGGGCCTGCCTGCGGCCAAAGGCCTTTCACGATTGGGGGAATCCCTTTACACCGGGGCCAAGTGAGTTGGAGTGACGGGTATGCATGGCACCGGCGAAATGAGCCGTGAAGAGGTGCTCAAGGTCGAGCTGGAAGTGTTGCGCTGCGAGCACCGCGACCTCGACGAGGCGATCCAGGCCCTGGCCGAGCGCCCGGCGCCCGATCAGCTGACCCTCAAGCGTCTCAAGAAGAAGAAACTGGCCCTGAAGGACCAGATCACCCGGATCGAAGACCAGCTCACCCCGGATATCATTGCATAAGGCCCCAAGCGGCCCCGGCGGCGCGTTGCCAAGCCCCGGCGCTTGGCTATAGTGCCGCTTCCCCAAGAGATGGAGAGGGATATGAGCGTGAGCGTTGGGATCATCATGGGCAGCCAGTCCGACTGGGCGACCATGCGCGCGGCGGCCACGCTGCTGGACGAGCTGGGCGTGGCCTATGAAACGCGGATCGTGAGCGCCCATCGCACGCCGGACCGGCTCTGGGACTACGGCAAGACCGCCGCCGGGCGCGGGTTGAAGGCGATCATTGCCGGTGCGGGCGGCGCGGCCCATCTGCCGGGCATGATGGCCTCCAAGACCCGGGTGCCGGTGATCGGCGTGCCGGTGCAGACACGGGCATTGTCCGGCGTCGACAGCCTTTATTCCATCGTCCAAATGCCCAAGGGTTTTCCCGTGGGCACCATGGCCATCGGCGAGGCGGGCGCGGCCAATGCCGCCCTGATGGCTGCGGCGATCCTCGCCAATGAGGATGCCGAGCTTGCCGCGCGGCTGGATGCATGGCGCGACGCCCTGTCGGCCTCGATCCCGGAGGTGCCGGTCGATGAGTGATCCCCTTCCCCCCGGTGCGGTGATCGGCATTCTCGGCGGTGGGCAGCTCGGGCGCATGCTCTCGATGGCTGCGGCCCGGCTGGGCTTTCGCTGTCACATCTTCGAGCCCGGCGCCAATCCCCCCGCCGGTCAGGTGGCCGAAAAGGTCGTGACCGCGCCCTATGAGGATCTCGACGCCCTGCGCGCCTTCGCCGAGGGCGTGGATGTGATCACTTATGAGTTCGAGAACATCCCCACCGAGGCGCTTGATGCGCTGGAGGCCCTGCGCCCGATCCATCCCGGCCGCATGGCCCTGGCCAAAAGCCAGGACCGGCTGGTCGAGAAGGCGTTCCTGCAGGGGCTGGGCCTGACCACTGCGCCTTTTGCGCCCGTGGACGATGCCGAGAGCCTGCGCGCCGCACTGGCCGAGATCGGTGCGCCCGCGATCCTCAAGACCCGGCGGCTGGGCTATGACGGCAAGGGCCAGGCCCGGATCCAGAGCCCCGAGGAGGCCGAGGCCGCGCTAGAGGCCATGGCCGGCGCGCCCGCGATCCTCGAAGGTTTCGTGAATTTCTCCCATGAGGTGTCGGTGATCGCTGCCCGGGGGCAGGACGGGGCCGTGGCCTGCTATGACCCGGGCGAGAACGTCCATCGCGACGGGATCCTCGCCACGACCACCGTGCCCGCGCGCCTGCGCCAGAGCCAGCGGATGGATGCGGTGATCCTTGCGGGTCAGATCCTGAACGCGCTGGACTATGTGGGCGTGATGGGCGTCGAGCTGTTCGTGACGCCGGGCGGGCTGGTGGTCAACGAGATCGCACCGCGGGTCCACAACTCCGGCCACTGGACCCAGACCGGCTGTGTCGTGGATCAGTTCGAACAGCATATCCGCGCTGTGGCCGGCTGGCCTCTCGGGGACGGGCAGCGGCACGCGGATGTGGTGATGGAGAACCTGATCGGCGACGACATGGACAAGGTGCCCGCGCTGGCCGCCGAGCGCGATACCGCGCTCCATCTCTATGGCAAGGCCGAGACCCGCGCAGGCCGCAAGATGGGTCATGCGAACCGGTTGATCCGGCCCGAATAGCCACTGAAAGGGCGTGTTTCGGCAGGCTGCGCCCCATCGCAGGGCGCGCCTGTGATGGGATGGCCCGCGCATCCCCGGTCGGACCGGCCGCTCCGGCATCACGCGTCTCAAGCCGCGCAGAGCGCACGGTTGTTGCACGGCGTTCCTCGGGCGAATCCGCGTCACGCGGTTCAGTTCAGGCGGCGCAACCCTTCGCATCGGTCCCAAGCGGGCGGACTGAACCGCCGCCCGGGACGCTGTTTCGGCGGACCGAGCATTCGCGTTGCACGTTTACTTCGGCGGATTGAGCATCCGTCCGAGGGGTCGACCGGCCAGAATATGAATGTGCAAATGGGGGACTTCCTGCACGCCGATCTCCTTGGCGTTGGAGATCAGACGGAACCCCTCGTCGCCCACGCCCAGCATCTCGCAGACCTTCGCGATGGTCCGCGTATAGTCGAGGATCTCGGCATCAGAGGCCTCGGCCGCGAAATGGTCATAGGTGACGTAAGGCCCCTTGGGGATCACCAGCACATGGACCGGCGCCTGCGGATAGATGTCGTGGAAGGCCAGCGTGTGCTCGGTCTCCAGCACGGTCTTGTTGGGCAGATCCCCGCGCAGGATTTTCGCAAAGATGTTCTCGGGGTCGTAGGTATGGGCCATGCCACTCCTCAATCGCTAAATAGGTGGTCGGACCGGGCGAGCGCCTCGGCCTGAGCCTCTGGAATGCCGAAGAACCCGGCGAGGGCCACGGCATTGCCATCGGCGGAATTCTGTTCGCTGATATAATAGACATCGCCGAAGCCCGCATCCCGTATCTGCTCGCGTTCCAGCGCGATCTCGGCGCGGATCGTCGGGACGGCCTGGTCCAGCACGCTCTGGGGCGAGTGATCTGCGGCAAGCCCGATGCGCTTGGCGTGGCCCACGAGATATCCGTCCGAGAAGTCGCAATCGATCACCAGAAGCCGCGTGGTGGCCCGGTCGGCAAAGAAATCCCGCATCAGATCCAGCGCGCTGGGATCGATACAGAGCGCCAGCCGGTCCGTCTCGAAACAGCTGTAGAGCAGGCGCACCACCGAGCGGCGGTGCCGGTTGCGCTTGTCGAGCGTCTTGTCGAGACCGCCCAGATCCGGGAGCGCGCAGTCTTCTTCGTGAAAGGCGAAGGCCACCCCCTGCAGGTCCAGATCCTGCTGCGCCCGGGTCAGAAGCCGCTTGGCCACATGCCATTTCTTGCAGGCAATCAACAGCAGCTCGCGTTCGGGGCCCAGACTGCTCGCCGCCTCCCAGAAGCGCGGGGCGTAGCGGTGGCCGATCCGCCCTTGCCCCGTGAGGAACCCGTGCAGGCGCTGCCCCTCGTTGGAGATCGCGAATGCGCGACCGGTCTCGGACCAGAGCGCGCCGAGCCGGTCCTTGAGCTCCTGCGCCTCGGCGGAGATCTTGCGCGCAAAAAGCGCCTCCTGCCCCAGAAGCAGGTCGTGGTGGTCGTTATAAAACGTCACCGGCATGCCGTAATCCGAGAACATCAGGAAGGTCGGCGTGCGGCTCTCGATCTGCGGGTCCGGCACCAGGTGCCGGGTCAGGGTCTGGAAGAAGGTCTCATCCGGGATCCAGGTGGTCGCGAAGAACCGGAGCACCTCGGGCCGCGCCGCGCAGAAGGCGAGGATCGCCTCGATCGTGCTGCGGCGCAGGCACCACCATTGGGAGCCGATCTGCATGGTCAGATCCGCTGGCACCGGACGGCGCAGACGCAGGGCCCGCTGCAACGCGAGAGCGCCATAGAAGAGCCTGGGCTGGGTGCGCTCGTTGAACCAGTGGCGATAGCGCAGCCGGTCCTCTTTCATGCCCGTGCGGATCCAACCAGAATTGAAGAAATCGACCGCCTCGATGTAATCGCAATCGCGCCGGTCGAGGAAATCATGGGCGTATTCCGCCGATTTGATCGGCATGCAATCGCCCGAGACCATGTAGAAATGGCTCGCATCGGGCCAGGCGGCCTCGGCCACGCGCACCGCCTCGAGCGTGGCGGCGACCAGCGACCATTCCCCCCAGCCGCATTTCAGACGACGTTCGGCAAACCGCACCTGCGGATTGTCCTGCAGGGCGGTCCGGATCGCGGCGAAATCCTCGGCCCTTGCCCGCGCATCGAAATGCACGGCAACATAGTCCCCCTCGGAGGTCAGACGCCGTGCCTGGGCAATGATCGCGTCAGGGTCCTTGTGGCACAGAAGGATAAAGGCAATTCTTGCCAAGCCGTGCAGCCTCGTGTCAGCTTCGGGTCCGCACCCATAGACCGCGAAGAGTCTTTACAAATCAATGATACATTCATGATTTTGACGCATCCTCGCGCAAACGGACGGAGGAAAGATGGGATTTCCCGGGACCTGGATGACCGAAAGCGGCTCCATGATCTATCGCGTGGTGCCGAAATGCGCTTGCTCGACCATCGGGCAGATCATGTTCTATTCGGACAATGGCGCCTTCTTTGACGGCGACATCCATGACAGCAAGGACCGGCTGCACAAATGGGGCCAGGAGGCGAGCCGCCCGGCGATCGAGGCCGGGATCCGCGACCATGGCGGGCTGGTCTTCACCTGCGTGCGCAACCCCTATACCCGCATCCTGTCGGCGTTTTTCGACAAGATCGCCGGGATCCAGCGCAATGGGAACCGCTATCGGGGCAAGCTCGTCCCGATGCTGACTCAGCGCTACGGCGTGGATGTGGAAGGCGATTTCGACCAGATCGCGAGCTTCCGCCGCTTCCTGCTCTTTGCCCGGGACACGATCCGCTACCGCCGCCCCATGGATCCCGATATCCACTGGTCGGCCATGTCGGGCCATGTCTCGACGCTGGTCGCCAATGGCGGGCACTATGACCGGGTGTTTTTCACCGAGCGGTTTCAGGACGGGATGCAGGACGTGCTGGCGCAGGTCTCGACGCCCCATCCGGTGGATCTGGACACGATCCCGCGGTTCAACGAATCCGAGGGGCACGGCCCCAAGCGGCTCCACCCGGTGGAGGCGTATTTCGACGATTTGTCGATGCACCTGATGTACGAGATGTACAAACAGGATTTCGAGCTCTTCCATTACGAGTTCGAGAACCCGGCCAACAAGATGCCCCTGCACGAGGTCGATCTGGACGAGGTGCATGCCAAGCTCGGACCGCGCGCGGTGGCCTGAGCGCCTCCGGGCATGACACGGACACGAAAAAGGCCGCCCCGGATCCGGCGCGGCCTTCGCTGTTTCTGGCTCGGTGCCTCAGTCGCCCAGGGCGATGCCCTCGCGGCGCGGATCGGCCGCGCCAAGCAGCCCGTCTCCGATGGTGATCACATGCAGGCCCGAGGTCAGGCCACGCGCGTTCATCTTGAAACCCATCCCCTCAAGCGCGGGCAACAGATCCTCGGCGCTGGTCCCGGCCTCCACATCATAGGTGCCGAACCGGTTGACCAGATGCGGCAGGGCGACGGCCTGCTGCGGATCGAGCCCCCAGTCGAGCTGCGCGATGATCGTCTTGGCCACGTAACCGATGATCCGGCTGCCCCCGGGGGAGCCGATCACCATGCTCGGCGCGCCATCTTTCATCACGATGGTCGGCGACATCGACGAGCGTGGGCGCTTGCCCGGCTCCAGCCGGTTCGCGATAGGCACGCCCTCGCGATGGGTGCGGAAAGAGAAATCCGTCAGCTCATTGTTGAGCAGGAAGCCCCGCACCATGAGCCGCGAGCCGAAGCCGTTCTCGATGGTGGTCGTCATCGACAGCGCGTTGCCATACTGATCGACGATCGAGATGTGGGAGGTCGAGGGCAGCTCGATGCTCTCATCATCCGCCCAGAGCAGCGCATGATCGAATTCCGGGCTGCCGGGGCTGACGCTCTCGAGCGCGGCATCCGTGTCCAGCAGGGCCGCGCGCTCGGCCAGATAGGCGGGTGCCACCAGCCCTTGGGTCGGGACGGGGACATAATCGCTATCGGCCATGTAGCGGCCACGATCCGAGAAGGCGAGGCGCGAGGCATCGCCGATCAGCCGCCAGGCTTCGGGGTTCTCGGCCCCGAGCGCCGACAGGTCATAGCTGTCGAGCATCCCGAGGATCTGCCCCACGGTCAGCGCCCCGCTGGAGGGCGGGCCCATCCCGCAGACCTCATGGGCGCGGTAGGTGGCGCAAACGGCAGGGCGCTCCTTGACCGTGTAGAGGTCGAGATCGGTCATCGAGAGCACACCGGGATTGCCCGGCGCGGTGCGAACCGTGGCCACGATATCCTCGGCAATCTCGCCGCCATAGAAGGCACCGACCCCCAGGGCCGCGATCTTCCGCAGCGTGTCCGCATAGGCCGGGTTGACCAGCCGGTCCCCTTCGGCAAGCGGGGTGCCGCCGGGCAGGAAGTAATCCCGCGTGGCCGCAAAGCGCGAGAGCCGCTCGGCATCCCCGGCAACGAGCGTGGCGAGGCGCGGCGAGACCGGAAAGCCCCCATCGGCCAGCGCAATCGCCTCGGCAAAGAGCCCCGCCCAATCCTGCGTGCCCCACTGGGCATGGGCCTCGGCCATGAGCGCGGGCGTTCCCGGCGTACCGACCGAGAGGCCGCCCACCACAGCATCAAAGAATTTCAGGGGCTCGCCCGCCTCGTCCTGAAAGAGCGTCGGCGTGGCCGAAAGCGGGGCGGTTTCGCGCCCGTCCAGGGTGGTCAGCTCGCCACTCTCTGCATCATACCAGACCAGGAAAGCGCCGCCGCCCAGCCCTGAGGATTGCGGTTCGACCAGCCCCAGCACCGCCTGCACGGCGACCATGGCATCGGCGGCCGTGCCGCCCTCGCCGAGTACCCGCGCCCCGGCCTCGACCGCATGGGGGTTGGCCGCGGCAACCATCCAGGTCTGGGCGGCCACCGGCGCACCTTCGGTCTTGGTGGCAAGCGCCGCGCGGGCGGCGTCGGACAGGCCCGAGAACGGGCCCGCCGCGCTGGCCGCTTCGGGCGCGACACTGTCGGCGGCCTCCTGCGCGAAAGCGCCCCCACCGGTCAGGGCGATCAGGGTCGCAAGCGTGATGTATCTGGTCATGATGTCCTCCCACTACCTGCCGCATGGTAGCGACTTTCCACGGACTGGAAACAGGGGACTGCGCCGGAGCAGCGCTTGAGCGGCAAGAAGCTGTTAACCAAAAATTTGCCTCTGGCCCTTAGGCCAAAGACATGGAGATCGCGTCGCTATGGTTGTGAACGAATGCCCGGGCCCCGGCTCAGGGCCATTTCGCCTCGGGCGGCAGGCTCATGAGGACCGCAGTCGCGTCATGGCCGGTCTCGAGCCCGAATTTCGTCCCGCGATCATAGACCAGGTTATACTCGGCATAGAGACCGCGATGGACAAGCTGCGCCTCTTTGTCGGCATCGGTCCAGGGCAGGTTCCGATTGCGTTCCGTCACCGGCAGGAAGGCCGGCAGGAAGGCGCGCCCGACATCCTGGGTGAAGGCGAAATCGGCCTCCCAGTCGCCGGTATTCCGATCATCGTAGAAGATCCCGCCGACACCCCGCGCGCGCCCGCGATGGGGGACGAAGAAATACTCATCCGCCCATTCCTTGTACCTGGGATAGAGCGCGGCATCATGCTTGTCGCAATAGGTCTTCAGCACGTTGTGAAACTCTGCCGTGTCCGCCTCTTTCTCGATACAGGGGTTGAGGTCCGAGCCGCCACCGAACCACCAGGTTTGCGGGGTCCAGAACATGCGGGTGTTCATGTGCACTGCCGGGCTGTGGGGGTTGCGCATATGGGCCACGAGGCTGATGCCCGAGGCCCAGAAACGCGGATCGGTATCCATGCCGGGCACGCCCTTGCGCGCGGCCATGGCGGCCTGGGCGCGCGGGGCGAGCTCGCCATACACCGTGGAGATATTGACCCCGACCTTCTCGAACACACGCCCACCGCGCATCACGCTCATCAGACCGCCGCCGGCATCGGACCCGTCCTCGGAGGCGCGGCTGGTCTCGCGCACATCGAAGCGCCCGGCGGGCAGATCCGCGAAAGGTCCGTCGGTCTGCGTGTCCTCAAGCCCTTCGAATGCGGCGACAATCTCGTCGCGCAGAGTGCGGAACCAGGACGAGGCACGGGCCTTGCGCTCGGTGAAGTCTTCGGTCATTTGGGTCTCCTTCGTCTGACCTTCTGGCTAGCAGTTTTGCCCGCGACTGTCAGGACCCAATGACAGTTCGTGTGTCTCTTTTCCTGCTCGCAGCCCTGTCGGCCTGCGCCATTCCGGACGAGGATGTGTGCTTTACCGTCGCGACGCGCGAGCTGGTCACGGTCTATTCGCTTATCGCGGAAGCAGAGGATTCGGCGCTGCGGGGGTATCGGCTCGAGGAGGACACATGGGTCGATATCGATGTGAGCGATTGCTACGCGACCCTGTCCCCGCGCACCATCTGTACCAACCAGTTCGAGACGCGGCGGGATCGCCCCGTGGCGGTGGACGAAGATCAGCAGCGCAAGATCGCCGCGGATCTGCGCAAGCGCCTCCCCGGCCTCAAGGAGCGGGCACGGCGCGACTACAATACCTGCATGATCAGTGCGCGGGCTCAGTGACCGGGTCGAGCAGGGTGCGCCCCCCATCGATGGTGATGATCTGACCGGTCACGAAGCCTGACCCGGCCGAGGCGAGATACTGCACCGCGTCGGCCACTTCCGAGGATTTCGCGATCCGCGACATGGGCGTGCAGTCGAGGATCTCGCCCCGCAGGGCCTTGTTGTCCTTGAGCACGTCCTTGAGGCTGGCGCTCATAACGCTGCCGAAGGCCACCGCATTCACCCGGATCCGATGCTCGGCCAGAGCCACGGCCATGGATCGGGTCATCTGGTCCAGCGCGGCCGAGGCGACCGAATAGCCCAGAAGCTGCGCATGGGTCTGGCGTGCGGCGATGGAGGA
Organism: Dinoroseobacter sp. S375; assembly: GCF_049800775.1. NCBI lineage: Bacteria > Pseudomonadati > Pseudomonadota > Alphaproteobacteria > Rhodobacterales > Roseobacteraceae > Dinoroseobacter > Dinoroseobacter sp. S375. The sequence continues at coordinate 46,670 of NZ_JBNAFR010000002.1, read as the reverse complement.
CAGGTTGACGATGGCCCCTGCCGGAACCTCGTCATCGCCATCGGCCTCGACCTGCTTGATCATCCGCTTCGCCACGAGCTGACTGAGCCGCAATGCGGTCATCAGGTTCTGCTCCAGCATGGGGGCGACATTGTCTTCATCCGGGTCGAGCGGGTCCGACACCATCATCTGACGGCTGGCATTCACAAGGATATCCACCCGGTCGAAGGCGTCGATCGTGGCCGAGAGCAGGTTCGCCTGGGTCAGCCGCTCGCGCAGATCGCCCGCGTAGTACCGCGCCGCGCCATCCTGCTCGCTGGCCTTGCCGACCTCGTCCTCGAGCCGCGCCTCGTCACGATCGGCGAACATCACATTCGCCCCGTGGTCCACGAATTGGCGCGCAATGGCGAGGCCAACCCCGTTGGCCGCCCCGGTGACGATGGCGGTTTTTCCGGAAATAGAGAAGGACATACGTCGTCTCCGATATCATGAAAGGGGGATCAGCTGCGGCGCGCGGCGCCCGATTGGCGCGGTTTGCGCGCATGCACGATTTTGTAGCCTTGCGCCTCGGTTACGGTCTCTGCCTCGGCAAAGCACTCTGCGAGCGTGTGCTCATAGGGCAAATGACGGTTTGCCACAAGGGCGAGCACCCCGCCGGGCTTGAGCAGCCGTGCCGCCGTACGCAGGAACATCTGGCCCAGAGCCGGGTCCGCCTTGCGCGACGTGTGGAAGGGCGGGTTGCACAGGATCGCGTCATAGCGCTTGCCCGGGGCGAAGACCGCGGCGTCCTCCCACAGAAAGCGCGCGCGCGGATCGTCGATATTGCGGCGGGCCGCCTCGAGCGCGTCATACTCGGCCTCCACCAGATCGACGCCCGTCACCTCCGGGCGCTGCAGGGCCGTCTTGGCGAGATACCCCCACCCGGCCCCGAGATCGAGCAGGTCGCCCCGGATGCCAGCGGGCAGGTGATCGGTCAGCAGCGCCGAGCCCGCATCCACCGCCCCGGCAGAAAATCCCGACAAGGCGGTCTCCCAGCCCTCGGGCGCAGTGGGGGATGGCAAGAGCCCGTCCAGCGCGGAAACCGGGTCCGGCACATGCCCCCAGAGGATCTTGCCATGGGCCTTCGCGTCGCTGTCCAGATCCGGCAGCAGCGGTTTGGCCGCCTTGATCAGACTGTCGATCCCGTCGGTTTTCTGACCATCGATCACGATCAGCCCGCCCGGGCCGGTGCGCGTGATCGCCTCGGCCAGCAGGGCCTTGGCGTGGTCCTTGGCCCGTGGGACCCAGAGATAGGCCGCCGCAAAGGCGCCCTCTGCATTGGGCTGCACCTCATACCCCGCGCGGTCCCATGCGGTGAATTCCGGGCGGAACCCATGAACCACCTGCGTGCGATCTGGCGGCAAGCCATCGGTTCCGACAGGCGGGCGCAGGGCAAGGATTCGGCCCTCGGGCCAGTCGAAATAGGCGCGATCCAGCGCGAGCGAGAGACGTTGAACGGGCATAGGCAACGCGGAGCCGCGTTATTCCTTTTCCATGGTGCATTGCAGCGGGTGCTGGTGCCGCCGCGCAAAATCCATGACCTGGGCGACCTTGGTTTCGGCGATCTCGTAGGAAAAGACGCCGACCACGGCGAGGCCTTTCTTGTGCACGGTCAGCATCAGCTCGACCGCCTGACCATGGGTCATGCCGAAAAACCGCTCGAGCACATGCACCACGAACTCCATCGGCGTGTAGTCGTCATTCAAGATCATGACCTTGTAGAGCGGAGGTTTCTCCGTCTTGGTCCGTGTCTTGGTGATGACGCTCGTGTCATCCTTCGGCGTGCCGGGATCATCGGACATGGCTATCGGGGTGTATCCTGTCATTCGCAACCGCTCTGGTCATGCGCGTTCCCGTGGCAATATAAGCCCTGTGACCGGTCTGAAAAGAGCAAGGCGCCGGGAATGGCGGACAAAAGGGTCGCGCCGGGGACGCTCCGGTCCGGTTGAAGGCAGGCAAAATGACGAAATTAACCACGATTGCGTTCGATGCGGATGACACGCTTTGGCAGAACGAACAGTTCTTTCGTCTCACACAGGATCGATTCGCAGACCTTCTGGCGGAGTATGTAGAGCGCGATCACCTTCATGATCGCCTCTTGGAGGCAGAGCGCCGCAATCTGGGCCATTACGGATTCGGGATCAGAGGGTTTGTTCTGTCGATGATCGAGACCGCGCTGGATGTCACGGACCGGCGGGTGCCGGGGGCTGTGATTTCCGAATTGCTGGAGGCCGGGCAGGAGATGCTGCGCCATCCGATCCACCTGATGCCCGAGGCGGCCGAAACCATCGCCGCCCTGTCGGGCCAGTACCGGCTGGTGGTGATCACCAAGGGGGATCTGCTGGATCAGGAGCGCAAACTGGCGCAATCGGGGCTCGGCGAGCTCTTTGATGCGGTCGAGATCGTCTCGGACAAGACCCCCGACACCTATACCCGCGCCTTTGCCGCCGACCCCCATGGACCCGCCGGAGCGATGATGGTCGGCAACTCGCTGAAGTCCGATGTGATCCCGGCGATTGCGGCGGGGGCCTACGGGGTGCATGTCCCCCATGACCTGACATGGGAGCTGGAGCACGCCGCCCCGCCGGTTGAGTCTCACCGCTTCCACGAGGTACCCGATCTGGGCGCGCTGCTGCCCCTGATCGACCGGCTGATCGCCTAGGCGCTATGGGGCGCGGCTCGGACAGACCCAAGATATGGGATTCCGACCGCTAAAATCTTCCAGAAAATTAACCTAAAAATCGTTCCTCGCACGGGCCTTACGTGCTATCCTTCAAGCATACAAAAACGCGGTGCATCCAACGAGGCGCACCCAGAGGCAGCAATTAGGATCGAGCAGACATGGCACGCCATAGCCTAGAAGGATTCCGTTTAATCGCGGTCGTTCTCCTGTGCCTAGCAGCACATTTGGGCGCCAAACCCGCATCCGCCGCGCCCTATGCGGCGATGGTGATGGACGCCCGCACCGGGGAGGTTCTGCATTCGCGCAACGCGGATACGCGCCTGCACCCGGCCTCCCTGACAAAGATGATGACGCTCTATATCGCGTTCGAGGCCGTGCGCCTCGGCGAGATCGGGCTGGACACCAAGGTCCGCGTCTCGAAAAAGGCCGCCGCCGAAGTGCCCTCGAAAATCGGCCTGCGCGCGGGCCAGAAGATCGCGTTGCGCTACCTGATCCGGGCCTCGGCGGTGAAATCCGCCAATGATGCGGCCACGGCGATCGGCGAGGCGATTTCGGGATCCGAGGCGGCCTTTGCCCGGCGCATGAACCGCACGGCCAAAGCGCTCGGCATGAGCCGGACGACCTTCAAGAATGCCCATGGCCTGACCGAGGACGGGCATCTGTCCACCGCGCGGGACATGACCATTCTGGGGCGGCACCTCTTTTATGACTACCCCGAATACTACAACCTGTTCTCGCGCCGCTCGACCAACACGACCATGGGCACGGTGAACAACACCAACCGGCGGCTGCTGAACGCCTATCGCGGCGCCGACGGGATCAAGACCGGCTACACGCGGGCGGCGGGGTTCAACCTCGTGGCCAGCGCCGAGCGCGGACAGGAGCGGATCATCGCGACCGTGTTTGGCGGGCGCTCCACGGCGACGCGGAATGCGCGGGTGGCCGAGCTGCTCGATATGGGCTTCCAGCGCGCGCCGACCCATGCCTCCGTGCGCAAGCCCGCCCTGCCCCGCTATGACACGGCGGTGGCCTCGGTCAAACGTAGCAGCACCCAGCTCGCCAAGAGCCCGCGCCCAGCGGCCCGCCCGCTGCGCGGGGCAACGCCGGATCAGAGCGGCGAAGCCTTGATCGCCATGCTCACGCCGTCGGTGAAAGAGGCGGTCGCGGGCACCACGGCCAGCTTGGCTGCGGTGGAAAGCGATACCGCCGAAGCCGCCGCAGAGGCCGCGCCCGAGCCGGTGACCACGGCCATTGCCTCTCTCGTGCCGCAGCAGCTGGGCTTTGCCAGCGTGCCCAAGGCGCAAGGGGCCGCGGCCGCTGCGATGCCCGCCTTGGCCAAGCCCCTGCCCATCCCCGAGCCGCGCCGCTTTGCGGATGTGGGCCCGGAAACGGAGCCGGAGGTGGTGACCCGCGTCTCGACCTCGGGCGGGCGGCAATGGGGGATCCATATCGGCTCTTACACGACCCGCTATCAGGCCGAGCGCGTCCTTCTGAAGATCGCGCTGAAAGAGACCGGCACGCTGGATCAGGCACTGCGCAAGGTGTCCCAGCGGGGCGGCAAGTTCGACGCGAATTTCGTTGGCCTGACCGAAGAGACGGCTGCCATGGCCTGCCGCCGCCTGTCGGCGCAGAACGTGCCCTGCGACCCGGTCAGCCCGACCTCCTAGGATTTCGGCTTGTCGTCGAACTCGTCGGACAGAATGCGATTGGCGTCCCCCTCGGGGTCGTCAAACTGCCGCGCCTTGACCATCCAGAAGAACCCGGCGAGGCCCAGCCCCCCAAGGGTCAGTGAGATCGGGATGAGGTAGCTCAGGATCTCCATGGCTCAGCGGACCCGAAGCGCGTTGAGGCTGACCGAGATCGACGAGAGCGACATGGCCAGCGCCGCGGCCAGCGGCGTCGCAAGACCCGCGATGGCGAGCGGGACCGCGATCACGTTATAGACTGTCGAAATCGAGAAGTTCTGCCGAATGAGCCGCGTGGACTTGCGCGCAGTCTCGAAGGCATCGCCCAGCGGGGCGAGATCCTTGCCCAGCAGCACCACATCCGAGGCCACGCGCGCCGCATCCAGCGCACTGGCCGGCGAGATCGAGACATGGGCCGCCGTCAGCGCCGCCGTGTCATTGAGCCCGTCGCCCACCATGAGCACCCGGTGCCCGGCCTCCGACAGGGCCGCGATATCGGCCGCCTTGTCTTCGGGGCGGCAGCTGGCCTGCCAGTCGTCGATGCCAAGCTCCGCCGCGATCCGCGCCACGGGGGCGGCGGCATCCCCGGACAGGAGCTTGATCGCCAGACCGCGCGCCCGCAAAGCCTCCACCGCCTCAGCGGCTCCGGGGCGCAAGGCATCGGCGAATTCGAAGGCCACCGGATCCGCCTGACCGACACGCAGCCATGTGGCGGTCACGTCCCGCGCCTGTGCGCCGACCCAGTCGGCGCGCCCGAGGCGGACATGCTGGCCCTGCCACCGGGCCTCGATCCCGTGGCCGGGCACCTCGCGCAGTTCCTCCAACCCGGGCGCGTCCGCGCTTGGCGCGTGAGCGGCGAGCGCCTGGGCCAGGGGATGGGCCGAGCCCCGCGCGAGGCTTGCCGCCAGCGCCATGGTCTCTGCAGGGATCGCATCGGCATTTTGCAGCACCGGCTGGCCCAGGGTCAGGGTTCCGGTCTTGTCGAACACCACCGTATCGACCTCGGCCAACCGCTCGAGCGCCGTACCGCTCTTGATCAAAAGCCCGCGCCGGAAAAGCCGCCCGGACGCAGCGGTCACAACCGCAGGCACCGCAAGACCCAGCGCGCAGGGACAGGTGATGATCAGAACCGCACTGGCGATGTTCAGCGACAGACGCAGATCCGAGGAATAGAGCAGCCAGCCCAACCCGGTCAGCGCCGCGAGGATATGCACGCCCGGCGCATAGAGCGCTGCGGCCTTGTCGGCGAGCGAGGTGTAGCGCGAGCGCGCGTTCTCGGCCACCGCGACCAGTTCGGCCATCCGGTGGAGCGAGCTGTCTTCGCCCGCCGCCGTCACCCGCAGGGTCAGCACACCGGTCAGGTTCATTTCCCCCGCCGAGACCACCGTGTCAGGACGGGCCTGCACCGGCAGGGTCTCTCCGGTCAAAAGCGAGCGGTCGAGCTCGGAGACACCCTCGGCAATCACGCCATCCGTGGGGATGCGCGCCCCGGGCGTCACCCGGATCAGGTCCCCGACGGCAAGCTCGGCAATCGCCGTCTGCACCTCGGTGCCGCCCACAAGCTTCGTGGCGCGGGGCACTTCGAGGGCGGCAAGCTCTTGCGCGGCAGAGCGCGCCGAGGCACGGGTGCGAAAGTCGAGATACCGCCCCGCCAACAGGAAGAAGGTCAGCGACACGGCGGCATCGAAATAGGCGTGATCGCCGGAATGGGCGGTCTCATAAAGGGACATCCCCACCGCCAGCAGGATCGCCAGCGAAATCGGCACGTCCATGTTCAGCCGCCCGCCGCGCAGCGCCGCCCAGGCGCTGGCAAAGAAGGGCTGGCCGCAGAACCCCACCGCCGGGATCGCAATCGCCGCCGAGATCCAGTGGAACATGTCCCGCGTCGCGGCCTCGGCCCCGGACCACACCGCCACGGAGAGCAGCATGATGTTCATCATGGCAAACCCCGCCACGGCGAGCCGCATCAGAAGCTCGCGCGCCGGGCGGTCGGCCTCTGCATTGCCGAGCTGGCCAGGATCAAGCTCATAGGCCTCGAACCCCGCCTGGGTCAGACGCGCGGTCAGAGCCTCGGCAGAGGTCACCCCCTCCTCGATCTCGACCTGGGCACGTTTCAGGGTCAGGTTGACCCGCGCCGCGCGCACGCCCGGGGTCTCATGGAGCAAGCGCTCCACCCCGGTGATGCAAGCGGCGCAATGGATCTTGGGCAGGCTGAGCACAACCCCGCCCCGCACGTCCCGGCTGCCGAGGCTTTCGGCCAGCGGGGCGGCAGCGCAGGCCGGGCAGGCAGAGGCGCCCCCGGGGCTCAGGCTATCTGCGCTCAGATCCGACATCTCAACCTTTGACGTAGAAGATCATGCGTTGCTTGAACTCGGTGCCATCCTCGGCCCGGGCCACCAGCCGGATGTTCCAGTTCCCGCCATCGAGCGAGACCGGCGCGACATAGTCCCGTCCGGTCCAGCGGAAGGCGGGCGTCTGATCGTCCCGCACATGGGTCGAGCGCCCGAGGGTGACATCCACCAGTTCGGCCCGGATCGGCGCGCCCTCGGCATCGGTGAAGACCAGATGCAGCGCCCCATCTTCAAGCCGCACGTCGGTGGTCCAGCCCAGCGCCTCCTGCGCGGCGCGGTCGTCGTCGAATTTTTGGCTGGCGACATAGCTGTTGCTGACCTCGAGCCCGGGGAAGGTGCCGACCGCGTTCACGGCCATGGTCACGTTGACGGCGATGATGATCCCGAACGCCCCGACCATGATCATCAGCATATGGCGACCGGTGAATTCCTTTTCCTGCGTCTTGCTCATTTGCTTCCCTTTCCGTTGAACACGGTGTCCTTGTAGGCGCGCTCGCCCGATGTGAAATCCTCGACCCAGAGCCGGAACTCGGTCCGGTCGCTTTCGGCAGCCTGCGAGCCGTTGGGCCCGACCACATAGACCCGCTGAAGCTGCGTGCTGTCGGCGGGCACGGTGACCCAGAGGCCGTCGCTCCCTTCCAGATCGATCTGCAGGCTCTGGCCCGCCGCATCCTCGGCCTCGATCGCAAGATCGAAGCGGCGGTCCTCGCCATGCTTGTTGAGCAGGCGCACCTCATAGGTGTTGCGGATGTCGCCATTCGAGAGGGTCACGAAGGTCGGGTTACGGATCGGCGCCACGGTCAATTCGATATCCGACCGCAGGAACAGCGCCACCGTCAGGCCAACCCCGACCCCGGCCCAGAGCACGGTATAGAGGATCGTGCGCGGGCGCAGGATATGCGCCCAAGGGTGCTTGCCCTTGCCGCCCGCGCGTTCGGTCGGCTCGTCTGACAGCGCCATGTAGTCGACCAACCCGCGCGGCTTGCCGATCTTGGCCATGATGTCGTCGCAGGCATCGATGCAGAGCCCGCAGGTGATGCACTCCATCTGCTGACCGTTGCGGATGTCGATCCCCATAGGGCAGACATTCACGCAGGCCATGCAGTCGATGCAGTCGCCCTTTTCGGCGGCGTCCTCGGATTTGCGGTGCTTGCCACGGGGCTCGCCACGCCAGTCGCGATACCCGATGGTGATCGTATCCTCGTCCATCATCGCCGCCTGCACACGCGGCCAGGGGCAGGCATAGATGCAGATCTGCTCGCGCATGAACCCGCCAAAAACGAAGGTCGTGGCCGTCAGGATCGCGATGGTCGTATAGGCCACGGGATGGGCGCTGAAGGTCAGCAGATCCACCAGCAGCGTGGGCGCATCGGTGAAATAGAACACCCAGGCCCCGCCGGTCGCCACGGCGATCAGCAACCAGGTGACCCATTTGGTCACCCGCAGCCGAACCTTGCGCGCATCCCATTTCTGGCGATGCAGGCGCAGGCGGTTGTTGCGGTCGCCCTCGATCCAGCGCTCGACCAGAATGAACAGGTCCGTCCATACGGTCTGCGGGCAGGCATAGCCGCACCAGACCCGGCCCATGGCCGAAGTAAAGAGGAACAGGCCAAGCCCGGCCATGATCAACAGGCCAGCCACGAAATAGAACTCATGGGGCCAGATCTCGATGATGAAGAAGTAGAAACGGCGGTTGGCAAGATCCACCAGAACCGCCTGATCCGGCAGGTTCGGCCCGCGATCCCAGCGGATCCACGGGGTAATGTAATAGATCCCAAGGGTGAACAGCATGATCCACCACTTCAGGGAGCGGAACGTCCCTTTGACACGGCGCGGAAAGATCGGTTCCCGCGCGGCATAGAGAGATTTGGGTTCCTCGACGGATGACACAGAGCGACTCCTGACACGTAAAGCTTAGTGTAGCATTTGGATTTTTTACCGGGGCTCTACATTGACCTGAGTCAAATCCAGCCAGCCGATTGCGTCCATCGGGCACTGTGACGCGCAGACCCGAGGTCACCCTCCGGAGCCGCGGAACGCCCGAAAAAACAGGGTTAAGGCCGGGGAAACACACCGCCTCGCAGCGCTTGGTGGCTTTGGCGGCGGGCCCGCCCCCTCCCCTTGCGACAAAACAACACCGCCCCCCAGATTTGCGCGAACAGGCTGGGAGGCGGTGCCGGGGCCGAGCCGCCGCGCGGCGGCTCAGGTATGGTATTGCAGGTCGGGGTTACTCGCCCCCGCCCAGCTGGTGCACATAGGTCGCCACAGCGGCCACATCGGCCTCGGACAACCGGTCGATCCAGCTCGGCATCACGCCGAAGCGGGAATAGCGCACGGTGTGTTCGATGGTCTCCGCATCGCCCCCATAGAGCCAGATGGCATCCGTGAGGTTCGGCGCACCGCCATAGATATCGCCGGTGCCATCATCCATGTGACAGGCCGCGCAATTGTCGAGGAACACGGTCTCGCCCGCGGCAACCAGGGTTTCGTCCGTGGCCGTGCCGGAGAAGTTCATGACATATTGCACCACCGAGGCGATCTCGTCGTCCGACAGGATCTCGTCGAAGGCGGTCATCTCGGAATAGCGCGCATCCAGGTCATTCTCGTTGCGAATGCCATGGGCAATCGTCAGCTGAATATCCTCGATCGTGCCACCCCAGAGCCAGTCATTGTCCAGCAGGTTCGGGTAGCCAACCGCCCCCGCCGCACCGGAGCCGTGACACTGGGAACACCAGGACCGGAACACCGCCGCACCACCGGACACCGCATAACGATAGAGCTCGTCATTCTCCGCCAGCGTCGTCAGATCGGCCGAGGCCAGCATCGCGTCGAGCTCGGCATTGGCCGTGTCGAAGGCGGCGATCTCCTGGGCGACTTCTGCGCGGGTGGAGAAGCCCAGCAGACCCGGGGTCGCCCCCTTGATCAGCGGCCAGGCCGGATAGGCGATGGTATAGAGCACGCCCCACACGATGGTCGCGTAGAAGGTCCACAGCCACCAGCGCGGCATCGGGTTATCGTATTCCTCGATCCCATCCCAGGAATGGCCGGTTGTCGGCACGTCCTGCTTGTCTTCGGGTTTTTTACTCATAGCCGCGCCTCCTGGTACTGGGCGATCCGTTCGCTGACCTCAGGCAGGCCAGCGGATCGGGCCGCGGCGGGTTTGTCTTCGTAACGAAACGGGATGTTTGCCACGTCCTTGTGGGTGTTCTTGCTCCCCGGACGCAGGGCCCAGAGGACCACCACGATGAAGAAGCTGAACAGGAACAGCAGCATCCAGCTATCTGCGAACTGCCGCAGGATCGAATAGGTATCTTCCATATCACTGTCTCCTAGCGGCTGGCATCGGCTTCGAAGGTCGAGAAGTCGACCAGCGTTCCGAGCATTTGCAGATACGCCACCAGCGCATCCATTTCGGTCAGCTCGGGCTGGCCGTCGAAGTTGCGGGTCTGCGCCTTGGGATAGCGGGCGACGAGGTCGTCCCAGTCTCCGTCCGGATCAGCCTGCACGGTGAAGTCGGCCCGGGCGGATGCAAGCATCTCGTCCGTATAGGGCACGCCCACCATCTTATGGGCCTTCAGCAGATCGCCGATGTACTTGCCGTCCAGTTCGCGATCCATGAGGAAGGCGTATTTCGGCATCACCGATTCCGGCACCACCGACTGCGGATCCATCAAGTGATCCACATGCCAGTCATCCGAGTAGCGACCGCCCACACGGGCGAGGTCCGGCCCCGTCCGCTTGGAACCCCACTGGAACGGGTGGTCATACATGGACTCAGCCGCGAGGCTGTAATGTCCATAGCGTTCCACCTCGTCGCGCATCGGCCGGATCATCTGGGAGTGGCAGACATAGCAACCCTCCCGGATGTAGATCTCCCGTCCCTGCAGCTCCAGCGGGGAGTAGGGGCGCATGCCGTCCACTTCCTCGATGGTGTTCTCCAGGTAGAAGAGCGGTGCGATCTCGACGATGCCGCCGATGGTGACCACGAGGAAGCTGAAGACCAGCAACAGCGTGGCGTTCTTTTCGAGGACCTTGTGCTTTTCAAGAATAGCCATTTGTCAGTCCCTCCTTATTCAGCGGGGGCTGCGAGCGGGGCGGAAGCTTTCTTCGCTTCGCCACGGGACACAGTCCACCAAAGGTTGAGGCACATGATGATCGCGCCAGCCAGGTACAGAACCCCGCCCAGACCACGGACCACATACATCGGGAACTTCGCGGAAACGGTGTCTGCAAAGGAGTTCACGAGGAAGCCCTGCGCATCCACTTCGCGCCACATCAGGCCCTCCATGATGCCGGTGACCCACATGGCCGAGGCGTAGAGAACGATGCCGATCGTGGCGAGCCAGAAGTGCCAGGAGACCATGGACAGGCTGTAGAGCTTCTCACGGTTCCACAGGCGCGGCACCAGGAAGTACAGAGCCCCGAAGGTGATCATGCCGTTCCAGCCAAGCGCGCCGGAATGCACGTGACCGATGGTCCAGTCAGTGTAGTGGCTCAGCGAGTTCACGGCACGGATCGACATCATCGGACCCTCAAAGGTCGACATGCCGTAAAAGCCGATCGAGATCACCATCATGCGGATCACCGGGTCGGTGCGTAGCTTGTCCCAGGCGCCCGAGAGCGTCATCAGACCGTTGATCATGCCACCCCAGCTCGGCATCCACAGGATGATCGAGAACACCATGCCGAGGGTCGAGGCCCAGTCCGGCAGCGCGGTGTAATGCAGGTGGTGCGGACCCGCCCAGATATACAGGAAGATCAGGGCCCAGAAGTGAATGATCGAAAGCTTGTAGCTGAAGACCGGGCGTTCGGCCTGTTTCGGCACGAAGTAATACATCATGCCCAGGAAGCCCGCCGTCAGGAAGAAGCCCACCGCGTTATGGCCGTACCACCATTGCGTCATGGCGTCCTGCACCCCGGCAAAGAGCTGCACCGAACGCGAGCCGAAGATCGAGACCGGCAGGGACAGGTTGTTCACCACATGCAGCATCGCAACGGTGACGATGAAGCTCAGGAGGAACCAGTTCGCCACGTAGATATGCTTTTCCTTGCGGGTCATGACCGTGCCGAGGAAGACCGCCAGATAGGCCACCCAGACCACGGTCAGCCACAGATCCACATACCATTCAGGCTCGGCATATTCCTTGGACTGGGTCGCGCCCAGAAGGTAGCCGGTGGCTGCCAGCACGATAAAAAGGTTGTAGCCCCAGAATACGAACCACGCGAGATTGCCGCCCCAGAGGCGCGACGCGGAGGTGCGCTGTACGATGTAAAAGGAGGTGCAGATCAGGGCGTTGCCGCCAAACGCAAAAATCACTGCACTGGTGTGCAGCGGTCTCAGGCGCCCGAAATTCGCGTATCCTTCGGCCCAGGCGAAATTGAGCGAGGGGAAGGCCAGCTGAAACGCGATGAACGTCCCGGCCAGGAATCCCACAACGCCCCAGAAGGCCGTGGCCACGACGCCGTAGCGCACAACGTCGTCCATGTATTCACTTGTATCGATTGTCTTCGGCTCGTCGACGCGACGCACCTGCCAGAGAAACATTCCCCCGGCGATCACCATGATCAAGACAGCGTGGACCTGATAGGCCAGATCGCGGGCGTAGTTGGCAGCGATAGCTGCCGCCAGAGCGACCAGACCAAGCAGTACGATTTTAACGTAATCCCACATTGATCGTCCCTTCGTTAATCCGTTCGTGTGACCGACTCGCGGGACACTTCGGTGTTAATTATGGGATTTACATGCGGGTTATGCCGGAGCGGATCCTTGATCCATGTCAAAGATCCCGAACGGACGCCAAAAGAAGTCGCATCCGCCGCAATAAGTCGCATATCTGACAGTCTTGGTGTCTGATTTTATTGACATTTTCGAGGTGATTTTCCGCCACTTCCGGGGGTGTTAGCGCCCCCATGCGACATCGTTTCCGCAACCGGTTGTCCGCTATGCACAGAGGGCAAATTGACGGGGATCAAGCGCACTACACGCTTGAAAAGGTCAGATTTCAGCGTTTTGAACAGGCCGAACCGGGGTCGAAACGCGCCGTGTCAGACCAGCGGGCCGCCATCGGAATCATCGCCTGTTTCGTCCAGAAGGCGGTTGAAATCCGGGATCGTGACTTCGCGCTTGCCGCGCAAGGCGATCACCCCGTCCCGCTTCAGGGCAGAGACCTGGCGGCTCACCGTCTCAAGGGTCAGACCCAGATAATCGGCCATGGCCTCGCGAGTCATGGGCAGCTCGAAGGTAAAGGACGAGGCATGATCATGCTGGGCAATCGCCGCGTTCCGGCGGGCGATGATGGCGATCAGGCTGGCGATCTTCTCGCGCGCGGTTTTGCGCCCGAGCAGCAGCATCCACTCCCGCGCCGCATCCAGCTCGTCCAGGGTCATCTCCAGCAGGCGCTGCGCGACATGGGGGGTCGAGTTCATCATCTGCTCGAACGGGCCGCGGCGGAAGCAGCAGAGCGTGACCTTGGTGCTCGCCGTCACATCATAGGGCGCATAGCGACGACCGGGCCGTCCCATGAAATCCGACGGCAACAACAGCCCCACCATCTGGCGGCGGCCATCCTCCATCGTCTGGCTCAGCGATGCGATTCCATCGACGACGGAGGCCACGAAATTCAGCTCATCCCCGGACCACACAATGGTCTGTCCCGCCTCGAAATCACGATAGTATTTCATGCTCTCGAGCAGCTCGAGCTCGTCGGTTTCACACCGCGCGCAGACCGCCCGATGCCGGATCGGGCAATCGGAACAATCCTTATTCAGTTGAATGGTTTGGCTGGTCGCCGTCATAGATTGATCTGGGTCAAGGACGCGGGAAGGTCGGTAGCTCATCCTAGGGGAATGGACACCAAAACGCAACTTTCGCGCTTGGGCCTTTTTGACGCTCGCGTTCCGCGGTACACCAGCTACCCCACGGCGACGCATTTTTCGAAAACGGTCTCGGCAGCGCACTTCACCGATTGGGTCTCCGGCATTGCGCCGGGCACCGAGATCTCGCTCTATGCGCATGTTCCGTTTTGTCGGCGCCTGTGCTGGTTCTGCGCCTGCAGGACCCAGGGCACGCAGAATGACGAGCCCGTGCGCGCCTATGTCGAGACGCTCAAGGCCGAAATCGCGATGCTCCGGCAGGCCCTGCCCGAGGGGGTACGCCTGTCCCGGATCCACTGGGGTGGCGGCACGCCGACCCTGCTGAAACCGGACATGATGCGCGATTTGGCCGCGGCCATGTTCGACGTGGCACCGCGCACCGAGACCGCCGAATTCTCGGTCGAGATCGATCCGAACGAGATTGATGAGGCCCGGCTCGACGCGCTGGCCGCTGCGGGGATGAATCGCGCCTCCATCGGGGTGCAGGATTTCGACCCCGAAATCCAGAAGGCGATCGGCCGGGAGCAAAGCTTCGAGGTGACCGAGGCGACGGTGCTGGGCCTGCGGGCGCGCGGCATCCTGAGCCTGAACACCGATATCCTCTACGGCCTGCCCTTCCAGACCGGCGCCAAGATCACCGACTCGGTGCAAAAGCTGCTGTCGTTGCAGCCCGACCGTGTGGCGCTCTATGGCTATGCCCATGTGCCCTGGATGGCGCGGCGGCAGAACCTGATCCCGAATGAGGCCCTGCCGACCCCCGAAGCCCGGCTGGAGCTCTTTGATACCGCGCGGCGGCTGTTCCGCTGGGACAATTACGCCGAGATCGGCATCGACCATTTCGCCCATGCCTCGGACGGGCTGGCGCGGGCGGCGCAGGACGGCAAACTGCGCCGGAACTTCCAGGGCTACACGGATGATACGGCCTCGGTTCTGATCGGGCTCGGCGCCTCGGCGATCTCGCGGTTCCCGCAAGGCTATGCGCAGAACGCCAGCGGCACGGCCCAGTACCAGAAAGCCATCCGCGCCGGGCAATTCGCCACGGCCCGGGGCCACGGCTTTGCCGGGGACGATCTGCTCCGGGCGCGGATGATCGAGATGGTCATGTGCGATTTCCGGATCGACGGGAAAGCGCTATTGCAGGAGTTCGCCGTGACCGAGGCCCGGTTGTGGGAGATGTTCCAGAACGCCGTCGATCAGTTCGAGGGCATGGTCCTCGCGGATCGCGAGCGGCTCACCCTGACCGTTCCGCAACGGGCGCAGCCCCTGACACGGATGATCGCGCGCGCCTTCGACGGCTACGAGGCCCCCGCGGGCAGCCACTCGATCGCGACCTGATACGAGGGACGGGCGCTCCTCCCTGCCCGAGCCCTCGCGACCGGCCTGACCCTCTGGGTCAGGCCGCCCCGCGATCCATGAAGGCCGCTGCCAGCAATTCCTTGGTGTAATCCGAGCTCGGTTGCTCGAAAATCTGGGTGCCTTCGCCCATCTCGACCACATCGCCTTGCTTCATCACGATCACCTTGTGGCTCAGTGCCCGCACGACCTTCAGGTCGTGGCTGATGAAGATGTAAGCCAGCCCGTATTTCCGTTGCAGCTCGCGCAGAAGCTCGACGATCTGCACCTGCACGGTCATGTCCAGCGCCGAGGTCGGCTCGTCCAGCACCACCAGCTTGGGCCGCAGGATCATCGCCCGGGCAATCGCGATCCGCTGCCGCTGCCCGCCCGAGAACTCATGCGGATACCGGTCCATCATCGTCGGATCGAGCCCGACCTCTACGAGGATCTCCGCCACCAGCTCCCGCGGGTCGCGGCCATCGGGATTGCCGTGAACGCCGAGCCCTTCGGCAATGATCTGGGCAATGGTCAGGCGCGGGCTGAGACTGCCATAGGGGTCCTGAAACACCACCTGCATGTCCTTGCGCAGCCGGCGCAGCTCCCGCGATTTCCAGCCCTGGATGTTCTCGCCCGCATAGACGATCTGCCCCTCGGACGAGATCAGCCGCAGGATCGCCAGGGCAAGGGTCGTCTTGCCCGACCCGCTCTCGCCGACAATGCCGAGGGTCTCGCCCGCGCGCACGTCAAGCGTGGCGTCGTTCACGGCCTTCACATGGCCCACGGTGCGGCGCAGGATGCCGCGCTGGATCGGAAACCAGACCTTGAGGTTCTGGGTCTCGGCCACGACCGGCGCGGCCTCGGGCACCGGGTCGGGCTGCCCCGAGGGCTCAGCCGCCAGCAGTTTGCGGGTATAGGGGTGCTGCGGATTGGCAAAGATCTCGGCCGTGGGGCCGGTCTCGACAATCTCGCCGCCCTGCATCACGCAGACCCGGTCCGCGATCCGCCGCACAATGGTCAGGTCATGGGTGATAAACAGCAGGCTCATCCCCTCGGAGGCCTTGAGTTCCGCCAGAAGATCGAGGATCTGCGCCTGGATCGTCACGTCGAGCGCCGTGGTCGGCTCATCCGCGATCAGCAGATGCGGCCCGTTGGCCAGCGCCATGGCGATCATCACGCGCTGCCGCTGCCCCCCCGAGAGCTGGTGCGGATAGGCCCCCAGACGGCTCTCGGCATCACGGATCCCGACCTTTTCGAGCAGGTCGATCACCCGGGCCCGGGCCGCATCCCCGGTCAGCCCTTGATGCAGGGTCAGGCTCTCGGTGATCTGCTTTTCCAGCGGGTGAAGCGGGTTGAGCGAGGTCATGGGCTCCTGAAAGATGAAGCTCACCGAGTTGCCGCGTACCTTGCGCAGCTCGGCCTCGGGCGTGCCGACCATCTCGCGGCCGCCATACTGGATCGAGCCCGACACCTCGGCGGCCTCGGGCAGAAGCGAGACGGTGCTCAGCGCGGTGACGGATTTGCCCGAACCGCTTTCGCCCACCAGCGCCACGGTCTCGCCATTGGCCACGTCGAAGCTGACGCCCTTGACCGCCTCGGAAAGCTGCCCGTCCTGCCGGAAGGCCACGCGCAGGTCGCGCACCTGAAGGACTGCATCGCTCATGAGAAGGTCTTTCTGGGGTCAAAGGCGTCGCGGATGCCCTCGAAGACGAACACCATCAGCGACAGCATGATCGCGAAGGTGAAGAAGGCCGTGAAGCCGAGCCACGGGGCCTGCAGGTTCTGCTTGGCCTGCAGGGTCAGCTCGCCCAGGGACGGCGCCGAGGATGGCAGGCCGAAGCCGAGGAAGTCGAGCGTGGCCAGCGAGCCTACGGTGCCCGTGACGATGAAGGGTAGCATGGTGACCGTGGCCACCATCGCGTTGGGCAGCACATGGCGGAACATGATCTTGGCGTTGGACACCCCCAGCGCCCGGGCCGCGCGGACATATTCGAAATTGCGCGCGCGCAGGAACTCGGCGCGCACCACGCCCACCAGCGCCGTCCAGCCAAAGAGCACCATGAGGAACACCAGAAGCCAGAAATTCATCTGGAAGATCGCCGCCACGATGATGATGATATAGAGGCTCGGCGTCGCCCCCCAAAGCTCGATGATCCGCTGAAAGATCAGGTCCGTGAGGCCACCGAAATAGCCCTGAATCGCGCCGGCGGAGATCCCGATCACCGAGGTCAGGAAAGTCACCACCAGCGCAAACGCCACCGACAGCCGGAACCCGTAGATCACCCGGGCCAGCACATCGCGGGCCGTGTCATCGGTGCCCAGCCAGTGGTTCGCATCCGGCGCCGAGGGGGCTGTCCCCTGAATGTCATTGATCGTGTCATAGCTGTAGGGGATCAGCGGCCAGAGCAGCCAGCCCTTGTCGATCTCGACCCCGCCGACCTCGCCATCCTGCGCATCTTCGATGATGCCGTCCGGGTCGTCGAAGCAATCCTCCAGCCCGCCGGAGATGATCAGGCATTGCACCTCCGCATCGCGGTAGACCGCCTCAGTGCGGAAATCGCCGCCAAAGGCGGTCTCGGGGTAGAACTGGGTCACCGGGAAGTGCAGCTCGCCCTGATAGCTGACGATGATCGGCTTGTCGTTCGCGATCAGCTCGGCAAAGAGCGACAGGATGAAAAGCGCACCGAACAGGATCAGGGACCAATAGGCCCGGCGGTTCGCCTTGAAGTTCCGCCAGCGGCGCTGGCCGAGGGGCGACAGGCCGAAACGGGATTTCTTTTCCGGCGCGACCACGGGACCTGTGGGCGACGCGTCATCGGGACGGGTGTCTTCTGCGAGGGCCATTCTATGTCTCCCGCGAGGCGAAATCGATCCGCGGATCGATCCACACATACATCAGGTCCGAGACCAGCCCCATCAGGAGCCCGATCAGGCCGAACACGAAGAGCGTGCCGAAGATCACCGGATAATCCCGCGCCACGGCCGCCTCGAAGCCCATGCGGCCCAACCCGTCGAGACTGAAGATCGTCTCGATGATCAACGAGCCGCCGAAAAAGACCGACACGAACACCGCCGGAAAGCCCGCGATGACGATCAGCATGGCGTTGCGGAACACATGCCCGTAGAGCACCTGGCTTTCGCCCAGCCCCTTGGCCTTGGCGGTGATCACGTATTGCTTCTTGATCTCATCGAGGAAGCTGTTCTTGGTCAGCAGCGTCAGCGTGGCAAAGGCCGAGATGGTCGAGGCCAGCACCGGCAGCGTGATGTGCCACAGGTAGTCACCCACCTTGCCGAGCGCGCTCAGCTCGTCGAAATTGTCCGAGGTCAGGCCGCGCAGCGGGAACCACTGGAAATACGAGCCCCCGGCGAACAGGACCAGCAGCAGGATCGCGAAGAGGAACCCCGGGATGGCATAGGCCACGATGATCAGGCCAGAGGTCCATGTATCAAAGCTCGACCCGTCCCGGACCGCCTTGCGGATGCCCAAGGGGATCGAGACCAGATAGGCGATCAGCGTGGACCAGAGCCCGAGCGTGATCGAGACCGGCATTTTTTCGATGACCAGATCCACAACGCTGATCGAGCGGAAATAGCTCTCGCCGAAATCGAAGCGCATGTAGTCCCACATCATGTTCAGAAAGCGGATATGGGGCGGCTTGTCGAACCCGAACTGCGCCTCAAGCTCGGCGATGAATTCAGGGGGCAGTCCGCGCGAGCCGAGATAACGGTCATCGCCCGTGGCACTTGCCCCCGCGCCCACATCCCCACCGGCATCTCCGCCGCCGGCGATGTTCTGGAACACGTCGCCGCCGCCATCGAGCTGGGCCAGCACCTGTTCCACCGGGCCGCCGGGCACGAACTGGGTCAGCGCGAAATTGATCAGCATGATGCCGAACAGGGTCGGAATGATCAGCGCCAGACGGCGCAGGATATAGGCTCCCATGGGGTTACAGCGCGCCCTTGGCCCGCAGGGCCTCGGCCTTCTCGGCGTTGAACCACCAGAAATCCAGATTGCCCAGCGCGAAGGGCGGCAGGGTCTCGGGATGCTCATACATGTCGTAATAGGCGACCGTATGGGTGTTCTTGTTCCACTGCGGCACCCAGAACTTCTCGGCCCGCAGCACCCGGTCGAGCGCGTGGACGGCGGTGGTCAGCTCCTCCTGGCTTTGGGCGTCGAGCACCACGTTGATCATCCGGTCGATCGCTTCGGACTGGATGCCCATCTTGTTGAAGGTCGAGGTGTCCGCGGTCTCGGAGCCGTAGAACTGCCGCAGGTTGCTGCCCGGGATGTAGTCGGTGGACATGAACGCAGTCACGATGTCGAAATCATAAGAGGGCGGGCGCTCGCGCAGGGTCATCTGCGCATTGTCGATCCGCGTATGGCGGGCATCGACGCCGAGCCGCTTGAGGTTTTCCACATAGGGGTTGATCACCCGGTCGAAGGTCTGGCTGTCATTGAGGAACTCGATGGACAGCACCTCACCATCCTTGCGGCGCAGCCCGTCATCGCCCACCTCCCATCCGGCCTCGTCGAGCAGGCGCGAGGCAGCGCGCAGGTTGCCCCGGTCGAGCTGCCGCGCGCCTGAACGCGGGAAGCTGAACGGCTCGGAGGTCAGGATGCTCGCATCCAGAAGCCCGTCATCGACCAGCGGCTGCAACAGGGCGATCTCGCCCTCGCTGGGCAGGCCTGTCGCCTCCAGCTCGGAATTGTCCCAGAAGCTGTCGACGTAGTCGTAGATGCCATAGAACAGCGTCTCGTTCGACCATTCGAAGTTGAACATCATGCCCAAGGCCTCGCGGACGCGGGGATCCTGGAATTGCGGGCGGCGCAGGTTGAACACCCAGGCCTGGCCCGTGGCCTTGGCACCATTTGGCAGCTCGGCCTTGATCACCGAGCCCTCCTGAATGGCGGGAAAGTCATAGCCCGTGGCCCAGATCTTGGACGAGGCCTCGTTTCGGAAGGTATAGGTGCCGCCCTTGAAGCCCTCGAACGCGGCGTTGTAGTCGGCGTAATACTCGATCCGGATGGCGTCGAAATTGTTCCGCCCGATATTGAGCGGCAGATCCGCGCCCCAGTAATCCGTGTCGCGGGTGTAGACCACGGTCTGGCCCACATCCATCCGCCCCAGCACGTAAGGCCCCGAGCCCAGCAGAGGCTCCAGCGAGGTCTCTTCGAAATCGCGGTCGTTCTCGGTGTAGAACGCCTCGGAGAAGACCGGCAGCGCGCCCACATCCGAGATCAGGTCGCGGGTCGGGATGTCCTGCTTGAAGACAAAGCGCACCGTGCGGTCATCCAGCGCCTCGGCGCTCTCGACCTTCTGGGCAAGCTGCGCGCGGAAAGAGGGCAGGCCCTTGGTCAGCAGCAGATCATAGGAGAAAACCACGTCGCTGGCATTCAGGGGGGAGCCATCGGAGAAGGTGATGCCCTCGCGCAGGGTGAAGGTCACCTCCGAGCGGTCCTCGGGATAGCTGATCGTCTCGCAGAGCAGGCAATAGACCGCGCCGATCTCGTCGGCGGTGCCTGCCATCAGGCTTTCGAAAAACACCGAGGACAGACCCGCCGCACGCCCCTTGAGCGTGTAGGGGTTCATGGAATCGAAGGACCCGAAGGCCCAGACCGAGATCTCGCCCCCTTTGGGCGCGTCCGGGTTCACGTAATCCAGATGCGGGAAATCGGCGGCGTATTTCAAATCGCCAAAGGTGGAAATGCCATGGGCGGTGATCATCTCGGCCTGCGCCGGCAGCGCGGCCAGCGCCATCGCGGTGCCCAGCGCAAGCGGAGCGGTCCAGCGCGAGAGGCTGTCAGTTGGGGATGTCACCTCGCCGGTGGGCGCCTTGGCATGTCGCATGAATGTCCTCCTGAACGTGTCAATGGCGGCACTGGCGTGCCCGTCCTTAAAGCTAAAGAGCCGCGCGCGGGTCTTTCAAGCCTTCTCACCTGCATTTCACGAGGAAGTATGCCGCCGCGAGCAAAAAACAAAAAACGGAGTCCCGGCGGCCACAAAAAAAGAGGCCGCCTTGCGGCGGCCTCCGGCATTGTGAACCTGTGGCTGCGTTACTGGAACGTGGCCAGATAGGCGATCAGGTTGGCGCGATCCTCGGCCTTGCCCATGCCGCGATAGGCCATCTTGGTGCCCGGGGCGTATTCCTTCGGGTTCTCGATGAACGAGCTGAGGTTTTCCGGGGACCAGTCGCCGGTCGTGGCCAGCAGGCCGTCGGAATAGGAATAACCGTCAGCGGCGTGCTTGGGCCGGCCAACGATGCCGTGCAGGTAGGGGCCAACGCCATTCGCGCCCGGCTCCAGCTTGTGGCAGGCCTGGCACTGGCGCCACAGGCGCTCGCCCGCGCCGGCATCGGCAGCGGCATACACCTCGGCAAAGGGGATTTCGACGACTTCTTCGACGACGGCGTCGCTCTCACCTGTATCGATGGAATAAGCCTGGGCGTGGTCATCCCCGTGGCCGCCACCATAGGTGCCGTAGAGGATTCCGCCCGCCCAACTGCCCAACAGGAACACGAGGAGCGCGCCGCAGAAGCCACCCACAACCTTTGTCATCGTCATAGTATCGAACATGTTGCTACCACCAGCTGCAAGATTTGCACGGTAACTATGGCTTCCCCTCCCCGAGGGCAAGGTATAGATACCGCGACCAAACGCCCGACTGAACCTTGGCCGGGCGTCTGACAGAGGCCCGCCATGACAGTCAAAATCGCATTTCAGGGGGAACCCGGCGCCTATTCGCACCAGGCCTGCCACGATGCCCGCCCCGACGCCGAAGCCGTTCCCTGCCGGACCTTCGAGGATGTCTTTGCCGCCGTGCATGACGGGACCTGCGAGCTGGGCATGCTCCCGGTGGAGAATTCGACCTATGGCCGGGTCGCCGATATCCACCGTCTGTTGCCTGAAAGCGGGCTCCATATCATCGAAGAAGCCTTCGTGCGTGTGCATATCAACCTGCTGGCCGTGCCCGGCACGACGCTGGACCAGGTCCGCTCGGCCCAGAGCCATACGGTGCTGCTTGGCCAGTGCCGCGCCTTCCTGCAAGAGCACGGGATCCACGCGGTGACCGGTGCGGACACGGCCGGATCCGCGATGCAGGTCGCCCAGACCGGCGATCCGGCCCAGGCCGCGCTAGCCTCGGAACTTGCGGGCGAGATCTACGGGCTGGACGTGCTGGCGCGCCATATCGAGGACCATGACAACAACACCACCCGGTTCCTGATCATGGCCCCCGAGATGAACCTGTCCCGGCGGGGCCCGGGCAAGATGATCACCTCTTTCGTCTTCGAGGTGCGCAACATCCCCGCCGCGCTTTACAAGGCGATGGGCGGGTTCGCGACCAACGGCATCAACATGACCAAGCTCGAGAGCTACATGGTCGGCGGCTCCTTCACCGCGACCCAGTTCTATGCGGATATCGAGGGCCATCCGGAGGACAAGAATGTCCAGCTCGCCCTCGAAGAACTGGGCTATTTCACCTCGCGGCTGGAAATTCTGGGCGTCTACCCGGCGGATCTGCGGCGCGACTGAGCGCGGCGGGCCCGCAGGGGCCGCCCCACCCTAGCCCCCGGCGTGGAGCCGGTCTTCGAGCTGACGCAGCGCCTTGCGCACCCGCTGGCGGTAACCCTTGTTCAGACTGTCCCGGGCCAGTTTCATGGATTGCAACAGGACCTTGGCGGTGATCGACTTGGCCCGCGTCTTGGTCGCCACGGTGATCTCGGTGGCATTCGGGTCCAGCGCCTCGGCCAAAACATCGACCTCGAATTGCAGCCCCTGCACCGCCCCTTCGAACCGCATCTTCTGCGGCGCATGGAGCGTCACGAGCGTCATCTCGGCGATCCGGTCGCGTCCCCGGGCCCGAAACGGGATCTGCCAGCGCATGCCGGGCCCCGGGCGCGGCAGCTTGTCGAGCCGCTTGACCTCGATCCCGTTTTCCAGCGCCATCCGCTCGTAATGGGCCATGTCGCTGAGCCCTGCGAACACATCCTCGACCGGGCCGGTCACCACCTCTGAGGCTTTGAACTGCATCGCGTCCTCTGTCTCCGTTCTCGTCAGTCGCCCGCCCGATCCGACAGCCAGGCCGTCAGCAGGCTATGGGCAATCGCGCCCTTGCGCGGCTCGCGCATCTTGGGATGCGCGCCCATGAAGACCTGCAAGAGTTCTTCGCGGCTCATCCAGATCGCATCCTCGATCTCGACGGGATCAATCGTGATCTCCTCGCTGATCGCCTCGCCCGCGCATCCCATCATGAGCGACGCCGGATAGGGCCAGGGCTGCGATGCGAGATAGCGCACTGCGCCGACACGGACACCCGCCTCTTCGAACACTTCGCGGCGCACGGCGGCCTCCATGGTCTCGCCGGGCTCGATGAACCCCGCCAGCAGGGAATACATCCCCTCGGGCCAGCCGGGCGAACGGCCCAGAAGCACCTTGTTGCCATGGGTGATGAGCATGATCACCACCGGGTCCGTGCGCGGGAAGTGATGCCGCCCGCAGGACGGGCACTGGCGCTGCCAACCGCCCATAGTCACCTCGGAGGCCGTCCCGCACATGGAACAAAAGCTGTGGGTCCGGTGCCATTCCATCACCTGCCGGGCAGAGGCCGCGAACTCCGCCTCGCGCCGGGTGAGCCGGGTCATGATCCCGCGCAGCTCGGCAAAAACCTCGCCCTCGGGCAGGTCCGGATGCTGCTGCTCGCTGCGATCGAGAAAGCTGTCGAGCTCGCCCGTGGGCTCCGGCGGCTCCCAGCCCGAGAGATCCCGGGCAAAGCGCGGCCCCGCCTCGTCGAGCCCGAGGAAAATCGGGGCCTCGGTCGCCGTTGCAAAGACCGGATGCACCAACGGCAGCGCAACGAGCCCGTCGGGGCCGATCAGGGGCTTGCCGCGCCAGAAGGCGAAAGACCGCGCCGCCGGGTCCGCCGCCAGCCGGGCCAGCGCCTCGGCATCGCCCCGCAGATGGGCCGCGCGGTCAAGGCCGGAGGTTCCAAAGGTGATCTGATCTTCAAAGGGCATGCGGGGGGCCTTCCAATGGGGTTCCCGATCCTTGCCATGTCTGCCCGCGACACACAATTGCCCGCGCGGAACACCCTCTTGCGGCAGGGGCTTGGGATCCGTATATACCCGCTCGAGAGGTTGGCGCGGGCGAGCGCCTCGCCAACCCGGTCAGATCCGGAAGGAAGCAGCCGTAACGAGCCCCGCTTGGGTCGTTGTCCAGCCTCTCACCTCTCCCCCTTTCGCCGATGTTCAGCGCGCGCGCCCACCGCGCCGGCCTGCAAACGCCCCGAATGCGGCCCCCCGGGCGACCGCGACGTCCGGAATGGGCCACGGCGCTGGACCTCGGCCCTGCGCCCGCCTACCTTGCGGCGTGGGCGAGTCAGACGGGGCGATATGAGCGAGACCGACGAGAACGGCTATCAGGTGCTGGCGCGGAAATACCGTCCGGCAACCTTTGCAGACCTGATCGGACAGGACGCCATGGTCCGGACCCTGCGCAATGCGTTTCAGGCGGACCGGATCGCCCAGGCCTTCATGATGACCGGCATTCGCGGCACCGGGAAGACCACCACGGCGCGGATCATCGCCAAGGGCATGAACTGCACCGGCCCCGATGGCGCGGGCGGGCCGACCACGGATCCCTGCGGGCAATGCGACAATTGCCGGGGCATCATGGCGGGCCAGCATGTGGACGTGATCGAGATGGATGGCGCGAGCCAGACCAAGATCGACGACATCCGCGCCAATGTCCTCGATTCGGTGCATTACGCCCCGGCCTCGGCGCGCTACAAGATCTTCATCATCGACGAGGTGCACATGCTCTCGACCAGTGCGTTCAACGCGCTGCTCAAGACGCTCGAAGAGCCCCCCGCCCATGTGAAATTCATTTTCGCCACCACCGAGATCCGCAAGGTCCCCGTCACCGTGCTCAGCCGGTGCCAGCGGTTCGACCTGCGCCGGATCGAGCCGGAGGTGATGATCGCCCATCTGCGCCGGATCTCGGATCTGGAAAAGGCCGAGATCGCCGAGGATGCGCTCGCCCTGATCACCCGGGCCGCCGAAGGCTCGGTGCGCGACGCCATGAGCCTGCTGGATCAGGCGATCAGCCATGGCGCGGGCGAGACCACGGCCGAGCAGGTCCGAGCGATGCTGGGGCTGGCGGATCGCGGACGGGTGATGGACCTCTTTGATCTGGTGATGCGCGGCGATGCGGCGGGCGCCTTGACCGAACTCTCGGCCCAATATTCCGACGGGGCCGACCCGATGGCGGTGCTGCGGGATCTGGCCGAGGTCACCCACTGGGTCTCGGTCATCAAGATCACGCCCGAAGCCGCCGAGGACCCCACGGTCAGCCCCGATGAACGCGCCCGGGGACAGGCCGCCGCCGAGGCCCTGCCCATGCGGGCCATGACGCGGATGTGGCAGATGCTGCTCAAGGCGCTGGAGGAGGTTGCGATCAGCCCCAACGCCATGATGGCCGCCGAAATGGCGATCATCCGGCTGACCCATGTGGCCGACCTGCCCTCCCCCGAGGATCTGGTGCGCAAGCTGCAGAACACGCCGGTGCCCCCGGGGCCCGCAGGCGGCGGTGCGCCCGCCCCGCAGGGCGGTGGCGGCACCACGGCCCGCGCCCGCACGCAACAGGGCGGCGCGGCCCCCGCCGGGGGTGGGGTCAGCGCGCAGGGGGCCGCCGGTCCCGCACTGGCCATGGCCGCCCCCGCCGAGGACGCCCTTGCCCGGTATGGCCGATTTCAGGATGTGGTCGAACTGATCCGCACCCGCCGGGACGTCAAACTGCTGGTCGAGATCGAAGGCGGCCTGCGCCTTGCCTCCTACAGCCCCGGACGGATCGAGTTTGCCCCGACCGAGAGCGCGCCGCGCGATCTCGCCCCGCGGCTCGCGCAACGGCTCCAGACATGGACCGGGGTCCGCTGGGCGGTGAGCGTTGTCTCCGAGGCCGACGCGCCGACCATTGCCGAGACCCGCGACGCGGAAAAGCTCGAACAGGAAAAGGCCGCCCTCGCGCATCCGATGGTGGCCGCCGTATTCGCGGCCTTCCCCAAGGCCAAGATCACTGAAATTCGCTCCCATTCCGATCTGGCCCAGGAAGCCGCCATCGAGGCGCTGCCGGAGGTCGAGGATGAATGGGACCCCTTCGAAGACGACTGATACCGGAAAGGAACCTCACAATGCTCAAAGGGTTGGGACAGCTTGGCGACATGGCCAAGGTCATGAAGCAGGCGCAGGACATGCAGGCCAAGATGGCAGAGATGCAGGAAAACCTCGCGACGATGATCGTCACCGGCGAGAGCGGCGCGGGGCTGGTCAAGGCCACCGCCACCGCCAAGGGCGAGCTGACCGGGCTGGATATCGATCCATCGATCTTCAATCCCGAGGAAAAGGAAGTCGCCGAGGACCTAATCCTCGCCGCGATCAAGGACGCCCAGGCCAAGGCGCTCGACAAGGGCCGCGAAGAGATGGCCAAGGTCACCGAGGGGCTGAACCTGCCCGAAGGCATGAAACTGCCCTTCTGAGCCATGAGCACCGCGCCCAAGGATATCGAAACCCTGATCGACCTGATGGCGCGGCTGCCCGGATTGGGGCCGCGGTCGGCACGGCGCGCGGTGCTGTTTCTTCTGGGCAAGAACAAGCGGCTTCTGGGCTCTCTGGGCGCCGCGATGCAGGAGGTCGCCGCCTCCGCCCGGGATTGTCTGAATTGCGGCAATATCGGCACGCAGGATATCTGCGAGATCTGCAGCTCGGAAAAGCGCGCGACGGGCGAGATTTGCGTTGTGGAGGATGTCGCCGACCTCTGGGCGATGGAACGCGCGGGCGTGTTCAAGGGGCGCTACCACGTGCTGGGCGGCACGCTCTCGGCGCTGGACGCAATCGGCCCGGAGGAGCTGCGCATCCCGCAGCTCAAGGACCGGGTGACGAGCGAGGGCGCGACGGAGGTGATCCTTGCCCTGGCCGCCACCGTGGATGGTCAGACCACCGCCCATTACATCGCCGATGTGCTGGAGGGGACCGGGGCGAGCGTCACCAGCCTCGCCCAGGGCGTGCCCATCGGGGGCGAGCTCGACTATCTCGATGACGGGACGATCACGGCCGCGCTGAAGGCCCGCAAAGCGTTCTAACCCGACCTACCCGCGCGCGTGAAAGAAGTCGTAGATCGTCTGCGCCATCGCCTCGGAAATCCCGTCCACCGCCTTGAGATCCGACAGGTTCGCCCGGCTCACGGCCTTGGCCGAGCCGAAATGCGCCAGCAGCGCGCGCTTGCGCGTGGCCCCGACCCCGGCGATCTCGTCCAGCGGCGTGCGCCCCACGGATTTCGACCGTTTCGCCCGGTGCGTGCCGATGGCAAAGCGGTGCGCTTCGTCCCGCAGGCGCTGGACGAAATAGAGCACGGGATCATTGTGGCGCAGCGCCGTGGGCCGGGCGCCGGGGCGGTGGAACTCCTCCTTGCCCGCATCCCGGTCGAGCCCCTTGGCCACACCGATGAATGGCACATCCTCAACCCCGAGATCGCCGAGGATCTCGGCCACGGCCGAGACCTGCCCCGCGCCGCCATCGATCAGCAGGAGGTCCGGCCAGGCTTCGCTCTGACGGTCCGGGTCCTCCTTGAGCAGGCGCTTGAAACGGCGCGACAGCACCTCCTTCATCATCCCGAAATCGTCCCCCGGGGTCAGGTCATCGCCTCGGATGTTGAACTTGCGATATTGCGACTTCAGCAACCCGTCCGCCCCGGCCACGATCATCGCGCCCACCGCATCGGTGCCCTGGATGTGCGAGTTGTCATAGACCTCGATCCGCTTGGGCGGCGCGTCCAGCTCGAACGCCTCGGCCAGACCGCGCAACAGCTTGGTCTGGGTGGCGCTCTCGGCCATCTTGCGGGCGAGGCTCTCGCGGGCATTGCGCGCCGCACTCTCGATCAACTCGGCCTTCTCGCCGCGCTGGGGCACGAGGATCTCGACCTTGCGACCGAGTTTCTCAGTCAGGGCGGCGGCCATCAGGTCGGTATTCTCGATCGGGTGGCTCAGGAGGATCTGCCGGGGCGGGTCCTTCTGGTCGTAGAACTGGCCGAGAAACGCCTCGAGGATTTCCGGCTCTTCCGCGCCGGAGCCGGTGCGCGGATAGAAATCCCGGTTGCCCCAGTTCTGGTTCGCCCGAATGAAAAAGACCTGCACGCAGGCCTGCCCGCTCTCAAGATGGAGCGCGATGACATCCGCCTCGGACACCGTGCGCGGGTTGATGCCCTGGGCCGATTGCACCTGGGTCATGGCGCGGATGCGGTCGCGCAGGGCCGCGGCGCGCTCGAACTCCATCTCCTCGGAGGCTTGGGTCATTTGCGCCGCGAGCTTTTCCTGCACATCCGTCGACTTGCCCGACAGGAAGCGCTCGGCATCCTTGACCGACGCCGCGTAGTCAGCCTCGGAAATCTCGCCGGTGCAGGGCGCGGAGCAGCGCTTGATCTGATAAAGAAGGCAGGGCCGCGTCCGGCTGGCAAACATCGAATCCGAGCAGTTCCGCAGCAGGAACACCTTCTGCAACTGGTTGAGCGTCCGGTTCACCGCGCCTGCGCTGGCGAAGGGGCCGTAATAAGCGCCCTTGTCGGCCTTGCGCCCGCGATGTTTCCGGATCTGCGGAAAGGCATGATCCTTGGCCACGAGGATGTTCGGAAAGCTCTTGTCGTCGCGCAACAGCACGTTGTAGCGCGGCTTGAGCTGCTTGATGAGGTTCTGTTCCAGCAGGAGCGCTTCGGTCTCCGTCCGGGTGGTCAGGAACATCATCGATGCGGTTTCGGAAATCATCCGCGCGATCCGCGCCGAATGTCCCGTCATCCGCGCATAATTCGACACGCGCGCCTTGAGGTTCCGGGCCTTGCCGACATAGAGGACCCGGCTCTCCGCATCGAGCATCCGGTACACGCCGGGCGAGCTGTCGAGCGTGCGCAGGTAGCCCTGGATGCAGGCATGTCCAGTCAGGGACTCCGGATTTTCTGCATCTTTTTGATCAGGTTCGGCCATACCACTCACCCGTGAAATTGCTTGACCAAGGTTGTCCACGGATTGTGTGGATAACTCTGGGGGCAAGTTTCCTTCAACCGGATTTTTCCTTTTGTTTTTTAGGGGTTCTTCACTTTGATTAAAAAATGATCAACGCCCTAAGCATTTGTTTTCACGTATTTATTTCTGTTGACACTCCGAGTGTCAAACTCTGTGACAGAATCATGACGTGTTTCCTGAGCTGCGAAAGCACCGTGGACAAGTCAAGGCCATGCGGCGGAAAAAACTGACATTGGGCGCTGTCCGGCCCAACGTCATTCGACCCCGATCACGTCCGGCGTGGCCCAGGCGAGATGCTGGCCACCATCCACGCAGAGCAGCTGCCCGGTGACTGCCGGCGCGTCGAGGAAATAGCCCAGCGCCGCCGTGATCCCCGCCGGGTCCGCGCCCCGTTCCAGCAGGGTTGCGGCGCGCTGCTTGGCGAAATGCGCCTCGGATTGCCGCCCGCCGCGCAGGGTCGGCCCGGGGCCGATCGCATTGACCCGGATCTGCGGGGCGAGCGCCTGTGCCGCCGTCTGGGTGAAGGCCCAGAGCCCCATCTTGGCCAGGGTATAGGTCATGAATTCCGGGGTCAGTTTGCGCACCCGCTGATCGATCAGGTTGATCACGAGGCTGCTGGCCAGAGGCTCCCCGTTTGCATCCGTCTGGGTCTCGGGGGCCTGCGCCGCAAAGGCCTGGGTCAGCACGAAGGGCGCGCGCAGGTTGCTCTGGAAATGGCGGTCCCAGTTTTCACGCGTTGCGGTCTGCACCGTGTCGTATTCGAAGATCGACGCATTGTTCACCAGCACGCTCAGCGGGCCGAGTTCCGCCGCCGCCGCGGGTACCAGCCCGCTCATATCCGTCTCCGAGAGAAGGTCCGCCTGCAGCGTCACGGCCTTGCGACCCAGCGCCCGGATCTGGTCGGCCACCGCCTCGGCCTCGGACGCGGAACTGGCGTAATGGATGGCCAGATCGTAGCCCCGCTCCGCCAGATAGAGCGCCATTGCCGCCCCGAGGCGCTTGCCCGCCCCGGTGACCAATGCCGATTTCGTCATGTCCCGCCCCTCACGTTAGGAGCATCACCACATAGGCTGCATAGAGACCTGTCAAGACGACACCGGCGACCCGGGTGAGGTTCTTGCGAAGGTAGACAAACGGGATCAAGAGGAGCGATGCGCCAAGCATCACCCAGAGGTCAAACCGCAGGAATTCAGCGGTCACCGGGATCTCGCCCACCAGCGCCGTGATGCCGATGATCGCCAGCAGGTTGAACATGTTCGACCCGATCACATTGCCCAGCGCCACATCCGCCTGACGCCGGATCGACGCCATGACCGTGGTCGCCAGCTCCGGCAGCGAGGTCCCGAAGGCCACGAGGGTGAGACCGATCACCTCCTCGGAGATGCCAAAGGCCCGGGCGATGTTGATCGAGGCATCCACCAGCAGATCCGCGCCCAGCGGCAGGCCCACAAGGCCCAGCACCAGAAACAGGATGATCCGGGGCCAGGGCATGTCGGGATCCGCGCCCTCGACCTCCTCCTCGTCATCTTCCTGCGCGTTGCGATGGGCCCGTGCCTCGCGAAAGGCATCGCCCAGCATGAAGGCCAGCGCCGCCAGCAGCACCAGCCCATGGATCCATGTGATCGGGCCCAGAAAGCAGACGGCGATGAACAGAAACGTCGCCGCGATCATCTGGATGTAACTGCGCTTGGTATCGCAATCGGCCGTGTGCAGCCCGGCCAGCAGCGCCGGAATCCCCAGCACCAGAAGGACATTCGCCGTGTTCGAGCCCACCACGTTGCCCAGCGCAAGCCCCGGCGCACCATCCTCGACCGCCGCGATCGAGATCAGCAGCTCGGGCGCAGAGGTGCCGAAGGCCACGATGGTCAGCGACACGATCAGAGCCGGGATCCCGACCCTCAGGCTGAGATTGACGGCCCCCTTGACCAGACTGTCCCCGGCCAGAACCAGGATAACCAGCCCGAGGGCGGCAAAAAGGAAATCCATACGCGCTTATCCCTTGCCGCAACCACAGGGGTCATTGGACAGCAGATAGCGACCACAGGACCTGCATTTCGTCGGTTTCTTCAACGCCACCTTGCCGACATAGGGCAGACGCAATTTCCCGAACATCGCCAGAATGGCCATGCCGACGAGAAATCCGGTGACGATCTTGAATATCATTCCTCAGAGACCGTAACGGGCCCAGAGGCCGCGCTCTTCGAGGCCCGCAAGGGCGTCTTCGACCAGCGAGAGCCCGAACCGGCTGACCAGAGGCCGCCTTGCCCCGTAAACGCGGAAACGGGTCTTGTCGCCGAGCTTGTCCTTCATCACCGGCACCAGATGGCCGATCCCGTCAGCGAGCCCCACATCGATGCCCTGCTGACCGATCCAGACCTCGCCGGTAAAGAGATCCCGGTCCTCGGGCAGCTTGGCGCCGCGCCGGGCGGTGATATGGCCCTTGAAGGTCTCGTGAAGCTGGGCCTGCAGCGCCTTGAGCCGCGCGATATCCTCTTCGCGCTCGGGCCGGAACGGGTCGAGCATGGATTTGTCCTTGCCCGCCGTATAGACGCGCCGCTCGATCCCCTGACGTTCCATCAACTCGTGAAAGCCGAAGGAGGCCGAGATCACCCCGATGGAGCCGACGATCGAAGTGGCATCCACCCAGATCTCATCCGCCGCCGCGGCGATCCAGTACCCGCCCGAGGCCGCGACATCCTCGACGAAGGCATAGACCGGCACCTCTTTTTCTTCCGAGAGCCGCCGGATCCGCGCCCCGATCAGCGAGGATTGCGCGGGCGAGCCGCCGGGTGAATTGATCACCAGCGCCACCGCCGCGGGCTTGCCCTTGGAGAAGGCGCGCTCCAACAGGGGCGCGACACCGGGGTCATTGAGGGTCCCGCGACCGGTCGCGGCAATCGCGCCCTGCAGGCGGACGACCGAGACGGTGGGGTGTTTTTTGACGAAGGGCAGCCATCTTTTCATGGAGGGCGATGTAAGCCGCTCCTCCCCCAGCGACAAGGCACCGCGCATGCGGGACCGGGAATACTGTTGCTGCATTGCCGCCCGTCGCGGCCTCCGCCAGCTCAGGCGCGGATGCGATAGCCCGAGCGGAAGATCCACCAGATCGCGCCGAAACAGGCCGCCGTGAAGGCGAGGATGGCCAGAATGCTCCAGACCACGGGCACGTCCGCAGTGCCGAAAAACGCCCAGCGGAAGCCCGAGATCAGGTAGACCACCGGATTGAACAGGGTCACGGTCTGCCAGATCGGCGGAAGCATCGAAATCGAGTAAAAGCTGCCCCCCAGGAAGACCAGCGGCGTGATCACCAGAAGCGGGACAAGCTGCAACTGCTCGAAATTCTTGGCCAGAATGCCGATGATGAAGCCGAGCAGACTGAAGGAAATGCAGGTCAACACCAGAAAGCAGAGCATCCAGACCGGATGCGCAATCTGCAGCGGCACGAACAGAAACGCGGTGGCCAGAATGATCAATCCGATCAGCAGGGATTTCACCGCCGCCGCCCCGACATAGCCGATCACGATCTCGAGGGTTGAAATCGGCGCGCTCAGGATCTCGTAGATCGTGCCGATAAATTTCGGGAAGTAGATCCCGAAGCTCGCATTGGACACCGATTGCGTCAGCACCGAGAGCATGATGAGCCCCGGCACGATGAACGCGCCATAGGAAGTGCCCTCGATCTCTTCCATGCGCGCGCCGATGGCCGCGCCGAACACGACGAAATAGAGCGAGGTCGACACGATCGGCGAAATCAGGCTTTGCGTGATCGTCCGGAAAAACCGGTTCATCTCGTAGATGAAGATGGTCTGGATGGCGGCAAAATTCATGGCGCGGCCTCCTCGGGCGCGTGGACAAGGGAGACGAAGACCTCTTCGAGCGAGCTTTGACGGGTCGACAGGTCCCGCATGGTGATGCCTGCCGCGTCGAGATCGTTCAGCACCCGGCGGATGCCTGTGCGCTCGGCCTGCGTGTCATAGGCATAGATGATCTGGCAGCCCTCGGCGGCGAGGGTCAGGTCATGGGCGGCGAGGCTGTCCGGCAGCGCGCTCAAGGGTTCGGCGATGTCGATCACCGCCTCCTTGCGGCCCATCCGCGCCATCAGGCCGGCAGTGTCCTCGACCAGCAGGATCTCTCCCTTGTTGATCACGCCGATCCGGTCGGCGATGGCCTCGGCCTCTTCGATGTAATGCGTGGTCAGGATGATCGTGACCCCTGCCGCCTTGAGGTCTTCGACCACGCGCCACATATCCCGGCGCAACTCCACATCCACGCCCGCCGTGGGCTCGTCGAGAAACAGCACCCGGGGCTCGTGGGACAGGGCCTTGGCGATCAGCACCCGGCGCTTCATGCCGCCGGACAGGGTGATGATCTTGTTGTCCTTCTTGTCCCAAAGACTGAGGTCGCGGAGGATCTTTTCCAGATAGGCCGGGTCACGCGGCTTCCCGAAGAGCCCCCGTGAGAAGGTCACCGTGGCCAGCACTGTCTCGAACGGTTCCAGCGTCAGTTCCTGGGGCACGAGCCCCACAAGCGCTCGGCTTTTGCGAAAGGCGGTGACCACATCATGCCCGCCCACGGTCACGGTGCCCGATGTCGGCGTGCTGAGCCCGCAGATGGTCGAGATCAGCGTGGTCTTTCCCGCGCCATTCGGGCCCAGCAGGGCCAGGATCTCGCCCTCGCGGATCGACAGGGACACGCCCTTGAGCGCGGTGAAACCGCCCTCATAGGATTTCACCAGATCGGTGACGGTAACGATATCTGCGATGGGTGCAGTCATGGGAGGGCTCCTTGATCGGATCGGCACCCTACGCGCCGCCGAGCGCCCTGAAAACGCCGTGAGCGCGCGAGCCGCCCTGCGCATTCGCACAGAAACGGCGCCGGGGCCTGAAACTGTGCAACGCCGCCGCGCGGTGGTGTGTTCCTCTGGCCGGGGCTAGCCGGAGCCTTTGGGTCGCCCCGTGCACCGCCCCTGCCCTTGTTGCCGCGCCTCGCAGGGCGGAGCCGCACCGGCACAGGGCGATCAGGGCGGCTTTCGACAAACGGATGCGGATCGGCGTGCCGGTTAGGCTCAACGGCCCTATCCAGGCCCGCGATCCTCTGCGCGCGCGAACGGCGCGGTCGGGCTTCACCTGTCCGGGGCAGAGATCCGCGCCGGATCCGGCGACACCATGCGGGCGCGGTCATCGCCGCGCTGAGGGACCTCCCCACCACATCGGGCGCTACGAAATTGGACCTCATGGTCAGATCTGTTGACGGAGGTTACAGCCCATGCCAGCCTCAGGCCCGGAGCGCAGCCTCGCTGCGCCCCGGAGGGGGCGATGGGCCCTGTATCCGATGCCTGTCTTGCCCCGGGGGTCTTGCGACCAGTCATGCACCAGTCTTTCCCGCCTTCGCGCCCTTCCGGGTCCTGTCGCGCCGGGCCGATTGCGCGCGGCGTGCAAGGCTGCCCGCGCGCAGGCGGCGGGATCGCGGACATGGTGCACGCTTGACCGAGCTGCCCGGGGACCAGACGCTGGGCACCGCCACGGACCCGCGTGCCGCGCCCAAGGGCGATGGTCTGGCTGCCCTGATCGCGGGACTGCTCGTCGCGTTCAACCTGCTCTGTCAGGCCGTGGCCCTGTCGGGGTTGCTCTTCACCGGGGCGCTGGCCCTCGGCGTGGGGCTGAGCACATCGCTTCTGATCATCAGCTGCATCATCGCGACCCTTGCCATGGCCTGCGTGCGGGGGATGCCGGGGATGGCCGTGGGCGCGCTGCAGAACGTGCCGGTGGCCGCATTGCTGCCTGCGGCAATCGTGCTGGCCACCGGCGGGATCGACGGGCTGACCCCGACGGAGGCCGTGGCGACGATGCTCGCCCTGCTCGGGGCGTCGGCCTTTGTGCTCGGCAGCGCCATGCTGGCCCTTTCGGCGCTGGATCTGGGCCGGGTGGTGCGGCTGATGCCGCACCCGGTCTCGGCCGGGTTTCTCGCCAGCGCGGGGATGATCCTCGTCCTCGCCGGGCTCTACCGCGTGTCCGGCGCCGCGGAGCCGAGCCTGCACGGGTTGCTTGAGGCCGGGGCCTCCCATGGTCTCGCCATCGCGCTGACCCTGGGTCTGGCCGGGGCGATGGGCCTGCTGGCCCGGTGGCGCGTGGATCTGGGTCCGATGCTCGGCATCCTGCTCGGCATTGGCGGTTTCTACGCGGTGCTGGCCTGGCAGGGGCTGAGCCCCGAGGACGCCCGGGCGCTGGACTTCCTGCCACCACTGGTGAGCCGCAGCGACGCCATCGGCTGGTCACCCGCCCTGTTCACGGCCGTCCACTGGGACACGCTCTGGGCCCAAACGCCCCTGATCCTCGCCGCTGCCATGATCGGCGTGCTGGGGGCGATGCTGAACTTCACCGGGATCGAGCTGGCCCTGCGGAGCGAGATCGACACGCGCGGCGCGCTCTCGGCCACGGGCCTGTCCAATGTGGCGCTGGGGCTGATTGGTGGCAGCATCAGCTATGTCTCGTCGGTCAACACAGTCTCGGCCAGCCTGCTCGGCGCGCGTGGGCCGATGACACGGATCGTGCTGGTGGTCGGGCTGGGCGTCGGGCTGGTCTATGCCGGCGAGATCGTGGCCTTCACGCCAACCTTCGTGGCCACGGCCCTGCTGATCTATATGGGGGGCACGATCCTGTCGCGCTGGCTGCTGAGCCAGTGGCGCGACCAGCCCAGAGCGGACTGGGCCATTGCCTTGAGCATCGTGGTGGTCACGGTCCTCTTCGGGATCCTGCCGGCCATCGCGCTCGGCATCGTGACCGCGTCGCTGATCTTTGCGATCAGCTATGCGCGGCTGCCGGTGGTCACGCAGCTGCGCGACCTCACCGGACAGCGCAGCGCCGTGGATCGCGGCCCGGCCCAGACCGACCAATTGGACGCACAGGCGGACAAGGTGCTGACCCTGACATTGCAGGGGTTCTTGTTCTTCGGCTCGGTCGAACAGGTGCTGGACCACATCCGCGCCGCGCTTGGGCGTCCGAACCGCCCGGACACGATCATCCTCGATTTTCGCAAGGTCTCGGCCCTGGACAGCGCGGCCCTCGCGGCGATGCGCAAGCTCGAATATCTCGGCGAGCAGCATGGCACCGAGATCGTCATCGCCGGAGCGCGACCGCAACTGGCGGCGGCCCTGCTGCGAATCGAGGCGATGCTGACCGACCGCTCAGCTGTGGTCTTCGCCCCCTCGGTCGATGGGGCACTGGAGGCGGCCGAAGACAGGCTTCTGGCCGATCACGCGGCGGGTCCCTGGGCGGATACCGCCCGCAGCGCGATTGCCGACGCCCTGCAGGATGACGCGCTGGCCGCGCGGCTTCTGACCCGGATGCAGCGTCTGGACGTGGCCGAGGGAAGGACCCTGATCACCTATGGCGCCGAGGACGAGGATATCTACGTAATCGAAGCGGGGCGGCTCGCGGTCTTCGCCCATCTGAGCGATGGACGCCGGATGCGCGTGCGCTCCCTCCGGGCGGGCGCGATTGTCGGCGAGATCGCGAGCTATGCCCGTTTGCCACGTACCGCAGATGTGGTGGCGGAAACGCCGGCGGTTGTGTATCGTATAGATCCGGGCACTCTCGATGCGGTTCTGAGCGAGGACCCCGCTCTGGCGGCCGCCTGGCACAAGATGATTGCGATTACCCTGTCCGAAAAAATCCACCGGACAACACTGATGTTACGGGAAAGTGTGTGACCATGAGCGGTGAGGCCATGCTTGTGACGCTGCTATTGCTGCAGCTCAAGCATCTGATGGCGGATTTTTTCTGGCAGACCCGTTGGATGGTCGAGAACAAGGGGCAGTACGGGCATCCGGGCGGCTGGGCCCATGCGGCTGTGCATGGTGGCGCGAGCGCGGTGATCCTTGGACTGCTGGCCCCGATCTCCCTCGGGCTGGTGCTGGCGATCTGCCTCGTGGAATGCGTCGTGCATTACCATATCGACTGGATCAAGGAGCAGGCCGTGAAACGCTCGGGCGCGGGGCCGACCGAGAAACGGTTCTGGAATATCACCGGCACGGATCAGGCCCTGCATCAGGCAACCTATCTGGCCATGGTCGCGATGATCTATCTGTGACCGGGCGCAGATCCCGCCCCGTCAGGCGTCACTGCCCGGCAACGCCGCACAGATCCACGCCCTGCGGGGACCATTGCGCCGTTGACTTGCCCCCGGCCTCACGGGTTAATTCGGCTTAACCATGAGCAAGGGCAGGGATTTGCGTTCTCCGTCAGGCGCATCACGGGCAGTGTTTAACCACCGGCAGCACCCGGAGGAGGACTTGGTGACAGCCAAAGGCCAGCTTCAAGCGGCTCGAACGCGCAGGGATCTGCGCGGCCTGAAGCGTCGGGCGTATGCGGTCTGCCTTGCTCTGGCCTGCTTCGGCCCGGCGCAGGGTGCGGGCGCTGCCTCGCTCGACGAGGCCGTGCGCGCGGCCCTGACCACCAATCCCGCCCTGCAGGCCACCAGCGCCGAGATGCGCGCCGCAGCCTACGACCTGATCGCACTGGAGCGGACCTACCTGCCCACGGTGTCGGCCTTTGGCGAGGCCGGGGCGGAATGGGTGGACAATCCGGGCTCGCTGACCGACGAGGACAACCGCGAGTGGAAGGGCACGGCGCAGCTCGGGCTCGGGGCCGAGCTCACCCTGTTTGACGGGTTCCAGCGCGCCAACCGGATCTATGACAGTGCCGCCCGGGTCGATGGCAGCATCTTCGAACTGCTGGATGCCTCCGAAACCATGGCGCTCAACGCGACCGAGGCCTATTTCGACGTGGTCCGCCACCGGATGCTGGTGGATGCGGCGCAGCGCAATCTCGACCGCCATATCGAAATCGCCGATCAAGTCCGCGCCCTCGTGCAGGGCGGGCGACTGCCCTCCAGTGACGCGCTGACCGCGGATGACCGGCTGCAGGCGGCCTCGCTTGCCATCGTGCAACTGCGCCAATCCCTGCGCGACGCCAATGCCCGCTACGAGCGGGTGATCGGCGCCACTCCGGGCAGCGGGATGCAGATCCCCCGCCTGA
Source organism: Dinoroseobacter sp. S375 (assembly GCF_049800775.1). Taxonomy (NCBI): domain Bacteria; kingdom Pseudomonadati; phylum Pseudomonadota; class Alphaproteobacteria; order Rhodobacterales; family Roseobacteraceae; genus Dinoroseobacter; species Dinoroseobacter sp. S375. Next base: position 8,633 of record NZ_JBNAFR010000002.1, on the reverse strand, counting down.
ACAACCTGCCCGCGACCCAGGATGCGTTGATCCAGGCCGCGCTGCGCAACAGCTTTCGTCTCCGTCAGGCCCAGAGCGCCATCGACCAGAGCGTCTATGAACAGGAGATCGCCAAGGGCGCGCGCCTGCCCCAGGTGACGCTCAATGCCGGGGTGACCCAGGGCGAGAACCGCGATGGCCAGCGCGGATCGGAGACCGACGCCTTTCTCGGACTGCGCATGAACTGGACGCTCTATTCCGGGGGGCGCTCGGCCGAGGACAAGGCCCTGATCGCCCGCAACTCGCAGGCCTTCTACACCCGGCAGGACACCATGCGCGAGGTCGAGGAGCTCGCACGCCGCGCCTGGTCCAGCCTGCAATCGAACACCGAGAGCGCGATCCTCGCCGACCGCCAGCTGCGCGCCAACCGCGAGATCGTCCGCCAGTTCCGCGAGGAGTTCACCGCCTCGTCACGGTCCCTCCTGGATGTGCTGGAGGCCGAGCGCGCGCTCTATAATGTCGAGTTCCGCAAGATCAGCACCGATGCCAGTTTCGCCTTCAGCCAGTTCCGTGTGCTCGCCGCCCAGAGCAGGCTGGCGGCACATTTCGGGATCGCGGAGTCCGAGATCGCCCTTGAGCCGACCTTTCAGGCGCGGGCCCTGGTGGAACCGCGAGCGATCTTTGCCACCGAGATCCCCGCGCTGGAGTGAGCGGTCCGGTGCCTGACAGCTGGATCCTGCGTTGGCTTGCCGCCCATCACGGGCGGCCCTATTCCGAGACCGCCCTTGCGGCCGCCCTGCCCGCCGGAGCCACCCTGACCGAGCCCGAGATGCTGGGACGCGCGCTGTCCCAGCTGGGCCTGCGCAGCCGGTTGCTCGACGACGCGCCGGGCAGCCTCGATCCGGTGGTTTTGCCCTGTCTCGTCTTTGCCAAGTCCGGCGATGTGGCCGTGCTGGTGCGCCACGGGGACGGGCTGGGCCTTGTGCGCAAGGACCTCGCGGCGGAACCGGTGACCCAGGCCGAGCTGCGCCGGCATTTCCAGCCGCGCGCCCTACTGGTCACGCCCGCCACGCCGCAAACCGATACCCGCCTCTCCCCCGACACCGTGGCCGAGGCGCAAGCCCCAAAGCACTGGTTCTGGGGGCCCGTGCGCGCGAATTGGCGCGGATGGGGGCAGGTGATCATCGCGGCGTTCTGCCTGAACCTTCTGAGCCTCGCCCTGCCGATCTTCGTCATGAACGTCTATGACCGGGTGATCCCGAACCTGGCCTTCGTCACGCTCTGGACCCTTGCGATCGGCGTCAGCATCGCACTCCTGCTGGATATGATCCTGCGAGCCCTGCGCGCCGGGATGGTCGAGACCATCGGGCGGCGCGTGGATTTGCAGGTCGGGGCCGAGCTCTTTCGTCACGCCATGGCGCTGCGCATGACCCAGCGCCCGGGCGGGGCCGCCGCGCTGGTCAACACGATCCGCGATTTCGAGCATGTGCGCGAATTCTTTGCCTCCGCCAGCGTGATCTCGGTGATCGATCTGGCCTTTGTCGGGCTCTTCATCGCGGTTCTGTTCTGGCTGGTGGGGCCGCTGGCGCTCGTGCCGCTCTGCGCTGTGCCGGTGGTGCTGCTCATCGCGGCGCTGGCGCAGATCCCCATGGGGCGTCGCGCCGCCGAGGCGCAGAAACTCGCGACCAAGCGCCATGGGGTTCTGGTCGAAACCCTGACCGGGGCCGAAACCATCAAGTCGCTCGGCGCCGAGCCCGTCATGCAGCGCGAATGGGAGGCCGCCGTCGCCGCCTCCGCCCGGGTCAGCGGCGCGACCCGCGTCTGGTCCAACGTGGCCACCTCCGGCAGCTTCGCGGTGCAACAGGCCGTCAGCGTGATCACCGTGATCTGGGGGGTCTTCCTGATCTTTGACGGGGCCATCACCATCGGCGCACTGATCGCGGCCAATATCCTCGCGGGCCGCGTTCTCGCCCCCCTGAGCACCATCGCCCAGACGATCTTTCGCGCGCAATACGCGGCGAAATCCATGGCCGCGTTGAACGACTTCATGGCCCTGCCCGAAGAGCGTCCCGGCCCGGTGCGCGGCGGCCCGCAACTGGTCCAGGGGCGGATCGAGATGGCGGGGGTCAGCTACAGCTATCCCGGCGCTGCGCAGCCCGCGCTGAGCGAGATCGACCTGACGGTCACGCCGGGCGAGATCGTTGCGGTGCTGGGCCGGGTCGGTTCGGGCAAGACCACGCTTGCGAGCCTGCTTTGCGGGCTGATCACCCCGGCGCAGGGGCAGATCCTGATCGACGGGCATGGCATCGGGCAATACGATCCGGCGGATCTGCGGGCGGGGGTCGGCTACCTGCCCCAGGACCCCGAGGTCTTTACTGGCAGCCTGCGCGAGAACCTTCTGATCGGGCGTCCCGAGGCCACGGGGGCCGAGATCTCCCGCGCGCTGACCCTTGTCGGGCTCACCCGCTTTGTCGCCGAGACCCCGGAGGGCCTGGAGATGGACCTGGGCGAGCGGGGCAATCGCCTCTCGGGCGGGCAGAAACAGGCGCTTGCGCTGGCGCGGCTTCTGCTGCGGGATCCGCCGGTCCTGTGCCTCGACGAGCCGACCAACGCCATGGACCAGCAGATGGAGGCGATCGTGATCTCGGGGCTGCAGGGCCTTGCCGCCGAGGGCAAGACCATCCTGCTGACAACCCACAAGGACACGCTGGCGCGGATCGCGCCGCGCTATGTGGTGCTCGACCGGGGGCGCAAGATGCTGGACGGCCCACGCGCGCAGGTCATCGCCGAGCTGCAGGCTGCCGCCCGCAAGAAAGCGGCGGAATAGGCCATGTTCGGACAGCGCATCGAAGAAGAGTTCAGCAATGATCCCGGCGCGCTGCAGGGCGTGCGCCCGGCGCGGGGATCGCGCGCGCTGCTCTGGGTGATCGTGCTGGGGATCGCCGGGTTCTTTGGCTGGGCCCAGATGTTCGAGATCGAAGAGGTCGTGCGCGGCCCCGGGCGGGTGGTTCCCGCCCAGCAGGTGCAGGTGGTCCAGAGCCTTGAGGGTGGGATCGTGCGCGCGATCTCGGTGCGCGAGGGTATGGTGGTCGATGCGGGCGCGCCGCTGGTGCAGATCGACGATACCGGGTTCGCGGCCCGGCAGGGCGAGCTTGTGGAACAGGAAACCGCGCTGCAGGCCGAGGCGGTGCGGCTGCGCGCCGAGGCCAGCGGCGCGGAGGCCGTCTTCCCCGAAGCCCTGCGCGCCCGGGCCCCCGAAGCCGTGGCCGCCGAGGAGCAGGTCCTGCGCACCCGCCGCCTGCAACTTGAGACCGAGCTCGCCGTGCTCGCCGATCAGCGCGCGCAGCGGGCCGGAGAGCTGGAGACACTGCGCGCCGAAGAGGCCAAGATCCGCGCCGTGCTCGCCCCGCTCACGGCGGAAATCGCCCTGACCGAAGATCTGGCCGCGCGCGGGGTCGTGCCCGAGATCGAGGTGCTGCGCCTGCAATCGCGCAAGGCGGATCTGGAGGGGGATCTGGCCATTGGTGCCGCCCGCGCCCCTGTTCTGGAGGCAGCCCTGCGCGAAGCCGAGAACCTGATCGGGGCAGCCCGCTCGGCCTTCGTGCTCACGGCGCAGGAGCGTCTGACGAATGTGCAACGCGATCTGGCTGTGGTCGAAGAGAGCCTCCGCGCGGCCACCGACCGCGTGACCCGGACCCAGCTGCGCGCCCCGGTACGCGGCACCGTCAACCGGGTCACCACCACCACGATCGGCGAGGTCGTCCAGCCCGGCGCGCCCGTGGTCGAGATCGTGCCGCTCGATGACAGCCTGCTCATCGAGGTGGAGATCGGACCGCGCGATGTGGCCTTCGTGACCCCGGGCGTTTCCGCCTCGGTCAAGCTTACGGCCTATGACTACCTGATCTATGGCGCCCTGGAAGGCGAGGTCACGCAGATCGGCGCGGACACCATCCTGAACGCCGATGGCGTGCCTGTCTTTCGCGCCGAGATCCGCACCGGGGACAGCTTTCTCGGCGATCCCGACCGGCCCCTGCCGATCCTGCCCGGCATGCAGGCCAGCGTGGATATCCGCACCGGCAGCCGCACGGTGCTCGACTATCTGGCCAAGCCGCTTCTGCGCGCGCAATCCGAGGCCTTCCGCGAGCGTTAGGGCTCACTTCGTGGTGGCATCCACAATGCCGTCCCAATCCTCCGCCGGGGGTGTGGCGCGCAGCTGTGCGAGCCGGGCGGCATAGATCGCGCAATACCCCTCCAGCCCGAAGCGCGGCGCCAGAGGGGACAGCCGGATGAGCGCCGCCTCGGCCCCGTCCCAGTTACGGGCACGAAACGCGTCGAGCATGCGCCCGTTTTCCTGCGCGAGGCTGAGGAAATCCGGCGCGCTGCGCGCGGCCTCGTCGCCCAGGAGGGCGTGGATATGGACCGGCTCGGTCTTGCCCACCACGCGGATCAGATCAATCTCCAGCGTTGCGAACGCCCCCTCGACCGCGCGCGCGGTCTCGGCCCCGATCACTATTCCCACGCCATAGATCTTGGACTGCCCCTCAAGCCGGGAGGCAAGGTTCACCGGATCCCCAAGGGCGGTGTAGTCGAACCGCGTATCACTGCCCATATTGCCCACAACACAAAGCCCGGTATTGATCCCGACCCCCACATTGAGCGGCGCAGGCGGCGTGCCCGGCCCAGCCGCGCGGCGGGCGTTCAGGGCCGCGATCCCGTCTCGCATCCGCAGGGCCGCGCGACAGGCAGCCTGCGCGTGATCCGCATGGTCCAGCGGCGCGTTCCAGAAGGCCATAACCGCATCGCCCATGAACTTGTCGATGGTGCCCCGCTCGGCCAAGATCGCCTCGGATTGCGTGGTCAGCAGCTGGTTCATCAGGGTCGTCAGACCCTCGGGGTCCTCCTTGTACCCCTCGGAGATTGCCGTGAAGCCCCGAACATCCGTGAAGAGCAGCGTCAGCTCCCGCGCCACGCCGCCAAGGGCCAGATCCTCGGGGCGCTCGGTCAGGCGCTGCACCAGATCGGGCGAGACATACTGGCCGAACGCGCCCCGGATGCGCCGCCGGGCCCGCTCCTCGCGCAGGTAATTCGCGCCCGCCATGACGATGAACAGCAGCAGAAGCGCCAACGCCGGAAAGCTTGGGTCCAGCAGCAGGCGCGCCTGCAGAAAGGCGGCATAGCTTGTCCCGACCCAACCCAGCAGGATTGCCCCTGCCGCAACCGCGACCCAGCGCGCCGCGAGCCTTGGCACCAGCAGCACGACCAGAAGCCCCAGCACAAGCACCACGGTCAGCTCCACCGCGATGGTATAGTTCGGACGGCTCAGGAGCGTGCCGGACAGGATGTTTTCCAGCACCTGCGCATGGATCTCCACCCCGGCCATGGATACACCCAGCGGCGTGGGCCGGTAATCCTCGAGCCCGATGGCCGAGGTTCCGATCAGGACCAGATGGCCCGCGAGACGCCCGGCGGGCACGCGCGCCTCGACCAGATCCACCGCCGAGACGAACCGCCCCGGCAGGCTCGGCCCGAACCACGGCCAGACCGTGCCATCGCGGTAGGTCGGGATGACCTGCCCCGCCACCACCAGCCCGTCCACACCGGCCGCGTTGCTGCGCACCGCAAAGGGCTGCCCCCCGGTCGCGACACGCAAGAGCTCGGGCGCGAGACCGAGGCGCAGAACGCCGTCCACCTCCATCACCAATGGGAGCCGCCGATAGATCCCGTCCGGATCGGGCCGCACGGTGAAGATCCCGCGCCCGGCGGCGGCGGCCTCAAGCTCCGGCAGGTTCTGCACCAGATCCGGGTAACGCTGCAGGAAAGGTGTGGGATCCGGCCCGATGAAGGCATGGGGCACCGGGCGGGCGGGTGCCGCCTCGGCCGATTGCGGGCGCGAGGCATGGCGCACGCTGGTCTGGCCCAGCACCACCGGCGTGCGGGACAGGGCATCGGCCAGTTGCGCATCGTGATCGGGCAGATCCGCAAGCAGGGCCCGAAAACCCGGATCCAGATCCCTCTGCGCCTCGGCCAGATTGGGCGGCGAGAGCCGGTCCGCCTCGGCAAAGATCACGTCAAAGGCCAGCGCCGCCGCGCCTGCCTGCTGCACCCGTGTGACGATCTCGGCAAAGACCGTGCGGGGCCAGGGCCATTGCCCGATTTCCGTCAGGCTGCGGTCGTCGATATCGATGATCGCCACGGGCTGGGGCACCTGCGGGCGCGGGTTCACCCGCTGAAACGTGTCAAAGGCCGTATGGCGCAGATCGGCCACCCAGACCGGGTCGAGAACCCGCAGCCCCAGCAGCAGTACGATCAGCGCAACGCCCAGCACCCGACCCTCTGTCGCCTGCTGTCTGAGCCATCCCGCCATGCCTAGGGTCCTGACATTTCTCGAAAACCGGGGCCGCGCCCGGGGTCTTGGTATCAAGACCGCCCCTCCGCGCCGGGTCAAGGCCCCACGCGGCCCCGCCCGCCGGGAAGGGCGGGTGAAAAGTGTGATGCAGATCGCAGAGAATCGGCGCAATCTCGGCTAGCCTCACCGTCTTGACGGCGCGGTCCGGTTTCGGCTGGGGCAATCCGTCTGGATTGGTTAACGTGGCCCTGCCACCCGCAAGAGAGATCCGAGGTTTTCCATGGCCCTGACGCTGCAGACCTTTGAGACCCTGGATGCCGCGCGCATCGAACCCCTCTCGGCGTCCGAGGGGGCCGGGATCCCCGTGCCGAGCGCGCGGCTCTTCGAGGCGGAGTTTGACCGGGCCGGACCGGATCTGCGGATCGAGATCGAGGGCGAGCCGACCCGGGTGGTCACGGACTATTTCCGCGAGGCGACGCCCGGGGATCTGGTCGCGCCCAACGGGGCCGTGCTGCGCGGCGGATTGGTCGAGCGGCTTGCGGGCCCCGAAGCGCCCGGGCAATGGGCCCAGGAAGGTCCCCTGCCCCAGCCGCAACCGATCGGCGTGGTCGAGACCCTGAGCGGCGAGGCCGCGGTCCAGCGCACCAATGGCACGCGGGTCGAACTGGACCTGCAGACACCGATCTTCCTCGGCGATGTACTTGAGACCGGCGAGGACACGATCCTGTCCGTCACCTTCGTGGATGGCACGATCTTCACCCTCGCCGCCGATGCGCGCATGGTGATCGATGCCCTGATCTACAACGAGGGGCAAACCGACAATTCGGCCACCTTCAGCCTGATCCAGGGCGGGTTTGTCTTCATCGCCGGGCAGATCGCGCCCACGGGCGGGATGGAGGTCGAGACCCCCGCCGCCACCATGGGCATCCGCGGCACGACCGTTCTGGCGGATATCCAGTCCGATAATGGCGTGATCACGGTCGAGCTGGCCCTGACCCGGGACCTCGATGGCACACTCGGGCGGATCGAGGTGTTCGATCTGGACGGCAACCCGCTGGCCGAAATCACCGGAACGGACACCAAATGGGTGCTCTCACCGGACCGGGGGCTGGCGCTCGAAGTGCCCCGCAGCACCAATGATGTCGCCTCGGATTCCGTCCTGATTGCCGAGGCCTCCGATGCCCTGCGCGCCGCGCTTGGCCGCGTGGCCGCGGGCGACGAGATCGTGCCCGGCGCAACTCCGCCGCCCCCGGGCGACGCCCTGCCCCCGGTCGTGGCGCTGGCCTCGGCGACGGACCCCCTGAGCGGCGATGACGGCCCCGCGCCTGTTGTGCTGGCAAGTCTGGCGCCCCCCGCGCCCACCGCACCGGCCGCAACGCCCCCAAGCTCCGATGGTCTGCTCATCTCGCTGGAGGATACGGGCACAGACCCGGACGACACCGTCTTCTTCTTCAACGGGATTGAGGATGATCCCGATGGGATCGACGGTGCCCTGCCCCCGCCCATGGGGGATGCAGTCTATGTGCTGATGACCTCGCCAACGAACGGGACCGTGACCCTGCTTGCGGATGGATCTTTCGTCTATCGCGGCGAGCAGGATTTCAACGGCCAGGACGGTTTCACCTACCGGGTTGAGGTCGACGGCGTCGCCGTGCGGTTCGGCGAGGCTGTGATCAACGTGGCCCCGGTGAACGATGCCCCGGTGCTGGACGATGTGGCGATCTCCACCCCCGAGGAAAGCGCGATCACCGGGCAGATCCTTGGCACGGATGTGGATGGCGACAGGCTGATCTACCGGCTCGAGGATCCGGCGACCAATGGCGATGTCACATTGCTGTCGGACGGGACCTATCGATACACCCCCGATGCAGACTTCAACGGCACGGACAGTTTTACGGTCGAAGTCGATGATGGTGCGGGCGGTACGGATCTGGCCACAATCTCGGTGACGGTCACGCCTGTGAATGACGCGCCAGTGGTGACCTCGGGGCCGGGCGATGCCGCCGGGGCGCTGACCGAGGACGGGCCGGCGGATGTCACCGGCGGGCAGCTCGCCGCGAGCGATCCCGATACCGGCGCCGTGCTCAGCTGGTCGGGGGGTGCCGCCACCGCGCTCGGCGCCTTTGCGATCACCCCGGACGGGGCCTGGAGCTATACGCTCGACCCGGACGCCGCCCAGTCCCTCGCCGCGGGCCAGGAGGTCACCGAGACCACGGAGGTCACCGTCTCCGACGGGCTCGGGGGCACCGCGACCCAGACCCTGAGCGTCACCATCACCGGCACGAATGATGCGCCAGTGGTGACCTCG